>NZ_JAMYED010000007.1:0-338312 GCF_033843685.1 Stenotrophomonas sp. RG-453
GCTGGCTGGCCTGCTCAACCGCACCGCGCTTGAACTCGGTGCTGAACTTCCTTCGCTTCGACATGAACACTCCTCATGGCCTTGATCGGCCTTCTCGTAAGTGTCCGTGAAAACGGGGGTGAACCCCGCAGGTCGTCCACCGCTTTCACGCCCGGGTCGGTAAACATCGCCGCACGCACCTGTTCCAGGTTGAGCTCGTTCATGGTGCCGAAGACTCCAAAGCAGTGCTGCCGGCGCGGGGAGCGCGGTCGCGATGCAGCCAACGATAAAGCACCGGCAGCACCAACAAGGTCAATGCGGTGGATGAGACGATGCCGCCGATGACGACGGTGGCCAGCGGCCGCTGCACCTCCGAGCCAGCACCGACATTCAAGGCCATGGGCAGGAACCCAAGCGAGGCTACCAGGGCGGTCATCAGCACCGGCCGCAGCCGGCCAAGGGCGCCGTCGCGTACCGCCTCGTCCAGCGGATCACCCTGTTCGCGCAAGCGGCGAATGAACGCGATCATGACCAGGCCGTTGAGTACGGCCACGCCCGACAGTGCGATGAAGCCCACGCCGGCCGAGATCGACAGCGGAATCCCGCGCAGGGCCAGCGCCAGCACACCGCCGGTCAGCGCCAGTGGCACACCACTGAACACGATGGTCGCGTCCTTGGCCGAACCGAAGGCCATGAACAGCAGGGCGAAGATCAACGCCAGCGTCACCGGAACGACCACCCCCAGGCGTTGGGTGGCCGAGATCAGCTGCTCGAAAGTGCCGCCGTAATCGATCCAGTAGCCCTCTGGAAGCGTGACATCTTGGCCGATGCGCGTGCGCAACTCGCCGACGAACCCGCCCAGATCGCGTTCCCGCACGTTGGCGGTGATCACCACGCGCCGCTTACCGTTTTCGCGATTGATCTGATTGGGCCCGCGTTCCACCTGGATCTTCGCCACTTCCCGCAGTGGCACCGTACGAGGCCCTCCATTGGCGCCGGCGGCCAGACGGCTGGACTCGTCGACACTGGTGCTTGCCGGCAGCGGAATCGGCAAATCTGCCAGCACGGCCGGGTCTTGGCGCTGCGATTCGGGCAGGCGCACCACCAGGTCGAAGCGACGGTCCCCTTCAATCAACTGGCCGGCGACACTGCCCCCAATGGCGGTGGCCACCGTTTCTTGCACGTCGCCCGGGTTCAGGCCATACCGAGCCAATGCCGCCGGATCTGGTGTGATGGTCAGCAGCGGCAGGCCGGTGACCTGCTCGGCCTTGACATCCTTGGCGCCGGGGACGCTGCGCATGATCCGCTCGACCCGGCTGGCCAGACGGGTCAGCTGGTCGAGGTTGTCACCGTAGACCTTGACCGCAACGTCAGAGCGGACGCCGGAGATCAGCTCGTTCGTGCGCATCTGGATAGGCTGGGTGAACTCGTAATTGCTGCCCGGAATTTCCTTGGCCGCTGCCTCCAGCTCTTCTACCAGCTCGGCCTTGGGCTTGCGCGGGTCGGGCCACTGGTCGCGGGGCTTGAGCATCAGGAAGGTGTCGGCCATCGACGGCGGCATCGGGTCGGTGGCCACCTCGGCGGTGCCGATCTTGGAGAAGATGTTGGCTACCTCCGGGAACTGGGCCAAGCGCTTCTCCAGCGTTTCCTGCATGGCGACCGACTGCTCCAGGCTGGTGCCGGGAATACGCATGGGCTGCAAGGTGATGTCGCCTTCATCCAGGCTCGGCACGAACTCCGAGCCCAGGCGGGTGGCCAGCACGCCACAGCCCACCACCAGCACGGCCGCGCCGGCCAGCACCACCACGCGCCGACGCAGCGCCCAATCCAGCAGCGGCCTATAGCGGGCCCGCGACCAGCGCATCAGGCGGTTGTCGTGCTCAGCCACGCGGCCGCGCAGGAAGGTGGCGATCGCTGCCGGCACAAAGGTCAGCGACAACACCATGGCACCGGTAAGGGCCAGCACCACCGTGATCGCCATCGGGTGGAACATTTTTCCTTCCACCCCGGACAGCGCGAAGATCGGCAGGTAGACCGCCGCGATGATGCCCAGGCCAAACAGGCTGGGACGGATCACCTCGGCGGTGGCCGAGGCGGTCAGGTCATAGCGCTCTTCATCGTTGAGCTGGCGGCCCAGCGCGTGCTGCGCCTCCCCGAACCGGCGCAGACAGTTCTCGATGATGATCACCGCCCCGTCCACGATCAGGCCGAAGTCCAGCGCACCCAGACTCATCAGGTTGCCCGATACGCCGCCACGGACCATGCCGATGATGGTGAACAGCATCGCCAGCGGAATCACTGCGGCGGTGATCAGCGAAGCGCGCACATTGCCCAGCAGCAGGAACAGCACCACCACCACCAGCAGCGCGCCCTCGATCAGGTTCTTGGACACCGTGCTGATCGTGCGGTCCACCAGCGCGGTGCGGTCATACACGGCCTTTGCATGCACGCCCGGGGGCAAGCTGGCGTTGGCGGCGTCCAGCTTGGCCGCAGCCGCTTGGGAGACCTCCCGGCTGTTGGCGCCGAACAGCATGAAGGCGGTGCCGACCACGACCTCATGGCCGTTCTGGGTGGCCGCGCCCGTGCGCAGCTCCTTGCCTTCCCCGACGCTGGCCACATCGCGCACCCGAATGGGCACGCCATCGCGCCGGTCCAGCACGATGTTGCCGATCGCCTCCAGATTGGCCAGCTGGCCGGGCACGCGCACCAGGAACTGCTGGCCGTTGCGCTCGATGTAGCCGGCGCCGATGTTCTGGTTATTGCGCATGACCGCGGCGACCACGTCGTTCAACGTGAAGCCCAGCGCCACCAACTGGGCCGGGTCGGGGGTGATGTGGATCTGCCGCTCAAAGCCGCCGATGGTGTTGACCTCGGTGACGCCGGGCGTGGTGCGCAGCTGCGGCCGGATCACCCAGTCCTGCAGGGTGCGCAGATCCGTGGCCGTGTACGGGGTGCCGTCGGGCTTGCGAGCGTTGGGCTCGGCCTCCACGGTGTACATGAAGATCTCGCCCAGTCCGGTGGAGATAGGCCCCATTTCCGGGTCCAATCCTTCGGGCAGCTGGGAAGCGATTTGCTGCAGGCGCTCGGCGACCTGCTGGCGGGCAAAGTACAGGTCGGTGCCGTCCTTGAACACGACAGTGACTTGGGAGAGCCCGTAGCGTGACAGTGAGCGGCTGTAGTCCAGCTTGGGCAGGCCGGCCATGGCCGTTTCGATGGCAAAGGTGACCCGTTGCTCGGCCTCCAGCGGTGAGTAACCCGGGGCCTGGGTGTTGATCTGGACCTGGACGTTGGTGATGTCCGGCGTGGCGTCGATTGAGAGGTGACGGTAGCTCCACACGCCCAGCGCAACCAGCGCAGCGGTGAACACCAGCGTCAGCCAGCGATGGCGGATGGACAGCCCAATGAGGCGTTCGAGCATGGCGGGCCTCAATGGTCTTCTTCGACGGTGGATTTTTCGATGTCGGCCTTGATCAGGAAGCTCTGGGCCACCACCACCTGTTCACCGGCCTTGAGCCCTTCCAGCACTTCGGCGCGCTCAGCGTCGCGGCGCCCCAGCTTGACCGACCGGGTGTGGTAGGTCTCTCCCTGCTGCACGTAGACCACGTCCTGGTCTTCTGCGGTCTGCAGCGCGGTGATCGGCACCACCAGTGCCGCCGACTGGCGATCCACGGTGACCCGCGCCTTGACCGCCGAACCCGGCCGCCACAGGCCATCGGTGTTGGCCACGGTGGCGCGCGCAATGGTGCTTTGGCTGGCCGTGGCGGTGCCGGGCAGGACGCGCTCCAAGGTGGTCTGCGCGGTGACGCCATCGCTCAAGCGGGTGACCGTCACCGGTACGCCGGCACCGATGTGCTGGACGTCGGCCCCAAAGATGTGCAGGTCCACCCACAGGGTGGACAGGTCGGCGACCTCGAACAGTGGCGCGCCCTCAGCAGCCGCCATGCCCACAGCGGCCGTACGCGCCATGACCACGCCACTGATCGGCGCGGTGACGGTATAGGTGGTCAGGCTCAGATTGCTCTCTACCGTGGCCAGTGCCTGGCCGGCCCGTACCTGATCGCCCACGCCGGCTCGCACGGAGCGGACCGGTCCGGGGAAGCGTGCAGTGACCTGCGCGATGCGCCCATCGATGGGGGTGAGCAGCCCTTGCACCTCATGCTCGTCAGCAATCTCACCGGGGCCTGCCGGCGCGACCTGGATACCCGCCGCCTGCGCCGCCTTGGCGGCAATCTTGGTTTCCAGCGGCGCTTCCTCGTGCTCGCCGTGCTCTTCGCCCTCAGCGGCGGCGCCGCCCTCAGAGGCTTCGTTGGGGGTCGACGCGTTGCAGGCGGCCAGCATCAGGGCCATGCCCAGTGCGGTCCAGGAAAAGCGATTCATGGGGTCTCTCCGGTGGAAGCGGCCGCCGGCGGCGTGACAAGCGCCTGGCCGGTCAGTCGTTGAATTTCGATCAGGGCGCGCTGCGCATCCAAGGCGACGTCAAGCTGCTGCTGGGCCATGGCCGTGCGTTCGGATTGCAACTGTGCCCATTCCAGATAGCTGATCGCGCCGGCGCGATAGGCCCGCTCGGCAGCCTGCTCGGCCCGGGCCAACTTCGGCAGTACGTCTCCTTGCAGCCGCGCCACCTCGGCCTGCGCCACGGTGTAGCGGCCATGGGCCTCGACCAGCGTGGAGTACAGCGACAGGCCCTTGGCCTCGCGCTCGATCGTCAGGACCTCCAGCTCGGCTTCGCCGGCGCGGATCTCTGGCTGTGCGCGGCTGCGGCTGCCCAGCGGTATGGACATGCTAGCGACCAGTGCAGTGTCGTCGGTCTCCTGCAGGCGGCGCACGCCGAGCTGCCAGGACAGGTCCGGTGAGGCCGCTGAACGTGCCAGTTGGAGTCGCGCCTGCGCGATCCGTCGGGCGTCGGCAAACTGCGCCAGTTCCGGAGTCCGCTCCAGCTCATCGGCCAGCGTCTGCATGGAGGCGATCGCCGGCAGGGCCATCGGATCGGCCGGAGCCACCTCGAAGGTGGGAGTACGTTCGCCCCACAGCGCGGCCAGATGCTGACGGGCGGCCAATCGCTGTTGCTCGGCCCGATCACGCGTCAGCTCGGCCCGCGCCAGCGCTGCCTGCGCGGTGAGCAGCACCGATTCGGGTGAAGCGCCGGCCTGCAGGCGTTGCCGGGCAGCGGCCACGGTTCGCTGGCGCTGGCCAACATCCATGTCCGCCAGGCTGTGTTGCCGGTCGGCACCGACAACGGCCAAATAGCGCTGCGCCGTCTCGGCGAGCAAGTCCAGCCGCCCGGTCTCGCGCTGCACGGCCAGTGCATCAATCCGGCTTTGGGCCAAGGTGCGCCGGGCGTCGAGCTTGCCGCCGCGCTCCAGCACCGAGCTCAGGCTCAAGGTCAACTCGGCGCTGTCCAGACCGCGGGCCGCGCCAGTGCCCAACGCATTTTCGACCTCGGCACCGAGCGTCCACGGTGGGCG
Organism: Stenotrophomonas sp. RG-453; assembly: GCF_033843685.1. Classification (NCBI taxonomy): domain Bacteria; kingdom Pseudomonadati; phylum Pseudomonadota; class Gammaproteobacteria; order Lysobacterales; family Lysobacteraceae; genus Stenotrophomonas; species Stenotrophomonas sp. RG-453. The sequence continues at coordinate 5,445 of NZ_JAMYED010000007.1, forward strand.
CTGCACCGCCTGGTCGCGCTCGGCAGCGAGCACGGTGGCCCGCGCATCGACCAAGCGCAGCTCGGGGTGGGTTTGGGCCACGCGCGCGAACGCGTCGTCCAAGGTCATCAGTTCGGCCGCTGCCGCCGGCGTTGTCGCCGCAGTCAGCAGCAGCCATGCGGCCAAGGCCGCCAATCGCACATGCATGGAAGTACTCCGAAGGGTTTCGACATCAACAAACGATCACCAACCGCGCACAGCAGCAGGTCGCTAGGCCGGCGCTGCCGGCGGAGATCACCCTGCGATCGGAGGCCGGAACGGCGCGACCGGCTGCTCGTGCGGATACGGGACCGTGTTGACGTGCATCACCGACAAATGCCGGCCGATGTCCGCAACGGACAGCAGGATCTCAGGGGGCTGTGCGGCTTGGCTGCAGCACAGCGCCAGCTGGTGAAGCCGGTGCAAGGCGGCGCCGATGCCACGCTCAGGTGCTGGTGCGACCACTGCCGGCCCATGGGCGGCAATGGTCGGATGGATGTGAACGTGCAGTTCGCTCGCCAGACCCAAGACCGGCTGGACTAGCAAACCCATCGCCAGCTGCGCCAGCAGCAGCCAGCGTAGGCCCGTCCGCAGCCGGCCACGGGCGGTCATGCAGGGGTCTTGCGCGCGTCGGCACGTGCCCGGCGGGCATCACCCAGGATCTCGAAGGCTTCCTTGATCACATACAGACCGATCAGGGCGCCGATCACGAAATCCGGGTACGGGCTAGCCAACCACCACACCAACAGGCCGGCCAGGATCACCCCAACATTGGCCACCACATCGGCGCGGGTGAACAACCAGGTCGCCCGCAGGTGCACCTCGCCGGACTTCAGCGGCGCCAGCATGCGCAGCACCGTCACGTTGACCACCAGCGACAGCAGGGCGGTGCCAATCATCCAGCCGCTGACCGGCTCGGCACCGAACATTACGCGGCGGCCGACCTCGGCCAACACGCCCACACCCAGCACAAGCAGCACGCTGCCGCTGACCCACGCGGCATTGGCCTTGAAGCGCGCCGTGCGCCCAATAGCGACCAGGCCAATGGCATAGGCGGTGGCATCGGACAGCATGTCCAGAGCGTCGGCCAGTAGGCCAGTGGAATGGGCAATCCAGCCGGCGATGCCGCCGATCACGGCCATCGCCGCGTTCAATGCTAAGGCGATCCAAAGGACGCGCTGCTCCTGCGCATTCTTGGCCTCGTGGTGGCAGCCACAATCACTCATCGGAACATCTCCATTCGCAAGGAAGCCGGGCCCGGGCGGGACGCTGGCATGACACAGCCGGTGAGGGTAAAGTCCGTAGCTACTACGGAGTCAAGCGTACTACGAATGAAAATCAGTGAGGCTGCCGACGCCAGTGGGTGCCATCTGGAGACCATCCGCTATTACGAGCGGATCGGCCTGCTGCCGCGCCCGGGGCGCTCGGGCAATGGCTACCGGGTCTATGGCCCGGCCGACATCGAGCGACTGCGCTTCATTGCGCGCGGCCGGGACCTGGGCTTCAGCCTGGAGGAGGTCCGCAGCCTGCTGCAGTTGGCGGGCGATGAAGAGCTTTCATGCGGGGACGTGGATCGGCTGGCCCGCAGCCATCTGACCGACGTGCGGGCGCGCATGGCCGACCTGCAGCGCATGGCAAGCGAGCTGGAACGGGTGATTGCCAGTTGCCACGGCGGGCAGCGGGCTGAATGCACCATCCTGTCAACGCTGCGGCAGCCGGCCTCGGTGGAGGCCACGCGCCAGTGACCGAACTGGACCGCTACCTCGATGCGGCCACGCGCCAGAACACGGTGCGCAGCTATGCGTCGGCGCTGCGGCACTTTGAAGTCGAGTGGCAAGGACACCTCCCAGCGACACCGGACAGCGTGGCCCGCTACCTGGCCGCGTATGCGCAGACCCTGGCCACCAGCACCCTTCGCCACCGGCTGGCCGCCATTGCCTCTTGGCACCGCGACCACGGCTTTGTCGACCCGACCCGGTCGCCGCTGGTGCGCAAGGTGCTCAAAGGCATCCAGACCCTGCACTCGGGCCAGGTCAAGCAAGCCGCGCCGCTGCAGATTCGGCGGCTGGTCGAGCTCGATGACTGGTTGGCTGCCGCGATCGCTGCGGCGCATGCCCGGGGCGATGGAGCGGCAGCGCTTCGCCACCAACGGGACCGAGCGCTGGTGCTGCTCGGATTCTGGCGTGGCTTTCGCGGCGATGAACTGCTGCGGCTGGAAGTGGCCCATCTCACGCTGGTGCCGGGACAGGGGATGACCTGCTTCCTGCCGCGCAGCAAGGGCGATAGGCAGGCCGCCGGCGTCACCTACAAAGTGCCAGCGTTGTCGCGGCTGTGTCCGGTGGAGGCGACCCAGACGTGGCTGCAGGCGGCCGACCTGCACGAAGGGCCGGTGTTTCGGGCGGTTAACCAATGGGGCCAGGTGAGCGCCGAGGGCCTGCATCCCAACAGTTTGGTGCGCTTGCTGCGCGAGTTGCTGGCCAGTGCCGGGTTTGCCGATGCTGGGCTCCACAGCAGCCACTCGCTGCGCCGCGGGTTTGCCAGCTGGGCCAACGACCAAGGCTGGGATATGAAGGCGCTGATGGAGTACGTGGGCTGGCGCGATGTGCACTCGGCCATGCGTTACCTGGACGGGCGTGACCCGTTCGCCCGGGATCGCATTGAAGCGAGCCTGCCCAGCCCAACCGCGCCAGCTCCGACGATGGTGCTGCCGGCGCCCGAGGGCAAATCTGCCCTGCAGCTGCGCCTACGCCTGGTGCTGACCCCGTTTGCCCGCGCCGGCCGCGGCGCGGCCAAGGCCCGAGGCCGAATTGAAGAGATCTGCTTGGCCCCGTTCCAGGCTGTGCGCCTGAACACCGCCAGCAGCGAGTACCAGTTGACTGCTCCCACCGATCCCGAAAGGGATCTGGATGAAATCCTGGCCACGTTGCTCGATGACATGCACCGCATGGCCGATACGCACCAGTGCTTCCTGGAAGCGTCGCTCAGTACAGACGACGGCCGGCACTGGGACTGATCCCCCTCACACCCTCCGGATCCAATGGCTACCCTTCACGAGACCGCCTACCCGCGACTGAAGCCTGATCCCACCGCCAAGGAACTGGAGGAGATCTATACCCCGACCGCCGCTGAGATTGCATTCGCCAAGCAGCTGACCACCCAGCCGGGTCCGCAGCTGGCGGTACTGATTCATCTCAAGCTCTTCCAACGCTTGGGCTACTTCACGGTGTTGGCCGACGTACCCGAGCGGATCCGGAAGCACATCGCCAAGGCCGCCCGACTCGGGCGCGTATTGGACACCGACCAGCTCGAACGTTACGACGCCTCCGGCAGCCAGCGCCGGCATATGCCGCAGCTTCGGCAGTTCATTGGGGTGCGTCCCTTGGACAAAGCCGGGTTGTCTTGGCTGGACACGGTGGCCACCGGTGCAGCCCAGACCAAGCACACCATCCCGGACATCGTGAACGTCCTGCTTGAAGAGCTGGTGCACCATCGCTACGAACTGCCCGGTTTCCGCACCCTGGAGCTGGCCGCCATCGGCGCCCGTGAGCGGGTCAATCTGCGCTACTACCGCAGCATTAGTCACGCACTGACGCCTGCCACGCGCACGCTCATCGACGAATTGCTGCGCGCACCGGAAGGGTCCAGGTTCACCGGCTGGCAATCGCTCAAGCGCGAGCCCGGCCGGCCCACCAACAAGGAAGTTCGGTTCTATCTGCAGCACATCCGCATGCTGCAGCAGCTGGCCGACCAGCTGCCTCCCATCGATGTGCCGGTGCCCAAGCTCAAGCAGTTCCGTGCAATGGCTCGCGCCTACGACGCAAGCGAACTGGCCGAATTGGCTGAGGACAAGCGCTATGCGCTGGCCACCATCTTCATTCGCGCCCAGCACGCCAAGACCTTGGATGATGCAGCCGAGTTGTTCATCAAGCAGGTGCGTGGATTGGAAAACACCGCGCAACAGAAGCTGCTGGCCTACCAGCTCGAACATGCCAAGCGGGCCGACTTCCTCATCGGCCAGCTCAAGGAGATCCTGCAGGCCTATCAGCTCGACGGCAGCGATAGTCAGCGCGTAGATGCCATCGACAACAGCCTGGAAGCGGAAGTGTCGACCTTGCTGGCCGAATGCGAAGAACATATGGCCTACGCCGGGAAGAACTACCTGCCTTTCATGCTGCAGCCCTATGGCGCGGTCAGGCCGCTGCTGTTCAACGGGTTGGAGCTGATGAACTTGCGGGCGACCAGCCACGATGCCGGCATGGAGCCGCTGATCGCAGCGGTGCTCTCGCTGCGTAACCAACGCCGTGAGCTGATCGAGGTCGCTTCCCTTGGTTTGGACCCGGAAAAGGACTTCGACTGGATGTCCAAGCTCTGGCGTCAGCACGTGTTCGGCAAGCGTGCCAGCGCAGCAGGCGCCGGCTGGATGCACCGTAAGTACTTCGAGCTGGCCGTGCTGGTGCAGGTCAAAGACGAGCTGAAGTCCGGAGATCTCTTCATTCCCAGCAGCGAGCGCTTCGACGACTACCGCGAGCAGCTGGTCGATGAAGCTACCTTGGCCCAGGAACTGGAAGCCTATGGCCAGGTCTCAGGCCTGCCCACTGACGCCGAGTCTTTCGTCGCGGGATTGCGCGCACAATTGACCTCCCTGGCCGATGAGGTCGACGCGCGTTTCCCGGAGAACGTACATGCGGACATCCTGGATGGGCGCCTGGTGCTGCGGAAGGGGCAACGCGCCGAAGTCTCCAGCGCGATTACCACGGTGGATCGCCTCATCGCCGAACGGCTTCCAGAATCCAGCATCGTCGATGTCCTGATCGATGCCAGCCAATGGCTGGATCTGCACCGTTTCTTCCGCCCGATCGCCGGCACCGAGAGCCAGGTCGAAGATCTGCCCCGACGTGTGATCACCACGCTATTTTGCTATGGCTGCAACCTGGGGCCGACGCAGACGGCGCGGTCGATCAAGGGCTTCAGCCGGCGCCAAGTCGCTTGGCTCAACCTGAAATACGTGACCGAGGATGTGCTTGAGAAGGCCATCGTGGAGGTCATCAATACCTACAACAAATTCGACCTGCCTGGCTATTGGGGCAGCGGCAAGAGCGCATCAGCTGATGGCACAAAGTGGAGCGTGTACGAGGACAACCTGCTGTCGGAGTATCACATCCGCTACGGCGGCTACGGTGGCATCGGCTACTACCATGTGTCCGATAAATACGTGGCGCTCTTCAGCCACTTCATTCCCTGTGGCGTGCACGAGGGCATCTACATCCTCGACGGTCTGTTGGCCAACACTTCCGACATCCAGCCTGAGATCGTCCATGGCGACACGCAGGCCCAAAGCTACCCGGTCTTCGGCCTGGCCCACATGCTGGGCATCCAGCTGATGCCCCGGATCCGGAACATCAAGGACCTGACATTCTTTCGGCCCGAACCGGGTAGGGCTTATAAGAACATCCAGGCACTGTTCGGGGACAGCATCGACTGGCAACTGATCGCCACCCATCTCCACGACATGCTGCGGGTGGTGATCTCAATCCGATTGGGCAAGATCACCGCGTCCTCGATCCTGCGCCGGCTGGGCACCTACAGCCGGAAGAACAAGCTGTACTTCGCCTTCCGGGAACTTGGCAAGGCCGTTCGAACGCTGTTCTTGCTGCGCTACATTGATGACAATGAGATCCGCAAAACGATCCATGCTGCCACCAACAAGAGCGAGGAATACAACGGCTTCGTGAAATGGGTGTTCTTTGGCAGCCAGGGGATCATTGCTGAGAACGTCCAACACGAGCAGCGCAAGATCATCAAGTACAGCCAGCTGGTGGCCAACATGATCATCCTCCACAACGTGGAAGGCATGAGCCGGAACTTGGCCGAGATGAGGAAGGAGGGGATTGAACTGACGCCCGAGATCCTGGCCGGCCTGTCGCCTTATCGGACCAGCCACATCAATCGCTTCGGCGATTACCACCTGGATCTTGAAAGGGAAGTGGCGCCGCTGAGCTACACAGCCAAGGTGCTTGAACAGACCCCATAGATGGGGAGAACCTGCCCGAGAGATGAGCAATCAACCTTGAAATTCAGTCGCTTAGGCAGCTTTTGGCCCTGTACGTAATGATTCCCTGCCGACCCTCAAGCCCGAATCCGAATGGACCCGGAAGATCGACAAGCGCGAGCTGGTGGCGCAGATGCAGCGCATGCTGGAAGCGCGTATTCCCGGCCCCGAGTTCTCGATCTCCCAGCCGGTGCGCGACAACATCCTGGAAAGCATTTCCCAAATCAAGGGCCAGGTGGTGATCAAGGTAAGCGGCGAAGATCTGGACGTGCTGACCGGCCAGGCCCAGGCGATCCTGGCGCAGGTCAGAGGCGTGGAGGGCGTGGAGAGTGCTTTCATCGACCGCGACGGCAGCCTGCCGCAGCTGCGCATCGATATCGATCGTGATCGCGCAGCGCGCTACGGCCTCAACGTGCAGGATATCGATGCCGTGATCGAGACCGCCATCGGCGGCCGCGAGGTCGGCCAGCTGTGGGAGGGCGAGCGCCAGTTCCCGATCAGCCTGCGCCTGTCCGATGCCGACCGCGATCTGCAGCGCCTGCGCACCGTGCCGGTGGGTACGGCCTCAGGCCAGACGGTGACACTGGGAGATGTGGCGTACTTCAACATGGCCAGCGGTGCGATCAACATCTCGCGTGAGAACGCCCAGCGCGTCAAAGCTGTGAGCATCTTCATCGCCGGGCGCGACATGGGCAGCGTGGTGGCCGACATGCGCCGGCAGGTCGACGCGACCATCGATCTGCCGGAGGGCTACCGGATCGACTGGTCCGGCGAGTTCGAGAACCAGCAGCGCGCCATGGCCCGTCTGGGTTGGGTGGTGCCGCTCTCGGTGCTGATCATCTTCGTGCTGCTGTTCGATGCCTTCAAGGACGTCACCAGTGCCGCCCTGATCCTGGCGAACGTACCGCTGGCGATGATCGGCGGCATCCTGGCGCTGTGGCTGACCGGTATTCCGCTGTCGGTCTCGGCGGCGATCGGCTTCATCGCCTTGTTCGGGCAAGCGGTGCTCAACGGCGTGATCATGCTGACCCGGTTCGGCCAGCTGCGCGAACAGGGCATGGCGCTCTACGACGCCGTGGTGCAGGGCGCCCTGCAGCGCCTGCGCACGGTGCTGATGACGGCGCTGTTGGCGATGTTCGGCTTGCTGCCGATGGCCACCTCGCACGCGATCGGCGCCGAGACCCAGAAGCCACTCGCGGTGGTGGTGATTGGTGGGCTGCTATCGGCGATGCTGCTGACCCTGCTGGTACTGCCGACGCTGTACTACTGGGTGCATCGCCGGCGTGAGCAGCGGCGGGGTGGGGCAGCGATGGAGGTCGAGGCGGTGTAGGGGGCGCTGAGTGGCTGGGCAGTGTGGCGAGGCGCCATTGCCCGGCCGATGGCGCTGGAAGGACGGCAATGCGACGACGCCATCCGACGGGGCGTCGTGATCGTTCGCGCCATCACGCTCCCGGCGTTCCCGGCGGCAGGGTATCGTCCCGTTGGTGCCAGGACGGGAGATCCAGCGCGTGGCGTTCGAGCATGGCCTGTACACATGCACGCGCGTGGTCCCTCTCCATGTTCGCGCATTGGTCAAGAATCTCACCAGTCAGCTGTTCAAACTGCGGCCAGAATTGCGCTGGGTGGCGCACTCGCGCCACCCAGTGGTCCAGCTTGTCGGCCAGCGCATCAAGCTGCACCTGTATGTCGGGACGAACGCTCATCCCGGAGGTGCACCCAGATCAAGCGCGACACGGTAGTAATGGCCGTCGTCGCGGAGCAGGACGGTCAGGTCCGGCTGCAGGACGTCATCCACATGCAGCGTCGGCTGACCCTGCGCAGTGCGGGTCACCACGAACTCGTACAGGCTGCGCCCGAAGCGGTAGCTCAGTTCGAAGGACGGCCAATGATCGGGCAGGCAAGGTTCAAGCGAAAGACGATCGCCGTCGCGACGGATACCGAGCAGGGATTCCACCAGCAGGCGATACATCCACCCGGCCGACCCGGTGTACCACGTCCAGCCGCCGCGCCCGACGTGCGGCGACACGGCGTAGACATCGGCAGCCAACACATAGGGTTCGACGCGGTAGGTCTGGACCGCCTCGGCGTCCAGCGTGTGGTTCAGGGGGTTGATCATGCCGGCCAGCTCCCAGGCACGCACTGCATCGCCCTGTTGAGCAAATGCCATCGCCGCCCACACCGCCGCGTGGGTGTACTGGCCGCCATTCTCGCGCACGCCCGGTACGTAACCCCGAATGTAGCCGGGGTCCTCGGTGGTCTGGTCGAAGGGCGGGTCGAGGAGCTGGATCAGCTTGGCGTCCTTTCGCACCAGATGCGTGTACAGCGAATCCAGGGCTTGCGTGGCACGCTCAGGCGCGGCCACGCCTGACAGCACCGACCAGCTCTGGGAGATCGAATCGATGCGGCACTCCTGATTCTGTGACGAGCCCAATATGGCGCCGTTGTCGAACCAGGCACGGCGATACCACGCGCCGTCCCAGGCATGCTGTTCCAGATTCTGGCGCAGGCGTTCGGCCTGTTCTTCGCACCATTGCGCACGGGCGGCATCGCCACGCGCGTTGGCCAGCCCGATGAAGCGGCGAAGCGTGTCATGCAGGAAGAACCCGAGCCACACACTTTCACCGCGCTGCTGGTCACCGACGCGGTTCATGCCATCGTTCCAATCGCCGCTGCCCATCAACGGAAGCCCGCGTTCGCCGAGCAACCGGCACCCGCGTTCCAGCGCGACGACGCAGTGTGCATAGAGTGTGCCGCGCTGTGCCGAAAGGGTGGGCATGTCGTAGTAGCCTTCCTCCTCCGGCGTCACCGCGCGGCCCTCGATGTAGCCAACCACTTCGTCCAGCACGCTGGCGTCGCCGGTGACCTCCAGGTAGCGGCATGCGCCTTGGGGCAGCCACAGATAGTCGTCCGAGCAGCGGGTGCGCACGCCGCGACCTTGCGGCGGGTGCCACCAGTGCATCACATCGCCTTCGGTGAACTGGTGTGCCGCGCAGAGCAGCAGGTGTTCGCGGGTCAGGTCCGGGCGCGCGTGTACGAGGGCGAGCGCGTCCTGCAGCTGGTCACGGAAGCCGAACGCGCCGCCGGATTGATAGTAGCCACTGCGTGCCAGGTAGCGGCAGCCCAGGGTCTGGTAGACCAGCCAGCCATTGGCGAGTGCGTCGAACGCCGGATCCGGCGTGCGGACCTGCACCGTGGCCAGTACATTGCGCCAGTGGATCCGCAGGGCATCCAACGCATCGATGGCTTCCTGATTGCCCTGGCGGCTTCTTGCCAATGCCAGCGTTTCCTCGCGGTCGCGCCCCGCGCCAAGGCGGAACGTGGTTTCACTGCGGTCGCCCGGCGCCAGCTCAAGCGGCACCTGGATCGCCGCGCAGGGATCCATGCCCGCACCGGCCCGTGCATCCAGACGCTCGCGACGCAACGCCGCAGGGGCGTGCAATCCGCCGTTGCGGCCGATGAACTCCAGGCGGTCACAGGTCCAGCCGCAGCCCTCGGCATCGGTGTCGAAGAAGGCCATCCGGCCGCCGAACTCGGTGCTGTAGCTGTTGCGCGCCAGCAGCGCCCCGGTCTGCGGGTCGCGTTCGGTGACCACGTGCATGCGCGACTTCGGGCGCAGGTCACCCATGACCCATTCCACGTAGCCGATGGCCGACAGCCGCCGTGGCCGGCCCGACAGGTTGTGCAAGCGCAGGACCGAGAACTTCAGCGGCGCAGTGACATCGACGAAGACCCACAACTCGCTGGCGATGCCGTCTTCGATGTGCTCGTAGACCGTGTAGCCGAAGCCATGGCGGGTACGGTACGCACCGGTGCCCCGGCATGGCAGCGGCATCGGCGACCAGACACGGCCGGTGTCCTCATCGCGCACGTAGAAGGCTTCGCCGCCGGTATCGGACACCGGATCGTTGAGCCAGGGCGTCAAGCGGAATTCGTGTGCGTTTTCGAACCAGGTGTAGCCCGGTGCACTCTCGCTGACGACCGTGCCCAGACGGGCGTTCGCGATCACGTTCGCCCATGGGGCCGGGGTCGGGGCACCTTCGCGTACCACCGCCACGTACTCGCGGCCGTCCTCGCTGAAACTGCCGGTGCCGTTGTCGAATCGGCCGGCGCCGCGATACGGAAGGAACGGCCACGGGTCGTCCACCTCTTCGTCGTGCTCAACACCTGGGGGCAGTCCGGGTTCGGGTCCCGGGTCGGCGACGACGGGCAGCCCGGGCTTCTCTTCCATCGCCAGGGCCAGTTCCTGCTGCTCCGCCTGCGGCACCAGGGCCGGAATGCGCCGCACGGGCAGCGGTTGGCGCCCCACCTGCGCCGCCAGCGTGCCGTCCTCGTCACTGAGCACCACCCGTGCCACCGCCTGCAGCAGAACGCGGTCCTCGTGGCTCATGTTCTGCACCGGCCGCACGAAAATGCCGCCGGGGCGATCGAGCAGGCCCGTCTCCGAACTGGCGGCCACCATCCCCAGGATCTGATCCTGCAGTTCCTGCCGATAGCCTGCCTTGCTGTCGTTCCAGATGACCAGATCGGTGTTGAGTCCCTTCTGGCGCCAATACGCGTGCGCCTGCACCAGCTGCCTGACCAGTTCCACGTTCTCCGCGTCGGCGACCTTGAGCAGCACGATGGGCAGGTCGCCGGAGATGGCATGGCCCCACAGCCCGGATTGTCCGCGCTGGTTCTGCTGCAGGACGGCGTCGCCCGCGCGCAGCAGCGGATTGGCATACAGCACGTGGCTGGCCAGGCGCTCGTACAGCGAGGCCTCGGCCTGGCTGGCGTTGATCTGCCGGCGCACCACCTGGCTGTGTGTCCAGGACAGGTCGAAGACGCGGTCTGCCAGGCGACGATCACGGTACTTGTCGACCATCGCCTCGCACCCGGTGCGGTCGGCGCCGATGCCAAACACCATGTCCAGCTGCACGGTCTGCTCGGGCTCCAGCACCACCCGCACGCGGATGGCCACGATCGGGTCGAGCACCGAGCCGTCCGTGCCGGAGAGGTCGATATCGGTGGTCAACGCCTGCGGGGTCCGCGGCGTGTTGCCACGCCCCAGGAAGCGCGCACGGTCGGTTTCGTAGGAGATCGACACCACCTCGGCGTCATGCACCGCGACCAGATGGAACATCCACGGTGGCACTTCGTCGTGCGAACGGGGCCGGCGCGTGCAGAGCACGGCCTGCTTGGCGGCCAGGATCTCGCTCTGCACGAAGAGGTTGCTGAAGGCCGGATGCGCATCGTCGGACGCTGCGGGCGCCAGCACCACTTCGGCATAGGTGGTGATTTCCACCGTGCGCTGGCGACGGCCGCGGTTGGTCAGGCGCAGGCGCCTGAGCTCGATGTCGTCCTCGGCGGAGATGGCGACCTGCAGGTGGCTCTCGCAGCCGCGGCGGGTACCGCGGAACTCCGCCTTGGCGTCGGAGAAGATCGCCTCGTAATGGTCCAGCGCCACGCAGGTGGGCTGGTAGGCGGCAGACCAGAACTCGCCGCTGTCCACGTCGCGCAGGTAGCAGAACGACCCCCAGGCATCGGTGGTGCCGTCTTCGCGCCAGCGGGTGAGCGACAGGTCGCCGTGGCGGCTGTAGCCGCCGCCGGCATGGGTCAGCATGCCGTGGTAGCGCCCGTTGGAAAGCAGCTGCACTTCCGGGCGCGGGCCCGCCGGGTCGCGCAGGACGCGCAGGGAGGTCTCGTGCTCGGCCATGGCCGAGTGCTCGCCCAGGGCTTCGACCTCATGCGGATGGAACACGCCGATGCGCGGAATGCGTTCCTGCAGCAGCAGCAAGGTCGCCTGGAACTCGGTATCGGCAACGAAACGGCGCTGCATCGGCTGGTCGCGCAACAGGTAATCCAGCGACAGCAGGCCCATGCCCTGGTGGTGGGCCATGAACGAACGCAGCAGCACGTGTTCCTGCCCCGGCGGCACCCGGGCGGGGGTGTAGTCGATCGCCTCGTACATACCGAAGCGCCCGGAGAACCCCAGCCCTTCGAGTGCCTGGAGGTTCTGGCACGCCGCCTCCGGCGCCACCATCAGCGCCATCATGCTGGCATAGGGCGCAATCACCCGATCCTGGCCCAAGCCGCGCTTGAGCCCCAACCCGGGCACACCAAACGCGCGGTACTGGTAGTTCAGGCGCGCATCCACAGCGTTATAGCCCGACTCGGACACGCCCCACGGCAGATTCAAGGTGCGGCCGTAGACGATCTGCGCCTCCACCGCATGCCGCGCGGTCTGGTCGAGCAGCGTGTCCGGATAGCTGGGCATCACCAGCTGCGGCATGAGGTACTCGAACATCGAGCCACTCCACGACAACAGCGTCGGTGTGCCGTTGACCTCGGTGAGCATCCGCCCGAGCGCGAACCAGCTCTCCTGCGCCAACTGGCCCTGGGCGATGGCGACGAAGGCACACAGCCGCGCTTCGGACGCCAGCAGGTCGTAGAAACTGTTGTCCAGGCGATGGTCGTCGACGTTGTAGCCGATCGAGAGCAGGTTGCGGGTGCGGTAGAACAGGAAGCCGTATTCCATCAGCGAGAACTGCCCGGCGCGGTGCGCCAGCGCCTGCAGCTGCTTGATGCGCGCGCGCGCGTCCGCACCGGCGGAGCCGGGCAGGGCGGCCAGCTGGCGCAGGCTCGGTACTGGCGCCTCGTCGTCCGCGCCGGCATCGGCCGGGAGGTTGGCAAGTGTCGCGTGCGCGGCGTGGCATTCGGCAGCGAACAGGGCCGGCCAGTGCAGCGCACCTTCCTCGGGCGCTGGCGGTGCCGGCCATTGCGACAGCACGGCATCGGCCAGACCGGCCAGCTCCTGCAACCGGGCGAGCAGCTGCGCCGTCCCACGGGGTGGGTCGGTACGCGTTGAGGCCAGGCGCTGGCGAAGGTGGTTGAGTGCCTCGCCCAGTGGCGCGTCAGCAGAGCGATGACGCTGCCGTTCCTCTTCCAGCACACCGAGCGTATCGGCCAGGCCGTCGAAGGTGTGCGGCGCCAGTACCGGCGCGTCCACCAGCGCGAGCAGGCCTTGCCGCAGGGTCAGCAGGTGGCCGGCCAGGTTGCCGCTGTCCACGGTGGAGACGTAGCGCGGCGGCAACGGCGCGAGGGTTTCGGTGTCGTACCAGTTCAGGAAGTGGCCGCGATGGCGCGGCAGCTGGTCCAGCGTATCGAACGTGAGCGCGGTACGTTCGGCGACCGCGCCCAGCTGGAGCCAGCCGAAATCCCATGCAGACAGATTGGCCAGCAGCGACAGGCCGATGTTGGTCGGCGAGGTGCGCCGCGCCACCACCAGCGAGGGATGCTCCTGGATGTTGTCCGGCGGCAGCCAATGATCCTGCTCGCGTACCCAGGCCTGGAAGAAGGACCAGGTACGCCTGGCCAGCCGGCCCAGGAAGGCCCGCTGCGTCACGGAAAGCTCGGCCACGCTCGCGGCCGGCGGTCGGCCCAGCCACGCCATCAACGCGGGCGCGAAGGTCCACGCCAACAGCAGGGGCAGGGCGACAGGCAGTGCCTGCGGAGCCACGCTGGCCACGACCGCCGCCAGCGCAACCGCCAACACCGACGCCGGCGCCATCACCCGCCATTCCGCGCCGCGGTCGCTACCGAGGCGGCGCTCGACTTCGCTGGAGGGGTTCCATTGCAGCAGATGGCGGCGGGTGACGGTCATGCGCCAGAGCGTGCGCAGCACCGCGCCACCGGCCAGCAACGCTTCGTAGGGCAGACACGCGACCTGGGTGGCCGCGCGCAGCAACGACTGCAGCGTGCCGCGCCCGACCATGATGTAGTGCGCTTCCAGCGGCGTGTCGTCCGGAACGCTCAGCGCATCGCGCAGCATGCCGATCAGCGGCGGCGCGAACCACAGCGCCAGCACCCATGCCGTCCACGCAGCCGGGTTTTCGGCATACAGCCAACCCGCCACCAGCAAGGCCAAGGCGGCGATCGGCACCAGGCTCCGGCGCAGGTTGTCCAGCAACTTGCCGCGCGACAGCAGGCTGAGCCGGTTGCGTTCCCATCCCGATCCCGGGCGCGGTGTCCACGGCATCAACCAGGGCAACAGCTGCCAGTCGCCGCGGATCCAGCGCGCACGGCGCTTGGCATCGGCGGCGTAGCGTTCGGGGTAGTCCTCGTACAGGCGCACATCGCTGACCAGGCCAGCACGGGCATAGCAGCCTTCCAGCAGGTCGTGGCTGAGGATGCGGTTCTCGGGCAGGCGGCCCTCGAGCGCATGCTCGAACGCTTCGACGTCATAGATGCCCTTGCCCACGAACGAGCCTTCGTCGAACAGGTCCTGGTAGACATCCGAGACCATGCGCGAGTACGGGTCGATGCCGGGCTCGCTGCCGAACATCCGCGCAAACCGCGAGGTGCGGCGCGTGCCCAGACTGGTGCCGACGCTGGGCTGCAGGATGCCGTAGCCCTCCACCACGCGTTGCAGCGCCGGATCGAAGCGCGGGCGGTTGAGCGGGTGCGCCAACGTGGCGACGAAGGCGCGTGCGGCATCCCGCGGAAGCTGCGTGTCCGAATCCAGGGTGATGACGTAGCGGACGCCGACCAAGGCGGCCGTGTCACCGACGGTGCGCATGAATGCGGCTGCATCGCCCTGGCGGAGCAGGGCGTTGAGCGCTGCCAGCTTGCCGCGCTTGCGCTCGTGCCCCATCCACACCCCTTCGCCCGGGTTCCATTGCCTGGGGCGGTGCAGCAGATAGAAGCGATCGCCGCGCTCGGCCGCGTAGCGACTGTTCAGTTCCTCGATGCGCTCCACGGCGTGCGCAAGCAGGGTGTCGTCCGTCGGCGTCTCGGCGGCCGCGGCGTCGAGGAAGTCCGTCAGCAGCACGAAGCGCAGCTGGGGATCGCGGTTGGCCAGGAAGCGGACCTCCAGCGCCTCGGTCAGCACATCGATGCCTTCGATACTGGACAGCATCGAGGGGACCGCGACCACGGTGGAGCAGGCGGCGGGGATACCTTCGTTGAAATCGAGCTTGGGCAGCGGCCTGGGCGTGACCAGTACCGTCGCCGTCCAGTTCACCAGGACGATGCCCAGCTCGCTGAACACCAGAAGCCCGAGCAGCGCGGCCAGCCAGATGGGCACCGCGCCACTGCCCGATGCCAGCAGGCCGCCGGTGGCCACCACCGCCAGCAGGGCAATCGGCAGCAGGTACAGGGCAAGGGGCACGCGGTGCGCCAGTCGCCGGGCCTTGCGGTGCCGTGGCGCTGCCTCGGCCACTGCGTCGACGGTGGCCGAGGCGCCTTCGCCCACGAGCCAATAGCCCACGTGCGTACGTGGCCCATCGTGCGGCGCAGCCGTGCGTGCCAGATCCAGCGCGATGGTCGCAACGCGTTCTTCCGCAACGCGGCTCCCGCGCGCGATCTTCTCTACGACATGGCGATAGGCATCGCGGGTGCCGAAATCCATCTGCGGATAGACGGCCATCGGGTCTTCCCGCAGCCGCTGCTCGACCACACTCATGTCTTCGACAAAGGTGCGCCAATCCATGGTGGAGAGGAAGCGCAGGCTGCCGATGCTGTTGCCGATGGAGACCTGGTCGGCCGCCTGCTGCTGGCCCTCGGCGGCGACCAGTTCATCGATGCGCTGCCCGGCCGCGGCGGCCCACTGTTCCAGCCAGGCGATGGGCATGGCCCACGCGCCGCCGCGCCCCTGCAGCGAGCGGGTCAGCTCGGCGATGAAGGCACCGGTCAAGGGCGGCTCGGAGCGGGCCATGTCGGCCACCACCAGGACCACCTCGGTCGGGGTGTCGGACGCCGCGCGATTGAGGTCCTCAGCCCATTGCGCCGCCAGGCTGCGGTCCGTGCCATCGCGCATCACCCGGGCGGCCATGCGCCGCAGATTTTCGAGCAGCGCCAGGCGCAGCATGATGGGGACCGCCCACAGTTCACCCAGGCTCAGGGGAGCAAGCGACTGGTAGGAGGCGATGAAACGGCCCAGGGTATCGGCGTCGATGCGACCGTCGCCGTGCGCGATGGTCTGCATCGACAGTTCATACACACGCGGCAGGCCGGCCGAGGGGCCGGCGACAAGTGAAGGCAACTGACGGCTGTAGCCGCGCGGCAGATGGCGTCGCGCGGTCTGGATCTGTTCTTCGATCAGGTAGTAGTTGTCGAGCAGCCATTCCCCGGCGGGGGTGACCGGCCGCTGTTCACGCACCACGCTGCTGAGCAGCGTGTTGGCGTCTTCCAGGACACGCTCGTTGGCCTGCAGGCGATCGAGCAGGCGCTCTGCGCCAGGCCGCATCCGCACCCGGTGCTGGCGCGCAAGGGCGCGGCCGTACACCTCCATCTGTTCAACGCTGTACAGCGCGGCGCGCAGGGGGCCCTCGGTGGCCTCGATGGCCGGCGCCGAGGCCTGGCGCTCCCGCCAGCGCCAACGGACAAGACGACGCAGACGCAGCCAACGGCCAAAAAGACGACGAAGGTGGGGCATAGGTTACCGATGGGGGGCAGGTCGCGGCCCTCATAGTTGCATTGGGGGTGCCGTGGTAGCTGTGAAGGCCACCCTTCCCGCAGGAGGCGCCAGGGCGGTGGGATGCTCGCCCAGGCGTCGACGCGGTCCTGACACGCATCGGCTATGCTCGCCCGCCATCGCGTGCAGGAACCCAGCGCATGCCCTCCGCCCAAAAGCGCACCCAATGTGCGCTGTGTCGTGACGCCGAGCCGCTGTCGTTCGCGTTCAGCTATGCGTTCCAGCCCATCGTCGATATGCGCACAAGACAGGTCTTCGCCCATGAGGCCTTGGTGCGCGGCCCGGCAGGCGAGCCGGCCAACTCGGTGCTGTCCCGGGTGACCGCCGATAACTGTTACGTGTTCGACCAGGCATGCCGTGCCAAGGCTATCGAGATCGCCGCCCGGTTGAAGATGCCCTCGCATCTGTCGATCAACTTCCTGCCCAACGCCATTTACCGGCCCGAACTGTGCATCCGCTCCACCCTGGAGGCTGCGCGACGACACGACTTTCCGGTCGAGCGGATCATCTTCGAAACCGTTGAAGGCGAGCAGATCAACGACGGCAAGTGGCTGGCCGAGATCCTCACCGAGTACAAACGGATCGGCTTCAAGACGGCCATCGATGATTTCGGTGCCGGCTTTGCCGGCCTGAACCTGCTGGCCGATTTCCAGCCCGACATGGTCAAGCTGGACATGGGCTTGATCCGCGGGGTTGACCGGAGCGCCTCACGGCGCGCCATCGTTGCCGGTGTGGTGTCCATGTGTGCAGCGCTGGCAATTGACGTGATCGCCGAGGGGATAGAAACCGCTGACGAGGCGCGCTGCCTTTCCGATCTCGGCATCGAGCTGATGCAGGGATACTGGTTTGCTCGTCCGCGCTTTGAAGGGGTAGTGGCCGAGGATGAGCTTCCCGGGGCGATGTGGCTGGAAGCGGATATGACGTAATTACGGTCCGGATGTTGTGCTCGTTGAGGAACACATTCATCCGAATGTCGACGCCTTGCAAAGCGGACACCACGGGCGACGACTCAGCGCCATTTCGTCGGCGATCCGGGTGATTCATCGGCGGCTTCTGTGGCTTGGTCGCAAACCGGTTGCCACGCCCCCGCGCGGACGGCACCTTGCAGCGACGATTACGTCGACCTGGTGCCCTGCATGACCCCCGTTGCCCTGTATTTGCCCGATCCGGCCCGCGGCTGGCTGCCCTGGGCCTGGCTGACGCCGATCCTGATGATCCTGTTCAACGCGGTACCGGTGATCGCGCTGGACGGGTGGATGCAGTCACAGCAATGGTCGACGCCGGGCGGCGATCCGATCGGTCTCGCTGGCTTGTATGCGCTGCTGTGGATCGGCTTCGCGCCGACGCTGGCGGCCGTGCTCGCCTGGGTACGCTTCGTCGAAGGGCGCACGCTGGCGAGTATCGGACTGACCGGTCCGGCACCGCTGAAAACCTTCCTGCGCGGACTAGCCGTTGGATTCGGCACGATCGCGCTGGTCGTAGTCGCGATCTGGATGGCTGGCGGCATGCAGGCGGCGGGCTTGGGGCAGGCCTGGCGGTCGCCCGTCAGCCTGCTGCACATCGGTCTACTGCTATTGAGTTTCATGTTCCAGGCGAGCGTGGAGGAAGTCATCTTCCGCGGCTGGATGCTGTCCGTGGTGGCGCGCAAGACCAATGTCACGGTGGCAGTGCTGCTGGTGTCGCTCGCTTTCTGCTTCCTGCATTTCAGTCCGCACCAGCCGCCCCGGGTCATGCTCGGCACGTTCCTGTTCTCGCTGTTCGCCTGCGCCTGGGCGCTGCGGACCGGCAATATCTGGGGCGTGATGGGCTGGCACGCGGGGTGGAACTGGTTGCTCGCGACCGGCTTCGAACTGCCTGTTACCGGCATCGATACGCACTTGCCGGCGCTGCTGGTGGCGCTGCGCCCGCAAGGCCTCGACACCCTGACCGGTGGCGCGCAAGGGCCGGAAGGCAGTTACCTGTGCAGCGTCTTCTTCGTCGCCGCGGTCGCGTGGATCAAGTGGCGAAAGACGCGTGGAGCTCAGAACTTCTCGCCGACCAGCAGGTAGCGCCACTGCCCGGGCGGTATCGCCGGAAGCAGCGGGTGCCCGCTTTGCAATTTGCTACTGGTGCGGATTCCGCTCCAGATATTCAGCGAACTAGAGGCAGCTTAGGTTCGGGATGCGCATGTCTCCCGGAAAGTTTGAGCGGGTAGGGGCCAAACCCTTTAGGTACGACCCTGCAATTCTCCCACTGTATGACGGGTACGCGCCGGGTGCCGAAAACACTGAGGTTTGCGAGGAAGGCGGCAAGAACGTATTGGCGGCCATGGCAGTTCGTGGTGCCACCCATCAGCCAGCAGGCCAGGTAACAGCTGTCGTCAGCCGTATACATCGCCGAAATTGGCGATAGATGCCGCATTCGTCCTGGCATCCTGGCGACTGTGTCCAGTGGTGAAAGGGCGTGGATTTAGTAGATTTCCAACGATGGCAATAAGGTTATCGAGCAGCTGGAATGACGCAGATCCGCGCCATGGGATTTCGTGTCACGGCTGAGGCTTACGGTGTGCGAATCGCCGCAGGAGAGCGCGTCATGATTGCGACCTCAGCGTGACCTCCGGCCTAGGCAGGTTTATCATGCCCCAGCTATAGGGGGCTACATGGACGTTAGAGCGATTCTATTGCTGGCAACAATGGTTGCTGGCTCAGCATCTGCGCAACAGGTGCATAAATGCATTGAGGGCGGAAAGACAACCTACCAGTCGGCGCCTTGCCCTAATGGCGCGCCGCGTAAGTCGTGGGACGCCACTCCGCAGCCTGAGACGTACGCCAATCAGGCCCGCTTGGAGCGCATCCGCCAACAAAATCGAATCCGGGCGCAAGGGCGCTCGTATCAGGCTCCGGCGCGAAGCGGTGGCAGCGGCGCAGTAGTCAGTCAGTATAGAGACCCGGGGCTTTGCCAAGCGGCGAAAGATCGACGGGACGCGGTGTATCGTGCGGCCGGGGTGAATCGATCCTTTGAAATCAGCCGCCAGATGGAGGATCAGGTCTACGCCGCCTGCAAGTGACGGGATGTAGGGGCTGTGCCCCTGCGAATACGCCTTCAACCCGCGGGGGTCATGCGGTCGCCGTCCAGGTCCTGGCACATGCATCAATGCTCGCTTTGTCCTTGGAACCTCGGAGAGGCAACAGCGATGCCAGCAGGAGGCGGATCAGCCCTCCGTAGTACCGGGCAATGTTTAACATAATATACATTATGCGAAAAAGTGGTACTTATGGAGGTGTTGCGTCTTACGGGATCTTGCCTAGGTTTGACTGCAACAGCAACCTAACAAATAGTACAAATGACGTTGCCCTCCCAGGACGAGCTCGTGCTGAGACAGTTGACTGACACCCAAGTTCCTAGCTCTCTGCGGGGACCTTTGATCGTTGATAGTCGCTACAACCTGCCGCGCTACTGGGCTACCGTCTGGGCGTCAATGTCTGGATCAGGAGCGGCTGTGTCGACGCAGATCAAGCGGCTTAGATACGTGGAAAGCCTCTATTGCCACGCTGACGGGCTATTTGGAGCGTGCTCCTTAGACGACGCGATTGGTGACCTCGACGAGGTTCGGCTCGCTGAAATACTGGAATCTTGGTTCATATCCATCCGGAATCGGGCTGAACCGACATCAGCCGATGAAGCGCGGTGGAGGACCGGATTGGTGTTTGTGACGACGGTCGTGACTTGGCTTTCTAAGACAAGCCTACCCATCGAGAGACTTCGACGCATCGACGGGCAGCTTCATCGACTGACCACGCTCTACGGCCAGCTACATGTTCGGAAAGGAAGGCAGACCAGCCGAATTCGATCCCTCCCCGCTGCTGTGATCGAAGCTCTGTACGAGATGCTTGATCCTGAGTCCCGGATCAACCCGTTCTCAAGGCAGCGTGGCCGATGGCTAGCCTTCGTGGCATTCATGCTGATGCTTCATCAAGGGCTTCGCCGCGGCGAGTTGATGCTCTTATCGGCTGATGTGATCAATAGTGCGTTCGACGAACGTCAACAGCGGACTCGGCACTGGTTGAATGTCTCAGTCAGCCAGTACGCAGATGATGAACTTGACTCGCGCTACTCTCGCCCAAGCATCAAGTCTTCAAACGCAATTCGCCAATTGCCAGTGAGCGCGGCGACTGCAGGAGTCGTCCAGTCTTACGTTGAAAACTACCGGGGGAAGCCTGACCACCCTTTCCTTCTAAACACTCAGCAAGACACTCCTTTGTCCACGGAGTCTCTAACAAAAATCTTCGCAAAGATCTCTGCCAGCCTTCCCCCTAGAACTATCAAGGAGCTGGTCGACAGAAACGGGCGTTCGACTGTGACGCCGCACGACCTGCGACATACCTGTGCTGTGGTGAGACTCAACCAGCTACTGAGACAAGGTGACTCCATGGAGGAGGCGCTACAAAAATTAAGATCCTTCTTCGGCTGGTCCAGGGAGTCCCAAATGCCCATCCGGTACGCCGGAGCGGTATTCGAGGATCGCCTGTCGACGGTATGGAATGATTCGTTGGATGAAAGGATGGCGGTGTTGAGGGCGATACCTTAGAGCCCCTCTCTTTAGGAGAGAAGCGTGATGAAAAGAACGACTGCGCGTTCGGCAGCTGATCGTAATGCTTCCTCGATAGTGGACCAGCTCCCTGCGTTGCCGCAGATGGTCCGCTATTACGATGACTTCGATGAGAAGCAGCGATCAATTCGGGATTTCCAAGAGGTCTCTAGCTTTGTGGTCTACGTTGATGGGCGAGCCATCACTGTTGGACTCGACCATCTATCGGTTCCTCATGCGCTTTTGATAAAGCACGTTTTCGTGAATCTTCTGGCACAAGGGCGTGCTCCAACAACAGCAGTGAAGTATGTGCTCGGAAGCAAGGCAATAGGAGATGCAGGGCTATCGGAGATTTCAACGCTTGCGCCCGTCCAGGCTGGTGTCTTCTGGTCAGTATTCTTCTCTCGAGAACTTCCCACCGAGGCATACGCCTGTGCAAAGTCAATCTTGCAACTGCTCTGCAAACATCGACTTGGTGGGTGGTCCGAGTCCTATTTTGAGTTGATATCTGCCCTACCCCTTCCTTTCAAGGACAAGTACGCTGTCGTCAGATCGGGTCGCGCATTTGTCTCTGTTAACGAGGAAGCTTCGATAGTTCGATTCTTGGACGAGGCAGCAGCGGAGTCTGGCAGCGGGCGGCTCTCGCTGAAGGAAGCCCAGGAAGCGGCAATGTTGCTCTGTGCGTATCAGTTTGGAATGCGCCCTGTTCAGATCGCGTTTCTCTCACTTCGCGATCTAAAGATTCGGGATAATCCTGGGGAGAGCTTCACCTCCGCCTACATCACTTTTAGAATGGTTAAGCAACGGGCGTCCAGCACTACCAAGCCTCTGGTTAGGCGTGTAAAGAGCGAATGGACTTCGCTATTTGTCCAAATCGAAAATCAGCTGCGAACGGACAACGCGGGCGGGCCCGATAGACTGTTTGGCATCCATTCCGCCTATGGGGCAACCCGTCAAATCAGCGCCCTGCTCCGTACCAGGCTCAAGTTGGAGGCAACAGCGGTCAACCTCCGCCATACGGCTGCCCAGCGCCTGGTTGATGCCGGAGCGAGTCATGATGAGCTAGCAGAGTTCCTCGGTCACTCAGACAGCACGACCGCGCTGGTCTACTACGAGACGTCTGCAAATCAAGCTGAACGGGTGAATTCGGCTCTTGGGATATCAGAGATATATCAGCGAGTTGCCCGCATTGCCCATGACAGATTTATCAGTGCAGAAGAGCTGGCACTCCTAAAGGACTCGCAGCAGATCGGCGGCGCGCCTCATGGAGTGGCAATCGCCGGGATTGGGGGGTGCACTTCTGGTCAGCCTGCATGCCCTTACAATCCAATTTTGTCATGCTATGGCTGCCCCAAATTCATGCCGATCCAGAGTCTTCCGATGCACTTGAAGGTACTAGGTGACCTGCGTGAGGTTGCGAGATTCTTTCATGAGTCTTCCCGGGGGGATGCCGTGTCGCCGGTCTACTTGCAGCTCGAGCGAACAATCGCGGAGGTTCAGGCGGTCGTAGTCGAAATTGAGGGGGAACCCTCATGAAAGTCCACTTCGATGCATTTGTACAGCATGGAATGCAGCTGGCAACTACGCACGGTTTGGGGTGGGAGATTCCGCTCGATCATTCGGGGACCGCAGTGAAGGGTCATGAGTGGGATCTGACAAGTCTTGCAGGCGGTGTAGCGCCTACGCACCGCCTGCGCCACCTATCCTCTGATCCATCTGCGCTGAGCGCCCTAAATCGCATGCGCTCGTCTAACGGCCTTCCAGTGATGCATCCTGTAACCTTTTCCCTGCCATGGCAGGACCTCATCAAAGCCGCGGTGATGCAGCAACTGTTCGTTCGAAGGAACTCGTCAGGCCACGTCGCCAACAATGTTGTTAGGCCCCTGCGAGTGGTTGCGACCTGCTTGGCTACCATAGACCCGTGGCAAGCTACAGTCGATGACATGGCCTTGGCGATCACTATCGGAAAGGAAGTTCAGGCCTCAGGAAAGCTTGGCGACTTGATCGCCGGACTGACTCACGATCTCCTCGACAACAACCACTTGACGGACTCGGGACCGCTCTACCCTGCCCTTGCTTCATCACGTCTCCAGACCCGTACCCCTCGGCGCTCCAATTTCCTGAAATCGAAGCCTGAAATCAAGCACAGCCTTGAGGAACGCAAGAAGGCTGAGCGCCTTCCGGAGCGGCGAGCGTTCTGGGAGCTAGTAAGAATCGTGATGACTGAGCAGCCAATCACATTCATGGATGAGCTTAGATTCGCAGCCATTCGAACAATGATGCTGACCGGATTTAGAATTGGCGAGGCAGTTCTACTCCCCGCGGATTGGCGTACGGAGAGACACTACTACGACTCGAGGTATCGCCCTGCAGGCGAACTGGGCGGGTACTCGCATTCATTGATGATTCGGCATTTTGCAGAGAAGCAACAGACAAAGAACGCAAGAAGCTCACTGCTCACCGAGGCAAGTCACTACGTGCCGAAGATGTTCGAAGACATTGTTTCGGATACGCTCGCGCGGGCGGCTGCAATCACCGATCCTCTTCGAAATACACTTCGCCGGCAAGTAAGTACAGAACGCCTTCTTCCAGACTTCCAGTTGGATGAGATCGTTCCCGCCACGAAGATTTACACCTATCTCACGGGAAATCCTTTCTGGCTTGATCTGAGTGAGGTTCAAAAGAGTGGTCTCATTGAGCGGTGTCGACGTCAATACACGGTCGAGAGTTTCTCTGAAATCCAGTCTCTGCAGGAGCAGATGAGCACGAACTCTCAAGGAGAGGTGAGCGCGGCCGCCAAGATGTACTTCCGTCGCATGGCAGGGGCAGACAGTGGTGGAGACCGCGGTGCTCTGTCGCTTAGGAGTGAAAATGGGGAGGCTATCTCCCTAAGTACCGCTTGGCGCGATCTCCGATCTGCATTCGTGAGGATTCATGACGTTGAGAGCCACCTTCGTGCGGCGGCCGCTTCAAAGCTTCCAGACACGGCAGCATACGACCTTGAGGACCGCAAATTTGCTCCTTGGGAGTTCCTTTTCCTGCATCCAAAGCGGTCGCTAAGTGAAGAGCGAAACGGAGGGGTCTGCGATGTAACCCGCTATTTCTCCATAGGAAGGCCAGACGAACGTTTGGTCAATATGAGCCTGGGCGAGCAGAAATCTCGCAATACACTTTTTGAACGCTACAGTGACTCTCCAGCGGACAAGGAGCTTGTTCTAACCTCGCACTCTCTCCGTCATCTTCAAAATACTGAGCTCTTCAGGCTTGGTGTTGCGGACACAATCATCTCAAAGCGGTTCAACCGCCGTAGCGTAGCTCAGAGCTATGAGTACGATCACCGCAGCTTGGCTGAAGAGCTTGATCAGATAGAGCTTCCAGACGAGGTAGAAACAGCACTGGGCGAGAAGGCGTCCATCGTGGCCAGGTTGATTAAGTTGGGCCGCGCAAGCGGGCCCATTGTGAGCGCATTCAAGCGAATCCAGAGCAGTGAGGGCGACGCTGCTGCGTTCGATTTCCTGAAGGCGGAAGCCGATGGATTTCATGCCACGCCCTATGGTCACTGCTTAAATAGCTTCACGGTAGATCCATGCCCCAAGCACCTTGAGTGCTTCTCTGGCTGCAGGCATCTTTCCGCCACCAACCTACCTGAGAATCGGCGCCATCTGCAGACCCTAGAGCTCAAGCTTGTCGCGACTGTTGAGGCTGCAGAGTCAAGGTGCTCTAGCAGCCCGGGTCGAACCAATCAGATTCATCACGCGAAGGTCAGGCTGGCGGGAGTGCGTACGCTGTTAGCCACATCCCCTGGCGATAGGCCATTTCCAGAAGGCCGGGACCTTTCACTTCCTACACCGAAGGGAGTTTTGGATGATTAATGACAACTCTGATCGTGGCAGGACTGACCAGGAGTCGGAAATGCTCTCGGTGCTTGATGATCTCCTGGCGCGGGATCAGGACATCACTGCGCGGGCCGTCGCGCGACTACATCCAAAGATCAACGCGGCGTCATCAATTACGCGGAACGTGGAACGTAGCAGGCTTCTGTCTGTTTACCAGCAGCGGCAGGCTGAGTTCCGTCAGTGGCGTGGCAGGCCTGCCAAGTTGGCTGGTGACGCAGCCGCCAGTGCGCTAGCAGATCGCGACCTGTATATCTCCGAGCTTGAGTCTCAGGTTGCCTTGCTGACTTCGTCACATGTCGCCCTGATCCGGGCGATCGGCGAGTTGGGCGGATTCAACAAGTGGGCCCAGTTCTACAAGTCGTATCGCGAATCGAGGGAAAAATTGGGTCAGCTAGGCGCTATGCCTGAGGCAAGCGTCGATTCGATCCAGGCAGGCAGAAGAGGCGGCCGAAGGTTGCAGGAGGAGTGACGCAGCTGCAGATTCTGCGCGCGCTCACAAGTAAAAGGGATGACGTGCAACCCGGCTCGCAAGGCGCGCGCCCTCTCCCCTACTTTTCGACTATTAGCCCGCCCGGAGAAGTCACGGGCCCGGTCGGTTGGCGAGCGTCCTACTGCCAGTCCGGCGACGGGGCGGTGATTTTGTGGATGAGCAGCGCCAGACGGGACTAGCCGGGGTCCCGCCCCCCCCCAAAAAAAAAGAAGGGCGCTGGTCATGCCCGTCGGGTTGCCTCGCTGGTTGTCCTCAATACGAGCGAGCGCTTGGCCTGTAGAGGCACCGGGCCTTATTTATGACTATCCGTCAAATGCCAATGTCCCTCGGCTCTCGCTCAGTCTGCTCTAGCACCGTGGCCGCGCCAACGAACCTGAATACAGGGAGGCATCGGCTGTAGGAGGCCCGCCAGGACAAGACCGCCCCACAGCCGGGCACTCGGCACGAGGCAACCATGGCTTGATGTGCCCAGGCGTAATGAAGCGCGTGCAGGCCGACACCGAGCGGCTTGACACTTATACGACGTCGTCTGCCGACATCTGCTCAGCCGAAGCCTCCTTCCTCCGGCTGAGGCTGATGGGCGGAGGCTCCCTCACATGCCGCGTAGCGGACGAACCGCAGGTTCGGCGGGTGCCACGGTAGCCCTACCCTCAAGCCTAGCTGCACTACAGACCAGCTGCAGCCAAAAGTTCGGACGGCCTGAGCCCAAGGCCGTCGGCGAGGCGGGCCAATGTGACGATGGTGATGTTCTTCTCGCCTCGCTCGATCGCGCTGTAATAGGCGCGATGCATTGAAATCGCGTCTGCGAAACGTTCCTGGCTCGACCCCGTGGCCAGGCGGCTTGTCCGAATGGCGGCCCCAAGCCGGTGGGCTATATTTTGTTCCTGCATGGCTACAGGATTGGCGTTGAGCTACTTCTATAGCTACCACCCTAAAGGTAGACTACCTATAGGTATCAGCAGGCAAGGCCATGGCACTGCTTCTAATCGATCCGGATTACGACCTCCTGCTGGACTTAGGTGCCCCGGCTGGTGTGCTTGAGTCCTTACATGAGCAATGGTTGCGGCTTGCTCATAACCCCGAGCGCGAAGAATTTGCAGCTAGGGTCGCCGCACGACTCTTGCCGGTCCTGTCGGACTCACTCGACTGGGACCTGAAGCCTCCCACCTCCGCTCAAATCAGCTATGCGGTATCCATCGCCAGGAAGTTGAATCTCGAGATACCTGCGAAGGTTCTTCAGCGCCGCAGCGATATGGGTATGTTCTTGGACGCAAATGCAGATCTGATCCTGGGCACAAAGCGCACGCGCCGTGGCCTTCGATCATCGAAGCGGGCGTAGAGTAAGTTGTTGACCTCGCTGATTTAGGACCGGAGCCGAGAACTCGATTGAAATGCAATGCTCACTCTAATCAGACACGCTCAAAGTGCCGCGAATGCCGGTTCTGCAACCTTTCACCCTGCAACCATTCCACTCACGACGGCAGGGCATTCGCAAGCAGAACAATTCTCAAGGTCGACGGTCGCCTCGCCAGTAGGAGCAATCTGGAGTTCGCCCTTCTTGAGGGCTGTTCAAACTGCAACACCCACTGCAGAGCGGTGCCGAGTGCGTATCCAGAAGGTCCCCATCCACGAATTCACCTATCTTTGCCCGGCACGTTGCGCAGGAACGACCGTTACTGAGAGGATGCGCTGGGTTTGCGACTACTGGGAGCGGGGAGACCCCACCTACATAGACGGCCCAGGCGCCGAGTCCTTCTCGATGTTCATTGGGCGTGCGCGGGACGCCCTGTCCATGTTCAGCAAGTATTCGCAACCAATTCAGGCCGTCGCCTTCAGTCACGGGCAGTTCCTGCAGATGATCTACTGGCTAAATGGCTACAGGGAAGAACCGGATTCCGAAGCGGGAATGCGAGAATTTCGGGCTATGGACCGAATGTCTCCAATTCGCCACTGCGAAGGATTGCAGCTGTGCCCTGCCTCACCAGGAACAATAGTTCGATGGCCAAGTTCGGAACGGTGACCTCAGTCTCTTGAGTCTTCCTTGGTTGACTGATTGCTCCTGCTGTCGATCAAGCAAGCGAGGACAATTAGCGCTTCTGTTTGTTCCAAGAGAGGTGGCCGGTGAGCTCTTCCAGCCCGTCCTCCTCATCAATCGATGTGCCGAACCGGTCGAGCTCTCTATCTGGTAGTTCGTCTTCGTCAAACCAAAGTAGCGACACCGTAGTATCGCGGCTTGAGAAGTGACGGCTGATTTCCCACAGAACGCCCCCCTTCTCCCAGTTGTCGAACCAGATGTCCTGGGGCACTTCGCCGGCGGCGGCGGCGCTGACAGCTGCTTCACGTAAGCGTCTGGCGACCGACCCTGCCGGAATCATCGATCGAGCTGGGATTTGCGCGTTGACGTTGCGTAGCGATGTGGAGCGAGAGGCGTATCGAACGGCACCGCGGTCCATCGTGACAAAGGCGCATGGTCTGTGACTGAGGCTTGCGTACCGTGACGCAGCTGCAGGGAAAGAAGTGCCAAATGTGACGGCCAGATTCTCGATGACCTCCATGGAGGGGTCGTCCGGCGGCACCTTGTCCAGCCATAGCTTGTAAGGCATCAACAGTTCTGACGCGAAGGTGTCGCAGGCCACCTCATTGGGGTGCCGCTTGGCATAGGACCAAGAAGGCACCTCTTCGTGACTGGAGGGAAGCTCCAGAAGGATGTGCGCAATCTCGTGGCAGATCGTAAAGCGCTGGCGTTCCAGCGTTTCAGTGCTGTTGACCGTCACGATGTGACGGCCATTGGGCTTCGTGATGGTGTACCCAGATTCACCTTGTTCAAGCTCCTCTTGTCGGAGCTTGGCGTTGATAGCCTCCAGATAGGGCGTCAGATCACCAAAGACCGGCGGTAACGCCACTTTGGCGACAAACCCCCGCGCCTTCTGCCTAACCCACAGCTCGTCCATGCTTAGCCATCCTCGTCATCGTCCTCGAATGCCCGCCTCACTCTGGATATCAAAGTAACCGGGTCCGGCCTGACCGTTCCTCGATGTTTCATGCCCGCAGCGGCGGAGAAGACTTCCAGGCTGACGTCTCCATTTTGCAGGACATAGTCCACCAGATCCACGTCCGCCTCAGGGTGGTCCATCAGCCAGTAGACGATACCTGCATCGCGCTCACTTGGTGTCAGTACGGCCAACAGTTTGGCTACCAGATCGTTGGATGGGCTGGTCTTTTCGCCCGTTTCCAATCGATGGATGTACGCATGGTCGGTCGAGGAGCGCTGACCAATATCCCTCAACGACATCCCATTTCGCTCTCTAAGCGTCTTTAGGGCAACGCCTAAGCCGGTCTGCGGCATTTTTGACTCCTGATCGGTGCAAAGGCACGCCAGGCGAGGCTTTACCCCCATTTTGGGGATCCCAGTTGCTTTCGCGCCCAAGGCCTGCTAGCGTGTTGTCCATCCAGACAACGCGCTCCGTTCTCATGAATGGGGCGGCCCATACCCGGGCCGTTGTCTGGACAAGCAACGCATTGTGCTTCATTGCGGTACCGGCAGCAACCTGGTTATCCACGTGGTCTGCACCACCTACATAGGAGCTCGAGATGCCACGCAAGAACCAACATGTCGTACCCCATTCGGATGGCTGGGCCGTCCGCGGTGCTGGCAACCAGCGGGCAACCTCGGTCCACCAGACCCAGCAGGAAGCCATCGATGCCGGTCGCGGGATCGCCCGCAACCAGCAAAGTGAGCTGGTGATCCATCGTCCGAACGGTCAGATCCGTGACAAAGACAGTCACGGCCATGACCCCAACCCTCCGAAGGGCTGATGACCATGGCTGACATCCCGACCTACCACGTGCTCGCACTTTCAGGAGGCGGCTATCGTGGCCTGTACACGGCCACGGTACTTGCTGAACTGGAAGCGGTTCTGGGGCGACCCATTGCTGCGCATTTTGACCTGATCTGCGGAACGTCGGCAGGCGGGATGTTGGCCTTGGGCTTGGCTAACGAGATTCCTGCCGTAGAGCTCAAAGGCCTGTTTGAGGATCAGGGCAATCGCATCTTCGGTCGACGTAGCCTGGCGCGCCGGCTGTTTGGGTTCTGGCTCGCAGCCAAGCACGATTCGGCAGGCCTTCAGGGGTTGCTAAATGAGCGCTTTGGTGCCACGACCATCGGCGATCTGAAGCATCGTGTGCTGATTCCGGCGGTGAACTACACCACCGGGCGAGGGCAGTTCTTCAAGACGCCCCACCATCCCACCTTTGAGCTTGACCACCGCATGCAGGTGACGGACGTGGCCATGGCGACGGCCGCAGCACCTGTCTATTTCCCGCTATCCAGGAACGATCGCGGAGTCTTTGCAGATGGCGGCCTGGTAGGCAACGCCCCGGGACTGTTTGGGCTGCATGAAGTGAGGACCTTTCTGGCACCGGGTGGGCAGGCCGAGATCCGGGTTCTCTCCATCGGTACCATGACCATCGGTGCCACCCTGCGCGGCGGTGCAACTCTGGATCGAGGGTTCGGAATGTGGCGCGGCGGGCTGTTCGACCTGGTCATTTCTGCCCAGGAATCCTCGGTGGATTACATGCTGCGGCAATCACTTGAAGACAAGTACCTGCAGATTGACGATCAGGCTACGCCGGACCAATGCCGCGACATCAAGGCATTGGATCGCGTGTCCGTCGGTGCCACTAACACCCTAAAGGATCGGGGTAAGCATGCAGCCCAACGCGCACTGGGCAATCCTCTGTTTAAGCCCTTCCGTGACCACATAGCCGCCTCGCCCGTGTTCTACCACGGCCCTCTCAAAAACGCATAGGAACCGATATGCTCAACCTCAGCCCGCTGTTGTTCACCACGGTCGCCGATGAGGCGTGCCTGCATTCCAACCTGGATTTGAGCGACGCCGAGCGTGCGCTGATTGCGCACGCCCGGGCCGAGGTTCGAGACTGCTTGCGTACGGGAATTCCTCGCGTTCTGGCTGAACGTGGCTACACCGATACGGTGCCGCAGCCGCGATTCTTCACGCAAGGCTCCTGGGCGTACAAGACGCTCAACGCGCCGGCCCGAAAGCCGCAGCAAGCCGACGTTGATGACGGGTGCTACTTGCCGATGAGCTTTGTATCTCAAGGCACGCGACCGAGCGTGGCTTCCACCATTTTCTTCGAGGCTGCCGAGCAAGCACTTGCTCCGCTGATCGAACGGAAGAAGTGGGAGCTTGTGAACAACAAGGACACTTGCATCCGGATCGTGATCTGTGGCTTCGCCCACATCGACATCCCGCTCTACGCCATCCCTGACAGCGAGTTCACCGCATTGACCAAGGCGTCCATGGAGAAATATGGATTTGACTCCATTGCCGAGGCAGCCATCTTCGCCGAACGCGACGCCTGGACCGCCCTGCCCCGCGACAAGGTGCTTCTGGCCCACCGTAAATGCAACTGGATGGCCTCAGACCCCCGCCCCGTCAAAGAGTGGTTCCTGCTGGAGGTTGACGAGAAAGGGGAGCAGTTCCGCCGGGTCATTCGTTATCTAAAGGCCTTTCGGGACTGGCGCTGGGAGAGCGGCGGCCCCTCCTCCATCCTCCTGATGTCGGCTGCAGCACCCATTTTCGAGAAACGTGAGCGGCGGGATGACCTTGCGCTGCTGGATGTCGTAGCCGGGCTGCCGCAGCGCCTGCGGGCGGGTGTGGTAAACCCAGTCGAGAACAGCGAGTCGTTGACTGCCCGTCTGGGCAAGCGCGGGGTGGAAGATGCCGCACAAGCCTTCGAGGCGCTTGAGGTCACGCTTCGCGGCTGCGTAAATGCGTCCAGCCCTTCTCAGGCCTGCGTGTGGATGCGCAGCGAGTTCGGCGATCGATTCCCCGCCGATGAGGAGCGCATCAAGGTGGTCTCGGTTGTTGCAACAATCGGTGCCACTTCGGCTCAGCCCGGACCCAGTGAGCTCGTCGGCCGGAGCAAGGCAGGGTGAGCCGTGCCACGCCCATGCAGGTGATTGAGGCGTTTGGGCGCGAAGGCTTCGATTTCGCAGGCAAGGCAGATAACGGTTGGTTCCGGGTTTCTGGGCATCTGTTCTCGGACGTCACTCCGGAGGGGGTGCCATGCGAAATAGTACTGGATCCCAACTTCTTTGAACTTCCGCGCTTCCGGCTGCTCGAGATCCCATCACATCTTCCTGCCGTAGTCCCCCACCTCAACGCCAATGGCGGGCTTTGCTACATCGCCAATGGCACGGTGACGTTGGACATATTTGACCCGATCGGCCAATCGCTGGCTTGCCTGCGGCAGGCGCAGCATGTTTTCGATCGGATCATGCGGGGGGAGATGGTAGAAGACCTGACCGAGGAGTTCTATGCGTATTGGAATGGTGCGTATTGCCTTTCCGACCTCGACGGAAGTGCTCAGGGACGCCAGGAGTGCTTCATCGTGGAGGGCAACGAACGCCCGATCTGGTTCGTTACAGACAACCTTGCGCGAACCAAGAAGAAGGCTGAACTACTAGGATTCACCCCAACCGAAAGGACCACCCCGACCTACAAAATAGAGACCACTGCCCAACCACGCCCTGTCCCAGGCGTGTGGCCGCCCACCACCGTCAGCTCGCTGTTGACATGGCAAAGCCAACTGGACAGTCGCTGTAGGCGAAGCATCCATCGTCGTATCCAGCAAGGTGAGCGCGATCGGCTCAACGCGCTTCTTATTCTGATCGACTCACCAAAGATAACGTATGCCTTTGGGGTCATCTATGAACGAGATGAGCAGGCTCCGAAGGTGAAGTTTGCAGATCGGCGCGATCGCACGCTGGGATTGGAAATACTTCCGTTCTCCGTATTCAGGATTGATGAGCGTTATATCGCCGAGCGCAATATTCCAGGGCGGTCCACGCTCGCTGGGAAGACAATCGCGTTGCTTGGCTGTGGGACAATAGGCGGCTTCCTGGCCGAAATGCTGGTCAAGGCCGGCGCAGGAACTCAGGGTGGCACGCTGAAACTGATCGATTTCGACACTCTGGTACCACAGAATCTGGGGCGTCACCGATTAGGGTTTCCCTCCCTGCTCCAGAAGAAATCCGTGGCCATGGCTGAGGAACTTCGGCGCTTGGCACCTGGCGTATCGATTGAAGCGGTCACCCAGGATGCCCGGGAAGTCGATCTGTCCGATCAACACCTTCTCATCGATGCGACCGGCGAGGAGTCCTTGGGCCATTGGCTGGCGAACTACTACCCACGGCCGACTCAGGTGCTTTCCGTCTGGATTGAGGGCCCGGGAGTTGCCGTGCGCACGTTGCTTAGAACAGTGCAGGGCGGCTGCTATCGGTGTCTTTGGGAATTCACTCGGCGTGGAGAGATGTGCTCGACCACCGAGCCTTTGCCCAGCATTCTGTCAGGGCATGGGTGCGAGGGATTGTATGTGCCTTTTGGCGCCTCGGTTTCCATTCAAGCAGCTAGCTTGGGGGTAGATGCGGCGCTCGATTGGGCCAATGATATCGTCTCCCCCGCTCTGCGCACGCAAGTGCTGAACCGTGACTTCGCACAAGCTACGCCGGACGGTGATCTGCCCATTGAACGCGGATGCCCAGCATGCCACTGACGAATGACTGGTCCAGCCGTGATCAGCGCAAGCTTATCCATCTTTCGCCAGACACTTTGGGCGTGTTTGCCCGCTACATACAGGATAGCGATGAAGCTCCCGAGTCAGGCGGGCTACTTCTTGGGACAGTTCATGGCGAGCATCTCATCATTGAACAGGCCACCGCTCCAACCGTCTGGGATGTCAGGCTGCGCACTTTTTTCCACCGCTCCGCTATCGGCCACGCCAAGCTTGCGCTTGATCGATGGCGCGCCTCCCGTGGCACCGTGCGGTATCTGGGCGAATGGCACACCCACCCGGAGGACTACCCCATTCCGTCTGGGTTGGACCGCTCGGAGTGGCGCAGATTGGCCGCGTGTAGAAGAGACAAGCGACCACAGCTTTCGATCATCGTCGGACGACACGGGCTCCACGTCGAGCTGGTCCACAGCGACGGCAACGGCGTCTACTTTCAGCCCCATTGAATCGCCCAGGGTTCCGTAGACACCTCGCAGCCATAAACTATGGCTTAGGCGGAGGTGGTTATGAGCACGAAGCGGTACACCGATGAGTTCAAGATCGAGGCGGTCCGGCAGATCGTTGAGTACGGCCGTCCGGTACCCGCCTATCACCGCCACTCTTAGCAGCACGTTGCCTGCCGGGACCGCCCACTGATGCATCCAGCCAATTTGAATCGGCGAGATCGCGGCAGCGACAAATGGTTACGATTTGCTGCTCGGTTGCTGCAAACCCGGCGACAGCAACTGCTCCGCCAGTCCCTTGTATATCGGCGTCCGGCACACCAGCCCGGACATCCCACGGGCAGTGAGTACCGTTGCCAGGATAGGCAGCAGCAGATCGCCACTGTCCGTCAGTTCGAGCGAGATGACCGCCGAGGTCAATGGCGCCTGGGTGACACCGGTAAGGTATGCGCACATGCCCAGCAGCACGAACGCGCGCGGGTCCACGCCGGGCATCACCACCGCTAGGTTGTGGCCCAGGCCGGCGCCGACGGCCAGGGCCGGTGAGAACAGTCCGCCCGGAATGCCGGCCGCATAAGAGGCCAGGTTCGCCAGCAGCTTCATCAGCCCAAACTCGTGCCCAACCGTCGGTTGACCCTGCACAAGACTGCGCGCTTGCTCATAGCCGGTGCCAAAGGCCCCATCGCCGCACAATGCCGCCAGTGCCACCACCACCAGCCCGCAGCCAGCTGCCAGCAGCACCGGATGCCGCTGCCGCAGGTTGCCCAGCCAGCGCGGGCGCCCTGCAGCGCTGGCCAGCACCATGCGGGCAAATACCCCGCCCAGCAGACCCGCCACCACCCCGCACAGCAGGATGGCCAACCACCCCTGCCCCAACGGCAAGCCCGCTGTCACATGGCCGAAGTAGGTGTAGTTCCCTAGAAGGCCCAGCGACACTACGCCGCCGACGATGACCGCCGTCAACAGCGTGCCCGAGAAGCGATGCTCGAAGCGCCCGCTGAGTTCTTCAATAGCGAACACGATGCCGGCCAGCGGCGTGTTGAAGGCCGCCGCGATACCGGCCGCACCGCCCGCCAACAGGAAGTGCGACAGCTCCCGCGGATCCTTGAAACCGAACCAGCGGCCAAACAGGTACATCAGGCTCGCGCCCACGTGCACGGTTGGCCCCTCGCGACCCACCGATGCACCTCCCAGCAGCGACAGCGAGGTCAGGAGCAGCTTGCCTGCCGAGACCGCCGGTGAAAGGTTGGTTGTCCGGAATGCTTCATCTGGCTTGTCCAGCGCCGCGATCACCTGGGGAATCCCACTGCCCCGGGTGGGACGAAGCACCCCGCTGGTCAGCCACGCCAGCAGCGCAAAGATTCCCGGCGTGAGCAGCAGCGCCCACCACGGCGAGTGCTCAATGGCGCGTCGAAACAGGGCAAATGCCGCATCGCTGGCCTTGGAAAAAAGGATCGCGGCGAGCGCAACCACCACCGCGCCCGTCCAGAGGGCGGCACGGCGCCGCCATGCCTCGCTCCGCAACTGGCCGGTCAGGTGCGTCTGGATTCGGCGAATGTAGGTCATGACCTTAGTATGGCCACCGTCGCCGGGGACGGAAAGGCAGCTGCTTGGCGAGTGACCTTGCCTGATGTGGCCGGCACGGACCGGACACCTGTCCTTCGCCCGATATACATCGCCAAGCCTTCCCCCTCCAATGGTTCGCTTTCGGCCAAGAGCGGACATCTGCCCTACCACGATAAACACCCCTGATCCTCCGCACTGCCGGCGATTGATCAAATGCCCATCGAGGATACGCACTTGCTCCTGAGCGCCTGGGGGCTATGAAAGATGGCTGGGCGACCGCAACGAAAGTCTTCCCAAAAGATAATGACTGCTTAACTAACGGCTAATTCGTCCTTAATCCGGGCCGGCCAGCATGCTCGCCATGTCCTGGATCCCCACCTCTCTCGCTGTCACGTTCCCGTCGATCCTGCCGCTGTCGCAGGTCGTGGGCCCTCAAGACTCAAGCCGCAGCGAGGTGGAGCAGTTCATCGCCCACGTATATCGCGAACGCTACGGTGCCACCCTTCACGCGTTTCTGCCCCATCTGCTTGCGTTCCGGGATGGCCAGGGGCACTTGGTGGCGGCGGTCGGCATGCGCGCGGGCAGCGAAGGCCCATTGTTTGTCGAGCAATATCTCGATGAACCCGTGCAGGCCATCCTCTCGCATCGGGAGATCGCCAATGTGGGCCGCGACCGTATCGCCGAGATCGGCAACTTTGCCGCCACCACGCCTGGCATCGCCCGTGAGCTGATTGTCCGGTTGACCGAGATGCTGCATGCCGCACGCGTGCGCTGGGTGCTGTTCGCTGCCACCCAACAGCTGCGGAACGCCCTCGACCGACTGCATCTGGTGACGGTGGAACTTGGCGAAGCAAGCCCAGAGCGACTCACCGGCGATGCCTCCCAGTGGGGCAGCTACTACCAGGCCCGGCCGAAGGTGGTCTGCGGGAATGTCGCTGCCGGACGTGCGTTCTTGCATCAAGCACGAAAACGCGATTCGCGCGCCAAGACGGATCCTGATCCATCTCTGCAAGCCATGGCGGGGGCGCAATGAACGCACTGACCTCTCCCCTGATCGCCGGTCTCGGCGGGCGCAAGGCACGCGTGCTCACTTCCAGCGCGGAAATTGGCGATGAGCAGATCCGGCAACGCGCATTGCGATTGGCTAGTCGGCTGGACCTGCAAGGCATCGACCGCGTCGCAAGCCAGCTGGACAACGGTATTCACTGGCTGGTCTTGGATCTTGCCGTGCGCGAGCTTGGCGGCGTGCATGTGCCGCTGCCGACGTTCTTTTCCCCTGAACAGATTTCCCATGCCCTTGAGTCCAGCGGCGCCCAATGCGTGGTCACCGCCGGCGGTGCGCCTGCGCCAACAGGCAGCACGGGCGCACTGGGGACCCTGGATGGCGGGACGCTCGCCCAGTGGCGGACCTGTCCGGCGACGTCGGTCGACCTTCCCACTGGCACCGCATGCGTGACCTACACCTCCGGCACGACCGGCCGCCCGAAGGGCGTGTGCCTGTCGGCCGACACGCTGCTTACGGTGGCCAGTTCACTGGTGCAAGGGTCGTCGGCGATTGCGCCGCACCGCCACCTCTGCCTGATGCCGCTCTCCACGCTCCTGGAGAACGTCGTCGGGCTGTATGCAACACTGCTCTCGGACGCGCAGATCGCGCTCCCGTCGCTGGCGGAGATCGGTTACACCGGCGCCTCGGGCCTGGACGTGCCGACGCTGTTTCGGTGCCTGCACCGCTATCAGCCGGAGAGCGTCATCCTGGTGCCTCAGCTGCTACTGGCGGTGGTGATGGCCGCCGAAAGCGGTGCTCCCCTGCCCGCCTCGCTGCGCTATATCGCCGTCGGCGGCGGGCGCGTGGGGCCGGGGTTGCTTGCACGGGCGCGCGCCCTGGCGCTGCCGGTCTTCGAAGGCTATGGGCTGACCGAATGTGCCTCGGTGGTGTGCCTCAATCAACCCGGTGCGAGCCGGGATGGCAGCGTCGGCAAAGCGCTTCCACACGCTCGTATCGCCATTGTCGACAATGAAATCCAGGTCGATGGGGCACGCGCACTGGGCTACCTCGGTGCCGAACCGCTTCCCGACGGTCCCATCCGCACTGGCGACCTGGGCCACGTCGACGCTGACGGATTCGTCCACGTCACCGGCCGCCGCAAGAATGTCTTCATCACCGCCTTTGGTCGTAATGTCTCGCCGGAATGGGTGGAAAGCGAGCTTCTCTCCCATCCAGACCTGGCCCAGGCGGTGGTATGGGGCGAAGCACAGGCCGACAACGTCGCCGTGCTGGTTCCGCGTCGCGCCGACCTGGACGATGCCGCCCTCGCCCGCGCCGTAGCCGAGGTCAACGCCGGCTTGCCCGACTACGCCCGCGTCTCGCGCATCGTGCGCGCACCGGCGCCATTCTCTGCAAGTACCGGGCTGCTCACCGCCAATGGGCGCCCGCGTCGCGACGCCATCCTGTCCCATTTCCAGGCCGAGGTCGATGCGAGCTATCGCCGTCCCGCCTCCGTTCCTTCCACGGGAGTATCCGCATGAGTTTCCATTCCGAACTGCTCGCCCAGACCCAGCAGGAGCGGTCCACCCTGATCTCCGTGCCGATCATCCAGTCCGCGCTGGGGGGCCAGATTTCCCGCGAAGACTACGTCGCCTTTCTGGGGCAGGCCTACCACCATGTCAGGCACACCGTCCCGCTGTTGATGGCCTGCGGGGCGCGTCTGCCGGCCCGGCTTGAATGGCTGCGCACCGCCATTGGTGAGTACATCGAAGAAGAGATGGGCCACCAGGAGTGGATCTTGGACGACCTTGCGGCCTGCGGTGCAGACCGCGCCCAAGCCGCCGCCAGCCTGCCGTCACTGGCCACCGAGTTGATGGTGAGCTACGCCTACGACACCATCCACCGCGGCAACCCGGTCGGTTTCTTCGGCATGGTGTTGGTGCTGGAGGGAACCAGCGTGGCGCTGGCGACCCGTGCGGCCAACACGATCCAGACCTCGCTCGACCTGCCGCGAAACGCGTTCAGCTACCTGCTGTCCCACGGCGACCTGGACATCGAGCATGTCGGTTTCTTCGAAGGGCTGATGGAGCGCTTGGATGATCCGGCGGATCAGCAGGCCGTCATCCACGCCGCCCGGCGCTTCTACGTGCTGTATGGCGACATCTTCCGCACGCTGCGTCAGGACGGCGTGCGCTGGGCGGAGGCCGCGTGATGAATCTCGCCGGGAGGACCGTCATCGTCACCGGCGCCAGTGGCGGCATCGGCGTGGCGCTGTGCCACGCGTTGGTCCAGGCCGGCGCCTCGATCATGGCCGTCGGGCGCAACCGCAGCCGGCTCACCACACTTGCCGCTGCGCTACCGGCCGGGCGCGTGCACACCGTGGTCGCCGACCTGTCCGCGCCACTAGGCCGCTCCCACCTGATCGCTGCGATCGGACAGGCAAATGTCTCCCCCTCGATGCTGGTGCTGGGCCACGCCCAGAGCGCGTTCGGTCTGTTTGAAGACCAGCACCCCGATGAGCTGGAAAACCTGCTGCAGACCAACCTGGTCGGCTCGGCGCTGCTGATCCACGCCCTGTTGCCGGTCTTGCGCCGCCACGAACAGGCCAGCGTTGTTGCCATCGGCTCCACCTTCGGCAGCATTGGCTTCGCCGGCTTCGCCACCTACAGCGCCAGCAAGTTCGGCCTGCGGGGGCTCATGGAAGCGCTGTCACGGGAACACGACGGCACCGGCCTGAGCTTCCAGTATCTCTCCCCGCGCGCCACGCGCACCGCCTTCAATACGCCTGCCGTCGATGCGCTCAATGCCGAGCTCAAGGTCGGCAGCGATGCGCCGGAGACCGTCGCCGCTGCGCTTGTCCACGCTATCGTCCAAGGCGACCGGCGCCGCCAGCTCGGCTGGCCGGAAAAGCTGTTCGCGCGCATCAACGGCATGTTCCCCGCGCTGGTCGACCGCAGCCTGCGTGCCCAGCTTCCCATCATCAGGCGCCACGCCGCTCAAGCGCAGCCCATCCACGAGGACTCCTCCCATGAAGCAACGTCACGGTAAAACCATGTTCATCCTGCTCATCAGCGCGTTGGTCATGTTGGTCGGCATTGCCTGTGCCGCCGAACCGGGAACGCCCATGACGGTCGCCCAGTTGCGCGACCGCTGGGCCCAGATCAACTACCAGACCAGTAAGCCGCAGCGACAGACCGCGTTCGAGGCCTTGGCCAGCCAGGCAGCGAAGACCCGTCAGACCGAGCCGGGTGATGCCGGTGCACTGATCTGGGAGGGTATCGTCCTCTCCAGCCTCGCCGGCGAGAAAGGTGGCATGGGGGCACTCAGCCTGGTGAAACAGGCACGTGCGGACTTCGAGGCCGCCCTGAAGATAGATCCCAACGCACTGCAGGGTGCGGCCTACACCAGCCTGGGAGCCCTTTACTACCAGGTGCCGGGGTGGCCATTGGGATTCGGCAATGACGACACCGCAGCGGCCATGCTGAAGAAGGGCTTGGCCGTGGACCCGAACGGTATCGATGCCAACTACTTCTACGGGGATTTCCTGCGCGACCAGAAGAACTGGCAAGGCGCCC
Source organism: Stenotrophomonas sp. RG-453 (assembly GCF_033843685.1). Lineage (NCBI taxonomy): Bacteria > Pseudomonadati > Pseudomonadota > Gammaproteobacteria > Lysobacterales > Lysobacteraceae > Stenotrophomonas > Stenotrophomonas sp. RG-453. Next base: position 45,080 of record NZ_JAMYED010000007.1, read on the forward strand.
GGGCAGCGCTCGAGAAGGCGATTGCTGCACCTGCCCGCCCCGGCCGGGAAGTCGCCGATGCCGGCCGGCGCGCCGAAGCGACCGCCAAACTCAACGAGGTCCGGGGCCACCTTGCCAAGTAAGCCCGGGACAACGAGACTGCCTGCATGCGCATCCTGCTCGCCGAAGACGATGCATCACTCGGGGAAGGTATCCGGACCGCCCTACGTCGAGCGGCATACGCCGTGGACTGGGTGCAGGACGGTGCCTCCGCGCTGACCGCCATCGGCGACGGCGACATGGACCTGGTTGTGCTTGACCTGGGTCTGCCACGAATGGACGGGATCGACGTCATTCGCAAGGTGCGCGCAGCGGGCGGAAACGTGCCCATTTTGGTCCTCAGCGCCCGCGAGCGGGCGTCTGACCGCACCCTTGGGCTGGACGTGGGTGCCGACGACTACCTGGGCAAGCCGTTCGACACCCCCGAGCTGCTTGCCCGGGTGCGCGCCCTGCTCCGCCGCAGCGTAGGCCGTGCAAAACCGACGTTGGAAGCGGGCGCGCTGAGCCTGGACCCGGCGGGTCTGACTGCTATCTGGAAAGGGCACACGTTGGACCTGACGCGGAGAGAGTTCGCCCTGCTGAGACTGCTCATGGAACAACAAGGCAGACCGCTTGGGCGCGAGACCATCCAGCAGCACCTGTATGGCTGGGATGAGGACGTGGCCAGCAATGCCGTCGATGTGCATGTCCACCAACTGCGCAGGAAGCTGGATCCAGGCATCATCCGCACGGTGCGGGGGATCGGCTACGCCTTGGGCGACCCCTCGGATGCGGCTGCATGACGTCCATCCGTCGCCGCCTGCTGGTCGTGTTGCTGGGGGTGCTCTCCCTGCTCATGCTCCTGGCGGCCGGTCTGAGCTACCGGGCCGGGCTGCAGGAGGCCGGGGAAATGTTCGACGCTCGCCTGGTGCAGTCCTCGCGGGTGCTGTTGAGCCTGGTGGACGAGCCGCTCAGCGATCTGAGCGCATTTCCCGGCGACCCCATCGTCCTGCGCGGGTGGCACGGGCGCGCCGACGGCGTTGGCGAGGCATTGGCCTTCAAAGACGGGCACGCATACGAAAACAAGCTGGCGTTTCAGATATGGGCACCTGAGGGTCGCCTGCTTCTTCGATCGGACAGTGCGCCCACTGCGCCAATGGCGAGCTTGTCGCCGGGCTACGCGGATGTCGACATAGACGGGGCGCAGTGGCGCACCTTTACGCTGCGCTCGTCACAGGGTCGCTGGTTTCAGTCCGCCGAGCGCTCGGACATCCGCCAGGAGCTGGCCGAGGACATCGCCATCGGCACGCTGCTGCCACTGTTGTTTGCGCTTCCGGTGATGGCCTTGGTCATCTGGCTGACGGTCGCCTGGGCGACGCGCTCGTTGCGGAAAGTCTCCACCGACATCGGTGAGCGTGACCTAGACCGAATGACACCCTTGGATGACACGAAGCTCCCAGAGGAGGTCCACGGCCTGGTTCGCGCGGTAAACGAGCTGCTGCAGCGGCTTGATCTAGCCTTGGCACGCGAGCGTCGCTTTATCGCAGATGCAGCACACGAGCTGCGCACGCCGATCACCGCAGTGAAGGTTCATGCCGACAACGCGCGGCTGGCCATGCTTGATGAAGAACGCCAAGAGTCACAGCGGTTGCTTGCCCGAGGGGTCGAACGGGTTGAGCGCTTGGTATCACAGCTGCTGTCGCTGAGCCGAACCGAGCGCAACATCAGCAAGGATACGTTTCGCAAGCTGAGCTTGGACGCCCTGGTGAGCAACGAGGTTGAAGAGCTCAAGGCCTTGGCGGCTTCCAAGAGTCAGGTCATGAACCTCGTTCTCGACAAAGCGGACGTCTTCGGCGACGAGTTCTCGTTGGGCCTGCTGGTTCGCAACCTCGTCGAGAATGCCATACGGTATACCCCCGAGCATGGGGTCGTGGTGCTGTCTACCGAACAGACGGGCGAGCAATGCGTTCTTACGGTGGAAGACTCAGGACCCGGCATTCCCAAGGACCTGCAGGACCGCGTCTTCGACCGTTTCTACCGTGTGATCGGAAGTGGCGCGGAGGGCAGCGGATTAGGCCTGTCTATCGTCCAGGAGACATTGGACGTGCACGGCGGGAAGATCAGCCTTGGAACGTCGCAATGCCTCAACGGGTTGAAGGTGACTGTGAAACTGCATACCAACGCGTAGCCTCCTAGGTGGCGTCCTTGGTGGCGCGGGTTCAAAGAGCATAGTGAATTCTCCCTCAGGCAATAGCACAGGCGGTCGTCCATCCAAGAACACGAAAAGTTTTGAGATGTTCTGCTGAACAAGGTCTATGAGATCTAACCTGACAACTTGCAAGCTGACCATTATTGATCCGCGCAACCCAATGTTGGGGGACCGCCCGATTAGACGCCTAGTGCCTTCAGCGGGCTGGGAGTACCTTCAAAAGCTCGACACACTCCAAGGACATGTCATGAGCCACGGAGAATTTCATCGCAGTCAACGCGGCGGCTGGTTGCGTGCCGGAGTATTGGGCGCAAATGATGGACTTATATCGACCAGTAGCCTGGTCGTCGCCATGGTCGGTGCTGGCGCGGTAACTCAAACGATACTTGTCGCGGGCCTCTCAGGACTGATCGCCGGCGCACTCTCGATGGCGGCGGGCGAGTACGTTTCAGTCAGCTCTCAGGCAGATGCGGAAAATGCAGACGAAGAGAAGGAGCGCGGGGAGCTGCTGAGCCAGCCCGACGCAGAGTTGCTTGAGCTGACAACCATCTACGAAAAGAGAGGGTTGACGCGACGGCTTGCTGAGGAGGTTGCCCGCGAGCTGACCGCGCATGACGCGCTGTCAGCACATCTGAGGGACGAACTGGGCATTCACGATGTACTGAAGGCAAGGCCACTCCAGGCAGCAGGTGCCTCTGCAATATCATTTGTCGTCGGCGCCCTGCCCCCGGTTCTTTTGGCTGCAACCGTGGCGCATAGCAACCTGGCGGGAGTTGTCGTCGTAACCACGCTATGCGTCCTGGCCGCGCTCGGGGCTGTTGCGGCGCGGCTCGGTGGAGCGTCCCAACTGCGCGGCGCGCTCCGGGTTGTGGTCTGGGGCGCCATCGCAATGGGGGCCACCTACGCCATAGGGGCGTGGTTTGGGGTGCTGACCGCGCCATGATCACGACCCTCCGGAAGAAACAGTGGAGCCTTCGCAAAGATGAATCAAGGGCTTGCCACGTGCAGGCCGCAGCTAAGGGTATGATCATCCAAACTATGCCGTAAGGGCGCGTCGATGGCAGTGCTCGAACGACCCCTGATCCCCCGACCGCGCATCCTCTTGGTCGAAGACGACGAGGCCATTGCCGGCCTCACAGCCCGCTTCCTGCAGAATCACGGCGTCGAGTGCCACATTGCCGCAGGCGTTGCGGCGGCGGAACAATGCCTGTCCCGAGGGGGGGTTGACCTGATCCTGCTGGACCTCGGCCTGCCAGATGGGGATGGGCTGACGATGTTGCGAGATCAGTCCTGTCAGATTCCGGTCATCATCGTGACCGGCCGAGGTGACTCGGTGGATAGAGTCGTGGGCCTTGAGCTCGGTGCCGATGACTATGTTACCAAACCGTTTGATTACCGCGAACTGCTGGCCCGCATACATTCGGTGCTGCGGCGTGCACAGCATCCGTCGCCATCAGTCAGAGATACTTTCCTCTTCGATGGGATACTCCTCAACGCGTCGGAGCGGGTGGTGCTTGACCGTAACGGCAACGCGATCCGCTTGACCTCGGCCGAGTTCGACCTGCTTTACGCGCTGGTTCAAGGCGCCGGCAAGGTACAGAGCAGGGATCAGCTGATGAATACGCTACACGGACGCGATGCGGGCCCCTTCGATCGTGCTATCGACGTCCACATCGGCCGACTGAGGCGCAAGCTCGAACGTGATCCTTCGCAGCCTCAGCTGATCCAGGCGACCCGAGGCGTCGGCTATCGGTTGGCTGCCAGCGTGTCGCCGTGACCGCACTGATGCTCCCACAGTTATTTGATATCGTTCCTGATGCGCTGCTGTTGGTGGATGCAGAGGGGCGCATAATCCGTGCCAACGGCAACGCAGAGCGTCTTTTTGGTTATGGCGATGACGGGCTCGTTGGCCTCGCCGTGGAAGCACTGATACCGGCCGACGCGAGAGAGCGACATCTCCAGCATCGCCTCGGTTACATGTCGTCTCCGCGCGTCCGACCGATGGGCCAATCCGATCAGGTGCTGGTCGGACAGAAGGCGGACGGTCAGCAGTTTCCGGTGGAAATCGCGTTGAGTCCGATCGACACCACACACGGACGACACTACTTGGCGTCGGTGCGCGATATCTCGGAGAGTCAACGCGTTCGGCAAGCCCTGGTGCGGGCCAGCTATGATGCCTTCATTGCGCGGTTGGGACAGATGGCACTGGACGCGGGCAGCGAGCAACAGCTTGTTCGCTCACTGCCTGGCATGCTTATTGATGAACTGCAGGCCGACGCAGTCGCGTTGGCCTTTCCTGAGTCGGACGGTCAAGCCATGGATGTGCGCGTTGCCGGACAGATCAACCGCGAGGCCCTTGAACACATACTGTCGTCACGCTGGGCGCTGATTGAAGCGTCGCTTCCAGTGGACCGCGCCACCATTCTTGATGATCGGCAATTGGAACTGCTGGGCGAAGCTGGTGAGGGGTTTGCGTGTGGTGCAGCAACGCTGCTCCGTGACCGCGACCAGCCGACAGGGATTCTGATGGTACTTTCCACAGATACGCGACCGATCCAGCACGACATCCTTCATCTGATACAGGGCGTCGCAGTCCTGGTTGCGGCGATAATGCAGCGCCGCAGAACGGCGGAGCAACTCGCCCACGCGCAACGCCTGGATGCGCTCGGCCAGTTGACCGGCGGTATCGCGCACGATTTCAACAACTTGTTGACCATCATCTCCGGCAGCCTGCAGCTTCTTGATGACGAGTACGCCGCTCACCAAAGCGCGCGCGATCTTATCGCAGGTGCCCTCCACTCAGTGGCGCGCGGAGCATCTCTCACCTCCAAGCTGCTTGCCTTTGCAAGACGCCAACCCCTGGCTCCCCAATCGGTCAAGCTTCACCAGCTGGTCCACGATCTGGGCACCATGCTGCAACGAATCCTGGGCGAGTCATTCTCGTTGACGATCGAATGTCACCGTGGCCTCCCACCAGCGCATGTGGATCCCTGCCAGCTTGAGACAGCGTTAGTCAACGTGGTGTTGAATGCACGCGATGCCCTTCCGGGAAACGGCGAAATCCTGCTCTCCGTTGGCGAGCAATGGGTCAGACCGCGGGAGATGGAGGATCTGCAGGCAGGGCACTACATTGTCATCCGGATCGCGGACCGCGGCATGGGCATGTCCGCCAGTACCGCTCGACGCGCAGTCGAGCCCTTCTTCACCACCAAGTCGATGGGTCAGGGGAGCGGCCTTGGCCTGAGCATGGTATATGGCTTCACGAGGCAGAGCCGAGGCATGTTGCACATTGACACCGTCCACGGCCGAGGCACAACGGTAAGCATGTACCTCCCGGTCGCCACGTCCCTGCCAGAGCGCGTGCTGCCCCCGCGACATCGTGTGGAGGGCGCGCGGCAGACCATTCTGGTGGTGGAAGACGATCCCGGCGTGCGACGGGTTGCCGTATCGCTTCTCCAAGCGGCGGGCTATGTCACTTTGGAAGCATGCGACGCGGTCGAGGCACTTGCGATCGCAAAGATGCATCCGGATACGGCCTTGGTCTTCAGCGACGTCATGCTGGGAGGCGCGATGAACGGCCATTCGCTGGCATCCACCTTGCGCGAGCAGCTGCCCGGCTTGGCGGTGCTCCTGACCACTGGCCACGATGACGCGCCCGATGCCACTCCCGACCTCGGGCACTGTGGCACCTTGCTACGCAAACCGTATCGGCGCGAGGATCTCTTGCTCGCGGTCCAGCAACTGATCGCTTGACAGCGTTCTTCGCACCCGACATGGGCGCCTCAAGAGATCAGTTCAGCGTTGTTGACTGCGCACGCAGGCGCGGCAGATCGACGATGCGTATATGCGAACGACTGACCTCGATGAGGCCTTGATCCTGCAACCTGTGCAACGCGCGGACGACTGTCTCGATCTGCATGGCAAGAAAGCTGCCGATGTCGGCACGCGTCATACTAAGCAGCATCTGTGTCGCGCTGAAACCGCGCTCGGCCAGGCGCGTGGAATAATCAAGCAGGAACGATGTCAACCGCTGCTCGGCATTCAGGCTGCCGAGGGCGAGCATCCATTGCCAATCCCTTCTTATCTCCGAGGCGAGTATCCCGGTCAAGCGCGCCTCGAATTCAGGAAGGCACTGACGCAGAAGGAAGGGCTGCAGATCCCACACCTCGCCATCATCCAGTGCGATTACGTCACATGGATACACAGCCAGGTCCAGTGCTTCCTGACCGAGCAGTTCGCCGCGCATCGGGAACGCCGTCACACGTTCTCGGCCATCTTCACTGATGAGAGCACTTTTGAAGATGCCCGACCGCACCAAGAACAATCCACGAAATGGCTGGCCTGCGCGGATGACGTGCTGCTTCCTGCGAACGCGGCGTCGGACTAGGGGCATACCCTGCAGCAGGTGCTCCAAGCTCCCGCCAACACCGGCGGCGCCGCCGCCTTGAAGGCCAAGAAAGGTTTCCACACCCGCCGTTTCGAACGTGACGCGATTGGGAGTGTCCCACATATCCAATCCTCTACTTGACCCATACCTAATTTAGGCGAGGGGGGTTTCTGACGGATGGCGGTGGAGTACTGTTTTGTAAAGATCTGTAAAGAACCGCATTTCTTGATGCAGGTCAACACACCCTGTTCCGGTGCGCCACAAAATTAGGATAAGTATTGGGGGTGCTGTGCGTGCCTCCAACCTGAAGAGGACGCTTCAAATGAATCGATTGAAAGGAAAGGTCTGCATCATCACGGGTGCGTCAGTGGGCATTGGCCGCGCATGCGCAGTTCGCATGGCCGAAGAAGGCGCCGCGGTAGCCCTGTTCGACATACATGACGGAGAAGGCAACGCATTGGTCAATCAGCTGGCTGGCACTGGCTCTGCCGCGATCTACTGGCACGTCGACGTTCGTCAGGAAACAAGTGTGCACGATGCCATCGACGCCGTCGTGGATCGGTTTGGGCGTCTGGATGTCATCGTCAACAATGCCGGAATCGCTGGCGCCAACCGTCCGACCCACGAGCTCAGCGAGGCCGATTGGGACCAGGTCCAGGCAGTGAATGTCAAAGGCGTCTTCTTCTGCACCAAGCATGCCCTGCCCCACATGCGCAGGAACCATGCCGGCAGCATCATCAATCTTTCTTCCATCTATGGCTTGGTGGGCGCAGCGGACCTTCCCGCCTACCACGCGTCCAAGGGCGCGGTCACGCTGATGAGCAAGACAGATGCGTTGATCTATGCGAGCGACGGCATTCGGGTCAATTCGGTGCACCCTGGCTTCATCTGGACTCCGCTTGTCGAGCAGCACTTGCGAGACAGCGGTACCGCTGATCTGGTGGCCGGTAGACACGCGCTGGATCAACTGCACCCGTTGGGCCATGTCGGTACGCCGGACGATATTGCCTGGGGAGTGGTCTTCCTTGCATCGGAGGAATCCCGGTTCGTCACGGGCTCGTCCCTGGTGATCGACGGTGGCTACACGGCGCGCTGAGGTTGCACGTAACACCACGTAAGTTGATCTACGTCAATTCGCTGGCTCCGGAGGGGGCCTAGCATGCAAGCGTCCCATTCGCCTCGGCTGCCATGAACACTCCAGACCCATCATCTCCCCTATCCCCCGAGCTCTTTCCACGCTGGATAGAGGTGCTGCGCGACCGTACGAAGGTATTAATTCGACCCGTCACAGCGGCGGACAGGGATATCGAGCGCGCGTTCATTGAGGGCTTGTCGCCACAGGCCCGCCGCTTCCGGTTCCTGGGCCAGATTCGGTCGCCCAGCGAACAGTTGCTGACGCAGTTGACGGTACTGGACCACACTCACCAGGTCGCGTTTGCTGCGGTCGTTTCTGACGAGTCCTGTGAGCAATTGATCGGGGTGAGCCGTTACAGCACCAATGCCTCCGGGGATGCCTGCGAGTGCGCAGTGACGGTCGCCGACGAATGGCAGGGACGTGGATTGGGGGTGATTCTCATGAACCACCTGATTGCCATCGCCAAGTCGCGAGGAATCAAGCGGATGTACTCGATTGATGACGCCCAGAACACACATATGCGGGATCTGGCCAAGCATCTTGGCTTCAGCAGCCATATCGATGACGAAGACCATTGCCAGGTCATTCATGAGTTGCTCCTCGATTCCAGTACATGAGATCGCGAAAGGCAACATCGTGTTCGCCTTCCGCCGTGCTCACGCGATCACAGCGCTCCGGTTCCGAACGAAAGACAGCCCGCGCACGTCCCGTCACCATCCCCCCATCGCATCGGCTTGGGGAACAACGCATGCAGCGCCTGTCGGTCAGTGACTGCTGGGTACTCCAGAAAGTGCGCGGCTACCGCATTGACCGAGTCCGTCGTGGCCAGATAGATGCACACATCGGCCAGCCCCGACGCTCGTGCCAGGGTAGCTTTGGTGGTGACCGGTGCCGCATACACCAACAGCGCCGGACCATACATGCGGGCCATTCTCAAGGCAGCTTCAATGGTGGAGGCTTTCGCTGAGCCGTCATCGAGCACAATGATCGTTCGCTGCTCGATTCCGGCAGATGAGCAGATTTCGCAGCGACCGCGATACGCCTGTGCCTGGGCCAGGAGCGATTGCTGCACATCCTCGTGGCCTGCTTCGAAGGCGTTGGCTTCTGGGCCGTCCAACGACGGTGAGCCTTCCGCCCTCGCCCGTCGGCCGGCGGCCGCGACATGGAATGATGCAGGTACACGCACGTCAGCTATTACCGCGAGCCTAAGCTGCGCCCCAAGCGAATCTGCGATGAGGCGTCCCATGGGCAGCACGGTACACGAAACAGCAAGTAGCGATGCCCGGGTTCGCTTGTACGCACTCAACGCGTCTGCGAGCCCGAGAGCTGCTTCAACCCAATAGCGGAAGACAAGGTGTGTCACGAAAGTATCCCGTTTTTCAGAAGATTCGCACTCTCCGCCCATGCCGACGGGCGCCAACGACCTACGGCGTCTGCAGCCATGCCGGACCTTACTCAGCCCGGGTCGAGATCAATGTGCTGTAAGTACTCGGGGATGCATGCAGACCAATGCAGCTGCCGCTCAATGGCTAACCTCAGAGCGTCGGCAGCGTCTGGCTCTCCGTGTGTGATGAAAACCCGCCGCGGAGTCGTCTGTGCCGTGCGCAGCCAGCTTAGAAGTTCATCGGCGTCGGCGTGGGCAGAAGCTGCTTCCACCTGTACCACCTCGGCACGTATCGGCACGTCCTGACCATAGATTCGCAGTAACTTGTCACCGCGCACCAATGCCGCCCCGCGCGTTCCCCCTGCCTGGAAGCCTGGCAAAAGGATCATGTTGCGACAATCCGGGCCAAAGGCGATGAGATGATGAAGAATGCGTCCCCCGGTCAGCATTCCACTACCCGCGACGATGATCATAGGGCCTTGCCGAAGGTTGAGAGCCTTGGATTCCTCGATGCTATTGACGAACCGGGTTGCCGCGTGCAACCGCTCCAGTGCGGCGTCATCCAGCAGATGTTCGTTTCTGTATTTCCCATAGAGCAAGGTGACGTCCTTTGCCATGGGGCTGTTCAAGTAGATCGGGGCGCGCGGAATCCGCCCTTCCGCCTGCAGGGTGGCGATCACGTGCAACAAGAGCTGGGCGCGCCCCACCGCGAACGCCGGTATCATCACCACTCCACCCCGCCCGAGGGTGCGCCGGATCGGCTCGATAAGCAGGTCCGTCAAAGACGTCGTCGGATGGCGCCGATTGCCGTATGTCGATTCGACCACGACCCAATCCGATGCCGGCAGCGCCCAGGGAGGGCGCATCACCGGATCGTTCGAACGACCGACATCACCACTGAACGTGATGCGCCTGCCCCGATGGATCAGCGATACCGATGCGGCGCCAAGGATGTGTCCCTGTTTGCGAAACGTAGCCGTTACGCCAGGCACCGGTTCAAAGGGATCGGAAAAGTAGACGACGCGCATTAGATCCAAGCACCGTTGCGCATCCTCCTCGGTGTAGAGCGGCTCGGCCGGATGGTGTTTCGAGCTGCCACGCTGATTGGCGTGGCGCGCCTCCTCCTCCAGCAGGCGCGCGGCGTCGGGGAGAAGTATCCTGCATAGATCCCGGGTGGCCGGTGTGCACCACACGGATCCATGGAATCCCTGCTTCATCAGTCGTGGCAGATATCCGCTGTGATCCAGGTGCGCGTGGGTGAGCACCACCGCATCAATGGATGCGGGATCCACCGGAAACGGTAGCCAGTTCCGCAATCGCAGCGGTTTGTATCCCTGGAAGAGCCCGCAATCCACCATGACGCGGGCGCCACCGGCCTCTATCAGGTAGCGTGAGCCGGTGACAGTATCCGTGCCGCCCAGGAACGAGACACTGAGGCGGGTTGCATCGTGAGGCGGATTGTTCACGTACATGGATCACCTGGGAGGGCATTGGATCAGCCGTGCGGCAGGCCAAGCCGGCGTTGCTCGGCAGCCGATGCCCGGTACGGGAGAACTGGGTGGCCAGCGGGCTTCACGCCGATCTCAGTGGGCGAGAAATACTGGTATCGGACTGTGCCGGATCAGTGTGCGGGTGACGCCGCCAAACAGGAATTCCGAGGCACGGGATCTGCCGTAGCCGCCGGCGACAATGCAATCGGCGCCGCTCTCCTTCACGAAGTTCAGTATGGCCGGTCCTGCTCCACCTTCCTCATAGCCGCGGTGCACAGGCGAGGCTGAGACGCCGTGGCGCTGTAGATGAGTCACCAGGCGCAGAGTCGCGTCTTTCTCCCTGCTGGGTTCGCCGGGACCGGCATCGATAGACAACAGGTGTACACGCTGTGCAGCGACAAGCAACGGCAAGGCATCATGGACCGCGCGAATGGATTCCCTCGTGCTTTTCCATGCAATTACAACGTCACGCGGCACCGCATCGCGTGCGTCCGGTGGCACGAGCAGCAGCGGCACGCCCGATTCCACCAGCAACGAGGAGACAAGCGTGTCCTCAATGCCGGGGTCATCGCGATGCAACCCCAAGATGGTCAGGTCAACGCATCGTGACTGAGGCATCACCTGATCCACAGGCCCCTCCCACACCCTCTCGTTCGCGGACACGAGCCAATCTACCCCTGCGCCCGCCAGCCGCTCCTCCAGCGACGTGGCAAGCATCCTGACCGTTTCCTTGGCCGGCTCGTGCAGAGCGGTGTAGACGGCAGGGTAGTACATCCAACCCGTCGCTACCGGCACAACTACACTGGCCCCAGCCAGAGCTACCAGACGGCTCCCCTGCTCACGCGAAAGCGCCGTGGCCAGACCCAACGCCTGCTCGTGCAGGCGCCCCAAGACGAAGGGCAGCAGAATGTCGCAGTACATGATCGGTCTCCCCGGGGTGAAGGAGTCGTTAGCTTGAGCCCCGCGCGACGAATGAACTTGATCGAAGTCAACGAAAGTTCCCCTGGATCGTTGACTTGGATCAAGTCATCCCGGGATTCGTTCTGGACAAATGCCTGAGCAGAATCGCCATTGACCGATTCCAGTGGGCAACCAAAAATGCTGAGCATCGTCCAGGATCCGGCAGGCACCGCCGCGGGGCTGATTACCGCCTCTGTCGTGGGCGCCCTTGTTGGACTGGCCTGGCAGCGAGCAGGCGGGAGGATGGCGGCGGCCCACACGCGCTTTGGGGGCAGTGTTGTGCTTGCGCTGGTCGCGATCTCAGGCGGGTTGGGAGCGCTGCTGGGAGGCGCGGCGCTGGTAGCTGGCGCGGTGCTGCTGGGCCTGGCAGTCTGCCCTCGCCCACGACACTCCCAGGCAGCCGCGGCCAGTCTGATTGTGCTGCCTGCCCTGTATCTGGTAGGCGCCATTGCGGTAAGTGCACCTGCAACGGCGATCCTCGCCGGCAGTGCCATCCTGGTGATACTGGTTGGGGGCCCTGCCCTGATACGGAAGGTGAATGCGAAGGTTTCCAGCCGTGAGCTTCGGGACGTCGCAACGGTGCTGGTTGCTGGCTTTCTGATTCTTCCCTTGCTTCCAGACCGCACCGTCGACCCTTGGGAAGTCATCAACCCGAGTCGGCTCGGCACACTCATCGTGGCGCTGATGGCAGTCAGCGTCGGAGCGCACCTGGCGCTAAGCCATCTGGGGCCCCGGTCGGCCTTGGCCTTGACCGGCTTCGCCGGTGGGTTTGTCTCCAGTACCGCCACCATCGCGGCAATGGCGGACGGGGCGCGGTCGTCGCCCCGGCTGGCGCCTGCATTCGCAGGAGCAGCCTTGCTTTCCAACGTGGCCATGATTCTGCAGTTGGGCCTGGTAATGGGCACGCTGGCACCTGCATTACTCGCCTACAGCATGGTCCCGCTGGTCTGCTCGGCAATCGTGGCCATGGGGATAGCATTGGCATTCGGATGGCGGTCCTTGCTCAGTACCTCAGCGGTGTCCGGGCTGGCCATCGTGCGGCCATTCAAACCGTTGGCGATCGTGGTTTTTGTTGGGCTGATCGTCATTCTGCTTCTGGCAGCAAGTCTGCTGCGAGACTGGCTGGGTGACGAGAGCCTGCCCTGGACTCTGGGCATCTCCGGCATTGCCGACGTACATGCCGCCACCGCCTCTGCCGCCCAGATGGTTGGTGCGGAGCGGATCAGCAACGGTATCGCGATACAGGCGATCACCATCGCACTCGCGACCAACTCATTGCTGAAATGCTTGATCGCCGCGGCAAGGGGCGGATGGCGCTTCTCTGCTCCGTTGTTGATCGGGACCAGCCTGATCGTCGGAACGTTCGCTGTGGCCGCCGGGCGTAGCGGGTGATCGTCAACACCTTGACCCACGTCAATATCTCCGCGCAGGACTGGCGGAGAATGCGGGGCAACGCCGGCCTCTGTGTCCAACAGCCAAGATGGATATTCTTGTCCCTTTGACGGATACGCCCGCTGATGCTTCTGCCATGCAGCTGGCAGCAGCGCTTGTCGGCGCCCGTGGCGGGCACATCACGCTGGTGCAGCCAGTGGAATCTCCCTTGCCCGACGTTGCACGCGCCGAAGTCCCGCCCAGAGTCGCCACGCTCTTGCGCCGGGTTGCGCAGTGGAGCGTTCCGCATGACATCCAGATCGAGGACGGGCGCGCGGAACGTCCTGTGGACGCGATTGCCCTGCGCGCACAGGGTTTCGACCAGGTGATAATGGCGTGCGCCGGACATGACCACGCCGAGCGCAGGCTGCAACATGCTCAGTTCTCTTCACTGGTTAGCCGATCCGGACGCCCCATCCTGGCATTGCCAGGGAGAACCCGTTTCGACGGAATCTTCAAGCGGGCCGTCATCGGCTGGAGTGCAACCCCCGAATCCGCTCGCGCGGCACATGATTTCCTGAGCTTGGATTTCGCGTGTGCCCTTGTGGTTACCACCGTGGACGGAAGTGACCGGGTCAATGAACATGCTCAGGCGTTCATCAACAGTCTGATGCGGCAGGGGCGAGAAGCGATATTTACTCCCGTGTCGTCAGATGGGGGGAGCGTGGCTGAAGCGCTACTGGGCCACGCATTTGATAGCCAGGCGGATCTACTCGTCTGCGGCGCCTATGGCCATTCGCGCGCGCGCGAATGGCTGCTGGGGGGAACGACGAGGGAGCTCTTCGAGCGCACCCTCACGCCCCTGTTCCTGTCACGTTGACGCACCAGGATGCCAGAGCCATGTTGAAGGATATTCTTGTGCCTTTGTCAGACTCATCAGCAGATGACGCGGCCATCCGCTTCGCCGTCGAGATCGGCAGGTCGCAGGACGCGCGGGTGCGCATCATCGAAACGGTCGACCTGCCTCCGCCGGCGATCGGGACTGCTGATCCGACGCCCCGCGCATCGTTCCTGGCTGCCCAGGACGCATGTCGGCGGGAGGCCTCGGAAAGAGCCTCAAGGATCAGGGCCAGAATCGCAGAGCACCCTGGTGTTTCCGTAGAAGTTCACGAAGCGGGCATTGAATCTCCTGCAGAGCTCGCCGCTCGACTGGCCTTCTCTGAGGATCTGGCCATTGTCGGGGGCTGGTCAGGATTCGCCAAGGCCGACCCAGCGGGCGTGGCCCTGTTCAATGCGCTGCTTTTTGACGCGGGAAGGCCCGTTGTGGTGGTGCCGCCGCATTGGCGGGCAAGCGACCACTCGTGTGCGATTGTGGGTTGGAAAGACACCCCAAACGCATGCCGCGCCCTGCACAGCGCGATCCCATTGCTACAGCAGGTGCAGACTGTCCTTCTGGTGGAGATATGCAGCCATTCGGACGAGATGGAGGGTGCTGCTGGCACTGTCACAGCTTCCCTCATTGAACACCTCCGGAGCTGGGGCATCGCCGCATCGGCCACCCGGCTGCTTGCCAGACACCGCCGTTCCAGCGAGGTCCTGCTCGATCACGCCCGCGCGACCAAGGCGACGTTGATCGTGGTTTGCGGATACGGACACTCCCGCCTGCGCGAGCGGACCATCGGAGGGATGACGATGGAGCTATTGCAGGGGGCGACCATTCCGGTCCTTTATGCCCATTGAGTACCCCCAACGCCAGGATCGTGCCTCGGCAGCGGCGAAAGGCAGATTGGGGAGCACGCAGTCGGACTCCTGGCGCTTCGCGCTGTTCTGCCTTGGAATCTACATAGGGTGCTGGCTGCTTGCCGCAGTCGAACCCTACCACCGGCGCGACTGGTTGCTGGAGAATCTGCTGGTATTCATCGCCATTCCCTACGTTGTCTTCCAGCAGTGGAAGCGCCCGTTCCGGCCCGCAACCAATGTCTCGCTTCTGCTTTTTCTGTGCCTGCATGCCGTGGGCGCTCATTTTACGTACTCGGAAGTCCCTTACGACGCTTGGGCGCAGAAACTTGCGGGCTACAGGATCACCGACCTGTTCGGCTGGGATCGCAACCATTTCGACAGACTCGTTCACCTCGCCTACGGCGTATTGGTCTTTCCCGCGGCGAGAGAGCTCTACGCAAGGCGTGCTGTGGCCAGCGAGCTGACGCTGACCCTGATTGCCACTCAGTTCATCGTCGCCACGTCCGCTGCCTATGAACTGATCGAATGGGGCGCGGTTCTGGTGGTCGACCAGGACCTTGGAATGGCTTATCTCGGCATCCAGGGCGACGTGTGGGATGCGCATAAGGATGTGCTGTTGGCGTCGGCTGGAGCGATCATCAGCGCGGTGGGTGCCAGCGTACGGCACGCCACGTCTGCTCACTCCCGGTCGTCGGACTGATCCACGCAGAAGATCCTGTGCATGGCAACCAGCATCGCCTCAACGCGGCTGTCATTGATGCGATAGAAGACTGAACGTGACTCTCGCCGGGTCGTCACCAGATGCCGTTGACGCAGTTCGGCGAGCTGCTGGGAAAGGGCCGGCTGTCGGATGCCGGTGGCCTCCTCGAGGGCACCGACGGTCGACTCCCCTTGGGACAGCTGACAAAGCAACAGCAGACGCGACGGCGTGGCCATGAAGCGCAGCAACTCGGCCACTTCAGGCGCCCGTTCCTTCATGTCGGCCAGGTTGTTGGCGGTGAGGCGGTTGGTCAAGAGCGGTTCACCAGAAAGGAGAGCTAGAGCGTACCTGTTAATCCGCACGCCAGCTGAACCGGACAAAGGACACGAGGCGGCACTTACATAGTTTACGTAAGTATGTATTAATATCCATCATCCAACCACCGGGAGCGAGTCGTGAACAGGCCTGTCGTCGTCGATTCTTCATTGGAGAGAGCTCAAGACATCGTGCGTGAAGCGCGAGGTGGCCACACGCCTTCGCCTTGCGTGAAGACGTTCTTCGACCCCGCCACCTTTACGGCCAGCCACGTGGTACGCGACCCCCGGTCTTCGGCGTGCGCCATCATCGACAGCGTTCTTGATTTCGATATGCCCTCTGGACGCACCTCGACCGACTCCGCCGCGGCGCTGGTCCAGTACATTCATGACGAAGGGCTGCAGGTTCAGTGGCTGCTGGAAACGCATGCCCACGCCGATCACCTTTCCGCTGCACCGTGGTTGCAGCGGCAGGTCGGCGGAACGCTTGCCATTGGCGAGCACATCACCGGCGTGCAGGACACCTTCGGCAAGGTTTTCAACGCTGGCAAGGAGTTCAAGCGCGACGGGAGCCAATTCGACCATCTGTTTGCCGATGGCGCGGAGTTCACCGTTGGGAATCTCCAGGCAACTGCCTTGCACGTGCCAGGCCACACCCCTGCGTGCATGGCCTACGTCATAGGGGATGCGGTCTTTCCGGGCGACACTCTGTTCATGCCGGACTACGGCACGGCCCGCTGCGACTTCCCCGGTGGCTCGGCCCGCCAGCTCTATCGCTCCATCCAACGTCTACTGGCCCTGCCGGATGACGCCCGGGTGTTCCTCTGCCACGACTACAAGGCCACGGGCCGGGATCGGTTCGCATGGGAAACCACCATGGGCGCGGAACGAACCGCGAATATCCATGTGCATCAAGGTGTGACGGAGGACATGTTCGTGGAGATGCGTGAGAGCCGCGACGCGACGCTCCCCATGCCGCGCCTGATCCTGCCCTCAGTGCAGGTCAACATGCGCGCGGGCCATCTGCCCGACCCGGATGACAACGGGGTGCGCTACCTCAAACTGCCGGTGGACCTGCTATGACCCTCCCCTCTTTGGCGTGGTACTGGCCCGTCATCGGCGGCCTGATGATCGGTACGGCAGCGGGTGGATTTCTGCTGCTGACCGGTCGCATTGCCGGCGTCTCCGGCTTGCTTGCCAACACTCTTGGCCTGTCGTCCGCTGGCGACCGCTCCTTGTCGGCCCTGTTCCTGGCAGGGCTGCTGGTGGCGTCCGGGCTGGCGCTCGCGGTCAAGCCCATTTCGCTGCCGTCGCTTTCAATCTCCGCTACGCCGTTGTTGGTGTTGGCCGGGCTGCTGGTCGGCTTTGGAACCCGCCTCGGATCTGGCTGCACGAGCGGTCACGGCGTTTGCGGCCTGGCCAGGCTGTCACCACGCTCCATGGTTGCCACGGGCGTTTTCATGCTCATGGGCATGGCGACCGTGGCGGTTGTCCGCATGATGATCGGAGGCGGAACATGATCCGGCTGGCGGCAGTTCTGTGTGGCGCCTTGTTTGGCCTGGGCCTGGTCGTCTCGGACATGGCCAATCCCACGCGCGTACTCGCCTTTCTTGACGTCACAGGCAGGTGGGATCCATCACTGGCACTTGTCATGGCCGGGGCGCTGATTCCGTCAGCGATCGCCTATCGATGGGTCCGCGCACGCAATGCTCCTGTGCTCGCTGCGGCGCTGCACATTCCCAATCAGCGTCAGATCGACCGGAACCTGGTCATTGGCGCGGCAGTGTTTGGCGTTGGGTGGGGGCTGGCAGGCGTATGCCCGGGCCCGGCCATTGCACTGTTGCCAACGGGTCAACCCTTTGCACTCGTTTTCGCGGCCGCCATGGTCGTCGGCATGCTCCTCCACTGGCTCCTCCACCGTCCCCGCTCAACAGAGAATTCGCCATGAATCTGCACTCACTTGCGCCGAGCTTGCATGTGACCGACCAACTGGTTCCCACCGACATACCTGCCTTGAAAAAGGCGGGCATCTCGAGTGTCATCTGTAATAGACCCGACGGCGAGCAGCCGGACCAGCCCGATCACCTTGCACTGCAGGCGGCCTGCTCCAGGGCGGGCCTGGGCTTTGCCTATCTGCCCGTCGTGCCTGGCGGCATCACCGATGGACATGTGCAGCAGTTTGGCGTGCTGCTGGAACAACTGCCTGCACCCATCGTCGCTTACTGCAGGACCGGCACCCGCTCGACGTCGCTATGGGCCCTATCCCAGGTTCGTAACGGCGGCGCTACGCCCGAACAGGTGCTGTGCATTGCCGGTGAGGCTGGTTACGACCTGTCCTCTCTTGCTTCGCGCCTGCGAGGCGCCCCCTCTTCCGCTGCCTAACGGCCAACTGACATGGAAACCCTTTCCCTGTTGCAGCTCGCGCTGGGTGGACTCTCCGGCATTCTGGTGGGCTTCGTACTCGGGCTGGTCGGCGGAGGCGGCTCTATTCTGGCTGTCCCGCTCATGCTTTACCTGGTGGGCATCGACAGTCCACACGTCGCCATCGGTACCAGTGCATTGGCGGTTGCTGCCAATGCACTTTCCAACCTTTTCGTTCATGCCCGCCGGGGAAACGTGAGATGGCCGTGCGCGTCGGTCTTCGCGTTGGCAGGCATCGCTGGCGCCTATCTGGGCTCCAGCTTAGGTAAGGCCGTGGATGGGCAGCGACTATTGTTCATGTTTGCCCTGCTGATGGTCGTGATAGGCATTCTTATGCTGCGCAAACGCAATGCGGAAGGTGATGCAAGCGTCCGCCTCAGCAAAGGGAACATGCCGGCACTACTCGGATTAGGGGCGTTCTCCGGGGCACTCTCCGGATTCTTCGGTATTGGCGGCGGCTTCCTGGTTGTCCCTGGGCTGATGGCCGCCACGGGCATGCCGATGCTGGCCGCAATAGGCAGCTCCCTCGTAGCTGTCTCCGCTTTCGGTCTGACGACTGCCATCAACTATGCTCAATCCGGCCTGGTCAACTGGCCACTTGCTGCCGCATTCGTCGTTGCTGGAAGTGCGGGCGGAATCGCCGGAGCGCGCGCATCAGCAGCGTTGGCAGAGCACCGTGGAGTGTTGAATGTTGCATTCGCGCTACTCATTTTCATGACGGCGGCTTATATGCTCTGGCAGATGCCCTGACTACCGCGCCATCGCCCAACCCGCCATGGCAGCCAGCAACACCACCACGATCGGCGGTGCACGCGCGACGACCAGTAGCCCGAACGCAACCAGCGCCATCGTGACATCCCATCGGTCATGGATCGCACTCGTCCACACCGGGTCGTACAACGCTGCCAGCAGGATCCCGACGACCCCGGCGTTGACGCCTGCAATTGAAGCCTGCAGATCCTTGCGGTGGCGCAGCGACTCCCAGAAGGGCAGCACTCCTACGAGCACGAGAACGGCAGGCATGAAAATGACCGCCAACAGCGTAAGACCTCCCGCCCAGCCACTCAACGGACCCGCGGCCATGGCCCCCAGGTACGCTGCGAATGTGAAAAGAGGGCCCGGCACCGCCTGCGCCGCACCGTACCCGGCGAGCAGATCTGCCGTGCTCACGGTGCCGCTCTGGACAACCGCGGTCTGCAGCAATGGCAGCACGACGTGGCCGCCGCCAAAGACCAGGGCGCCGGCGCGGTAGACCCCCTCCAACAGCATGGCCAGGGGGGATCCGCTCGCCGCGGCCCACACCGGCAGCAGAACAAGTGGCAGCACCAGTAGCACCAGTGCCACCGTGCCGGTTCTTCGCGAGACGGGATAGCCGCCGTCTGATTGGCCGGAAACTGGTTCGATCTTCAGCATCCAGCGACCGAGCAGTCCGCTGAAGATGATCACCACGATCTGGCCGACGACCGAGGGCATGGCCAAGGTCAACACAGCGGCAACAAATGCCATCCCTGCGCGCAGACGGTCCGGGCACAGGGACCGGGCCATTCCCCATACCGCTTGGGCCACCACGGCAACTGCCACG
This sequence comes from Stenotrophomonas sp. RG-453, assembly GCF_033843685.1. Taxonomy (NCBI): domain Bacteria; kingdom Pseudomonadati; phylum Pseudomonadota; class Gammaproteobacteria; order Lysobacterales; family Lysobacteraceae; genus Stenotrophomonas; species Stenotrophomonas sp. RG-453. The sequence continues at coordinate 64,791 of NZ_JAMYED010000007.1, forward strand.
ATCTTCAGGCCATGCAGCCAGCCGGATTCAACGATGCCCTGGTATCCGGCAACGCCCAAGGCAAACAGGATCATCAGCACGGCCGAGGGCAGGGTAAAGCCTGCCCAGGCGGCCACCAGACCAGGCCAGCCGGCTCGACGCAGGCCAAGCGCCATTCCAACCTGGCTGCTGGCCGGGCCCGGAAGTAGTTGGCACAGGGCCACCAGATCGGAATAGCTACGGTCCGTCAGCCAACGGCGACGCTCGACGAACTCGTGGCGGAAATAGCTCAGGTGGGCAATCGGGCCGCCGAACGACGTCAGTCCCAGTCGCAGGAACACCAGGAAGACGCGCCACGCGCTTTCGGTTGTTGCGGGATCGAGCGGCGACATAGGGCATGACCTCCTGTGGTTCTCAACGGCAGCGAGCCCAGCCAAGCAATGGGATCACGGCGTCGAGCTTCCGGTATGCCCGGTCACCCACTCTCCATCTTCCTTTCGGAACGGTCCGGGCAGCGGCGGCAGGATGTCCAGCACCACTTCTGATGGCCGACACAGACGGGTACCCCTATCGGTTTGTACCAAAGGACGATTGATGAGTATCGGGTGCGTCAGCATCGCATCAAGCAGCGCGTCGTCGCTCAGTGCTGCATTGCCCAGTGCCAGCTCGTCATACGGCGTGCCCTTCTGCCGGATGGCATCACGCACGTTCAACCCTGCGGCCGTGATGAGGTCGACCAGGCGCGCGCGGCTGGGCGGGTGGGCCAGGTAGTCGATCACTTCCGGTTCGATCCCGGCGAAGCGGATCAGCGCGAGTGTGTTGCGCGAGGTGCCGCACTTGGGGTTGTGGTAGATGACAGCGTTCACGCACTTTCCTCCTGATTCAAAATGGTCTCGACCACGCCTGCAGCGGCCGCCAGCGCCGCCGCTTCAACGGCGCCCTTGCGCTCGCTGTAGCGGTCGACCAGGTAGTCACTGCGCCCGCGCACCAGCAGGGTGAACTTGACCAGTTCCTCCATCACGTCCACCACGCGATCGTAATACGCCGAAGGCTTCATTCGACCTTCGTCGTCGAACTCCTGCCACGCTTTGGCGACCGACGACTGGTTGGGGATCGTCACCATCCGCATCCATCGGCCGAGCACGCGCAGCGCGTTGACCACGTTGAACGATTGCGAGCCACCGCAGACCTGCATCACTGCCAGGGTGCGACCTTGGGTCGGGCGCACGCTCCCCTCTTCCAGCGGTAGCCAGTCAATCTGGTTCTTAAACAAGGCGGTCAAAGTGCCGTGGCGTTCCGGGCTGATCCACACGTGCCCTTCAGACCACAAAGAAGCCTGGCGCAGCTCCTGCACCTTGGGGTGTGAGGCGGGCACCGAATCGAGCAGCGGCAGCTCATGCGGATCAAACACTCGGGTCTCCGCGCCCAGATGTTCCAGCAGCCGCTGCGCCTCCAAAGCCAGCTTGCGGCTGAACGACTGCGGGCGCAGGGAACCGTACAAGATCAGGATGCGGGGCCGGTGCGGCGCGGCATTCGTCTCGCTCAGCTTTTCGGCCACCGGAGGGTTCAAGGCGCCCGGGACGACATTGGGAAGTTGTTGCATGGGGGTTGTCCTGCCTATTCGCTTCGACTATTCTATAAGAATGGAACATACAACCGCAACCCACGCCCTCGCCGCCTTGGGCCACGCCACTCGGCTTTCCATCTTCCGCCTGCTGGTCCAGGCCGGAAGTGGCGGCAAGCTGGCCGGCGATATTGCCCAAGCCCTCTCTCTTCCTGGTGCCACCCTCTCCTTCCATCTGAAGGAGTTGCTGGCCGCCGGCCTGATTACCGCCGAGCAGCGCGGTCGCACCATCTGCTACCGGGCCGAGTTTGAGGCGATGAGCGCGCTGGTGACCTACCTGACCGAAAACTGCTGCGCCGACGAACAGGCCTGCGAACGTCCTGCTGGCTGCTGACCTCCTCCCTTTTAGAGATCGCTTAAATGACCCGTCGTGTTCTGTTCTTGTGTACTGGCAACTCCGCCCGCAGCGTGCTTGCCGAATCGACCCTTAAAAAATGGGGCGAAGGCCGCTATCTCTCCTTCAGTGCGGGCAGCCAGCCGGCCGGTCGCGTCAATCCCTTTGCCATTGCCCAGCTGGAGCGCGAAGGCTTCCCGGTCGAGGGCATGCGAAGCAAGTCCTGGGACGAATTTGCCGAAGCCGATGCCGCTGCCATGGACCTGATCGTCACCGTGTGTGACAGCGCGGCCGCCGAGGCGTGCCCGGTGGTGTTTGGTGACTTCGTACGCGTGCATTGGGGCCTGTTCGACCCGGCCGGCGTGGAAGGTTCGGATGCGCAGAAGGCAGAAGCCTTTGACCGTGCCCATCAGACCATCAAGCGACGCCTGCAGGCCTTCGTGGAGATTCCTGACAGCGCCTGGGACGACCGCGCGGCGCTGAAGGCCCGCCTCGACCCGATCGCGCAGATCAACTAACCGCTTTTCCGAGACCCGCCATGACCACTGATTCCACCCGCCTGTCCTTCCTGGACCGGTACCTTACGCTCTGGATCTTCCTGGCGATGGCCTTGGGCGTCGGCGTCGGCGCGATGTTCGAAGGCGTGCCCAGCGCGCTCAACAGCCTGTCGATCGGATCGACCAACATCCCGATCGCCATTGGCCTGATCCTGATGATGTATCCGCCGCTGGCCAAGGTGAAGTACGAAGAGCTGCCCAAGGTGTTCGCCGACAAGCGCGTACTGATGCTCTCTCTGGTGCAGAACTGGATCATCGGTCCGTTCCTGATGTTCGGCCTGGCGGTGCTGTTCCTGCGCGATTACCCCGAATACATGACCGGCCTGATCCTGATCGGCCTGGCACGCTGCATCGCCATGGTGCTGGTGTGGAACCAGCTTGCCCGCGGTGATGGGCAGTATGTGGCGGGCTTGGTGGCTTTCAACTCGATCTTCCAGATCGCGCTGTTCAGTGTGTATGCGTGGTTCTTCCTGTCGTGGTTGCCGCCGGTGTTCGGCCTGGAGGGTAGCGTGATCGACGTCAGCTTCTGGACCATTGCCGAGGCGGTGCTGATCTATCTTGGTATCCCCTTCCTCGCGGGGTTCCTCACCAGCCGCTGGCTCAAGGCGCGCAAGGGCGTGCGTTGGTATGAAGAGAAGTTCCTGCCGGCGATCAGTCCGATCACCCTGGCGGCGCTGCTCTTCACGATCGTTGCCATGTTCAGCCTGAAGGGAGGCGATGTGCTGCGCATCCCGATGGATGCAGTGCGCATCGCGATCCCGTTGACGCTGTATTTCATCATTCAGTTCGTGCTGAGTTTCCTGATGGGCAAGTTCATTGCCAAGGACTACCCACGCACCACGGCGATCGCCTTCACTGCCGCAGGCAACAACTTCGAGCTGGCCATTGCGGTCGCTATTGCCGCCTTTGGCCTGGCCTCGCCGGTCGCCTTCGCGGCGGTCATCGGTCCGCTGGTGGAGGTGCCGGTGTTGATCCTGTTGGTCCATGTCGCCTTGCGGCTGGGCAAGCGCTACTTTCCTGCCGACGCACGGAGTCACTGAGTCATGGGCACGACCCGACACATCCCGCTGTTGATCCTCGGTTCCGGCCCGGCCGGCTGGACGGCAGCGGTCTACGCCGCCCGCGCCAACCTGAAGCCGGTGGTGATCACCGGCCTGCAGCAGGGCGGCCAGCTGATGACCACCACCGAGGTGGACAACTGGCCGGGCGATGCCCACGGCCTGATGGGCCCGGACCTGATGGCGCGCATGCAGGCCCACGCCGAGCGCTTCGAAACCGAAGTGATCTTCGACCACATCCACACCGCCGATGTCACCCAGCGCCCGTTCAAGCTGATCGGCGACAGCGCCGAGTACACCTGCGACGCGCTGATCATCGCCACCGGCGCCACCGCCAAGTACCTGGGCATTCCCACCGAGGAAGCCTTCAAGGGCCGCGGCGTGTCGGCCTGCGCCACCTGCGACGGCTTCTTCTACCGTGACCAGGACGTGGTCGTGGTCGGCGGCGGCAACACTGCCGTGGAAGAAGCGCTGTACCTGTCCAACATTGCCCGCAAGGTCTACCTGGTCCACCGCCGCGACACCCTGAAGGCGGAAAAGATCATGCAGGACAAGCTGTTCGCCAAGGTTGCCTCGGGCAAGATCGAAACCGTGTGGCACCATCAGGTGGAAGAAGTGCTGGGCAATGACGCCGGCGTCACCGGCGTGCGCGTGAAGTCCACTCTGGACGGCAGCGCCCGCGACATCGACGCCCACGGCTTCTTCGTGGCCATCGGGCACCACCCCAACACCAGCCTGTTCGACGGCCAGCTGACCATGAACAACGGTTACCTGGAGATCCGCTCGGGCCTGGGCGGCAACGCCACCCAGACCTCGGTGGAAGGCGTGTTCGCCGCCGGCGACGTGGCCGACCAGCACTACCGCCAGGCCATCACCTCGGCTGGCTTCGGCTGCATGGCCGCGCTGGACGCAGAGCGCTACCTGGATGCACTCAAGATCTCCGATCAACACCAGCGAAAGAACGCCGCCTGAGTGCGGTGGCGCGAGGGAGCGCAGATGGACAGCGTCGATGTGGTGGTAATCGGAGGTGGCCAATCGGGTCTTTCGGCCGGCTATTTCCTGCGTCGCAGCGGGTTGTCCTATGTAATTCTCGATGCGGAAGCGTCGCCTGGCGGCGCATGGCAGCATGCCTGGCACTCCTTGCATCTGTTTTCCCCTGCGGGCTGGAGCTCCATTCCCGGATGGCCCATGCCCGCCAGCCAAGGCCCCTACCCTGCGCGTGCCGAAGTGCTCGCTTATCTGGCGCAGTACGAAAGAAAATATGCGCTGCCAGTTCTTCGCCCTATCCGCGTGCAACGAGTCAGCCGCGCCGGCGAACGGCTGCGGGTGGTGGCCAGCGACGGTCAGCAATGGTTGGCGCGGGCGGTGATCAGCGCCACCGGGACATGGGGGGAAGCCTACACGCCTGAGTACGAAGGGTTGGAGTCATTTGCGGGGATCCAGCTGCACTCCGCTCACTACAGCACCCCTGCACCGTTCGCCGGAATGCGGGTGGCCATCATCGGCGGTGGCAATTCCGGTGCGCAGATTCTGGCCGAAGTATCGACGGTGGCGGAAACCACCTGGATCACACAGCACGAACCGGCGTTCCTGGCCGATGATGTCGACGGCCGCGTGCTCTTTGAACGCGCCACTGAACGATGGAAGGCGCAGCAGGAAGGTAGGGAGCCCGACCTGCCGCAAGGCGGTTTCGGCGATATTGTGATGGTGCCGCCGGTGCTCGAAGCGCGGGCGCGAGGGGTACTCGCCGCCGTCCCGCCGCCGTCTCGCTTCTCCCCCACCGGCATGCAATGGACTGACGGCACCGAACGTGCGTTCGATGCGGTTATCTGGTGTACCGGCTTCCGCCCGGCGTTGTCGCACTTGGACGATCTGCCGCTGCTTAACGTGCAGGGCCAGATCGAAATGGATCACTCCAAAGTTCGCTCTGTTGCAGAACCGTCGGTCTGGCTACTGGGCTATGGCGACTGGAACGGCATGGCGTCGGCCACATTAATCGGCGTTACACGCTACGCGCGCGAAGCGGTCAGGCAGATCAGCGACTACCTCCGACCCTCGAATTCGTCGACACCCGGTGAGTGATCTGCGCCAACGTCGGCGAGGCTGCGCGCCTCTGTCTGCAGTGTCATGCGGTCCAATGCTTCAGGCTTAAGCGCAAGCAACAACGTCAGGCGATGTTGAAGCTGATGAAGTGCTGTCAGGAAGGCCTTATGGACCTGCTCCTCACTTCCGTGCACCGCCGCCGGGTCGGGAATGCCCCAATGAGCCGTGACCGGATGACCAGGCCAAACCGGGCATGCCTCGCCTGCTGCACGATCGCACACCGTCACGATCAGATTCATGTGCGGCGCATCGGGGCCCGCGAAGACCTCCCACGGCTTGCTGGACAGATTCTCTATCTCGAAACCCGTCTCCTCAAGCACTTGGATGGCCATGGGGTGGACAACGCCCTTCGGATGGCTTCCTGCGCTATAGGCGTGCAACCGCTCGCGCCCAAGATGGTTGGCCAGAGCCTCGGCGATGATGCTCCGGGCTGAGTTGCCCGTGCAGAGGAAAAGAACGTTCAACTTTCTCATGCTCTTTAAACCATCTATCCGGAATAATGGAAGTATTCTCCGGCTGTGTGGCTGTTCAATGACAGTCTGTGCCAGAACTTCCCGCCATCGCCGTTGAGCGGCGGTAGGCGGCTTGCAGTGGGCAAAGTCTGCACGGTGGAGCAGCCTAGCCGCAGGTTGCCCAGGTGAATTTGGCTACAATTGAGCTAAATAATGGTGGCATCCATGACCAGCAAGGCTCAGCGCCAACAGGCGCTCGTTGAAGCCAAGGCTTCGCTCCGATTAGAAGGCTTGCCCATTTCGACGCGCGATGATGACCTCTACGCGGCGGCCGTTGAGGGATCTATCTCAGGGACGCTTCGCGATGTCGTTTTGGCGCGAATTCGCGCTGAACTGGCATCAGAGACGAAGCTTGGCCGTCGATAGGCGGGACAGCTCGGCCGAACGTGCCTTTCAAATCCCGCAATTCATGGCACGTAGTTGCCCCAGTCCAGGGACGTCCTCAGCGCAACGGTCGCAACAGGGCCGAGGGGAAAGGCGGAGATGGGTGTTGCGTACTCGCCGGGTGCGAACGCAACACCTGAGGGGATGCGCGAGGCGCAACGGGTTCCATCCCCTTTCGAGAAGAAATGCCTGCGGTGCCGGGCATTTGCGAGCGCAACGCTTTGGATATGTACCAAGAATGCGAAATGCATGATGCGCCGTCTTTTGCTGGTCTGCCTCTCGATGTAGTTCCGCTCCCCTTCCCAAGACCCACCATGGACGAGACAGCGAGACATGGCAGAAGCTAGGCCGTAGCCGACACAAAACCCCATTCGCACCCCTGGCTACCGCTCCCGACATCGCTGCCAGTCGCCTGCAGCAGCATGGACCTGCTCCCATCCATTCGGGAGTTTCCGGAACGCCTGACCGCCGATACATGCTGTTCCCGAACGCTTGGAGTCCTCTGATCCCAAGGGTGGCAGGTTCATCACGCTGTCCGACGGTCCCGGGCGCCCGGCGCGTTGGGCCTCAGCTGACAGAGTACGGGCCTCAACGCGTTCGCAGTAAGCTTTCATGCCGGGATGTGGGTGATTCGGCCACGCCAATTCTTCGCAATTGAACGGCGTGGTGCTCTTCGACATCGAGTTGTAGGCCGCCTTGGGCGCCGGAGGCAACGGCTTGGGTCGGGGACCCGTTGCAGAATGCACTTGCGCCAGCGAAGAGCAGGCAAGCGAAAAAAGCAGCAATCCTGCTGAAATCCTTTTGAGCATGAGCTTCCCCCTGTGCTGGGGGAAGCTTACCGCTTCAAGCCTGCGCCCGACGAGCGTCGGAGCCGCTACGCCCGACGCCCTACCCGGCTCTGCCAACGCACGCAGGCGCAGAGTCCGGCAGCCCGGTGCCGGTGCCGGTGCCGAAATCAAGCCGACGCTGTAGCCGCAATCTTGATCGACTTGACGTTCACGAACTCCTTCAGACCTTCCGGACCATGCTCGCGGCCATAGCCCGACGCCTTCACACCGCCAAACGGAAGCGTTGGCGATGCCACGTCGAAGGTGTTGATGAAGATCATGCCGGTGTCGAAGTACTTGGTGGCCAGCTCCCGGGCACGTTGCACGTCGCGGCTGAAGATGCCGCCGCCCAGGCCGTAGCGGCTGTCGTTGGCGATGCGCATCGCATCCTCATCGTCCTCGGCGCGGATGATGGCCGCTGCAGGGCCGAACAGCTCATCCTCGTAGGCCACCTGCCCCGGCGCCACATCCGCCAGCACCGTGGCCGGATAGAACCAGCCCGTGCGGTCCGGTACTTCGCCGCCAACCACCAGGCGTGACCCCTGGGAGACGCTCTTGGTCACCTGTTCGTGCAGCTTGTCGCGCTGCGCCTTGGAGACCATCGGGCCGAGCTGCGTGTTGTCCGCATTCGGGTCGCCCATCCGGATCGCTTCGAAGGCCTCTGCATAGGCGCTCACGAAGGCCTCGTAATTCTTCTTTGTCACGATGAAGCGCTTGGCGTTGACGCAGGTCTGCCCGTTGTTGAACAGGCGGCCTTTGACGCAGGTCGCCACCGCCAGCTCCAGGTCGGCGTCGTCCAGCACCAGATAGGCGTCATTCGAGCCCAGCTCAAGCACCGTCTTCTTGAGTGCCGCGCCGGCCTTGGCGGCCACGGTGCGTCCCGCGGCCTCGCTACCGGTCAGCGTCACCGCGCGCACCAGGTCGTTCTCCACGATGTCATTGGACTGGTCGTGGGTGATCAGCAGCACCCCAAACAGCCCCTTGGGCAGCCCGGCGCTTTCGTAGATGTCACGCAGCAGCAGCCCACTCCCGGTGCAGCTCTCGGCATGCTTGAGCAACACCCCGTTGCCCGCCATCAGGCTGGCGATGGAATAGCGGATGGCCTGATAGGCCGGGAAGTTCCACGGCTGAATGCCGTAAACCACGCCGATCGGGGCGTGAGTCACGATGCCGGTGGCGCCCTCCACCTCGCGCTCTTCATCGGCCAGGGCGACGGGCCCTTGCTTGGCGGTGTAGTCGCAGATACTGGCGCACAGCTCGACTTCGGTACGGCTGTCTTCAATGAGCTTGCCGACCTCGTCGGTCATCAGCTGCGCAAACTCTTCCTTGCGCGCACGAAGCGCCTTGGCGATGTCCGCGATGACTTTCGCTCGCTCATCCAGACTGCGCAAACGCCACTGAAGAAATGCGTCATGGCTTGCCTTCACCGTGGCGGCGGCTTCGCCGTCTGACATGTAGGAATAGGTGGCGAGCACCTCTTCGGTCAGCGGATTGATGGTCGTGAGTTGCTTGTTTGGCATGGGAAGAGAGGCTTTACGTAGAGGGTCGGCAGGGAATCATTACGTACAGGGCCAAAAGCTGCCTAAGCGACTGAATTTCAAGGTTGATTGCTCATCTCTCGGGCAGGTTCTCCCCATCTATGGGGTCTGTTCAAGCACCTTGGCTGTGTAGCTCAGCGGCGCCACTTCCCTTTCAAGATCCAGGTGGTAATCGCCGAAGCGATTGATGTGGCTGGTCCGATAAGGCGACAGGCCGGCCAGGATCTCGGGCGTCAGTTCAATCCCCTCCTTCCTCATCTCGGCCAAGGTCCGGCTCATGCCTTCCACGTTGTGGAGGATGATCATGTTGGCCACCAGCTGGCTGTACTTGATGATCTTGCGCTGCTCGTGTTGGACGTTCTCAGCAATGATCCCCTGGCTGCCAAAGAACACCCATTTCACGAAGCCGTTGTATTCCTCGCTCTTGTTGGTGGCAGCATGGATCGTTTTGCGGATCTCATTGTCATCAATGTAGCGCAGCAAGAACAGCGTTCGAACGGCCTTGCCAAGTTCCCGGAAGGCGAAGTACAGCTTGTTCTTCCGGCTGTAGGTGCCCAGCCGGCGCAGGATCGAGGACGCGGTGATCTTGCCCAATCGGATTGAGATCACCACCCGCAGCATGTCGTGGAGATGGGTGGCGATCAGTTGCCAGTCGATGCTGTCCCCGAACAGTGCCTGGATGTTCTTATAAGCCCTACCCGGTTCGGGCCGAAAGAATGTCAGGTCCTTGATGTTCCGGATCCGGGGCATCAGCTGGATGCCCAGCATGTGGGCCAGGCCGAAGACCGGGTAGCTTTGGGCCTGCGTGTCGCCATGGACGATCTCAGGCTGGATGTCGGAAGTGTTGGCCAACAGACCGTCGAGGATGTAGATGCCCTCGTGCACGCCACAGGGAATGAAGTGGCTGAAGAGCGCCACGTATTTATCGGACACATGGTAGTAGCCGATGCCACCGTAGCCGCCGTAGCGGATGTGATACTCCGACAGCAGGTTGTCCTCGTACACGCTCCACTTCGTGCCATCAGCTGATGCGCTCTTGCCGCTGCCCCAATAGCCAGGCAGGTCGAATTTGTTGTAGGTATTGATGACCTCCACGATGGCCTTCTCAAGCACATCCTCGGTCACGTATTTCAGGTTGAGCCAAGCGACTTGGCGCCGGCTGAAGCCCTTGATCGACCGCGCCGTCTGCGTCGGCCCCAGGTTGCAGCCATAGCAAAATAGCGTGGTGATCACACGTCGGGGCAGATCTTCGACCTGGCTCTCGGTGCCGGCGATCGGGCGGAAGAAACGGTGCAGATCCAGCCATTGGCTAGCATCGATCAGGACATTGACGATGCTGGATTCTGGAAGCCGTTCGGCGATGAGGCGATCCACCGTGGTAATCGCGCTGGAGACTTCGGCGCGTTGCCCCTTCCGCAGCACCAGGCGCCCATCCAGGATGTCCGCATGTACGTTCTCCGGGAAACGCGCGTCGACCTCATCGGCCAGGGAGGTCAATTGTGCGCGCAATCCCGCCACGAAAGACTCGGCGTCGGTGGGCAGGCCTGAGACCTGGCCATAGGCTTCCAGTTCTTGGGCAAAGGTGGCTTCATCGACCAACTGCTCACGGTAGTCATCAAACCGTTTGCTGCTGGGAATGAAGAGATCTCCGGACTTAAGTTCGTCCTTGACCTGCACCAGCACGGCCAGCTCGAAGTACTTACGGTGCATCCAGCCGGCGCCGGCTGCACTGGCCCGCTTGCCGAACACGTGCTGACGCCAGAGCTTGGACATCCAGTCAAAGTCCTTTTCCGGGTCCAAACCGAGGGAGGCGACCTCGATCAGCTCACGGCGCTGCTTGCGCAGCGAGAGCACCGCTGCGATCAGCGGCTCCATGCCGGCATCGTGGCTGGTCGCCCGAAGTTTCATCAGCTCCAGCCCATTGAACAGCAGCGGCCTGACCGCGCCATAGGGCTGCAGCATGAATGGCAGGTAGTTCTTCCCGGCGTAGGCCATATGTTCTTCGCATTCGGCCAGCAAGGTCGACACTTCCGCTTCCAGGCTGTTGTCGATGGCATCCACGCGCTGACTATCGCTGCCGTCGAGCTGATAGGCCTGCAGGATCTCCTTGAGCTGGCCGATGAGGAAGTCGGCCCGCTTGGCATGTTCGAGCTGGTAGGCCAGCAGCTTCTGCTGGGCCGTGTTCTCCAGCCCGCGCACCTGCTTGATGAACAACTCGGCTGCATCATCGAGTGTCTTGGCATGCTGGGCGCGAATGAAGATGGTGGCCAGCGCATAGCGCTTGTCCGGAGCCAGTTCGGCCAGCTCGCTGGCGTCATAGGCCCGAGCCATTGCACGGAACTGCTTGAGCTTGGGCACCGGCACATCAATGGGAGGCAGCTGGTCGGCCAACTGCTGCAGCATGCGGATGTGCTGCAGGTAGAACCGAACTTCCTTGTTGGTGGGCCGGCCGGGCTCGCGCTTGAGTGATTGCCAGCCGGTGAACCTGGACCCTTCCGGTGCGCGCAGCAGTTCGTCGATGAGCGTGCGCGTGGCGGGCGTCAGCGCGTGGCTGATACTGCGGTAGTAGCCCAGGTTGACCCGCTCGCGGGCACCGATGGCGGCCAGCTCCAGGGTGCGGAAACCGGGCAGTTCGTAGCGATGGTGCACCAGCTCTTCGAGCAGGACGTTCACGATGTCCGGGATGGTGTGCTTGGTCTGGGCTGCTCCGGTGGCCACGGTGTCCAGCCAAGCCAAGCCCGATTTATCCAGGGGACGTACCCCGATGAATTGCCAAAGCTGCGGCATATGCCGGCGCTGGCTGCCGGAGGCGTCATAGCGTTCGAGCTGGTCGGTGTCCAATACGCGCCCGAGTCGGGCGGCCTTGGCGATGTGCTTCCGGATCCGCTCGGGCACTTCGGCCAACACTGTGAAGTAACCCAAGCGCTGGAAGAGCTTGAGATGGATCAGTACCGCCAGTTGCGGACCCGGCTGGGTGGTCAGCTGCTTGGCGAATGCAATCTCAGCGGCGGTGGGGGTATAGATCTCCTCCAGTTCCTTGGCGGTGGGATCAGGCTTCAGTCGCGGGTAGGCGGTCTCGTGAAGGGTAGCCATTGGATCCGGAGGGTGTGAGGGGGATCAGTCCCAGTGCCGGCCGTCGTCTGTACTGAGCGACGCTTCCAGGAAGCACTGGTGCGTATCGGCCATGCGGTGCATGTCATCGAGCAACGTGGCCAGGATTTCATCCAGATCCCTTTCGGGATCGGTGGGAGCAGTCAACTGGTACTCGCTGCTGGCGGTGTTCAGCCGCACCGCTTGGAACGGGGCCAAGCAGATCTCTTCAATTCGGCCTCGGGCCTTGGCCGCGCCGCGACCCGTGCGGGCAAACGGGGTCAGCACCATGCGCAGGCGCAGCTGCAGGGCCGATTTGCCCTCCGGCGCCGGCAGTGCCATCGCCGGTACCGGCACGGTTGGACTGGGCAGGCTTGCTTCAATGCGGTCCCGGGCAAACGGGTCACGCCCGTCCAGGTAACGCATGGCCGACTGCACATCGCGCCAGCCCACGTACTCCATCAAGGCCTTCATGTCCCAGCCTTGGTCGTTGGCCCAGCTGGCAAAGCCGCGGCGCAACGAATGGCTGCTGTGGAGCCCCGCATCGGCAAAGCCGGCACTGGTCAGCAACTCGCGCAGCAGGCGCACCAAGCTGTTGGGATGCAGGCCTTCGGCGCTCACCTGGCCCCATTGGTTGACTGCCCGAAACACCGGCCCTTCTTGCAGGTCGGCCGCCTGCAGCCACGCCTGGGTCGCCTCCACCGGACATAACCGCGACAGCGCCGGCACCTTGTAGGTGACGCCGGCTGCCTGGCGATCACCCTTGCTGCGTGGCAAGAAGCAGGTCATCCCCTGTCCCGGCACCAGCGTGAGATGGGCCACGTCCAGACGCAGCAGTTCATCGCCACGGAATCCCCGCCAGAACCCGAGCAGCATCAGCGCTCGGTCTCGTTGATGGCGCAGCGCCGCCGGCCCATCGCCCCGGGCATGTGCCGCAGCGATCGCCGCGGCCAGCCAGTCATCGAGCTCGACCAGCCGCCGAATCTGGAGCGGCGCGGCTTGCTTGACCTGGCCCGGGTGCAGGGTCTGGATGCCTTTGAGCACCTTGCGCACCAGCGGCGATCGGGTCGGGTCGACAAAGCCGTGGTCGCGGTGCCAAGAGGCGATGGCCGCCAGACGTTGGCGGAGGGTGCTGGTCGCCAAGGTCTGCGCATAAGCGGCCAGGTACCGGGCCACGCTGTCAGGTGTCGCTGGGAGGTGGCCTTGCCATTCAACCTCGAAGTGCCGCAGCGCCGACGCATAGCTGCGCACCGTGTTCTGGCGCGTGGCCGCATCGAGGTAGCGGTCCAGTTCGGTCACTGGCGCGTGGCCTCCACAGCGACCGGCTGCCGCAGGGTCGACAGAATGGTGCATTCCGCCCGCTGCCCGCCGTGGCAACTGGCAATCACCCGTTCCAACTCGCTGGCCATGCGCTGCAGGTCGGCCATGCGCGCCCGCACGTCCGTCAGATGGCTGCGTGCCAGCCGATCCACGTCGCCGCACGAAAGCTCCTCATCGCCGGCCAGCTGCAGCAGGCTGCGGACCTCCTCCAGGCTGAAGCCTAGGTCCCGACCGCGCGCAATGAAGCGCAGCCGCTCGATGTCGGCCGGGCCATAGACCCGGTAGCCATTGCCCGAGCGCCCCGGGCGCGGCAGCAGGCCGATCCGCTCGTAATAGCGGATCGTCTCCAGGTGGCATCCACTGGCGTCGGCAGCCTCACTGATTTTCATTCGTAGTACGCTTGACTCCGTAGTAGCTACGGACTTTACGCTGAACCCGTATACGCCGCCACTCCGGCCGCGCCGCTGCGTGTGACGACCATGCCACTGCCCATCGCCTTAATTCGCTACTGCCTGATTGCCTTGCTGATCGGCTGGGTTCTGCCCGCTTCTGCTCAGACGGAGCCTGCTGCTGCAGACCTGCGCCAAACGTGGCAGATGCTCGATTACATCGCGGTCGACTACCCCGGCGCGGTCCAGGCCGGCCGCGTTATTGCCCCCAGCGAATACGCCGAAATGAGCGAGTTTGTCGGCGCCGTCCGCAGTCAGCTGGCAGCATTGCCCGGTGGCCAGAACCAGCAGGAGCTGACGGCCCAGGCCGACCGCTTGGTCCAGGCGGTGGCAGAGAAGGCCGACCCTGCGCAAGTGGCAACGTTGGCGCGCGGGCTCGGCACGGCGCTGTTGGCCCACTACCCGATCGGCGCGGTTCCGGCGAGCCCGCCGAAGACCTCCCAGGCCGCGTCCATCTACAGCCAGCAGTGCGCGGCCTGTCACGGCCCCACAGGGCACGGTGATGGCCCCGCCGCGCAAGCGTTAAGTCCGCCGCCGATCGCGTTCACCGATGCCACTCGCGCCGCGCAGCGCACCCCGTTGTCGTTGTACGAGGTCATTTCCCAGGGTGTGCCGGGTACCGGCATGGTCAGCTTCTCTGGGCTGTCAGAAAGTGATCGCTGGGCGTTGGCATTCTATGTGGGCAGCTTGGGGTACTCCTCGCAAGCCAAGGCGCAAGGTGAGGCGTTATGGCGCACCAGTACGGAGGCCCATGCACGCATTCCCACCCTCGAAGCGCTGACGCGCACGCGGGAAGCCGATCTTGCTACCACGATGCCCGCTGATCAGGCAAACGCGATCATCGCCTACCTGCGTTCGCAGCCACAGGCTGTAAACGAAGCGGTACCAGGAGCCGATCGCTTTGCGGTGGCGCGGCAGCGACTGGCCGCGAGCCAGCGCGCTTACGCTGTTGAGGACTTGGCTCAAGCCAAAAAGCTTGCGCTCTCGTCCTATCTGGATGGAGTAGAGCCGCTTGAGCCCACGCTGGCCACGCGCAATCCGTCATTGCTGCGAGAGATCGAAACGGCCATGGCAGGCTACCGCGCGCAGCTGGACCAGCATGCGCCCGCGGCTGACGTTGCCGGGCAGGCAGAGCAAATTGCCCAGCTGTTTGATCGGGCGGACTTGGCGCTGCAGGACACCCGAATAGGCGCCAGCACGGCGTTTCTGGGCAGCTTTACCATCTTGGTACGCGAAGGACTGGAAGCGCTGCTGATCGTGATTGGTATCGTGGCGTTCTTGCGTAAAGCCGAGCGGTCTGATGTGTTGCCGTATGTGCATGCGGGTTGGATCTGCGCGTTGTTGGCAGGCGCAGCGACCTGGGCAGTGGCCACTTACTTTGTTGATATCAGCGGTGCGAACCGGGAAGTCACTGAGGGCGTCTCGGCATTGTTCGCTGCCGCTGTCCTGCTCAGCGTAGGCATCTGGATGCACCAAAAGAGCTTTGCAGGACGGTGGCAGGAGTACCTGCACGCCAAGCTGACGACCGCGCTGACACGGCGCTCGGCTGTTTTTCTGTTCATGCTGGCCTTTGTCGCGGTGTACCGCGAGGTGTTTGAGACGATCTTGTTCTACATCGCGATGTGGAGCGACCAGGCGTCCACCGCCATCCTCGCAGGCCTGGTGGCGGGAATCGCGGTGTTGGCCGCGGTGGCGTACTCGATGCTGCGCATGAGCAGGCGACTGCCGATTAGCCGGTTCTTTTCGATCAGCTCGATTCTCATCGCGGTGATGGCGGTCATCCTGATCGGTAAAGGCGTGGCCGCGTTGCAGGAAGCCGGCTGGATCTCTCAAACACCGCTCGCGTTGCCGCGCATCGAATGGATCGGCCTGTATCCCACCTGGCAGTCGCTGCTGGCGCAGGTATTGGTAGGCACCGCCGCCATCGTGGGGTTCCTCGCCAATGCTCGTTCCGGTGTGCGTAGACAGCCAGGCGCAAACGAGCAATGAAACAACACAGCAGAGGACCAGGACATGAGTGATTGCGGGTGCCACCACGAAGCCAAGAACAAGGAGGAGCGGCGCATCCTCTGGATCGCCTTGGTGCTGAATGCAGCGATGGCCGTGATCGGCGGCATTGCCGGCTGGATTGCCCATTCCACCGGGCTGCTAGCCGACGCGCTGGACATGCTGTCTGACGCCACCGCCTATGCCATTGGCCTGGTCGCTATCGGGCGCACGGCGCGGTTCAAGGCCAACGCCGCGTGGGTCAGTGGCAGCGTGCTGCTGGTGCTGGGCGTAGGCGTGCTGGTCGAAGTCGGCCGCCGGGTGATGTACGGCGCCGAGCCGGTCAGCGGTTGGATGATCGGTACCGCTCTGATCTCGCTGGCGGTGAATCTGAAAGTGCTCCGTATGCTCGCCCCATTGAAGTCCGGCGAAGTGCATCTGCGAGCGACCTGGCTGTTCACCCGAGCCGATGTGGTGGCCAACGTTGGGGTGATTCTGGCCGGCCTGTTGGTGTGGTGGCTGGCCAGCCCGTACCCGGATTTTGTGATCGGCGCCCTAATCGGCCTGTATGTGATCAAGGAGGCTTTCGAGATCTTGGGTGACGCTAGCCGGGCACGTGCCGACGCGCGCAGGACGGCTACCTGACCGAGCTTGGCCGGCTACGGTCGGACGCTGGCTGCTGCTGGTGTATCCGGCCGTGGGTCAGGTGGCACAATCCGTTACCCGACTAATCCCTCGCTGCCCAATCTTCGGTTACATGCGGAAGCTCAGTAAAAACGTTAAATTGTTGTTCTGCGGATACCGGATGCCGTCCATTTTTTACGCCTTTTTCTAGCCACTCGTACCCCCAAGGCCACGCGAGCCCGCAAGGCTAATGAATGGGCGTGAGCTTGCTGAAGAGCAAGACCCGAGGTATCTTTCAAGCCTCAATCGCATTGGTGCAACCCGCACGTGCCCTCCATTGTCATCCATGCCAAGCGCTACGCTCTGGCACTGCTACTGGCAGTGCTGGTCATTGTGCCTGTCGTCGATGCTTCGGTCTGCTTCTCTGAGGAGCAGTCCCACGAGGAAGTAGCAGGACCAGGAGACGGCGCCCCCGATAAAGCGCATGCCGCTTGTAGTCATGGTCACTGCCACCACAGCAGCACTTTCGTCGCGTCCAACGGTTTCACTAGTGCCGATGCCGCACGAAATGAAGACGGGCATGTGTTGTACGAACAACCCGTAACGTCTCACACCCCCGACAGGTTGATTAGACCGCCCAAGGCTTGATCGCGAAACAGGCGAAACGCGCCTGTTAGTCTTTCTGTGATCAGGTTTAACAGGGGCTTTCCATGACCGCATCTATTTGATAGGCGCTTCTTGCGTTCGGCTGACGCGTGGCTGCTCGCGCATTCGCCGAAAAGTATTTTGTCGCCTTGAAGAGAGCAGCTTGAATGCCCTTCTCAACATCTGACTATCTCAAAACTCCGCGCAGTCAGGCGGCACTGCTGATGGCAACCTATTTGCTGGTCATCGGTGCAGGTCTTGGCCTGCGCGACACTTGGCCTGCCGACGAATCGCGATTCGCCTTAACTGCCTCCCCAAATGGTGGAAGGCAGTAACAGGCTTCTCCCGCATCGCGGAGGGCAAGTGGACCCAGATAAGCCTGCGCTTTTCATGTCGATCCAGGCTGCAAAGCTAGAGGTTACCGAAAACCTGCGGATTGCCTCCTGCTCCCATTGCTGGTCTCAGGTGTTGCATCTGTGTGGATGACCTGCCATCTGCGGACACGCAAAGGCCGCTGTATGCGCTACGACCGCGTGCGGTTGTCAATGAAAAGGACTCACCAATGCTTCAATTGAAAACACGCTTCAACCGAGGGAGTCAGCCCCGGGGCCTGGGATCAGATCCGCCGGCCCGTCTCGGCAGGCCTATCCGAGGTCCACAGGTGGGGATCAACACCTTGATCATCATCGTGGCAATCTACTTCACGCTCTTCCTCAACAACGCCTTCTTCTCAGAGGTGGTTGCGAAGACCGGTGTTAATGGCGCAGCCCGTGCACTGCTTCTCTTGTCAACGTCCGCGCTTCTCACTTCCTTGAACGTGCTTATTCTTGGATTGTTGTGCACTCGATGGACGGTAAAGCCCGTCGTTTCCTTGCTTCTTGTCGTGTCCGCTGCTGCGGCCTACAACTCAGATAATTACAGCGTCTACTTCGATGCAAGCATGGTGCGAAACGTGCTGAGGACCGACAGCGCCGAAGCTGGCGAGCTGCTGACTTGGGGGTTCTTCCTTGCGGTGCTGATCAAAGGTGTATTTCCAGCCTTCATGGCATGCACGGTTCGAATCCGGCGTCCCTCCAGTGTGGCGAGCGCAATGCTTGCAAGGGCGCTTCTGCTCGGCGTTTCTGTCGTGGTCATCGCGGGCGCAGCATTCGCCTCATTCGACAACCTGTCCTCACTGATGCGCAACCACAAGCCAGTCAGGTACTTGGCAACGCCCGGAAACTATCTTGCTTCAGCTGCGAAGGTTGTTCGAGAAGAGACGCGAGCAGAACGTGGTCCGATCCAGGTGGTGGGTCCGGACGCCAGAATGGCCCCCCATCCAACGGGCGCCAAGCCGCACTTTCTGGTCATCGTCGTAGGCGAAACGGTTCGAGCGCAGAACTGGGGACTGAATGGATATGGCCGGCAGACAACTCCACAGCTGGCAGCATCAGACGTCGTCAACTTCTCGGACGTTACTGCCTGCGGGTCAAATACTGAAGTTTCCGTGCCTTGTATGTTCTCGGTCTATGGAAGGCGAGACTACGATCGGGACAAAATCAAGGGCTCAGAGTCGCTTCTTCACGTGCTTGAGCGAGCTGGCATTAAGACGCTATGGCGGGACAACCAGACAGGTTGCAAGGGCGTTTGCGCGGACCTGGCGTTTGAGTCCTTCCGCGTGCCTACCGAGGATGGGTTGTGCGATGACCAAGCGTGCCGCGATGAGATCATGCTAGGGGGGCTGCATGACGCGATCGATGACAACCCCGGCGATGTTGTGGTGGTCCTGCATCAGCTGGGGAACCACGGGCCGAGCTACTACAAGCGATATCCCGAGGGTCTGAGGAAGTTCACGCCTGACTGCCGCAATGCAGATCTGGGCAAGTGCACGCGCCAGCAGATCGTCAATGCGTATGACAACGCAGTCCTTGCGACAGATGACTTCCTTGGAAAGACCATCCGGATGCTTGAGCAGGATCAGAGCCATGACACTGGATTGATCTACGTTTCCGACCACGGTGAGTCACTGGGCGAGTCGAACGTCTATCTGCACGGCCTCCCCTATGCCATTGCTCCCGACACTCAGATCAAGGTACCTATGGTCATGTGGATGTCCGAGGGCATGAAGAGCAGCAACACCCTGGACCTTCAATGTGTCCGGGTCCGATCAAAGCAGCCGGCCAGCCACGACAACCTCTTCCATTCTGTACTCGGCCTAATGCAGGTCCGAACGGAGGCGCTTGACGAGAGCCTTAATCTTTTCGCCGGCTGTTCTAGCAACTCCGGTTCCACTCCATAACGGGCGACGACGAGCACGCTGCTGGAACACTCCCCCAGTGGCTCTTGGAGCCCTCGACAAGGAAACATCGCAGTGGCAGATATGTACGGTCATCGTCCGCGGAGCATTGCCCGCGTCTTCAAGGCACTCCGCTGGTCGCTTCAAGGGCTGCGATCAGCTTGGCTGCATGAATCTTCTTTTCGATTGGAGGCTGTCATGGCCGTGGTGGCATTACCGGCAGCGATTTTGCTGGGCCACTCAGGGGTAGAGCGAGCACTTCTGCTGGGAAGCGTGCTGATTGTCCTGGCCTTGGAGCTGCTGAACTCCGCCATCGAAGCAGTTATCGAACGCTACGGCCCAGAGATCCATGAGCTGGCTGGTCGAGCCAAGGACATGGGTTCGGCCGCAGTGTTCGTGGCTCTTTGCAACGTGGGGCTCACTTGGGCCTTGGTCCTGCTCGACTGAGCCTTCCGCTGCCCTAACCTGAACAGGGCCCAAAAACGCGTCCGGTGTCGTAGCTGTAGTATTTCTATGTAATTGTATCCGTCCAAACGAGGTTGCTAGTCTTCCACCTATGCGTCGCTCCCTGCCCGCCATCCGTATGTACCTTATGATGCTGCTTATAGTGGCGTTCGTGGTCGTGCCCGTGGCTGAGGCGTTGGCTTGTGCGCAGGAGGCTCCAGCCACCGCAGGTGACCTGCACGGCGTCTCAGGAGAATCGGATCAGGACCTAGGCAAGGGCAAGGATTCGTCCAGTGCCGATGCCTGTGGCCATGGGCATTGCCACCATTCAACGGCAAGCCTCCCAGCTGCCGGTCACGACGATCTGTTCGCCGATGGCCGGATTTCGCTGCACAGTACCGAGCACGGGGACGTCTACGCCCTCCGACTCGACGGACCCATGCGCCCCCCCCGTATCTGATCTGGCTCTGCCCCGCATTTGCGGGTAGTTCGCTCAGATAATTTACGGGAGTTTTTATGTCGATTTTGACGGGTCGGTCGCTTTCAGCGACCGGGTTGGCTGTCGCTGTTCTGCTGGCGTTGGTGCCAACCGGGCATGTAGCTGCTCAAACTGCACCATCTTACGAATCGTTGCTTTCTCGCTTGAACCAGATGCCTGCGACGGTCCAAGGCGTCGCGCTGGCTGAGGCAGCCGAGGCGCGGGTACAACAGGCTCGGGCACTGCCCAATCCGACGGTCTCCATCGAAGCGGAGAACGCCTACGGCACTGGTCCCTACAAAGGTTTCTCAAACGCTGACAGCATTGTCACCCTCTCCCAGCCGCTGGAGATTTGGGGTCAACGAGGGGCCCGAGTGCGCGCCGCGCGTGCGGAGGCTTGGGCTGCAGGCTTGCGGGGTGATCTGATGCGCAGTGACGCAGCGGGTCGCCTGGCTGCGACATACGCCGAAGCAGAGGCTGCGCTGCGCCGATATGAGTTGGCCAGCGAGGCATTGGCCTTGATTGAACAGGACGCCAAGGCGGTAGCTGCGATGGTCAGCGAGGGGCGTGAGCCCAACCTGCGCGGTGTGCAGGCACGGAGCGAGGTCGCCAATGCAAAGGCCAGCCTAGATGAGGCCGAGGCCTACCGGGATGCGGCGCTTGCTCGCCTAGCCGGGGTGTCCTTAGTGGACAGCCCGCTGACCGACATCGGCGAAAGCCTGCTTGACCGAGTGCCCTCTCATCCAATTGACAATGAGGCCGCCCCGCTTGCCGTTCGCATCGCCCAAGCCGAAGCGGACGCCTCCGGCCGCCTTATCGATGTTGAGCGCAAGCGTGCGTTGCCACAACTGAGTGCATCCGTGGCTCAGACGCGCTTCCGCCAAGCGGGCGACCAAGCTTACAACGTTGGCATCAGCCTTTCGATCCCTCTATTCGATCGTAACCGCGGTGCGATCCAGGCGGCCTATGCGGAACAACGTGCTGCCGAAGCGGTTCTGGAGGCTCAGAGGCGTGACAGTGAGGCGGCCCGTTTGGGAGCGGTAGCGAGTCTCAAGGCATCCAACAGCCGCGCACGAGCAGCGGATGAAAGCGTACAGGCCGCAGATGAAGCCTATCGGCTGGCCCGCATCGGATTCGAGGCAGGTCGTATATCGCAATTGGAGCTGCGCAGCACGCGATCAACCCTGATCGCTGCGCGTGGCAGTGCTGTGGATGCCCGTCTTAGCCGGGTGGCAGCAGAAATCGACCTCGCCCGCCTTGAAGGGCGCGCACCGTTTGTGGAGGCAAAATGAACAAGTACGGAAACAAGACGCTCATCGGAGCGACGCTGCTGGCTACCTTGATGATGACCGGCGCGCTGACCTCATGCAGTGGCGGGGCGCAGGAGGATGCCAAATCCACCGGTACGGAGGCAGAAAAGCCGGCTGGAAAGGATGATGGTCACGACGTTCACGCAGCTGACGCAAAGCCGGGCTCCGCCGAGGCGCACAGTGAAGGTGATGGTGATGGCGAACATGGCGAAGAGGAGTCCGAGGAAGGTGTAGTCAAGCTGACGCCTGACCAGATCAAGGCATCTGGCATCGGCGTGGTGGCTGTCGGCCGCGGCGGTGGCGCATCGACCCGCCTTGCAGGTCGCGTCGAGCCGGCCATCGGGGGGCGTGCTGCCATCGCCTCAACGGTCACCGGCCGCGTTGAGCGCGTGCTTGTTGCGCCGGGTACAGCCGTCAAGAGCAACCAGCCCCTGGTGATCATTGTCAGTGGAGAAGCTGCGACCTTCAAAGCCGCCGCCACTGCCGCTGCGGCGGAGGCCGAAGCCATTCGCCTGGCCTACGGCCGCGATAAGTCTCTTGTCGAGCAGGGCGTAGTGGCTCGCCAGGAGCTGGAGGCCTCGCGCGCGCGCTCTTTGGCCGCTGATGCCGCCGCTAGTGCTGCACGTGCACAGGTAGCGGCCAGTGGATCTCCGGACAGTTCCGGCCGGGTGACAATCTCCAGTCCTGTCGCTGGCGTGGTTGGCAACGTCCAAGTGACGCCCGGTGGTGTCGTCTCAGCTGGAACGCTTGTTGCGGAGGTTTCCAATCCGGACATGAATGAACTCGTATTCACTGCACCGCCAGCACTGGCCACTCTCGCGGTGCCCGGAATGAAGCTGGAAGTGACTGGCCCGGGCGGAAGCTTCGAAGCTGAGGTGATTGCCGCCGCTGCGAATGTGATGCAGCAGGGAGGCACCGCGACCATTCGCGCCAAACCAATTTCGGAGAAGTTGCCACCGGCCGGCTCCCCCGTTTCGGCCGTCATCATCGCCGATAGTGCCGCTGAAGGTATGAGTGTGCCGGCGGATGCGGTCCAAAGCGTTGATGGCAGAAGTGTTGTCTTCGTTGCCGTCCAGGGTGGTTTCCAGGCTACGCCGGTACTCGCTGGTCGTCGTGCAGGTAATCGAATCGAAATCCTTAACGGCCTGACAGGTAGTGAGCGCCTCGTAGGCGCCAATGCCTTCCTGCTCAAAGCCGAACTGGCCAAGGGCGAAGCCGAGCACGGCCACTAAGGGAACTCATACACCATGTTCAAGATCATCATTGAAGCAGCGGTCAAGTTCCGTTGGCTCGTGGTGTTTCTGGCTGCTTCGATTGCCTGCTTTGGCTTGTTCCAACTGAGCAAGCTGCCAGTCGATGCTGTACCAGATATCACCAACCGCCAGGTTCAGATCAATACCATCGCACCTGCCCTTACTCCGGAGCAGATTGAACGTCAGGTCACCTATCCTCTGGAGACGGCCTTGGCCGGCATCCCAGGTCTGAACACCACTCGCTCCCTATCACGCAATGGCTTCTCTCAGGTCACCGCGATCTTCACTGATCAGACCGACATCTATTTCGCCCGCCAGCAGGTGGCAGAGCGGATGCGGGAGGCTGCCGGAGATCTGCCCGAGGGCGTGTCCCCCATGCTCTCCCCGGTTACAACCGGGCTGGGCGAGGTTCTCATGTGGACGGTGGACTTCAAGCCATTCGACCCCAAGAAGCTGGCCAAGCCCGGCCAGGCTGGCTGGCAAGAGGGTGAGGTCTACCTGACACCAGAGGGCGATCGTCTTGGAACCGCCCAGGAGCGCGCAACGTACCTGCGTACTGTCCAGGACTGGATCATCGCACCACAGATGCGCTCCAGCCCCGGCCTGGCCGGTGTTGATACGGTGGGTGGGTACGTCAAGGAATACGGCATCTACCCCGACAGCGCTCGACTGGCGGCATACAACTTGGGTCTGGCCGATCTGGTCCAAGCACTGGAACGCTCCAACGTCCAGGCTGGCGCGGGTTTCGTCCAGCGTGCGGGCGAAGGCCTGGTCGTTAGGGCAGACGGCCTTGCCCTGACGACCGACGACTTGGCTCAGTCGCCGGTGGCCACCAAGGACGGTGTGGTCATCCGGGTGGCCGATGTTGCCGAGGTCGGTATGGGGCGCGCCCCACGGCTTGGTGCAGCTAGCCGAAATGGTCATGAGGCAGTACTGGGCACGGCACTGATGATCGCCGGCGGCAACAGCCGCACCGTCGCTCAAGCTGCAGCTGAGCGCCTGGCACAGGTCAATGAATCTCTGCCCGCCGATATCTTCGCAGAGCCAGTGCTGGACCGTAGTGTGCTGGTTAACTCCACTGTCAAGACTGTCGCCAAGAACCTGACCGAAGGTGCCCTGCTGGTCGTAGTTGTGCTGTTCCTGCTCCTGGGCAACCTGCGTGCGGCAGCCATCACCGCATTGGTCATTCCGCTGTCGTTCCTGTTCGCTGTTATCGGCATGAACAAGTTCGGTATCAGCGGCAACCTGATGAGCTTGGGTGCGCTGGACTTCGGCATCCTTGTAGATGGCGCGGTAATTGTGATCGAGTCCACCCTGCTGATGCTTGGCAAGCGGCGTGCCGAACTTGGCCGACCCCTCAATGCCATGGAGCGACTGCGTGTGGCCGCCGACTCGGCGAGGAAGATGGCGCGTCCTGCAGCCTTCGGTCAGGTGATCATCCTGTTGGTGTTCGCACCGATCCTTACCTTGGAAGGTGTGGAAGGCAAGACGTTCCACCCGATGGCCGCCACCTTCATGCTCGCCCTCGTTGGCGCATTCATCTTCTCCTTTACCTTCGTACCGGCGATGGCTGCCCTGCTGGTCAGGGAGCCCAAGCTCCACGCGAAGAAGGAAGGACACGAGGGCGACCAGGACGAAGAACATGAGACTGCCATCATCCGCGTCCTGCGCGGCCGCATCGAACCGGTGATCCAAGCGGCGATTCGTAGGCCCAAGGCAGTGTTCGCTGGCGCCCTCGTGATGCTCGCAATGGGCGTGGTCGGCTTTACGATGCTGGGTCGAGAATTCATGCCAACGCTTGATGAGGGAAACCTCGCTATGCAGGCGTTGCGTGTGCCATCTACGTCGCTTGAGCAATCGTTGGCTATGCAGTTGGCGCTGGAGAAGGCCATTGCTGCTGAACCAGAGGTTGTGACGGTCTTCTCGAGGACCGGTACTGCCGAAGCAGCTATCGACCCCATGCCGACCAACATCTCCGACAGTGTGATCGTACTTAAGCCGAGAAAGGAGTGGCCAGACTCTTCCCTGAGCAAGGAGGATCTGATTGCAAGGTTTGAGACGATCGCCGCCTCGCAGATAGGCAACAGCTTTGAATTCAGCCAGCCCATCGAGCTGCGCTTCAATGAGCTGATCTCAGGTGTACGTACGGACCTAGCCGTCATGATTTACGGCGATAACTTCGAGCAACTGCAAGCTGTTGCTGACCAGGTCGCGCTGAAGCTGAGAAATACTCAGGGCGCAGCGGATGTCCGTGTTGAACAGATTTCCGGCCTGCCCACGCTCAATGTGGCAATCGATCATCTTGCAGCTGCGCAGTATGGCCTCACGGCGGCGGACGTGAGCGACGCACTTTCAACCGGTATTGGCGGCGCTGCGGCAGGCAAGATCTTCGAGGGCGACCGCCGGTTCGATGTTGTGATGCGCCTCGGCGACGATGCACGCAATGACCCCGATCAGCTCGCATCGCTGCCGATTGCAACCCCAACTGGGGGCATCGTGCCGCTCTCCTCTGTCGCACGCATTGAGATCAGCGAGGGGCCGAACCAGATCAGTCGAAATAACGGGAGCCGTCGTGTCGTGGTGCAGGCTAATGTTCGCGGTCGTGACTTGGGCGGGTTTGTCGGAGAGGCCCAAGCTGCGGTGAAGGACGTGAAGCTTCCACCAGGCGCCCACATGACGTGGGGCGGTCAGTTCGAGAACTTGCAGCGGGCGGAAAGGCGACTCATGACAGTTGTGCCGATTGTCTTCCTGCTGATCGGAAGTCTTCTGTTCATGGCATTGGGCAGTGCGAAGGAGGCGGGTCTGGTGTTCACCTGCGTCCCGCTTGCCCTGGTTGGCGGAATTCTCGCATTGCTGGTGCGTGGTATGCCGTTCTCGGTATCTGCCGCTGTCGGATTCATCGCGGTATCGGGTGTTGCGACGCTGAACGGATTGGTGCTCATGCAAGCCATCAGAGAGAGGCTTGATGCTGGTGACAGTCCATTGATCGCTGCAATGAACGGTGCCGGCAGCCGAATTCGAGCTGTGGTGACCACCGCGCTGGTGGCGATCGTCGGCTTCATTCCGATGGCTATTGCGAGTGGATCTGGTGCTGAGGTGCAGAAGCCTCTCGCCACGGTGGTCATTGGCGGCCTGTTGACCGCAACAGTACTGACACTTCTTGTGCTGCCGACATTTGCGGGGCGCCTGGCCAAGCCAGATCCCAAAGGGCAACCGGGAAATGTTCCCTGATTGATGGAGTGTTTGTGTCCGGCAGCGTATCTGCCTGCCGGACTTCCCGATCCATTCTTATGACGTTGGAGGGAACACATGAACCTGACCACAGAAGTCGAATTGCCGGTCGTACTCCCAGGCGTTTCTCGCGACGATAACTGCGTCCAAAGGCTGGTGGACGGGCTTCAGGAAATGGACGGAATATCACGCGTGCACGTGCGCGGTGGTAGCGATGGGGCTTGCGGAACACTTTGCATTCATTACGCGCCCGAGCTCATCTCGCTTCAACGAGTGCGAGAGGTGGCGTCGTCCATGGGTGTCAAGCTGGGTGAGCGGTATGGTCACCTCTCCTTGGAACTGGGTTCAGCAGTTCACGCCCGGAAAGCACGAACAATTGCAGGGCAACTACAGGCTTTGCCGGGGGTCATTGAAGCCACCACCAGCCCGACTGGCGGCGTGAGCCTCGAATACGATCAAACCAAGACAAGCGAGACGGAGCTGAGAGCAGAGCTCCACGCGCTGGGTGTAGGGCAAGGCGCATCCGGTCCGAAGGAAGACCTGAAAGATCAGCACGAAGGTCACGAACACAAGGACGGACAAGACCATGGTCATTCCCACGGGGGCGTATTGGGTGGCAATAGCGAGCTGATCTTCTCACTTGCCTGTGGCCTGCTCCTGATCCTGGGATTTGCGATTGAAAAGCTCGGCTTGCTCCAAACGCCATGGATTCCTACCGCATTTTACGTAGCTGCCTACCTTTTTGGCGGCTGGTTCACGCTTGGCGAAGCGATTGAGAACGTCAAGCTGAAGCGTTTTGAAATCGATACTCTGATGCTGGTTGCAGCGGTAGGTGCGGCAGCGCTGGGCGCATGGGCCGAAGGCGCCTTGCTTCTGTTCCTCTTCAGTCTAGGTCATGCCCTTGAACACTACGCGATGGGCCGGGCTAAGCGCGCGATTGAAGCTCTTGCAAAGCTTGCCCCAGAAACCGCCAGGGTGCTGAGGGATGGGCAGGTCGTGGAAGTCAAGGTTGAATCGTTGATACCTGGAGATGTGGTGGTTGTTCGTCCCAATGATCGGATGCCGGCAGACGGATTCGTCGTCAAAGGCACTAGCAGCGTTGACCAAGCCCCTGTCACCGGGGAAAGCATTCCGGTAGATAAGTTGCAAGTCACTGACCCTGCTCAGGCACGGGGTCGGCCTGATTCGGTGGGAATGGAGTCCCGCGTCTTCGCCGGCACTATCAATGGCTCCGGCGTCCTAGAGGTCGAAGTCACGCGTCGATCAGGCGAATCGGCACTGGCCCGCGTAGTCAAGATGGTGAGCGAAGCCGAAACCAGGAAATCGCCAACGCAGCGCTTCACAGACAAGTTTGAGAGGGTATTCGTTCCCGCTGTTCTGATCTTGGCCGTGCTGTTACTTTTCTCATGGATCGTGATCGATGAGCCATTCCGCGACAGCTTCTATCGAGCGATGGCGGTACTTGTAGCGGCAAGCCCTTGCGCACTGGCAATCGCGACTCCAAGCGCGGTTCTAGCGGGAATTGCCCGAGCTGCGCGAGGTGGCGTACTCATCAAGGGTGGCGCACCACTGGAGGAGCTGGGCATGGTCCGCGCCATCGCGTTCGACAAGACTGGAACGCTCACTGAAGGCAAGCCGCGAATTACCGACATCAAAGTGATGCAGGGAACGGCAGAGCAGGAACTGCTTCACGTTGCCGTCGCCGTCGAGGCTTTAAGTGACCACCCTTTGGCCGCAGCTATCGTTCGAGATGGTAATACTCGCCTGGGCGATGGACCGGTCATGGTAGCGACAGACCTCGCTAACTTCGCTGGAAGAGGCGTTCAGGCGAAGGTGAACGGCATTGACGTGTGGATAGGAAAGGCAGAAATGTTCGGTAACGACGGCATTGGCGCTCTATCCGCGGGTGCGGAGTCTGCCATTGAGGAGCTCCGTAACGCCGGCAGAACCACGATGGCCGTTCGCCTAGGTGATCGCGACCTAGGTGTCATCGGCCTTATGGATACGCCCCGGCCAGAGGCGCGTGAAGCCCTGGACAAGCTAAGGCGCTTGGGCATCCAACGAATGATCATGATCTCTGGCGACCACCAGACTGTAGCTCAAGCCGTGGCAACGGACGTGGGTCTAAACGAGGCATGGGGAAATCTCATGCCTGACGACAAGGTGAAGGCAATACGTCAGTTGAAGGAGACGGAGCGAGTGGCAATGGTCGGCGACGGTGTGAATGACGCACCCGCAATGGCTAGTGCCAGCGTCGGAATTGCAATGGGTGCCGCCTCTTCGGACGTAGCGCTGGAGACTGCCGACGTCGCGCTTATGTCTGAGGATTTGAGACAGGTTGCATTCTCTGTAGCGCTTAGTCGACGCACGAAACGGGTGATCCGTCAGAACGTGTATGTGAGCCTGGGCGTCGTAGCGTTGTTGGTTCCTGCGACCATCCTAGGTCTTGGCATTGGACCGGCTGTGGCAGTGCATGAAGGTTCAACCTTGTTGGTTGTATTCAATGCGCTGAGGCTCCTTGGCTTCCGTCAGTCGTGACATGCGAATTCTAGTGATTGAGCGCGATCGAGAAGTCGCTTTGAAGATTCTGGCCTACTTCGAGGCCCGAGGGCATCAGCTTGATACCATCGGGGACGGCATCGCCGGCCTTCACTTTGCGGCGTCCAATGGTTACGACGCAGTCATTCTTGATTGGATGCTTCCTCGCATGGAAGGCCCGGAGGTTCTGAGAAGGCTGCGGTTGAATCACGGTGTTTCAGTTCCCGTTGTGATGTTGGCTGCAAAGGTTGCGCTCTCGGACAAAATCATCGCTTTCCGCTCCGGTGCAGATGACTATGTGACCAAGCCTTTTGAGCTCCCGGAGCTCGAAGTTCGCCTAGAGGCGTTGGTTTCCCGTACGGAGGGACGCGTAACAAGGAGGCGACTGCTGATCGGAGAGCTCACGTTGGACCTGAGTACGTTGGAGGCCACACGGGCTGGAAAACGACTGCATCTGTACCCAGCTTGCAGGAAGCTCCTTGAAGCGCTGATGCGGGCAAGTCCTGCCGCTGTGACCAGGCGGCAGCTTGAGCACACTCTCTGGGGTGACGACCTGCCCGACGGGGATCTTCTGCGATCACAGATGTCCAGCCTGCGGCGAAGCATTGATGGTCCGTTTGAGGAAAAGATGATCCAGACGCTGCCGCGGGTTGGGTATCGACTGATACCGCCATCAAGGCCTATGCCCCCCCCCCGGGGAAGGGAGGCCCTATGACGGTGAGGCGTAGACATGGCTGCAGAGCCGTCAGTGCAGACCTTGAGCGCCTGACTATTTGTCCACGTATTCTGATCAGAGTATGACCATGTGGAAGCCAGCCGCACTCCCAATTGGCGCGTTCTTGGCCGCAGCGATTTGGGGCGCAGCGGCCATGGTGCCCTTCGCGCCGGCATCAGAAGAGATGATGTTTTGGATACCGGTGTCGATTGCGCTAACGAGTGCGGCTGCTGCATTGGTAGTTGCGATGATGCAAGACATCATTCTGGTCGCGGTAAAGAGATGGCCACTGTTCGTGAAATTCTATCCAACCCTCTGCTTGGAGCCACTCCCCTTTGCATTCCTTCCAATCGTGCTGTCACTCGCCGGAATTGCGGAGTTCGGTCCAGCGATGCTGAGTGCAGCTCTATTGCTGATTGGCTTCTCGTTTGCGGAGACTCTCTTCGCCGCCGCCCTCCACAGAGCCCGGGCGACGCCGACCGCGGTTGTGATCTCGATGCAGTGCGCTGCTCTGGTGTTTGCAGTTTACATGTACAAGAAAGGCATCCAAGCGAACGTCAGTGACATCAGTTGGCCGTGGTTCGCATCGTCTGTCACTGCCATGAGTCTATTCTCCTTCCTAGTCGGAAGGTATTGGGCCAACCTGCTTCGTGATGCTGAGGTGGGGTTCTCTCCCTTACTGAAGTGGGTTCTGGTCACCTTCATAGCTGAAGGATCTACTAGTGAATGGAGCCGGTGGAGATTGAAGCAACCTATTAAGCAACGCAGACCACCGGGGCTTCGGTCCAAGCCTCGCAGAAAATAGGATCCGATCAACCAATCCAAATCATGGAGGCTAATTCTTGACAACTGCGAGCGCGACAAATATGACGCAAGGGCGGATGGGACCACCCGTCGTCAGTCTCGCTCTGTGAGAGTTGGCGCATCGAGATCACGTTTGTGGAGGTCTTCTACGGGCCGGAAGCAATACCCCGAGGTAGGTCCGTGGTGGCGACTTCTGGTTTCAATGCGCCCAAAGCCCACCGGAGCCTCAAAGATGCGGGCTCAGGGTTGCAGCGGTCGCTGGCGACAGTCGTCATCGGCCGGAGCCTGTCCCCCGCCTACCAACCTTGCTGGCAAGGCCGGTGTTTTTTGATTGCAAGATTCAGACCTATCCCGCCTGACAATCACATTCCCTGGAGTCACCGCCAACATGAATGAAGCCGAGCTGGAACAAGTGCGTACGGCGATGTTTACCGACCCCGGCGTGAAAGCGGTGGATGACCTGCGCCTAGTCCCCGCCAAAGAGCGCGGTCGTGCGATCGCGGCCACCATCACCGTCGCTGCGCCCTCGGTCGACCTGGACCTGGTGCATGCGGTGATCGCCCGCGTGCTGGCCGATCAATTTGACATCGATCAGGTCATGCTGTGCTTCAACGACCCGGGTCCGGTGCCACCACAGCCCACCGCGGCGCCCTTGAAGAAAATGTGATCGCCCGTGGCTCTATGCGTCTGCGTTGGCAGGCGCATAGAGCTGATAACCCGGCAACGCGCACGCGCCGGCATACACAAAGGCCACGCTTTGCCGCGCCCGGGTGAAGGCCACGTAGTACTTTGGTGGCGCGGTGATACGCGCTGCATCTGCCGTGCGCAGGTACTGTGTCAGCGGGCCGTTCGGAAAGATGAGGACCCGGCTGTAGGTGCGGCCCTTGCACTGCCCAAAGTTCACGGCCGGTAGTCCGTCGCACGCTTGCCGCCGGTCATGCCGGAGCACGGTGGGCGCAAACTCCTGCATGTACGCTTCAACATCCGCTGGAGCGACGAGGTAGATGCCATCGTGCCCGGTGACCTCGCCATTGCCTGATTGGGTTCGCGGCATCTGCGGATAGAGCGTGTCCGCCATATCGCACAGGGCCTGGACGCAGCGAAGGCTGATGAGGCGGTGATCCAGCTGGCATAAGCCGTCCGCCTCCCAAATCTGAAACAGCGCTGCCAGATTGGGTCCACGATACTGGCTGTGCCTTTGAGCATAGTTGGTGGCATACGTCGCCTGCCGCGTATCACCCACCAACGTGATGGCAATGCCGCTCTTCAACAGCCGCTCGACCAGATCCAGATCAAAGCCGGCGAGGTCCTGAACTTCGTCGATGTAGAGCTCGTCGTACATGGCCGCCAGGCGTGCCATGACCTGACCTTGGGTCAGCTCATCGCAGCGCACAGCGAAATCGGCCGCCCGGTCCGAATACATCCGGTTGCCTGCCAAGTAGTGGCGCGCCACCTGGGTGCGTGGGGCCCTGTTATTGGTGACACCTTCTACGAACAGGATGGTCTCGATGCGAGGCTCAGGGCAAAGCGCTGCCTGGTACGGGCGGATGCACTGGCACAGCAGGAAGCCATACCAGCTGTGCAAAGTGACATGCACGGGGACCGCACCGGCGTGGACCTCAAACGTGCGCCGGATCTCTTCTAGATTCTCCAGCGTGTAGGTGACAATCGCGATGCGACGCCCAGGCCGCTCCAGGGCCTGCCGGACCAGCAAGGTGGTCTTGCCCGAGCCGGCCGCCGAAAGCAGGACCCGGTTAGGTGATGGCGCGCTGGACATAGTCCGGGAACCTGATCGAGTGCGGGCTGTTGAAGATCGCCAGGGCCGTATCGGTCTTATGGCCCTTCATGTACTTGAGCAGCGCCACCTCATCGGCAAACGTCTTGCCCAGCACGGTATTGAGTTCGGCCAGCGAGTTGGCTTTGATCAGCTGCTCTTCCAGCGACGGGGCGCTCTCATCGGAATCGTAGTAGATGGCGTTGGGATAGTCGGCGTAGCGTTCCTGCACAACCGCGATGTCGCCGTCGTTGTCGGTGATCACCTTGGCCTGAATTCTCAGCCGATCTGCAATCTGCAAGAAGCGCTTGAATGCCAACGACTTGACCGAAATGATGTCTACGCCATGAGCCATCGGCGCCACGCCATGGTGGTCGCTGTAGGCGCGCTGCACGATCAGCTCGTCGGAAGGGCCTTCCACCAGGATCGCCTGCTTGGCCAGGATCAACCGCAGCGTGTCGTGGCCCGGCAGCTTCATGAAATAGTCATGGGTATCGCTCGGCAGCTGGTCCAGCTTCATCTGGCCCTGCGCGCTGAACAGGATCACGTTGTCCACGCCCAGCTTATTCAACACGAAGCTGCTGTGGGTGGCGATGATCACCTGCTGGGCGGTGGAGAGGGCCGCAATCTTGTCGATCAGCTGGGTCATGCTGGAATAGGACAGATGGTTCTCCGGCTCCTCGATCAGCAGCACGTGGGCAGCGCCGGCCGCGTGCATCGCCAGCTTCATCTTCACCGCGCTTTGCTCACCCTTGCCGGCCTGGGTGAACGGGAGCTCATCCAGGTAAGGTGACAAGCTGGTTTCCCATGTTGAGCGCGGCGATGTGTCCACACCCACCGTCAGCGCCCGGTGGCTGATGTCCCCGGTGTGCTCGGTCAGGTACGCATTGATGGCCGCCACGTCCGCCTCTTCGGAAAAACTCTGCCGCATGCGGCGGAAGCTCAACGACAGCGAGACGCGCTGCGCAGGCGTCAGTGCCTGATCGATGATGCTGGCGATATAGCGATCGGCACCGGACAAGGTCTTGATGCCGTGAGTGTCGATGATGGTCGAGTCGAACGGAATGCTGCGAGCGGTGACGCCATTGTTGGCGAAGGAATACCAGCGCACCGTGTAGTACTCCACCGGCAGGCTGACCGCACCCTGGTGCTGCTGCAGGTAGGCGTTGAACTCCTCGCGGTAGTCGTCGTTGAGCTCGACCAGCAGCCGGATGCCGGCGGTATCCAAGCGCAGGGAGTTGTTGGTGCCGCGCAACGACGCCAGCGCGACATCTGCGCCCAGATAGGCTTCGATGGAGATCCGTGGCGGCGAAGCCGGCGTGCCTGCAGCAAGGGTCGCCAGATATTCCTGCACCGCGGGCTGGTGGAACAGGTAGGGCGTGAGCTCGTAGGCGAGATTGCGCCCATGCAGTTGCCCGGTGACCACCGCGTGGATGGCCTCCAGCAGGGTGGACTTACCGACCTCGTTGTCGCCCACCACCAGGTTCATGTGGGCGTTGAGGGGCAGGTCCAGATGGCGAAACGACTTGAAATTGTCGATGACGATACGTTCGATCGGCATGCACAGTCCTTTGATGGCCAACGAGTTCGGTGGCGGCGCCTGCTTGCACCCCGGCTGGCCTCCTTTCCGCTCTGGGCCATACTACCCAGCGATCGCCAGCCTTGTGCGGTTTCGTACTGTTTTTACATCTTGAAATGGCCGAAACGCCGGTTACGCGGGATAATTCCATATTATCCCGCCTTTAAATACGACCCGTACTCGGCGAGTAGTGTAACTTGAGTGGTATGTAATTACGTGGTATGTAATACATTACGAAATAGTCGGAGAGTGCAATGGCACGCGGCGGCTTGTACAAGAGCGACATCCAGAAGGCCCGCGATGCGCTGCGGGCACAGGGCAAACACCCGTCGGTGGACGCGGTGCGGGTGGCGCTGGGCAACACCGGCTCCAAGACAACCATTCACCGCTACCTGAAGGAGCTGGAAGAAGATGAAGGGCAAGGCCTTGGCGCCAAGGTCGCGGTCAGCGACGCGCTACAGGACCTGGTCGGTCGGCTTGCCGGTCGCCTACACGAGGAGGCCGAGGCTGTAATCGCCGAGGCCCGGCAGCGCTTCGAAGCGCACTTGCAGGAGCGTAGCGAGGCGCTGGAACGCACCCAGCAGGAGGCGTCCACGCTGAGCGCGCAGCTTCAGCGCATTGAAACTGCCTTACGCGAAGAAAAGACGACCCACGCCGCAGCCCAGCAGGCCTTGGCCGAACGGGTCACCGAGGTCGCGCAGCTCGGCGAACGGATCGCGGGACTGACCGCGCGGCTGGCGGAGCACGAGGCGCATGCCCAGTCGCTGGAGCAGAAGCACCAGCATGCTCGCGAGGCGTTGGAGCACTACCGCACCTCGGTCAAGGACCAACGCGAACAGGAACAGCGCCGCCACGAGCACCAGGTGCAGGAACTGCAGGTCGCGCTGCGCCAGGCCAACGAGGCGCTGACCGCCAAGAACCACGAACTGGTTCAGCTCAACCGCGACAACGGGCAGTGGCTGGAACGCCACAGCCGCCTAGAGAGGGAACTGGCGCAGGTGCGGCAAGCTGCGGACGACCAGCGGAAGGAGCTGGACGCGCTGCGGCTTACGGCTGCGGAGTACCAGGCCTTGCTGGCACGCTGGACCCAGGACGCCCAAGCGTTGGAGAGCGCACGGGTCAAGCTGGCCAATGCTCACGCCGACTTGGCCAAGGAGCGAGAACGGCGTGAACAAGCCGAGGCCGAAGCGTTGCGTGCCGGTGTGCGCCAGGACACCTTGGAGCAGTTGCTGGCGCAGTTGCGGCCCGATCGCGCCGACAGTTCAGGTACCAACAAAAATCCGGCAACCAAATGATTTCACGGAAGAAATCAAATTCTGGGGGGCATTTTTGCACGTATCTCGGCTTAACCCCACATCCGCCATCCTTATGGGGTTTCCATGGGGGGGGGGGCGCGTGACTTTGTCCGTCGACTCAACACCGACCTTCGCTCGACGCCTCCAACAAGCCCGCCTGCACACGGGTTTGTCGCAGAAGGAGTTGGGCATCCGGGCCGGTCTGGATCCTTACGTGGCCAGCCCCCGAGTCAACCAGTACGAACGTGGCAAGCACGAGCCCAAGCTGGAGACTGCTGAGCGGTTGGCCCAAGCGTTGGGGATCCCCGCCGCCTTCCTTTACACCGACGATGATCTGCTGGCCAAGTTGCTCCTGCGCTGGGGCTCGCTAAGCAAGCAGCAGAAGCGGGAGTTGGTGAAGCTGATCGAGGCCACACCCGAAAAGTAAACCGAACAAGCGCTAGCCCTATGGGCAACCCTTCGCCTCAACCCGCCCATTGGGCGCTCCTGGAGGGAGCTGCAGTGGCCGTGACTAGTGCGACTGACAAGTGGCGGCATCTCAGGCCTACTTGAGATTTTGTTCACGACCGATACACACGCGCCTTGTCTAAAGTGATTTACAATGTCGCCCGTGTCAGCCTCCTCACTTCTACTGCGACTGCTCCTGATCGTCATGCTCGTGCTTAACGGCGCGTGGTCGGCATTTGCGTCGATCAGTATGAACCCGGCCATGGAAGCGCAGGCCAGCGAAGTGGCTGCCGCGGTGCAAGGCGAAGAAGACTGCGTCGCCCATCACAGTGCTGAGAATCATCCCGATGCCACCTCGATTGAAAGGGCTGGCACTGGGCATGGCGACCATGCCGGTCCCGACTGTTGCAAGTCTTCTGCGTGCCGGTGCGCCTGCGTACACGCGTGCGCGAGCGCACTTCCGGCGCGCCTGCATGTTTCGGTGCAACTGGCCTTGGGCCTGGATGTCATGCCGCTGCCCCTAGGGCATGCGGCACCTGCCTTGCCTCATCTGATCCGACCACCGATCGGCTAAGCGTCCCTAAGCGCCGCAATGGCGCCGTTGGTGTGGCTTGCATGCCTATTTATAGGCCAGCCGCCCGCTCTGTACCACCGCCCGCCGGTGGCAACACGACGCTTGGAGCATTTTCATGTCGCATGATGATTTTCGTGGTCCACACGGTGGACCGCCGCTGCTACCTTCGCGGCGGCGATTTGTCCAGGGCTTGGCCTTGGGAGGCGCAGTCGCAGGATTAGGTTTCTGGCCCAAAGCCAGTTGGGCGCTCAAGGGCCCGGGACAACCCAACGTACTATCGGGCACCGAGTTTGACCTAACCATCGGCGAGACGCCGATGAACTTCACCGGCAAGACCCGCACCGCGATCACAGTCAATGGGTCCGTTCCGGCGCCGTTGCTGCGGTGGCGGGAAGGCACCACGGTCAGCCTCCGTGTCTCTAATGCATTGCCGGCCAACTCCCTCCATGGCACGGACACTTCCATCCATTGGCACGGCATCATTCTGCCGGCCAACATGGACGGCGTGCCGGGCCTGAGCTTTGACGGTATCGGACGTGGTGAGACCTACCACTATCGGTTCACCCTGCATCAGGGCGGCACCTACTGGTACCACAGCCACTCAGGATTCCAGGAACAAGCCGGGCTTTATGGGCCGATCGTGATCGATCCACTGGAGCCAGAGCCTTTCAGCTTCGATCGCGACTACGTCGTGATGCTGAGCGATTGGACAGACCTGGACCCGACGGCCCTGTTCGATCGTTTGAAGAAGATGCCGGGCCATGACAACTATTACAAGCGCACGGTCGGCGATTTTGCGCGCGATGTGAAGCGCTACGGTCTGTCGGCCACGTTGGAAGATCGCAAGATGTGGGGCGTGATGCGGATGACGCCCACGGATCTGTCCGACGTCAACGCCAACACCTACACCTACTTGATGAACGGCACGACCTCACTGGGCAACTGGACCGGTTTGTTCCGCAGTGGCGAGAAGGTGCGCCTGCGTTTCATCAATGGCTCTGCCATGACGTACTTCGATGTGCGTATTCCGGGACTGAAGATGACCGTGGTGGCGGCAGATGGCTTGTATGTCCATCCGGTTTCCGTCGACGAGTTCCGCATTGCAGTAGCAGAAACCTTCGATGTGATCGTGGAGCCCTCCGGGCAGGACGCATTCACCATCTTTGCCCAGGACTCCGGTCGCACCGGCTACGTCAGCGGCACGCTCGCCGTGCGCGAAGGATTACGCGCGCCCGTTCCGTCTATAGATCCCCGGCCGCTGCTGACGATGGCAGACATGGGCATGGATCATGGATCGATGGATATGTCTGGCGGCAGCAAGGGCATGGAAGGCGCCTGTGGTGCGGCCATGGGCATGCCTGGCATGACCCCACCTGCCAGCGGTAACGCGACCTCGGCCCATGCAGGCCATGCGATGCCCGCCGCCGGCGATGGTGCCATGGCAGGCATGCAGCACGGGGGCATGCAATCACACCCTGCCAGCGAGACCAACAATCCCCTGTTGGACAACCAAGCCATGAGCGTGAGTTCGCGCTTGGATGATCCTGGCAATGGCCTGCGCGATAACGGCCGTCATGTGCTGACGTATTCCATGCTCAAGAGCACCTTTGAAGACCCTGACGGACGCGACCCCGGTCGCGAGATCGAGCTGCATCTGACCGGACACATGGAGAAATTCTCCTGGGGTTTCAACGGTCAGAAGTTTTCCGATGTCGAGCCGCTGCGGCTGAACTACGGCGAGCGTATGCGCATCGTATTGGTCAACGACACGATGATGACCCATCCCATCCATTTGCACGGCATGTGGAGTGACGTGGAGGACGACAACGGCAACTTCATGGTGCGCAAGCACACGGTGGATATGCCGCCGGGTAGCCGACGCACGTATCGCGTGCGTGCCGATGCGTTGGGCAGCTGGGCGTTCCATTGCCACCTGCTTTATCACATGGAAGCCGGAATGATGCGCACGGTGAGGGTCGACGAATGAACATCAATAGACGCGATACCACCCTGACTGCGCTGACGCTGGCTATCTCGCTGGCCCTGGCCAATGCGGCCAGCGCCCAATCCATGCAGCACGGCTCCATGCCGATGGAGCAGGGCGCGCAGACCCAGACTCAGGATCACTCTGCACAACAGGCGCCGACATCAAAACCTGCGCCAGCCCAAAAGCCTGCAACACCGGCCAAGACGAGCGAAGCGACGATCGATCATGCGACGATGGGCCACGCCGCGCCGCAGGCTAAAGCAGCCGAGCCTGCCATGCAGGGCATGGACCATTCGCAGATGGGGCATGGCTCGCCCGCGAGCACACCTGCGGCGCCCACAGCACAGGCGCAGTCGATGCAGGGCATGGATCACAGTCAGATGGCACAGCCCGCTGCAGCCAACACCTCTGGTACGGCCACGCCTGCGATGCAGGGAATGGACCATTCGCAGATGGGCCATGATTCGCCCGCGCCCGCTACACCAAAAGCGGGAATGCAATCGATGGAGGACATGGACCACAATCAGATGGGGCACGGGCCTGCAGCGCCAACGCAGCCGCGCACCCCGATTCCCGCGGTGACGGACGCGGATCGCAAGGTGGCCATCGCGCCGGAACACGCGCATCCGGTGCATGACAACTCGATCAAGAGCTACGTGCTGCTCAATCGCCTGGAAACCTGGGATGCCGATCCGGGCACCGGGTTGGGCTGGGAGGGCCAAGGCTGGATCGGTACGGACCTCAATCGCGTCTGGCTCCGCAGTGAAGGCGAACGCACGGATGGTCAGACCGAGTCGGCTGATCTGGAAGTGCTTTACGGCCGCAGTATCTCCACGTGGTGGGATGTGGTGGCCGGTGTGCGTCACGACTTCAAGCCTGGGGCATCGCAGAACTTCGCCGCTATCGGTGTACAGGGCTTGGCGCCGATGAAGTTCGAAGTGTCCGCCACAGCCTATCTCGGCGAAGGGGGCCAGACTGCCGCCAATGTCGAGGCCGAGTACGAATTGCTGCTAACCAACCGGCTGATCTTGCAGCCGCTGGTGGAAGTCACCGCCTATGGCAAGAACGATCCATTGCGCGGGATAGGTTCGGGTCTGAGTACCGCTGAGGCGGGGCTACGACTTCGTTATGAGTTCACCCGAAAGTTCGCTCCCTACATCGGCGTGGTGTACGAGCGCGCTTTTGGCAATACCGCAGACATGCGACGCGAGCATGGCGAGTCCTTTGAAGACACGCGCTTGGTCATCGGCCTTCGTACCTGGTTCTAAGGGGAACTGACAATGAAATCCAACAAAAAGATGTGGGTATGGCTCGGTGCCGGCGTGGCATTGGTTGCGGTGGTCGCAACCGCCACGGTCTCTCTGGGCGTGTACAACGTGGCCGCCGACGATCCGCATAGTCGCCCGGTGTATGCGCTACTTGAAACGGCGCGCGAGCGTTCCATTGAGGTGCGCGCCGCCAAGCTTCAGCTACCCACGAACCTGGATGATCCTGAGCGTATCCGCCAGGGTGCGGGCAACTACAACGCCATGTGCGTGACCTGCCATCTTTCACCAGACGCGGCGGCCACCGAGATGAGCAAGGGCCTGTACCCCGCGCCACCGAACCTAAGCAAACAGCCGGTCGCTCCAGCTGAGGCGTTCTGGGTGATCAAGCACGGCATCAAGGCCAGCGGCATGCCCGCTTGGGGCGGCAGCATGGACGATGAGTTCATATGGAACATGTCGGCCTTCCTGCAGAAGTTGCCCACGCTGGACGCGACTGCGTACAAGGAACTTGTCGACAGCAGCGAGGGCCATTCGCATGGCGGCGGCGAGACGCAAGGCCACCATGACGACGAAAAGGCCGAGGATCACCCTGCCCTATTCGAGCCGGGCAACAACTCCATGCCGCATGCGCACCCGCCGGGCGTGGACGACGATCACCACGGCCCGACACCCAGCGACACGGAAGTCGGGTTGGTGAGCCACGGCCATCCCGACGGCAAGGTGGAGTCGCACCCTGCACCACACACGCCCGTGGCCGATGACGGCCATGCGCACACCCATTGATCTCCTTGGAGCCCACGCAATGAACGCAACAGCAATCTCGTTCACCCTCGCACTGGCACTGGCCGTCGTGTCCCCCGCAATGGCGCAGGCGACACAGCCGCACGCACATCACCCCGCTGCCGCGGCATCTGCGGACGTCGACGTCCCAGTCACTGCAGAGGCCGCGGTCGCCGTAGCGGAGCGTTTCAACAGGGCCCTGTCTAGCGGCGATCTGGCCACGGTCGAAGCCCTGCTCGCTGCCGACGTTCTCATCCTCGAGTCCGGGGGCGCCGAACGCAGCCGCGAGGAATACATGGGCCATCACGCAGTCAGCGATGCGGCGTTCCTCAAGGGCGCCCATCGCCAGCTGCTCCGTCAGCGCGCACGAGCCGCTGGCGAGTTCGCGTGGGTCGGAACCGAAAGCGAGTTGCATGCCCAGAAGGACGGCCAGCCACTGACCGTCCAGAGCGCCGAGACGATGGTGCTGAAGGAGACCGCGGACGGCTGGCGGATCGTCCACATCCACTGGTCCTCGCGGACCAAGCGCTGAGTCGAGAGATTGAAATGACTACGCTCACATTGCACCGTCTGACTTTTGTGGTCCTTGCCGTGGCTGGTCTGGGTGCTTGCACCCAGGATGCTTCATCCGCGCAACCCACAACCTCGCCCTCCGCACAGGTTGTCGTCCAATCAGCCGACGCGACTCCAGCAGCCCTGCCACGCATGACCGTCCACAAGACCCCGACCTGCGGGTGCTGCGGTGTCTGGATCGACCACGTGCAGAAGGCGGGATTCACCGTGGATGTGCACGACATGGATGACCTGGGTCTGGTCAAGGAGCGGTTGGGTGTCCCCTATGCAAAGGGCTCCTGCCACACGGCCGAGATCGGCGGATACGTCATCGAAGGCCACGTTCCGGCCGCGGACATCAAGCGTCTCCTCGAAGAAAAGCCGAACGCACGCGGCCTGGTCCTCCCAGGGATGCCGCTTGGTTCTCCGGGCATGGAGGTCCCGGAGGGACGCCAGCAGCCGTTCACGGTCGAGCTGATCCATCGCGACGGAACCACTGAACCGTTCGCACAGCACTGATCCGTCGCAGCAACAGGGGACGGTGTTGCGGGCGCGCCGATTCTCGCCCGCGAGGAAGAAGGAGAACTACATGACTCACCATTCCGCAGCACACCGG
The DNA here is from genome assembly GCF_033843685.1 of Stenotrophomonas sp. RG-453. Taxonomy (NCBI): domain Bacteria; kingdom Pseudomonadati; phylum Pseudomonadota; class Gammaproteobacteria; order Lysobacterales; family Lysobacteraceae; genus Stenotrophomonas; species Stenotrophomonas sp. RG-453. The sequence continues at coordinate 105,741 of NZ_JAMYED010000007.1, forward strand.
CCCCAGGCCATGAACGAGTGCATCGACAACTGCACGCAATGCCATGCGATCTGCCTGGAGACCATCAACTACTGCCTGACCAAAGGAGGTGTTCACGCGGCCCCGGAGCACATCGCCCTGTTGGCGACGTGTGCCGATACCTGCGCAACCAGTGCCGACGCGATGCTGCGCGGTGCCAGCGTTCACGACGTGGTTTGCGGTGCCTGCGCGGAGATCTGCCGCCAGTGCGCCGATGCATGCGACGCCATGAACGACCCTGAGATGACGCGCTGCGCCGAAGTTTGTCGCCGCTGCGCGGAAAGCTGCAGCGCCATGGCAGCGTAATGCGTCGAGGATCCCGCCTGAGCCGGTGGGATCCTCGTCTCGCGAAAGCGGAAGTATCAAGAAAATCCGACAAATCGTGGTTTCGGTGACAGTCCGACATCTAACGCTTGTCGCATCGAACACAGCGCGGCCCCTCCCGAACGGGCTTTGCATCACATTCCAATGAGGATTTATCCATATGAAGTCGTCCAACGTCATTCGCTCCTTCGCGCTCGTCCTCGCAATCGCGGCCGGGCAGTTTTCGCTGCAGGTCGCGCACGCCCACGCCGCGCTGCAGCAGTCCACACCGGCGGCAAATGCGGTGGTGGCCTCGCCAGGCCAGATCGATCTCGTGTTCAACGAGACATTGATTCCGCGGGCGTCGCGTCTCAAGTTGCTCATGAAGCACGGCAGTTCCACCATGCCGATCGAGAATTTCACGACCGAGATCGTCAACAACGGCAAGACCCTGCGTGCCAAGTTGCCTGGACCGCTGGCTCCGGGCGTCTATACCGTGGAATACCGCGCCGTCGGTGGTGACAACCACCCCATGCCGGGCAGCTTCAGCTTCACGGTGCGCTGAGGAGTCGCGAATGTTCGACCTGTCGGCTTATGCACTGAGATTCCTGGAATACCTTGTCATCATGGTTCTTTTCGGGGTTCCACTCTTCGGTTGGTACGGGTCGCGTCGATCGGCACTCGCCGACGCCTTGGCCGGGTGGTCACTCATGGGCGTTCTATTGGCGGGTGCCGTAGCCGGTCTCGTGCTCACCGGGCTCGATGTCGTCTTCAAGACCGCGGGCATCATGGGAATGCCGCTTGCCGAGGTTGATCGCGCATCGCTTGGCTGGTATCTGCTCGAGACGTCCGCGGGCCGGGCAGCCATGGCGAGAGGCGCGCTGCTGGTCGCCCTGATGTTCGTGCTCGGATGGCATCGTCGCCGCGGGAAGGTGGAGACCGCCTTCCCGCTGGGGGCGATGCTGGCGGGCGGCGCACTCGCTTCGCTGGCATGGAACGGCCACGCCGCCGCTGGCGAGGGCTTGGCAGGCGCGGTCCGGCTTGCTGCAGGCATCGTCCATCTTCTCGCGGCAGGCGGCTGGATCGCAGCGGTCCTGATGTTCCTTGCCATGCTGCTGCGCGGCAAAGAGACGAACGGCAGCGGGCGTCTGCGATCAACGCATGACTTTCTGCATGGTTTTTCGACGCTGGGAACGATCTTCGTTGGTGCGCTCATCGTGTCCGGCATCGCGGACTACGGGGATCTCAACGCGTGGTCGTTTTCGGCCCTGTTCCAGAGCACCTACGGGAAGTTGCTGCTGTTCAAACTGGCCCTGTTCGCTGGAATGCTGGGTTTGGGAGCGCTGCACCGATGGACGCTGGTGCCGCGCTTGGAACGAGCGCTGACCAGCGGAGATCCCGCGCAGGAGGTGCGGGCTTTGCGGCAGAGTGTTACGGCTGAGGCCGCGCTGGCCATCTTGATCCTGATTGTTGTTTCAGTGCTCGGGACGCTCAGCCCCGAATAGCTGTGTAACCCGCAATGGCACACTGCCTTGGCAGTCCATCCCCACTAAAGCGAGCATCGGCATGAACTCACCGTCGTCCCATGACCATCACCATTCTGCAGGCGCAGCCCCTGTCGAGGCTGCGGATGGACGGGTCACCGATCCGGTCTGTGGCATGCAGGTCGATCCCGCCACGACGCAGCATCATGCGACCCACGCCGACACACCTTTCCACTTCTGCTCGGAGCGATGCCGCGCGAAGTTCGTGGCCGATCCGGAGCGCTATCTGACGCCCCAGGACGAACCCGAGGTGGCACAGCCCGGCGCCATCTACACCTGCCCGATGCACCCGGAAGTCCGGCAACAAGGTCCAGGCAACTGTCCCTTCTGCGGCATGGCGCTGGAGCCGGAAATGCCGAGCCTGGAGGACGATGACAATCCGGAACTTCGCGACTTCTCGCGCCGGTTCTGGTGGACGCTTCCGCTGACTGTGGTGACGCTCGTGCTGGCCATGTTCGGCCAGTACCTCCCGCGTGTCGTGCTGGGCGACGTGCAGATCCTGCCGTTGTCGATCGACGTGCAGACCTGGGTCGAGCTGGTCTTGACCACACCAGTCGTGCTGTGGGCCGGCTGGCCGTTCTTCGAGCGCTGCGTGCAGTCGATCCGCAACCGCAGCCCGAACATGTTCACCCTCATCGGGATTGGCGTTGCGGCCGCCTTTGGCTACAGCCTGGTCGCCACGCTGGCACCCGGCTTGTTCCCACCGTCGTTTACCGAACATGGGCGCGTCGGCGTGTATTACGAGGCGGCGGCGGTGATCGTGTCGCTGACGCTGCTCGGCCAGATGCTGGAGCTACGGGCGCGTTCGAAAACGTCCGCGGCAATCAAGGGCCTGCTTGGTCTGGCGCCCAAAGAAGCCCGGCGGGTCAATGCCGACGGCACCGAGGAAGACATCCCGCTAACCCACGTGCATGTCGGCGACCACCTGCGCGTGCGACCCGGCGAAAAGTTGCCGGTGGATGGCGAAGTGGTGGAAGGCCGCTCCAGGGTCGACGAGTCGATGCTCACCGGCGAGCCGATCCCGGTCGAGAAAACTACTGGCGATCAGGTCATCGGCGCGACCCAGAACGGCACCGGCGCGCTGGTGATCCGCGCCGCCAAGGTGGGTTCCGACACTGTGCTGTCGCAGATCGTGCAGCTGGTCGCGCAGGCGCAGCGCGCTCGCGCGCCGATGCAGCGGATGGCCGATACCGTCGCCTACTGGTTCGTGCTCGCGGTCCTGGCGATCGCGGTGGCCACCTTCTTCATCTGGGGCTTCTTCGGCCCGGAGCCGGCCTGGACCTTTGCCATCCTGAACGCGGTTTCGGTGTTGATCATCGCCTGCCCCTGCGCGCTGGGTCTGGCCACGCCGATGTCGATCATGGTCGCCACCGGCAAGGCGGCACAGGTGGGCGTGTTGTTCCGCGATGCCGAGGCCATCGAGCACATGCGCCGCATCGATACCCTCATCGTCGACAAGACCGGCACCCTCACCGAAGGACGCCCCGCGTTCAAGGAAGTCGTGGCCTTCGAGGGCTTCGACGCCGACCAGGTGCTGCACCTGGCGGCCAGCCTGGACCAGGGCAGCGAGCATCCGCTGGCCGATGCCATCGTGGCCGAGGCCCGACGCCGGAACTTCGAGTTCGACCGCGTGGAGGACTTCGACTCGGTGACCGGCATGGGTGTGCGCGGAACCGTCGCCGGTCGCGCGCTTGCGCTGGGCAATACCGCCCTCATGGATGATCTGGGCGCCGATCCCGGTGCGCATGTCGACGTCGCCGAGCGTCTGCGCCGCGAGGGTGCGAGCGCCATGTTCCTCGCCGTGGACGGTCGCCTGGCGGGTCTGATCGCGGTCGCAGACCCGATCAAGGCGTCGGCCGCGGCCGCCATCAATGAGCTGCACGCCGCCGGGCTGCGCATCATCATGGCCACCGGCGACGGGCTCACCACCGCACGGGCTGTGGCCACAGAGTTGGGCCTGGACGAAGTGCATGGCGAGGTCCGCCCCGAGGACAAGGCCGAACTGGTGCAGCGCCTCAAGCGCGAAGGCCGGCGGGTGGCGATGGCGGGCGACGGCATCAACGACGCGCCGGCGCTGGCCGCCGCCGACGTCGGCATTGCCATGGGTACTGGCACCGACGTCGCGATGTCGAGCGCGCAGATCACCCTGGTCAAGGGCGACCTGCGCGGCATCCTGCGCGCCCGGAAGATCTCTCAGGCCACCGTGGCCAACATGAAGCAGAACCTCACCTTCGCGTTCGTCTACAACGCGCTCGGGGTTCCGCTCGCGGCCGGGGTGCTCTACCCCGCGTTCGGGATCCTACTGAGTCCGATGGTCGCGGCGCTCGCCATGAGCGTGAGCTCGGTGTCGGTGGTGGCCAACGCGCTTCGCCTGGCCAAGTCGGTGGCAGTCCCAGCGGCAGCGAAGACGACCGAGCCGGACCGGGCCCCCGGACTGACCAGCGGTTGATTTGGATCAACTACACCCTCCTTGGCAAGGGGTAAGCTGCGGTCATGGCCCGCCTTCGCCACCGGAAATGGTTCCAGCGCACGGTCCTCCTCGCGATGGCGGCGCTGCTCTGGTCCCAGCTCGCATTAGCCGGACATGGCGAGTGCCTGGATCTCCCAGGTTCGCCGGCCGCACTCGTCACTGCCGCCAGCGACGCCCGACACGGCCACGGCCATGACTGCGATGCCTTGCTCCCCTCGGCGAGCAAGGCGCTGTGCGACGCACACTGCACCGAAGGTGACATCTCGGCGAACAGTGGGCGTATCCCACCGGTCCCGCCGCTGCTCGCCGGCGACTGGCACTCCTGGGTCGCGGTGGCTGATGGCGCGGATGGCTCCCACGTGGCCACGTCCATCCGGGTCGACTCGCCCCCCAGACCTGCCTGGCACCGACCAACCGCCCACCCAGCGGCCCTCCTGCTGATTTGATGCCCGAACGCTGACTGCCCCGCACCTCCTGTGCGGCGCAGTGCTCTGCGTTCGTGCCGTGCTGCATCACGGCATGTGCTCCTGCCCTCGTCCGAGCGACCTGCGTCGCTTCGGCCCAAGGACATCTGACATGGCATCCCCGTTCGACCGACTGCAGGCCAGGCGCCTGCTTCCTCGCCCGCTGTTCCGCCGGCGGCCACCGCTCCGGCACCTGCTTCCCTGCCTGCTCGCCAGCACCTTGTGGACGCTGGCGCTGCCTGTGTCGGCCACCGACCCTGTCCCGGGGCACAGCCTCGAGTCGATCCGCGTCTGGGTTCTCGAACACAACCCCGAGCTGCGGGTACTGGACCTCGAAGCCCAGGCCGCCGAGGCGCGAATCCTGCCTGCAGGCGCACTGCCCGATCCGTCTGCGTCGGTGGGCTTCAGCGGCCTGGATCCGGACAAGCCCTGGCGGACTCCCGATGCCGGTCGCGAAGTCTCCTACGCCCTGCGCCAGCGCTTCCCGCTCTGGGGCAAGCGCGGCCTGGCGCGGACCGTCGCCAGCCAGGACGCGGTCGCGCTCGGCCTCGACCGCGTCACCGCGACGCGCGACCTCTTGGCTGATGCCGAGGCGGCCTACGCACGCTACTGGCACGCAGACCAGGCGGTCGCTGTGCTCGATCGGCGCATCGTCCTCCTCCGCCAGATCGAAGAGATCGCCGGCGTTCGCTACGCCCTGGGCCGTGCGGCACAGCAGGACGCGATCCGTGCCCAGGTCGAGCAGACCAGCCTCCAGCGCGAGCGGATCGAGCGCCTCGCGGCCAAACAGGAGGCAGTCGCTACGCTCAACGCCGTGCTCGGCCGCCGCTCCGATGCGCCGCTGACCACCCCCGATGAGGCGCCCCGCCTCTTCGTTCGCAGCGCTTCGCTGGCCGAAGCGCTGGATGGCGCCGATGCGCATCCGGCAGTGCGTTCGCAGCGCGCCCGCGCCGAGGCCGCCCGCACGAACGTGGTGCTGGAGCGTCGCAACCGGTATCCCGATATCACCGTGGGCGTGGGCGCGATGCAACTCGGCAATGGGATCGAAAGCACCGAGCTGATGCTGGAGGTGGAGATCCCGTTCCAGCAGCGCGCCCGACGCGAGCGCGAGCGCGAATCCCGTCTGCTCGAAGACGCAGCACTCGCCCGCATGGACGCCACGCTTCGGAACGTCGAAGAGCGCGGCGCCTCCGCCTGGGCACAGTGGACCAGCGCACGCGAACGCCGCGGACTGATCGAAAACACGCTGCTGCCGCAGGCGGACGCCACCTGGCAGTCCGCGCTGGCCAGCTACCAGGTCGGTGAAGTCGACTTCGGGACGCTGCTGGAAGCACTCAATGAATGGCAGGGCGCCGACCTCGCACGGGTCGACGCGCTGCGTGACGAAATGTTGGGCGCCGCCGCCGTGCGCGCCATCGAAGGAGAGATCCGATGACCCGTGTCCAGACCCTGTCGCTCGCCATCGGCGTCGCATTCACCGCCCTGGCCATCGGCTGGATGGCCGGCCGCGCCACACAAGACTCCTCGTCCGCCGACACCTCTGCCGAGGCGACGACGGAACGCAAGGTGGTCTATTACCGCAATCCCATGGGCCTGCCAGACACTTCGCCCGTGCCGAAGAAGGATCCGATGGGTATGGATTACGTCCCGGTCTATGCCGGGGAGGAGGCGCCGGCGACGCCGGGCACGGTGGTGATGGCACCGGACAAGGTGCAGGCGCTAGGCGTGCGCACCGAAGCGGTCAAGCGCGGCGCCCTAGCCGGCACCTTGCGCACCAGCGGCACGGTCGAGGTCGACGAGACCCGGCAGTATGCGATCGCGCCACGCTTCGAAGGCTGGGTCGAGCGGCTGTACGCGAACCAGACCGGCATGCGGGTCCGCGCAGGACAGCCCCTACTGTCCGTCTACAGCCCGCAGCTGGCCGCGGCGCAGCAGGAATACCGACTGGCGAACGAGACCGCCCGCCGGCTGGCAGAGTCCGATCCCGCGAGCGCGGCGTCGATGGTCCGTCTGCGCGATGCCGCGCGCACCCGCCTGCGCAACTGGGAAATCAGCGATGCGCAGCTCGACAGGACGGACCTGGTGCTCACCGCGCCAGCGGACGCGGTGGTGATCGAGAAGCCGGTGGTCCAGGGCGCACGGTTCGAGCCCGGCGAGACCATCCTGCGCCTGGCCGACCTGTCGACGGTCTGGGTGATCGCCAAGGTACCGGCGGCTCAGGCCGCGGGAATCAGGGCCGGGCAGCCGGCCCGCTTCGAAACCGTGGCCCTCCCCGGCCAGGTGGCCCAGGGCGAGGTCACGTTCGTGCAGCCGGTCGTCGATGCGTTGACGCGCACCGTGGACGTGCGCATCGCCCTGCCCAACCCCACCGGCGACCTGCGTCCCGGGCTCTACGGAACAGTGCTGCTCGAGGAGCCGGGGGTCGGACCGGTCCTGACCGTTCCGCGCTCGGCCGTGCTCGACAGCGGCACGCGCCAGGTGGTGTTGGTCGAAACCGGCCCCGGACGCTTCGCATCGCGTGACGTCAGCCTGGGGCGGCGCGGCGGCGATCGCATCGAGATCCTGGACGGGCTCGTCGAGGGCGAGCAGGTCGTGGTCTCGGCGAACTTCCTGATTGACGCCGAAAGCAACCTGCAGTCGGCGCTCGAGGGTCTTGGCGGTCATGCAGGACATGGCATGCCCTCGGGCACCAGCGAGGATCCACAACCCGAGTCCGGCGACGGCGTCTCCAACCCGCACGCAGGTCATTCCATGCCGGCCACCCCGGAGGAGACTCCGCGCTCCCCCACCGGCCACGAGGGGCACTGACATGCTTGGCCGCCTCATCGAATGGTCGGTCCGCAACGTCTTCCTGGTGCTGGTGATGACGCTGGCGATCGTGGCCGGCGGCATCTACGCGCTGATGCAGACCCCGCTGGACGCGCAACCGGACCTGTCGGATGTCCAAGTGATTGTGTTCACCGAGTACCCGGGACAAGCGCCCCAGGTGGTCGAGGACCAGGTGACGTATCCGCTGACCAGCGCCCTGCTCTCGGTGCCCAAGTCGAAGGACGTCCGCGGCTTCTCGTTCTTCGGTGCCTCGTTCATCTACGTCATCTTCGAGGAAGGGACGGACCTCTACTGGGCGCGCTCGCGCGTGCTGGAAAACCTGAACGTCGCCTCCAAGAACCTCCCGGCCGGCGTGGCACCCGCACTGGGCCCCGACGCCACGGGCGTGGGTTGGGTCTACCAGTACATCCTCAAGAGCGACCGCCATTCGCTGGACGAACTGCGCGCCATGCAGGACTGGTACCTGCGCTACCAGCTGACCACCGCCCCGGGCGTCGCCGAGGTCGCCAGCGTCGGCGGCTTCGTGCGCCAGTACTCGATCACCGTCGATCCGGTCCGGCTGCGCGAGTTCGGCATCCCGATTTCGCGGGTGTCCGAGGTGATCGCCGAGAGCAACCGTGACGTCGGCGGCCGCGTGATCGAGATGGCCGAGACCGAGTACATGGTGCGGGGCCGGGGCTACCTGCGCGGTATAGAAGACATCGAGAGCCTGGTGTTGCGCGCCGAAGGAGGCGCGCCGGTGTTGATCGGCGACGTCGCCCGGGTGGAACTGGTGCCCGACGAGCGCCGTGGCATCGCCGACCTGGACGGCCAGGGCGATGTCGTGGCCGGGATCGTCATTGCGCGATTCGGCGAGAACGCCCTGGCCGTGATCGGGGGGGTGAAGGACAAGATCGCGGAGCTTGCACGAGGCTTGCCCGAAGGCGTCAGTATCCAGGCGGTCTACGACCGGTCCGACCTGATCAAGCGCGCCATCAAGACCCTGCGCACGACATTGCTCGAGGAGAGCCTGATCGTCGCGCTGGTGTGCCTGGTATTCCTGTTCCATGCGCGCAGCGCGCTGGTCGCTATCGTCATGCTGCCGATCGGCGTGCTGATCGCGGTCATCGCGATGCGTGCGTTCGGCATGAACTCCAACATCATGAGCCTGGGCGGCATCGCGATCTCGATCGGCGTGATGGTCGACGCCGCGATCGTGATGATCGAGAACGCGCACAAGCACATCGAACGCGCCGACGGCTCCCGCAGCCGCACCCAGCTGATCATCGACGCCTGCCGCGAGGTCGGGCCCGCGCTGTTCTTCAGCCTGATGATCATCACCGTCTCGTTCCTGCCGGTCTTCGCGCTCGAGGCGCAGGAAGGACGCCTGTTCAAGCCGCTGGCGTTCACCAAGACGTTCGCCATGGCCGGTGGCGCGCTGCTGTCGGTGACGCTGGTACCGGTGCTGATGCTCCTGTTCGTGCGCGGCAAGATCGTTCCCGAGCAGAAGAACCCGGTGAACCGCTTCCTGGTCGCGGCCTACCGGCCCGTGATCGACGTCGTGCTGCGGAACCGCATGGCCACGATCGCGATCGCCCTCGTCGCCCTGTTCGCCAGCGTGTGGCCCGCTTCACGACTGGGCAGCGAGTTCATGCCGACGCTCAACGAGGGCACGCTCTTGTACATGCCCGCGTCGCTCCCCGGCATGTCGGTGACCAAGGCCTCAGAGCTGCTGCAGCAGCAGGACCGGATCATCAAGGGCTTCCCGGAGGTGGAGTCGGTCTTCGGCAAGGCCGGTCGTGCCTTGACAGCGACCGACCCGGCGCCGCTGGAGATGTTCGAGACGGTCATCAACCTCAAGCCCGAGGACAAGTGGCGCGACGGCATGACCACCGACAAGCTCATCGCCGAGATGGACACAGCGCTGAAGTTCCCCGGCGTAGCCAACTCGTGGACGATGCCGATCAAGGCGCGGACCGACATGCTGGCCACCGGCATCCGCACGCCGGTGGGCATCAAGCTCTTCGGCAACGACCTGGAGCAGTTGGGCGCCTTGGCAACCGAGATCGAAGGGGTCGTGCGCGGGGTGCCCGGAACGACCAGTGCGTTCGCCGAGCGCCTGACCGGGGCCTACTATCTGGACATCACCCCGGACCTGGGCCGCCTGGCCCAGTACGGCGTGACCCTGGGCGAGGTGCAGGACGTGGTGGCGGCCGCCCTGGGCGGCGAGATGGTCACCACCATCCTCCAGGGCCGCGAGCGCTTCAGCGCGATCGTGCGCTATCCACGCGAGCTGCGTGACGACCCGCACCGCATCGGGACCCAGGTCCTGGTTCCGGTCCCCGGCGGCGCCCAGGTGCCCCTCGGCGAGTTGGCGCGGATTGAGGTCAACAAAGGGGCGCCGAGCATCCGCACCGAGAACGCCATGCTGGCGGCCTACATCTACGTCGACACGCGCGAGAGCGACCTGGGCCGCTACGTGGAGGCGGCACAGCAGGCCGTTGCCGAGCAGGTGCAGTTCCCACCCGGCTACTACGTGACCTGGAGCGGGCAGTACGAGTACATGCAGCGCGCCGCCGAAAAGATGCGCGTCGTCATCCCGGTGACGCTGGCGCTGATCTTCCTGCTGCTGTACCTCAACTTCCGCCGCGTCACCGAGTCGTTGATCGTGATGCTGTCGGTGCCGTTCGCGCTGGTCGGCGGCGTCTGGCTGATGTGGATGCTCGATTACAACGTCAGCGTCGCCGTGATCGTGGGCTTCATCGCGCTGGCCGGCGTCGCCGCGGAAACCGGCGTGGTGATGCTGATCTACCTCGACCACGCGCTCGAGGCGCGTGCCGCGCAGTGTCGGGCCGAAGGCCGCTCTCTGGATGCACGCGACCTCCGCGAGGCGATCATCGAAGGCGCGGTCGACCGCGTGCGCCCGAAAATGATGACCGTGGTCGCGATCATGGCCGGCCTGCTGCCGATCATGTGGAGCAGCGGCACCGGCTCGGAGGTCATGCGCCGCATCGCCGCGCCGATGGTGGGTGGCATGGTTTCGTCGACGGTGCTGACGCTGGTCGTGATCCCTGCGCTGTACTCGTTGATCAAGCAGCGACAGCTGGCCAGAAAGGCTTCGGCGCCCACCGCGCTGCCCGTGGAAGTGCCGTGATGCGGCCCTCTTTCAACGCGCGTGGGCAAAGGCGGTGCGCGCATACGCGGGCCGTCGTTGTCGCCGCGGAAGCACGGAACGCCTTGTGATTGATGGAATCGCGTCAGTCGAGCTTGACCTGTGTGCGAGACACAGGCTTAGCGTGATCAACACCTTTCCGGGAGTGCGCCAATGACGTCCAAAGACGAATCAACGCCGCCTCTGATGACGCTACGCCAGCTGGCACAGCAGGGCGATGTCACGGTGCATGTAGTGCGCAACTATCTGCGGCGTGGCCTGCTGCGAGCGGCCGCGCATACCGAGAGCGGTTATCAGCTGTTTTCAGCCTCGGAACTCCAGCGCCTGCACTTCATTCGTACGGCGCAACAACTTGGCTTCACGCTGGCTGAAATCGAGGAAATCATCCGCCACAGCCTCCTGCGACACAGTCCCTGCCCGTTCGTGAGGGACATCATCCGACGCAGGCTCCACGACACCCGCCAACAACTGGACAGGCTGCTGACCATGCACGAACGGATGGAGCATGCCACCCACGCTTGGGCAACGCTGCCGGACTCCATTCCGACTGGCGACGATGTCTGCGCATTGATCGAAGCCGTTGCCGCGACAGAAGGCGGCAAGTTCGTCAAGTCCACCCCGCGACGACTCCTCGGGCGCCGCCTCACTCAGGAGAATCTGCCATGACTGTCCCCCGCTCTCCCGCCACGTCCGGGCCCCGACGTTGGGTCTTCTGGACCTTCCTCGCGCTGGCCGTGTTCTATCTGGGCGTCGAGCATCGCGCCCACCTCGCCGGAACGCTCCGCTGGTTGCCGCTGGCCATCCTGCTGTTGTGCCCGCTCATGCATGTGTTCATGCACAAGGGACATGGCGGTCATGGAGGCCACGGGCAAGACAGAAATGCCGATGCCCCCACCGGTGGTGGTGATGACGGCCGTCGCAAGCAGGCACAGACCGACGAGACATCCGACACCTCGACCGGAGGGCACTGACATGCATGCACCTGACTCTGGCTACGGACTCTGGCTCCTGGCCGCCATCAACGCCGCGTTCTTCATCTTCTTCGCGTGGAGCTTCTACAAGCCGTTGACCCGGTGGGACTGGCGGGGGTTCGGGATGTTCTCCGCCTTCGTCGTGGCCCTGTTCGCGGAAATGTATGGCTTCCCGCTGACGCTGTACGTCCTGGGCGGCTGGCTCAGCGCCAACTATCCGCAGGTGGACTGGCTCAGCCATGACGCGGGCCATCTGCTGGAGATGTGGTTCGGCTGGCGCGCCAACCCGCATTTCGGCCCATTCCACATCGCAAGCTTCGTCCTGATCGGCGGCGGCTTCTGGCTGCTGGCGGCCGCCTGGCCGGTGCTGTATCGGGCACAGCGTGAAGGCCGGCTCGCCCGCGAGGGCGTGTATGCGCGCATGCGTCACCCGCAGTACGTCGCCTTCGTGCTCGTGCTGACCGGCTTCCTGCTGCAGTGGCCCACGCTGCTCACGCTCGCCAGCTATCCGGTGCTCGTGTGGGCCTATGCCCGACTGGCGCGCCGTGAGGAAAAAGACTGCTTGAGCCGCTTCGGCGACGACTACGTCCGCTACATGCAGGAAGTGCCGGCCTTCATCCCCCGACGCCGGCGCGGCCCCGCCCCATCCCAAGGAGAAGCCCGATGATGCAGGTCCACGAACCCACGGTGCGCACGCGCACCTGGCCCATCGGCGACATGGTGAGCACCGGCTGCGCGCGCACGCTGGAGAAGGCCGTGGCCGCGCTGCCTGGAGTCAACGCCACCAGCGCGAACTTCGCTACCGCGACCCTGCAGGTGTCCTACGACCCGGCCCGCCTGTCGGCGGGCGCGGTCGCCACCGCGATCCGCGACTGCGGCTTCCAATGCATCGCGCCGATGCCTGATGCCGACCCCGCCGCAGGCGCGCACGCCCATGCTGCCCATGCCGGGCACGGACAGGAATTGGCCGCAGAGCGCCCCGCTGACGCCCACGCCGGCCACGGCGATGACGCCACGGATGCCGGGGGCCACGACGCCCATGCGGGCATGAACCACGGCAGCGATCTGCACGCCGCGGCGCGCGACATGGGCCGCCGCTTCCTGGTCGCCCTCGCCTTCGCGATCCCGGTGTTCGTGTGGTCGCCCATGGGCGGCCTGATGGAGCCGCCGCCGGTGCCGTTCGGACTGCGCGAGAACGTCTGGTTGTTCCTGCTGGCGACCGGCGCCGTGCTGTATCCGGGCTGGCCATTCTTCAGTGCGGCGATCCGCTCCCTGCGGCGCGGCGTACTCGACATGGCGGTATTGGTGCTCCTCAGCGTGGGCACGGGTTACGGTTTCAGCATCGCGTCGACGTTCTTCTTCGACGGGCCGAACTTCTACGAGGCCTCAGCCGTCTTGCTGACCTTCGTCCTGCTTGGCCACTGGCTCGAGATGCGGGCTCGCGCCGGCGCCTCGGACGCCATGAAAGCGCTGCTGAAGCTGTCCCCACCCCGCGCGATCGTCCGGCGCGAGGGGCAGGAAATCGAGATCCCCACTGCGGAAGTGCTGGTCGGCGACATCGTAGTGGTGCGGCCCGGGGCCAAGATTCCGGTCGACGGCACCGTCACCGAAGGCAGCTCCCAGGTCGACGAATCCATGCTGACCGGCGAGTCGATGCCGGTGCGCAAGGATCCCGGAGAGTCCGTCGTCGGCGGATCGATCAACAAGAGCGGCGCATTTGCCTACACAGCCACCAAGATCGGTAGCGACACGGCACTGGCGCAGATCATCAAGCTGGTCCAGACCGCGCAAAACTCCAAGGCGCCCGCGCAGCTGCTCGCCGACCGCGCCTCGCAGTGGCTGGTGCTGGCCGCGGTCGTGATCGGACTGCTGACGTTCGCGGTCTGGTTCTGGTGGCTCGGACAACCGCTCATGTTCGCGCTGACGCTGACGATCACCGTCTTCGTAATCGCCTGCCCCGACGCGCTCGGGTTGGCGACGCCGATGGCGATCATGATCGGCACGGGCCTGGGCGCACGCCACGGCATCCTCTTCAAGCATGCCGAATCGATCGAGAAGAGCGCACGCCTGGACGTGGTGATCTTCGACAAGACCGGTACCCTGACGGTCGGCGCCCCCGAGGTGGTCGACATGGCGGTCGCGCCGGGCTGGACGCAGGAGCGATTGCTGGCCTCGGCCGCCGCGGTCGAAGCGCACTCCGAGCACCCGCTGGCACAGGCCATCCTCAAACGCGCCGGACCGGTGGCTGACCGCGCTACGGCGTTCACCAACATCGACGGCCAGGGCGCCACCGGCATGGTCGCAGGGGTCCAAGTGCTCCTGGGCAACCGGATTCTGATGGTTGAACACGGCATCGACCTCTCCGTACTGGAAGCAGAGGCCGCGCGCCTCACCGGCGCCGGCCGCACGGTGATCTATGCCGGGGTGGGTGGCCAGCTCGCAGGCTTCTTCGCGATTGCCGACGCGATCCGGGAGACCTCGCGCGCCGCCATTGACGAGCTGCATCGGCGCAACATCAAAGTGGCGATGATCACCGGCGACAACCGCCCCACGGCCGAGCGCGTGGCGCAGGACCTGGGAATCGACATCGTGCTGGCCGACGTGCTGCCGGGCGGCAAGGCCGATGAGGTCATCAAGCTGCAGTCGCAGGGCCTCAAGGTCGGCATGGTGGGCGACGGCATCAACGACGCACCGGCGCTCACCCAGGCCGACGTGGGCTTTGCGATCGGCGCCGGCACCGACGTCGCGATCGAAAGCGCGGACGTCGTGCTCATGCATAGCGACCCCTATGACGTCGTTCGCGCGACCACCATCGCCCACGCCACCCTGCGCAAGATGCACCAGAACCTGGGCTGGGCCGTGGGTTACAACGTCCTGGCCTTCCCGCTTGCAGCCGGGGTGCTTTATCCCTTCGTGCTGTCGCCCGAAATCGCCGCGCTCTCCATGTCGGGAAGTTCGGTGATCGTCGCCGTCAACGCCTTGCTGCTGCGCCGCGTGCGGCTGGTCCCACGTACCGCAGGCGACCCCACGCCTTCCTCTCTCGAAACCGCGGCGTAGCCGCCAACCCACCGGAGCACCCATGAACAACGCAACCAGTCCCACTCTCCAGTTCCTCGGCGCCGCGGGCACCGTCACCGGCTCGCGCTACCTGGTCGAGGCCAATGGCCAGCGCGTGCTGGTCGACTGCGGCCTGTTCCAGGGCTACAAGCAACTGCGCGAACGCAACTGGGCTCCGTTTCCCGTTGAGCCGTCTTCGATCGACGCGGTCGTCCTGACCCACGCCCACCTGGATCATTCGGGCTACCTGCCCGCACTGGTCAAACAGGGGTTCCGCGGGCGGATCCACTGCACCCACGGCAGCGTCGCCCTGTGTGGCCTGCTGCTCCCCGATAGCGGACACCTGCTCGAAGAGGAGGCGAAGTACGCCGCACGCAAGGGCTACTCGAAGCACAAGGAGCCGCGACCGCTCTACACAGAAGACGACGCCCGTCGCAGCCTGAAGCAGCTCAAGGGGAATGACTACGAGCGGGACATCGAGGTCGCGCCCGGCTTCACAGTCCGTTTCCATCCCGCCGGCCATATCCTGGGCGCCGCCCACGTCAGCCTGGACGTGCAAGGCCAGCGCCTGCACTTCAGTGGCGACCTGGGCCGGCAACAGGAGTCGCTGATGAATCCGCCGACGCCCCTGCCCGCCTGTGACGTACTGGTCTGCGAATCCACATATGGCAATCGGGAACACGTTCCGATCGACCAGGAGGCGGAGCTGGCCCCCATCATCCGCCGCGTCGCTGCCCGTGGGGGCGTAATCGTCATTCCGGCCTTTGCCATCGGTCGCGCCCAGGCGCTCATGCTGCATATCGCCCGGTTGCGCGAGCGCAAGGACATCCCTCGCGTGCCGGTCTACCTCAACAGCCCGATGGCAATCAACGCGACCCGGCACTACCACGCCCACCATTCCGAGCACCACGTGTCCGACGAGGACTGCCAGCGGATGTTCGACGTGGCCACCTTCGTCAACACTGTAGAAGAGTCGAAGGCGCTCAACCGACAGCGCGGCCCGATGATCATCATCTCGGCCAGCGGCATGATCACCGGCGGGCGCGTGCTGCACCACATCGAGGCGTTCGGATCAGACGACCGCAACGCAATCCTGCTCGCGGGTTACCAGGCCGGCGGAACACGCGGCGCCGCGCTGGCGGCAGGAAAGCGCACGTTGCGCATGTTCGGCCGGGAAATTTCCATCCGCGCCGAAGTGGTGCAGCTGGAAGGCTTCTCCGGCCACGCCGACGCCGGGGAGCTGCTGGACTGGATGCGCACCGCGCCGTCCGCCCCGCGCATGGTCTACCTCACCCATGGCGAACCGGATGCGGCCGATACGCTGCGCGGACGCGTAGAGCGCGAGCTGGGCTGGCATGCGCGCGTGCCGGAGCACCTGGAGCGTGTTGGCCTGGGGGATGCGCGATGACCGGGCAGGCCGCAGGCCACACCCGGCTGCGCGTCACCCGTGCCGGGATCGACACCTACCAGCAACCGGTGGTCTACATGCATCGCGACTGTGAAGTCTGCCGCTCGGAAGGCTTTGCCGCGATGACGCGCGTGAGGCTGGACGTGGGCACGCGCACGCTGGTGGCGACGCTGAACGTGGTCGTCGACGACAGGCTGGGACTTGACGAGGTGGCGCTGTCGGAGGTCGCGTGGACGCTCCTCGAACCCATGCCGGATGCACTGGCCCGGGTTCGGCACGCGGAACCCGCGGCGTCGGCAGGCGCGCTCCGCGCCAAGGTGTTCGGGGCACGGCTGGACGACGCGCAGTACCTCGCCCTCGTGCAGGACGTGATGGAAAGCAGGCTGTCGGACCTGGAGCTTGCCGCGTTCGTCACGGCCAGCGCGGGCGACCGCCTGGACCATGCGGAGACGACCGCGCTGACGCGGGCCATGATCTCCGTGGGCCAGCGCCTGGACTGGGGCGAAGGGCCGGTGCTGGACAAACACTGCGTGGGCGGCCTGCCGGGCAATCGCACCACGCCAATCGTGGTGGCCATCGTGGCCGCGCTTGGCTACCGCATTCCGAAGACCTCGTCGCGCGCGATCACGTCGCCCGCGGGCACCGCCGACACCATGGAGGTCATGGCACCGGTGGCGCTCGATCTGGCGGCGATGCGCCGGGTAGTGGAGCGCGAGGGCGGCTGCATCGTCTGGGGCGGCAACGTGCGCCTGAGCCCGGCTGACGACATCCTGATCCGGGTCCAGCGCCCGCTGGACTTCGACAGCGACGGCCAACTGGTCGCCAGCGTGTTGTCGAAGAAGATCGCGGCGGGCTCGACCCACGTCCTGATCGACATGCCGGTAGGCCCGACCGCCAAGGTGCGAAGTGAGGCTGCGGCTGAGAGCCTCGGCTCGCGGCTCGCCCACACCGCGGGCGCGCTTGGACTGCAGCTGGGCATCCATCGCTCCGACGGCAGCCAACCGGTGGGTCGGGGAATCGGTCCGGCGCTTGAGGCGCACGATGTGCTCAAGGTGCTGCGCAACGCCGCTGATGCCCCGGCCGACCTTCGGGAACGCGCGCTGGCGCTGTCCGCGGCGCTGCTCGACATGGCACCGGGCAGCAGCGCCGGCACCGGGCTGCAGTGCGCGCGCAGCGTGCTGGATTCCGGGGCGGCGCTGGCCAAGTTCCTGGCGATCTGCGAGGCCCAGGGAGGCTTCCGCGAACCGCCACGGGCGGCGTTCACCGCCGACGTCCCGGCGCCTGCATCGGGCCGCATCGCGGCGATCGACAACCGCAGGCTGGCCAAACTGGCCAAGCTGGCCGGCGCCCCGACATCCCCCACCGCCGGCCTCGAAACCGGTCTGCGGATCGGCGATACGGTCGAGCGCGGACAGCCCATGATGACCCTGCATGCGGAGTCGCCGGGAGAACTGGCCTACGCCCTGGAGCACGCCGCGACGCTGCAACCCTTTGTGCTTGGAGAGGTTCCATGACCCGTGTGCTGATGCCCTTCCCGGCCGATGCAGTGTTGGCCGGCACCATCAACCAGCCCCTGCAGGCGCGCATTGCACCCGTGGCCTGGCGGCACTTCCCCGATGGCGAGTCGCTGGTCACCCTGGACGACGCACTGGACGGCGCCGATGTGGCGATCCTGGCCAGCCTGCGCAACGCCGATGCCATGGCCCTCCCGCTGCGCTTCGCCGCCCGGGCGGCGCGCGAATTCGGGGCGCGGTCGGTCGGCTTGATCGCGCCCTACCTCGGCTATATGCGCCAGGACACCCGCTTCCATCCCGGTGAGGCGGTCAGTACGCCGCTGTTCGCGCAATTCCTCGAGGAGGCCTTCGACTGGCTGGTGACCGTGGACCCGCACCTGCACCGCGTCGAGCGCCTGCAGTCGCTGTACCGGATTCCGACGGCCCACGTGTCGGCAACGCCAGCCGTGGCCCGCTGGATCGCGGAGACGGTCCCCGACGCGGTGCTGATCGGACCCGACAGCGAGAGTGAACAATGGGTCGCCGACATTGCGGCCCGATGCGGCATGCCCTACCAGGTGCTGGCCAAGGAACGCCATGGCGACTACGACGTGCGCGTCAGCCTCCCCGACCCGCAGGCGGTGTCCGGCCGCACCCCGGTCCTGATCGACGACATCGTGTCGTCCGGCAACACGATCCTGGAAACCCTCGCACACCTGCGTCGATTGTCGCTGCCGCCGCCGTTGCTGGTCGCCATCCATCCGGTGTTCGCCGGTGATGCCTTTACCCGTCTGCGGGAAGCGGGCCTGGCCCGCATCGTGAGTACCGACACCATTGCCCACCCGTCGAACGCGATCGCGCTGGGTGCGGACCTCGCCGCCGCGGCATCGAGCCTGATGACCGCTTCGACCGATTCCCCGGAGGACCCATGAACCTGCATCTCAACTGCTGCACCGCCGACCAGCTGTCGGCCGCCGAGCGCCAGCGGATCCTTGAGCTCGCCGACGCCCACCGGCAGGCCGATCCCCAGTTCGCCCACTGGGCGGCCGGCTACGGGGTGATCCGACATGACCCGCTTACCCAGCTGCGCGTCCGCCAGATGGTCGATGGGCTGGTTACCCTGGGCCGTACGCCCGATGCGGGCACCGCATGGCAGCGGCTTGCCGCGGCCGACCGCGTCACCAGCGCCGGCATGTGGCTGGTGGCGCACATGACCTACAGCCAGCGCGTTCGTACCGACGGCGCGACTCTCGGGATCGATGATTTCAAGACCACGCCCGAAGGCCACACCGGCGGGTCCCTCAACATGGTGCCCGCCTACGCCGGCTACCTGCTGATGGATTCCCTGGATGGCGTCACCCGCGCGTGGATGATGGGCCAGGGGCACTGCGTGGCCGCGATCGACGCGCTGAACGTGCTGGTTGGCAACATGACCGACCGGCACGCTGAACGTTACGACCGCACCGACGAAGGGCTGAGCCGGTTCGTAAGCGACTTCTATGCCTACACCCTCAATCCGGACGGAACGCCGGCGTCGCCCCTCGGCTCCCACGTCAATGCGCACACCGCCGGGGGCGTGATGGAAGGCGGCTATCTCG
Organism: Stenotrophomonas sp. RG-453; assembly: GCF_033843685.1. NCBI lineage: Bacteria > Pseudomonadati > Pseudomonadota > Gammaproteobacteria > Lysobacterales > Lysobacteraceae > Stenotrophomonas > Stenotrophomonas sp. RG-453. Next base: position 125,047 of record NZ_JAMYED010000007.1, read on the forward strand.
GCTTTGCCGAGCTGCAGTACGTGCATGCGCCGCTCAAGGATGAACGCCTGGTCGCCTTCCTCAGCGACGGTGCGTTCGAGGAACAGCGTGGCAGCGACTGGGCGCCACGCTGGTGGCGCGCCGAGGACAGCGGACTGGTCAGCCCGATCATCATCCTCAACGGGCGCCGCATCGAACAGCGCAGCCAGATCACCCAGCAGGGCGGCGAGCGGTGGCTGGACCGGCACCTGCGATTGAACGGCTTTGATCCGATCGCGCTGGACGGGCGCGATCCGGCCAGCATCGCGTGGGGCATCCACGTGATGGAGTCGCGCCTGCAAGCGGGCGCCGCTGTTCCCGCCGACGTGCGGCTGCCCTATGGCATCGCCGAAACCGTCAAGGGCTTCGGCTTCCCCGGCGCCGGGACCAACGCCTCGCACAACTTGCCGCTGCCGGGGAATCCGGCGAAGGATGCCGCGGCGCGCACGCTCTTCAATGAAGGCGCAGCGGCGCTGTTCGTGGCCGCGTCGGAGCTCGAGCAGGCCGTTGCCGCACTCAACAGCCACGATCTCCAGCAGCGGGTGCGCGAGCGCGACCATGCGCTGGCCGATCGCCAGGTGGAACCGCCCCGCGTCCCGGCGATCGCCGACCGCGGCGCCGGCGGTGAGAGCTCGCCAATGACCGCACTCGACGAGCAGTTCGTCGCCATCGCCGAGGCGAATCCGGGACTGCGGGTGCGCGTGGGCAATCCCGATGAGCTGCGCAGCAACAAGCTCGACCGGACCCTGGACGCGATGAAGCACCGGGTGCACGAGCCCGAGCCCGGCGTCGCCGAATCGCCAACCGGCGCGGTCATCACTGCGCTCAACGAAGAAGCCGTGGTCTGCGCGGCGCTCGGCAACAAGGGCGGGCTAAACCTGGTGGTCACCTACGAGGCGTTTGCACCGAAGATGCTCGGCGCCGTACGTCAGGAACTGATCTTCGCCCGCCACCAGGCCCAGGCCGGGCGCCCACCCGGCTGGCTGGGCGTGCCCCTGGTGCTGACCTCGCACACGTGGGAGAACGCGAAGAACGAGCAGTCCCACCAGGATCCGACCATGGCCGAGGCACTCATGGGCGAAATGGCCGACATTTCGCGCGTGGTGTTCCCGCCGGACGCCAATGGCGCTGCCGCCGCCCTCGCCCGCGCCTACGCGCAACGGGGCACGGTCACCACACTGGTCGTTCCCAAGCGTCCGGTGCCTCATGAGCTGACCCCGCAGCAGGCCCAGGCGCTGGCCGAGATCGGAGCGACGTGCCTGGCCGGCGATCCGGCGACGGCGGCGATCCTGCTCGTCGCCACCGGCGCGTACCAGCTGCAGGAAGTGCGCCGCGCGCAGGCGCGTCTGGTCGAACGCGGTGTGTCGGCCGCGATCGTCTATCTCGCCGAGCCCGGCCGGTTCCGCGCGCCGCGCGATCCGGAGGAGGCACGGTACGTGCACTCCGACACCGCGGTCCAGGCGCTGTTCCCGGTGAGCAGGCCGCGCGTATTCGTCACCCACACCCGTCCGGAGCCCTTCCTCGGCGCGCTCCGCCGGCTCGACACCGGCCCGGCCACCACCGCGGCGCTGGGCTTCGTCAACCGCGGCGGCACGCTGGACGTGCCGGGCCTGCTGTTCGCCAACCGCAGCACCTGGGCACACGTGGTCGACGCGGCTGCGCACGTCCTCGGCCAGTCCCGTGGCAGCCTGCTGTCCGAAGCGGAGCTGGCGGCAGTGGATGGCCGCGGCGATCCGGCCACGATCCTGCGCCCTGCCACGGGGCCAGCATCGTGAGTCGCCCGGCCAGGACCTCGCGCTGATGGCGGGTACAGTGCGGCGCGGAGGTCAGATTGCCTGGGCCGGACTGAAGCTCGGAGTCGCCGTGCTGCGCCTGCGCCGGCGCGCACCCGACCTGCTCCCCGCATACGTCAGCACCACCCTGGTGGGGTTGGGCACCACCTTCGTCAAGCTGGGCCAAGGCTTGAGTCTGCGCTGGGACCTGCTGCCGGCACCCTACCGCGAGGCGTTGTCGCGATTGCACAGCGATGTGCCCCCCTTCCCGGCGGAGGAGGCCATGCGTATCGTCGAACAGGCGTTTGGCGCGCCGGTCGGCGAACTTTTCGCCAGCTTCGATGACAAGCCCCTGGCCGCGGCTTCAGTGGCCCAGATCCATCCAGCGCGCATGCATGATGGTCGCGATGTGGTCGTCAAGATCACCCGCCCCGGGATCCATGCCCAGGTGCAGGCGGATCTGCTGCTCCTGCGGCGCACGATGCGCGTCGCCCAGTGGATCTGGCCGCCACTGAAACGCCACCGGCCGCTCGAACTGGTGGACGAACTAGGCGCATTCCTGCGTGACGAGATCGACATGCGTCACGAGGCGCAGAACATGCGGCGCATGGCCAAGGTGCTGGATGCCCTGCCCGGCATCACCCAGCCGCACGTCGTCGAGCCGTATGCCACCCGCAACGTGCTTGTGCAGGATCGAAGCCACGGGACCCGTCTGGAGGCCGCGTACGGCACAGCGGCCGCTCCCGCACTGGCAAGGGCGCTGCTCGGTGCCTACGTGCATCAGCTCTTCGGCGCCGGCGTCTTCCATGCCGACCCGCACCCGGGGAATCTGTTCTTCTTTGACGACGGTCGCCTGTGCCTGCATGACTTTGGCTCGATCGGCGTGCTCGACCCTGCATCCCGGCTCGCGCTCGGCGGCATGGTCGAGACCATTGCGGCCGACGACGCCGAGGGCGTGCTGGATGCAGCGATCGCCATGGGCTTCTTCCCGCCGCAGGTCGACCGCCGCTCGCATGTGCGCGAGATCCACCTGATCCTGGCCGAGATGGCCAGCCGTCCGCTGGCGCAGTGGTCCATTGCCGAGGCAATCTGGCGCGTGGCACGCATTGGGCAGGGCGCTGGCTTCCGGCTTCCGGCCCACCTGCTGTCCCTGATCCGGACGCTGTTCCTGGTCGAGAACACGCTGCGGGCGCTGGATCCGGATCTGGACCTGCTGGGGACGCTGTCCGCGCAGGCGGCCGCGATCGCCGACATTGCCGAAGCCAGCCGCCCCAGCGGCAACAGGCCGCTTGCCATGCGGCTGGCCCGCACTGCGCGCCAACTGCCACAGATCGCCACCGACCTGTTGCGGCAGGCGCAACTGAGCGACGGACGACCCGCCTTCTCCGTACACCACCATGGCCTGAGTTCCACGCAGGAGGCAATCGCGCGCACGGGCAACCGGCTGGCGTTGGCCCTGGTCACCTTGGGCCTGTACGTAAGCGGTGCGCTGTTGAGCCTGCATTCCGACGGCCCGCAAGTGTTCGGTCACATGCCTTTCCTGGCTATGGTGGCTTTCGCTGCTGCGGGATTGCTCTCACTGCGGCTGGTGATGGCCATCGCCAGATCGGGACACTTGTAACAGAACACTGATCTATCTCCCCGCTGGTGCCCGGCGCATCAGTGCATCCAGGAAGGCAGACCCATGACGCAACACAATCATCATCATCAAGATCATCAGGCGCACGGCGAGCAACCGCCGCATCCCCGCACGGGTGCTGAAGGTGACGTCCATGCCGGGCACGACAAGCATGCCGGCCACAGCGTGGCGAGCTTCCGCGACAAGTTCTGGCTCACGCTGCTGCTGACCATCCCCACTCTGATCTGGAGCGGGATGATCCAGCATTGGTTCGACTACACCGCACCACAGTTCCCGGGGTCGGCGTACATCCCGGCGGTGTTCGGCACGATCGTGTACTTCTACGGCGGCTCGCCGTTCCTCCGCGGCGGATACCACGAGCTGAGAAATCGCCTGCCGGGCATGATGACGCTGATCTCGCTTGCGATCACCGTCGCCTTCCTTTACAGCGCGTTGGTCACGCTCGGCGTTGTCGAGGGCTTGGACCTGTGGTGGGAGCTGGCGACGCTGGTGGCGATCATGTTGCTCGGCCACTGGATCGAGATGCGTTCGATCAACCAGGCACAGGGCGCTCTCAAGGAACTCGCGAAGCTGCTGCCTGATATGGCGGTGCGGTTGGATGAGGCCGGTACCGCGAAGGAAGTCCCTGTCGCGGAACTGAAGCGCGGCGACCTGCTGCTCATCAGGCCCGGCGCGAGCATTCCCGCCGACGGCGTCGTGAAGGAAGGGACCAGCGCCGTCAACGAAGCGATGATCACCGGCGAGTCCAAGCCGATGGACAAGTCGACGGGCGACCGGGTGATCGCCGGCACCGTCAACGGACAGGGCTCGTTGCGTGTCGAGGTGACGGGAACCGGCGACGAGACCGCGCTCGCGGGTATCATGCGGCTCGTCGAGCAGGCCCAGACGTCGCGCTCGCGCGCCCAGGCCCTGGCGGACCGGGCGGCGTTCTACCTCACGATCATCGCCATCGTCTCCGCCGCGGTTACCGCCATTGTCTGGCCACTCCTCGGTCGACCGTGGAGCTTCACGATCGAGCGCGTAGTGACCGTGCTCGTGATCGCCTGTCCCCATGCGCTGGGTTTGGCCATCCCGCTGGTGACCGCCATCTCGACCACGATTGGCGCACGGAACGGCCTGCTCGTGCGCGATCGACGCGGCCTGGAAGAGGCCCGTTTGCTGAACACGGTCGTGTTCGACAAGACAGGCACGCTCACGCTCGGTTCGCACCGCGTCGTGAAGACCACTGCCGCCGATGGACTCACCGACGACGAGGTGCTTCGCGTGGCCGCGTCGGTCCAGCGCGACGCTGAACATCCGATCGCGCAGGCGCTGATGACCAGCGCCAAGGAACATGGCATCGACGTTCCGATGTCGCAGGACTTCGAGTCCATGCCGGGACGCGGCGTGCGCGCAGTCGTCGAGGAGCGCTCGCTTCACGTTGGCGGGCCGGGTCTGTTGAGAATGCTCGCGGTCGAACCGCCGGAGACGCTTCGGCGGGCTGCCGAATCAGCGGCAGCCGATGGTCAATCTGCAACCTACCTGGTGGAAGGCGACCGGGTGCTCGCCGTATTTGCGATCGCGGATGCCATCCGTCCCGAATCGTTCGACGCGGTCAAGCGGCTGCACGACGAAGGACTGGAGGTTGTCCTGCTGACGGGTGATTCCACGGCGGTCGCAAACGCGGTCGCGAAGGAACTCAACATCGACACCGTCTTCGCCGAGGTATTGCCCGAGGACAAGGTGGCAAAGATCGAGGAGCTGCAGGCCCAGGGCAAGCGCGTCGCGATGGTGGGTGACGGTGTCAATGACGCTCCGGCGCTGCTCACGTCCGACGTCGGCATCGCCATCGGCACAGGGACGGACGTCGCGGTCGAGGCCGGCGACGTCGTACTCGTGCGCAGCGACCCGCGCGACGTGCCAGCGATCATCGAATTGAGCAAGGCCACCTATCGCAAGATGATCCAGAACCTGTGGTGGGCCGCCGGCTACAACATCGTCGCCATCCCTCTCGCCGCTGGCGTTCTCGCCGCATGGGGGATCCTGCTGCAACCTGCGCTTGGGGCAGTGCTCATGTCGCTGAGCACCGTCGTTGTGGCAATCAATGCGCAGTTGTTGCGCCGGGCGGTGCGGTCCCCATGAACATGATTCGGGGACACCTGTGACCACGCGCCGGCTTCTTGCACTCAACGTTGGCTCGTCCACCCTCAAGGGCGCGTCCTATCTGTTCAACACTGAGGGACACGGCGCGCAGTCTCGTCTGCTCGAGCGCTCCCGGGCCGAAATTCCAGTCGGCGTGGATGCGCAGGAGCGCCTTGCCACCCTGCTCGAGGCATTGTCGGAGCCGTGGCCCAGCCCCGACGTGGTGGTGCACCGAATCGTACATGGCGGTGACCTGCACGACGCCCGCGAGCTCGACGAAACCGTGCTCGCGAAACTGGATGCATTGGTGCCGTTCGCACCCTTGCACCAGCCGGTAGCCCTCGCTTTCGCGCGTGCCGCGCGCATGCGTTGGCCGCACGCGCGCCAAGGCGTGGCCTTCGACACCGACTTCCACGCGTCGCTCGCGCCCTGGAGCCGGCGCTTGCCTGTCCCTGAAGCATGGGATGCGCTGGGCATCCGCCGCTACGGTTTCCATGGACTCGCCTTTGCCTCCGCGCTCCGCATAGTGGCCAGCCACGACGCTGGAATCCTGAAGGGCCGCGCTGTCTTCGCGCATCTGGGGGGTGGCTGCAGCGTCTGCGCCGTCGAGGGCGGCCGCAGCCGCGACACCACCATGGCGCTCACTCCGCTGGGTGGAATCCCGAGCCCTACCCGCTCCGGAGATCTCGATCCCGGCGCGTTGCTGTATCTGCTGAGGCATGAACGCCTGGATGCGCAGGCGCTTGAAAACGGCCTGTACCGCAGTGCAGGCCTTGCCGGAATCGCCGGCCATGGCGACATGCGCGTGTTGCTGACGGATCCCGGCCCGCAGGCCCAGCTTGCCGTGGAGCTCTTTGCAGTCCGGATTGCGCAGTCCATCGCGGCCATGGCCACGGCAATTGGCGGTCTCGACCATGTCGTCTTTTCCGGCGGCATCGGCCATCGCGCGCCGGTTTTGCGGGCTCGCATCGTCGCGCGACTGGCCTGGCTCGGCCTGGCGCTGGCACCTGACGTCAACGATGCTGGAGCCACGCGGATCGACCGCGGGGGCGGGCCGAGCATATGGAACGTCGCGATCGATGAGGAGCGCGAACTGGCTGAATCGGCACTCGCCTGGCTGTAGCCACGACACGCCCCAAGGGTCGGCTCCGGTGGGGAATCACTCCTCGATCCGTGACGACGTGAGCACCGCTGCGAATCCACCACCGGGGGTGCGCATGTTCGTGGTCTGGCCCTGGTACAGCCTGGCCGCGAACAACAGGACACCCGCCTCGGACGCGAAGCAGCGCACATCCGCCTTGAGGGACTGGCCCCCATGCACGATCCGCATGCTCGGTGGCGCGAAGGCCTGTGCGATGTAGGTCGCCGACGCCATAGACGCCCAAGTCCGCCGGGTCAACTTGTCGCCCCGATAACTCCCACGGCTGCCAAACCCTGCTGCAGGCTTGAAGAAATATCCGTTGCGCACTGCCCACAACGCATCCCGGTTCGCGGGCACGAGTTCGACCGTGGGCGGGATCACCTGGCCCAGCAGTGCCGTCGAACCCGCATCGACCCCGAACCCGCCGAGCAGAGCCGGGTCCCCGAGCACCGCAAGGTTGCGCTTGTCGGCAAACAGCGCGTGTGCTCGGGGATGCGGCATCAGCGCGACGTCCCCTGCCAGGTAAGCCTCACGAATGTCTGCATGCGAGGCATCCTCGAGCGCGAAATCGGTCAACCGGTTGTAGACAGTGTCGATTCGACCGTGGGCATCCTCAAGCCCGTCCGAACCAAACGACAAATCCTCGGGAGCGCTGATCACGCAGTCCACGCCATGGTCCCGAAACGCGTTCGCGTACAGCACAAACTCGGGGTAAAGGAACTGCGCTCGCGGAGTGCTGTCCACGATGGCCAGGCGCGACGGCGTGCGCCCGGATTGCTGCCGAGCATCCTCCATCCAGGCCGTGACGGCCGCATCACGCGCTTGGGCCGCGTTGGTCCAGGTGGCCCATGCTGGCGGCGCGCAAGACCGCACGGCATCGAGCAACAAGGCATTGAGGAGCAGACCGCCTGGATTGGTGTTGACCTCGATCAGCCGCGGGCCATCGACCGTCAGGTGAAAGTCCAGACCCAGGACGCCCCCCGCCGAACCCGGATCATGGGTTGCAATGTCAGGGGCCCATTGCAGGACCCGTTGGCTATATCCCGGGTTTCCTGCGACGTCGAAGACCGCCGCCGCGACTCGTCCCATGGCCTCCAACGCGGGCCGATCAACGAACAAGGCATAGGGTGAAAATAAGTGCGCGTGTACGGCGGGATCAGTCGTGAACTCCGGAAAGGCACCCCGGATCGACTCGTGCAGACGGAGGATGTCGACCACTTCGCATGCACACCGCTGGTTGAGCGGCGCGCTTTCCAGGGTGGCACAGTCGATCTCGCAGCCTGTCTGTCCAACTATTATCGGAGTCCGAGGTTCAACCACAACAGGGATTGTTCTGTTGGATCGGTGGACATGGCACTGTTCCGAACGAGCAGAACACACAGCAGTCGCCTTGATGCGGACGCAAAACCGCTCCACAGCCCGTGCACTCATAGAAGAATTGACACGCTGTGATGGGCATTGTATCGGTCGCCCGATGGCCGCACTCCGGGCAGGTCAAGACGCTTTCCAGCTTGACGTCACTCACCGCGAGTCCGCACCTTGGCCGGGAAGCCTGCTTCCGTGACTGCACGCGCGATTCCGGCTGCATCCGTCTGGCTCGATTCGAACGTCACCGTGACTGTTTCAGCCCGGGTGTCCACCTTCACATCGGCCACGCCCGGCATCTTCTCCAGCGCCTTCCTGATGGTGATGCCGCAGGCGGGACAGGTCATGTTCTCAGCATCGAGCATCACTACGGTTGCGGGCGTCGCAAGAGCGGCACCGACCGACAGAGCAGCCACCAGGGCCAGTATCCACTTGTGCATCGCGCCTCCTACAGAATCCAGACGATGTAATAGGGAAACAGCAGCAACAGGACGATGAGGGCTGTCGCCAACCAGAGCCAACGTCGCCTGCGTCGCAGAGCGTCCGGGGCGATGCAACTGCCATCCACACCGCACCGTGCCGCCGGTCGATACAGCATCCAAAACGCCACGGCCAAGGACAGTACGGCGGCGGCGCTGAACCAGGGCCTCAAGGGATCGAGAGCTGTCAGGGTGCCGATCCAGGCGCCACTGATGCCCAGCAGGACCAGCACCAGCGGCACGACGCAGCAGACCGATGCGCCAATGGCGGCGATGCTCGCGCCAACGATGGCTGGAACAGACGATTTGGCCGGGGTTGTTTGCATCAGAGCATATTAGCCTCTGTACCTAGGTACGGAGTCAAGCCGTGCGTCCGAACACGTTTACGATCAGCCGGCTGGCGGCGGCGGCCGATGTGCACGTCGAAACCGTGCGCTACTACCAGCGACGTAGGCTGCTGCGTCAACCCGAGCGACCCATAGGAGGCGTGCGTCGTTACGACGAAAACGATGTCAATCGGCTTCAGTTCATCCGGCGCGCTCAGATGATGGGATTCAGCCTCGACGAGATCGCTGGCCTGCTAGAGATCACAGGCGAACGTTCTTGCGAGCAGACCCGTCAGCTGACCGAGCGAAAGCTCGTCGATGTCCGTCTACGAATCCGCGAGCTGCGACAGCTGGAGAGGGATCTCGAACAGAAAATAGCGCGGTGCGCCCAAGTGCCGGCGGGAGAGTGCTGCCCAACCCTCGATTTTCTGGAGCGGCCAAGAAAGCCAGCTGCGACAGGCAGTTAGCTCACTTTCGGCCCGTTTTTACACGAATCCCTGCCGACCCTCGGCTTGAGCGCCACCAGCGCTTCGATCTGGTTGGCGCCCTTGGCATCGGAGCCATCCTCGGGGCGACCGAGCTTGGCCACCACCGTCGAAACCTCGGGCAACGTCCGCACCAGGTCACGGATGCGCCGGGACTGGGCCTGCGCCTCGGCCAGGCTGGTGCTGGGGTCGAGTGTGGCGGTCAGCCAGATCGAGCCTTCGTCCAGTTCGGGCAGGAATTCCGAGCCCAACCGCGTGCCCAATGCCAGCGTCACCACCAGCATGACCACTGCCGCAAGCACCACCGCACGGGGCCGCGCCATCGCCCCCTCCAGCCACGGGCGGTACCAGCCGACCAGCCGGTTCATCACCGGGTTCTCGCCCTTCAGCCGCTCGCGCCGCAGCCACCAGAAGCACAGCAGCGGCACCACGGTCAGGGCAAGGATCAGTGCGCCGATCAGCGCCGACGTCACCGAATAGGCCATGGGGGCGAACATCCGGCCTTCCTGCCGCTGCAGGGTGAAGATCGGGATGTGCGCGGCGATGATGATGAGCATCGAGAAGAAGGTCGGCCGCCCGACCTCCGACGCCGCGGACAGCACGGTGGCCATGCGCTCGCGCCGGGTGCTGCCGGCCGGCATTTTCGACATGCGTGAGACGATGTGCTCGGTCACGATCACCGCCCCATCGATGATGATGCCGAAGTCCATCGCGCCCAACGAGAGCAGGTTGGCCGGCACGCCCCACAAGTGCAGGCCGAGGAAGGTGGACAGCAGCGCCAACGGCATCATCGCCGCCACGATCAGCGCCGCGCGGGCGTTGTAGAGGAACAGCCACAGCACCAGGAACACCAGTACCGCGCCCTCCACCAGGTTGCGGAACACCGTTTTCAGCGTGGTGGACACCAACCACGAGCGATCGTAGAACGGCTCCAGCGTGACGCCCTCGGGCAGGTGGTTGGCCTCGATCTCGGCCACGCGCGCGTGCAGCGCATCCAGCACCAGCGACGGATTCTCCCCCTTGCGCATCAGCACCATGCCGAACACGGCGTCGTCGTTGTCATCCTGGCCAACCAGGCCCTGTCGCGGCAGGCCGGTATCGACGATGCGGGCCAGGTCGCGCACCAGCACGGGGGTGCCTTGCCGCTCTCCCACGACAACGGTGCCGATGTCGGCCGGCGAACGCATCAGCCCAACCCCGCGGATCAGATACTGCTGCTGCCCACGCTCCACATAGCCGCCGCCGGCGTTCGCACTGCCCCGCTCCAGCGCCTCGGCAAATTCCTCCAGGCTGATCCCGCGATCACGCAGCCTGCCCAGGTCCGGTTCGACCTGGAACGTCCTGGCGAACCCCCCGAAGCTGACCACGTCGGCCACGCCCGGCACCGTGCGTAGACGCCGCTCCATCACCCATTCCTGCACGGTGCGCAGTTCGGTGGAACTCATGTGCGGCGCGTGCAGCACGTAGCGGTAGATCTCGCCTACCGCCGAGCTCATCGCCTCCATCTCCGGCTGCACGCCCTCGGGCAGATCCACGCCCTGCAGTCGCTCCATCACCTGGGCACGCGCGAAGTAGTCATCCGCGCCATCGTCGAAGGTCAGGATGATCATCGACAACCCGAACTGGGTATGCGAGAACACGCGCACCGAGTGCGGAATGCCCGACAGCGCCACTTCCAGCGGCATGGTGACCTCACGCTCGACCTCTTCGGCCGCGCGCCCCGGATGCAGGGTCACCACGGTGACCTGGGTATCGGAGACGTCCGGGAAGGCTTCCACGGGCAGCTCGCGGAATGCCGCGAACGAGGCGCCGATGAAGATCAGCAGCGCCAGCATGACCATCAGCGGCTGGCGCAGGCAGTACGCAATCAGACGATCGATCATGGGGCGCCCCTGCCTGCCGCGGCAGTGGCGGCAGATCGGTCAGCAGTGCCAACGTTCTGGTCGAGCACCTGCTGCAGCAGCAGACCGCCGTCCACTACCACGCGGGCCCCCGCGGGCAGGCCCTGCCCTACCCACAGGCGGCCCTGGCCTAGCTCCTCGGCCTGCACGGTGCGTCGTGCGAACTGCCCGTTGCCCTCGTCCACGAACACCACCTGTTCGCGCCCGAGCAGCAGCACCGCACCTTCCGGCACCGATACTCCACCGTCCATCGGCACGGTGATCTCGGCACGCACGTACTGCCCGGCCTTGAAGCGACGCTCGCGGTTGTCCAGTTCGGCACGCGCCTGCAACACGTGGCGCTCGGTGTCGATGTAATCATCGACGTGGCCCAGCACCCCCTGTGTGGGCTCACCAGTGCCAGGCGCCACACGCACCTTCAGACCCGGCGTGAGACGGCTGGCCAGCGCTTCGGGAACATCGATGATCAGCCACAGCCGGTCCGGATCGCTCACCACGGCGAGCGGCACCTCGGCATCGGCGGAGACGCTCATGCCGGGGCTCATCCGGCGCTCGACCAGGATCCCATCGATCGGCGAACGCAGCGGCATGCGCTGGTCGATGCCGCGGCGGCTGCCGAAGCCACGGGTCAGTGCCTGCAGCCGCGCGTGCTCGGCTTCGCTGGCGGCCAGCGCGGATTCGGCCTCGCCCAGTTCGCGGCCGGAGGCAACCCCGGCCTCATGCAGCTCACGTACCCGTGCCAGTTCATTGCGCGCCTGCCGCAGCTCGGCCGCGCCTCGCGCACCTTCCGCCTGCACCTGCCCGAATTCGGGGGAGGTCACCCACGCCAGGACCTGGCCTGCCTTGATCTTCTCGCCCGGCGCCGCCTCGATGCGTGCGATCTGCCCCCGCAGCGGCGAGCGCAGCATGCTTGAGCGGGTGTCATCCCAGGTGACGCGCGCCGGCAGCTGCAGCACCGACGCCGACCCGTCGGTCACGGTCTCGCTGCGCAGCACCCTCAGTTGGGGGCTGTCGGCGGCAAAGCGGATCGTTGCGCCCTCCACCGTGGGCGCCGCCGCTGCTTCGGGGCCCGCATCGCGCGCGCAGCCACCCGCCAGCACAGTGGCGACGATCAAGGAAAGCAGACGGGCCGAGCCGGCTGTGCGCGAAAACGTCATGGGGTATGTCCTTCGGAAACGGAGATGGCCGCGTTCCAGCGCGCCAGGGCGGAGGCATGCGCCAGGCGCGCATCGACCAGGTCGGATTCGAATTCGCGCCAGCTGCGCCGCGCATCCAGCAGGTCGGTCAACGTGGCGGCACCGCGGCGATAGGCCAGTTCCAGACCCTCCATGCTCTTGCGCGCCGCGGGTCCCTGAAGCTGTTCGTACGCGGTGCGGCGTTGTGCGGCCGCCGCCAGTGCGTGCCGCAGCTGGTCAAGTTCAGCGGCGGCTTCGCGGCGCAGCTCTTGCCGTTCCAGCACGGCGGCGTCGTAGTCCGCCTCCGCCCGTTGCTGTTCGCCGCGCCAGCGCGTGGCGCCGCCCAGCGGCACACTCATCGACAGTCCCCATGTCACGCCGCCGATGTCGGCCGGCTCGCGCTCGGCTTCGATCCCGAACTGCACATCGCGCCGCCGTTCGCTGCGCGCCAGGGCTCGCGCGGCATCGGCGGCGATCACCCGCGCCTCGGCCGCACGCAGGTCAACGCGCTCGTCCAGCGTGGCCATCGCAGCGGTTGCCGCCGAGGCTGGGTGTGGCCACTCGTCGTCGGCATGCAGTGCCTCATCCGCATCGCAGCCCAGCAGCAACGCAAGGACATGCCGTGCCTCGCGCAGGCCCAGTGCGGCCTCGCGGGCGGCATCGGCCACTTTCAGATCATCCACCGCAAGCCGCGCGCGCTCGATCGGCGCCATGGCGCCGGTGGCGACCTGCCGGTCGGCAGCGGCCAGGCTCTCGGCCGAGGCACGGCGATCTTCCTCGGCGATGCGGCTCAGTTCCTGTGCGGCCTTCAACCCGAAGTACGCTTCCCGCAGCGCCACCTGCTGCTGGCGGCGGCCATCGAGCAGGCTCAGCTGGGCCGCCTCGACCAGGGCATCGGCCTGGCGCATGCGCCAGCCCCGCTTGCCGCCGCGCTCCCACGTCCAGCCCAGGCCGAGCGTGGAATCCACGCGCTTGTCCTTCCAACGGCCCGGGCCGATCCCTTCCTGGCGGCTGATCTTGGAGGTGCCCACGCTCAGCTCGGGGCTGGGCCGGCGCGCGGCGCTCTGCGCATCGCCCTGCGTGCCGCGCAGTTCGATCGCAGCGGCCAGCAGGTCGGGATTGTGCTGCGCCATGACGCGCTCCGCCTCGGCCAGGGTAAGCGCGGAGACCGTGGCAGGCGCGATCAGCAATGCCGCGATCAGCGCGGCACATCGGGTGGTGGTATTCATTGCCGACACGGTAAGGTGCAGCGCTTTCGTCAAACTTTCCCGAACCTTGCGTCAACCTTGCAATGCGCATTCTGCTGATTGAAGACGACGCCGCACTGGCCGATGGCCTGGTGCGCGCCCTGACCCGCGCCGGTCACGCCTGCGACCCTCTCGCCCGCGGCCTGGCCGCGCCGTCGGCGCTGGCCAGCGTCAGCTACGACCTGGTCGTGCTGGACCTGTCACTGCCGGACATCGATGGCCTGGAGCTGCTGGCGCGGCTGCGGCAGGACGGCTTCAGCGTGCCGGTGCTGATTCTCACCGCACGCGACGGCGTGGAGGACCGCATCCGCGGCCTGGACAGCGGCGGCGATGATTATCTGGCCAAGCCATTCGCGCTGGGGGAACTTGAAGCCCGTCTCCGGGCGCTTGCGCGCCGCCAGTCCACCGCCCCCGCCCTGCGTCAGCTCGGCGCGCTGCGCTTGGACACCGGGACCCGCGAACTGCGCGTTGGCGAACAGCCGCTGGAACTCACCGCACGTGAACTCGCGCTCATGGAAGTCCTGCTGCAGCAGCCGGGCCGGATCGTGGCCAAACAGCGCCTGTTTGATGCGGTCTACAGCTGGGATCACGACGCCAGCCTGTCGGTGATCGAGGTCCACGTCAGCCGGTTGCGCCGCAAGCTGCAGGTAGCCGGCGCCAAGGTTGGCATCCGCATGCTGCGTGGCCTGGGCTACCGGCTGGAAGCCTGCGATGACTGAGGCGCCCTACAGCCTGCGTGGCGTGCTGCTGCGGCGCCTGTGGCTGCCGCTGCTGGTGCTGCTGCTGGCCAGTGCCGTGGGCTCGTTCGTATTGGCCAGGCACTACGCCGAGCAGGTTTACGACCGCTGGTTGCTGGACTCGGCCATGTCGCTGGCGCAGCTGACCGACGTCCGCGGCGACACCGTCCACATGGAGATCTCGCCCGCCGTCTCGCGCATGTTCACCTGGGACACCGTGGACCGGATCTACGGCGAGGTAACCCGTGCCGACGGCACGCGCCTGTATGGTGCAGCCGTCCTGCCTGGCGGCACGGCGCTGCAGGCCGAAGGCGCCGACGACAGCCCGGCCCGCACTTATTACGATGCCGTGATCGATGGGCAGGACGTGCGCGTTGTGCAGGTCGCGATGACACCCCCCGGCGCTGCCGCACCGATCCTGATCCGCGTGGCCGAGACCCGCACCAAGCGGCTGCGCCTGGAGCATCGCCTGCTGCTGGCGAGCATCCCGCTGCAGGGCACGATCCTGCTGCTGGCAGCATGGCTGGCGTGGTCGGGCACGGGCGCAGCGGCGCGGCACACCAACGGCGCCGCGCGACGGCTGGCCAGCGCGCCCCTGGATGCGTTGGCGCCACTGGATCCACGGGAGGCCGCGCCGCGCGAGCTGTGGCCGGCGGTGGATGCCTTCAACCAGCTGGTAAACCGGCTCTCGGCGATGCAGGACGCACAGCAGCGCTTCATCAGCAACGCAGCGCACCAGCTGCGCACGCCGCTGGCCGGCCTCCAGATCGAGCTGGAAAGCGCGCTGCGTGAACAGGATCGCGCAGCACAGCGCGATGCGCTGGCCGGCCTGTTGCGTGGGCTGACCCGACTGCGCCATCTCACCCATCAGTTGTTGATCCTGAGCCGCTCCGAAGACAGCGCCGGCGCGATGCTGGCGATGCGCCCGGTGGATCTGGCCGTGCTCGCCCGCGATGAACTGGAACGGCTGATGGACCGCGCCGTGGTCGCCGGTGTCGACCTTGGCTACGAGGGCCCCGATGCCGGCGTCATGGTGATGGGCGAGCCACAGCTGCTGCGCGAGACGATCAGCAACCTGGTCGACAACGCGCTGCGCTACGGCGCACTGGAAGGGATGATCACGGTCAGCGTGGAAACCACAAGGGGCCAGACGCGCCTGAGCGTCAACGACGATGGTCCGGGCATCGATCCGTCTTTGCGCAGCCAGGTCACCGAACGGTTCTGGCGGGGCGATGCCAGCGGGGATGGGTGTGGCCTGGGCCTGGCCATCGTGGCCGAGATCGCCGAACGGCATCGGGCCACGCTGGGCATCGGCTGCTCGGCGCTGGGCGGCGCCCAGGTCACGCTCGCCTTTCCGTCGCGTCCTGGGTGAACGACGTTACTGCGTCCAGTACACGGCCTTGAGCGCCTCGGCCAAGCGGGATGCCGCTTCCTGCTGGCTGAAGGGTGGCGTGCGCGGCGGGTCATACACGTCCGGGCGCGTGCCGGCGACGACCAGATCGATCGCATAGCAGGCACCGTTGTGGACTGCGCGGTAGCTCCCGGCGCTGACGTAATGGCTCATGGCGGCATCACCGGCCGTGAAGTGGGTGAACGGCACGCCCCCGATATCGACAGTGGCCGATGCCGCAGGGCCCGTTGCTTCGGCCGGTGGTTCCAGGCAGGACGTGATCTGCTTCGCTTCAGCACTGCGGCCGATCCGCAGTTCGCCGGCCGTGACCCGATCCGATCCCTCCAGCACCAGCGCCACCAGCGGCGTCCCCTTGCTGTCCGGCGGTCCAAACAGCTTCCAACTGGGCGAGGCCAGGTAGTCACGCTGGAAATCGAGCGCAACCCGCACTCCCGCCACCGGACCCACCGCAATACCCGGCTTCGCTTCCTCATACACAGGTGACGGCCGCTCGGCTGCTGCCGCGGCGGGCACTGGATCAGCGGCCTTCGCCGCGCCCGGATCAGCGCCGCTCGGCAGCGCCACGGGTGCGGCACCGTCCTCGCCCTGCGGCGAGCAGGCACACAGCAGCGCCGTCAAACCGGCTGCCATCCACCCTGCCCTGTTTCGGATCTGCGTCTGCATGAGAGGCTCCACTGGGAATGGGCCCAGACTGCCTCGGGATCCGTGAACGACGTGCCACGCCCTGGGGCGTTCGCGTTGGTGCGGCTGCCGGCGGGCAGGGGCTCCCTCCCCCACCCGCCTGGCCCTGTCCCTCAGTAGTCGTAACTCACACTGACCCGCAGCGAACGGGGCGCCTGACGCACGGTTGCCGCGCCATACAGCGGATCCGGCTGTCCCGGATCCAGCTCGGCGTACGGCGATTTCCACAGCGCCACCTGGCTGTTGAACACATTGAACACGTCCAGGTTGAAGCCCAGCCGACCATCGGCCACTGCCGGGCGGTAGGACACCCCCAGGTCAAGCTGCTTCAGCCACGGTAGGCGCCCCTGGCTCCCGGGAGGCGCCGGCTGGCCGTTGTAGAAGTGATACGCGATGCCGTAGCCGGATGGGTCTTCGAAGTCCGGCCCGTACGAGCCCAGCGCACTGAACGGCGAACCCGAGAGTACCTTCAGGTTGGCCGATACCAACCATTCCGGGGTGAGCTGGTAATAGCCGTGCAGCTTGAACTGGTGGGTATGGTCGTTGCTCTGTGGACCGTTGGTGTGCTCCATCAGCTGGGCGTAGTCCCACGCCTGCGTGGTGGACACCGCCGTCTGGCCGATCCCCGAGAGCAACTGGCCTTCAGTGGTCCCGTAACTGCGTGACCAGGTGTAGTCGCCGCGGGCATACCAGCGGCCATCGAACGGATGTTCCAGCGAGAGGTTCACCGCGTAGTAGTTGCGCTTGAACTGCGGGAAGCCCATTTCCGCGTTGCTCAGCGGAACCGTCACGTAATTGCCGCCGGTATCGACCAGGTTGAAGGTATTGGCGCGCCCCGGATTGATCAGCCAGCAGCTGACCGGGTTGCTGTCCTTGGTCACGTTGTAGCCCAGGCTGCTGGCCTTGCCGAGTACCGCATCGATATCGCAGTAGTCGTCCACGCCGCTGCGCAGCACGCGGTAGGTCGCTTTGGCCCCGTACACCCAGTCCTGGCCGAGCGCCTTGCTGAAGCCGAGGATGAACTCATCCTGGTAGGACGGCTCGATGCCGGAGGTGGCCACGGTCTTCGCATCCGGCAGCAGGCCATAGTTGTTGTTGGCCGAAACAGGATCGGAGAACCGGGTGAGGTCTGTCGGATAGCCGTTGCTGTCGATGCCGCCGTAGGTGTAGTACGTCGAGGTGGCCAGCGTCGCGCCAGCGGCGTTGAACGCCGGGTTCAGCGGCAGCGCCAGGTAATAGCGCCCCACGTTGCCGAACACCTTGAAGCGGCCGTCACCGTCGACATCCCAGCTGAAGCCCAGGCGTGGCGCCCACTGCCCGCTGGTCTGCTTGATGTACGCGTCGCCATCGCGGTTGAAATTCGTGAACTGGTCCAGCCGCAGGCCAAGATTGAGCAGCAGCCGGTCGGTGACCTGCCAGTTGTCTTCAATGTACTGCGCCCGCTGCGACGCCCGTACCGAAGCCAGCGCGCTGTAGACATACTGGCGTACGTAATAGCCGTCCTCGCCATTGCGGATGCCACCGGTCGCCGGCACGCCCAGGCCGGTATTGATCGGCACGTTCGGGTTGGACTGCCCGTAGATCCAGTAGTAGCCATCGGCCGAGGCGACCGAACCGCGGTTCAACGCGCGGGCGTTCTGGTTGTCGATGCCGAGTGTGATGCTGTGGTCGCCCCACACGTAGTTCGCATCCAGGCGCAGGTTGTTGCTGCGGTTTCCGCGATCCGGATTGACCAGCAGCGAGGTGGTCTGCGCGTTGGTGATCGGCGTGCCACCGGTCAACGCCGGATTCTGCAGGTTGGGGCTGTTGAGGTAGGTCAGGCTGCCGTCGTAGGCCGGGTTGCCGCTGTAGTCATCCGTGCGCATTTCGCCGTATTGCGCGCTGACGGTGAGCCGGTCGGTCAGGTAGCCGGTGTACTTGGCCGTCCACAGGTCGCCACCGGTCTTGGTGGTGTCGTCCTTGCCACGTTGGGCGCCACGGGTAAGCGTGTCGTAGTCATAGGCGAAGATGTCGCCACGGTATACATTGCGGCTGGAGGCGCCGGTCAGCTCCAGCAGGTGATTGTCGGTGATGTTCCAATCCACCTTGGCGTACCAGCGGGGGCGCTCGTACTCGTAGCGGGAATAGGAATTCGTCGCCTCCACATTCTTGACATCCGTGCCTTCACGGCGCTCCAGCTCGTAGGAGCCGAAGAAGAACAGGCGGTCTTCGATCAACGGGCCGCCGGCATAGATGCTCTGCGTGCTGACCCATTCGCGGTCCTTGCTCTCCGGCGCATACAGCGCGCCATCGCCGGGATAACGCACGTCGTCCTTGTCCGCACGCGTGGATGCCGGCTCCCAGGTGGCCTGGCCGCCGAAGTGCCACTGATTCGTTCCCCGCTTGCCGACCGCATTGATCACGCCGCCATCGGAGCGGCCGTACTTGGCGCTGTAGCCACCGGTGTAGATCTCCTGCTGGTCGATGCTTCCGTACGGCAAGGTCAGCCCGCCCAGGCCGCGCAGCGGATCGGTGCTGTTGAAGCCGTTGATGTAGTAGGCGTTCTCCGCTGCGGATGAACCGCCAAAGCTGACCAGCTGGGCGCCGGTTGGGCCGGCGTAGGTGCCGTTGCCGCTGTTGCCGATCACGCCGGGTGCGAGCTGGGCGATGGCCTCGGCCGAACGGCCCAGCGGCAGCCGCTGCAGTTGCTCTGCGGTGATGACCGTACGCGAATCCACGCTGCTCACATCGATCGCGGCGGCGGCACGGTCCGCGCTGACCTGGATGCCGTCCAGGCGGGTGACATCGCCGAACGATACTTCGGTACTGGTACCAACCGTCAGTGCGACGTCCTGGCGGGTCTGCAGCACCTTGCCGTCGGCGTCGCGCGCCTCGACCGAATACCGGCCCAGCGGAAGCTGGCTGATGGTATAGCGACCGCGCGCGTCGACGGTCACTTCGCGGGTGAGGCCGGTATCGCTGCGAACGAAAATACGCTGCGCCGATGGCGGCGCCTGGCCGGCGATCGCACCGGTGGTGGACTGTGCATGCAGGGTCGGGGAGGCGGTGGCAAGCAACACCGCCAACGCCAGCAATCGCGGGCGCAGGGAAGAACGAGCTGTCGTCATCGAAGGTCGTACGGGTAGTGGGGGAAGCCATGACTGTCACCGCCTCGGGGCGGAACGGACATCGCACATTCATTAACCCCGCTCGCGCCCCAATGCAGAAATGCGCAGGCGTTATGTGGTGTTTGCCGATGGCGATATCGACAACGACGAAACCATGACACGGGTCACCGCGCAGGCAGGTTCTGCTTGGTTACGCGTACCGGGCGCAGGCGTGCGGCGCGTGACTCATCACTGCGGGGTCTGCCGTCATGAGTAATCTGCATCAGTGTCAGGCCATCCGCGGCCGCGCGGCTTCCTACAATCGAGCCTGTCTGCTGCCCTCTCCAACTGCCTGGATGTCCTGATGCGCCTTGCTCTGTCCCTTGGTCTGCTGGGCGTGGTTGCCCTGCTGCCGGCCTGCACGCCGGCCCCCTCTCCCGCCGACGCTGCGGTGCCCGCGGCTACCGCACCGGCACCTGCGGAGATCGCCTGGCGCCATGGCGACGTCGACGACGCCTTCGCCGAGGCGCGCGACAGCGGCAAGCCCGTGCTGCTGTACTGGGGCGCGGTGTGGTGCCCGCCCTGCAACCAGCTCAAGGCCACGCTGTTCAAGGATCCGGCCTTCATCGCGCTGACCCGTCAGTACGTGCCCGTCTATCTGGATGGGGACGAGGAAGGCGCACAGGCCTGGGGCGAGCGATTCGGCGTGCGCGGCTATCCGACCCTGATCGTGCTTGACCCGCAGCGCAACGAGCTCACCCGCCTGGCCGGTGGCAACGACAGTGCAGCCCTGACCCGCGCCCTCACCCTGGCTGCCAGCCGTCGCACCGCCGTGAGCGAGGTGCTGCAGCATGCCTTGACGGCACCACAGGATGTCAGCGCGGAGGACTGGCGCGTGCTCGGCGATTACGGCTGGGAAGTGGATGCCAACCGCCTGGCGGGCGAGCGCGATGCAGCGTCATTGCTGCAGCAACTGGCCACTGCTGCGCCCGAGCCGGCGCTGCAGCGGCGGTTCGAGTTGCTGGCGCTCGGTGCAGGCAAGCCGGACAACGCGCCGACCGCCGCGCAGCGCGACAGCACCCGCGCCCTGCTGGATGCCGTTCTCGCCTCCCCTGCGGAAGTGCGGGCCAATCGGGACCTGCTCGGCTATCAGGGCCCTGCCCTGGTGGCCCGCGCCAGTTCCACCCCGGACCAGGCCCAGCAACTGGGAACGCAGCTGCTGGGCGCGCTGGCTGCCGCCGATCATGCCCTCGGCGACAAAGCCGATGCGCGGCTCGGCACTGTCATCACCGAGCTTGCCCTGCAGCGCCAGCAGCATCCCGACCAGGACATTCCAGCGGCGCTGAAGGCCAAGGCGCAGCAGCGTGTCGCGGCCGCCGATGCCGCCGCGACCACACCACACGAACGCCAGGCCACGATCAGTACCGCCGTGTATGTACTCCGCCAGATCAAGAACGATGCCGCGGCCGAGAAGCTCCTGCTGGCCGAGCTGGAGCGCAGCCAGACACCCTATTACTACATGCCCGAACTGGCCGAACTGGCTGAAGAACGTGGCGACAAGGC
Organism: Stenotrophomonas sp. RG-453; assembly: GCF_033843685.1. Classification (NCBI taxonomy): domain Bacteria; kingdom Pseudomonadati; phylum Pseudomonadota; class Gammaproteobacteria; order Lysobacterales; family Lysobacteraceae; genus Stenotrophomonas; species Stenotrophomonas sp. RG-453. Next base: position 146,194 of record NZ_JAMYED010000007.1, read on the forward strand.
TTCTGCCATCTCCTGGCTGCACAAGGCCTACCAGGGTGCGCAGGGACCGGCCACGCGCGTGCAGTGGGGCGTTCTCTACGTTGAGGGGCTGCTGCGCTTGAGCCCGGACGATGCGCCGGCGATCGAGACGGCCACCACCGAGGTCATCGCCGATCTGGCTGCCCAGCCAGCCGGCTACCACCTGCGCACCCGCCAGCGGTTTGAACGGTTGGGCGGTGCGTTGCAGGCGTGGAGCCGCGACCATCACGGCGCGGAAAGCCTGACCCGGCTGCAGGCACGGATGACCGAAACCTGCGCGAAGGCCGCCAGCTCGACCGACAGCAGCGCAGGCTGCGAGCGGTGGCTGAAAAGCTGACCTGGCAGGTCAGCCCGTCGTCAGGAGCAAGGCGCCGCCCGTCGTTGGGCGGCGACCTCCAACGAGAGGATCAGCGGCGCGGATGCGCCAGCGCATAGTCCAGGCCGGCGCATACCGCCGCGACCTGCGCATCGTTGCATTCCTGCGGCGACGTCCGCGGGCTGTCCGGGTAGACCTCGGTGGTGGTGGCGTACAGCGCGTCGGTGAAGCCGGCGCAGGCGCCGATCGAACGCGATTCGCCCCAGACCACGCCCGGCGACTGCAGCGGCATGCCGATCAGCTCGCCATTGGCATCGGCCGGGGCGATGTGCGTGATCTTCTCCACTGCGGCGATCAACGCCTGCTGGAACGCCGGCTGCGGATCTTCGCTGTTGCCGATCACGTAGAAGCCATCGGGAATGATGTCCGGCACCAGGGCGATGCCATCGCGGGCGCAGCGCGCCGGATCGAACTCATGCAGGTCGCTGTCGGTTGTTTCGTGCAGGTCCAGGTGCACCAGCAGGTCATCGCCACGCGCGGCCATCCAGCGCATCAGCGACGCCGCTTCTTCGATCTGGCCATCACCACGGAAGCTGCGGTTGGGATCGATCGCATCGGGATTCCAGCGCTGGATGCGCTCATAGCCCCACGGGCTGACGCAGGGCGCCACGATCAGATTGATACGGCCTGCATACGCCTCGGCGTTCTGATCGAGGAACTGCAGCGCGCCATGCACGCCGCTGGTTTCGTAGCCGTGCACGCCACCGGTCACCAGCGCGGTCGTCAGTGCCGGATCCCACTCATGGCTGACCACCGCAAACAGCGGGTAATGATCCGGCGCGTAGTCCAGCTGCCCGTACTGCACCACATCGAAACGCTCGCCCAGGCGCTCGAGCGCGGCCACGACATCGTCGTGGTAGCTGCGCTGGCGCTGCTGGCCTGCGCGCCACCGGGCGCGTTCGGCGTCACCCCAGGGCTGGCCCGGCGTGCCGATGGGATAGAAATGCGTATTGCTCATGGTGGTACTCCAAGGATGTCATCCGGTCGCCGGACAGCTCACGCCGTCAGCGACACTGCACTGGATATTCTATCTGTGGCCGTGTGCATCCGGCTGTGCGGACTCCCAACGCTGACAGGTAAAGGGAGCCGGTTGCCCGGCTCCTTTTCCGTTCCGCTTTGGCCGTCAGGCCGTCTGCGCCGCTTCATACCCGTTCAAGCGCATGTCGCTGGACGCGCGCCCCTGGGTCAGCGAGCGAAGCGACGTGGTATAGCCACCAAGCCGCGCCAGCGGGGCATAACCCAGCACCTCGGCCTGCCCGTCCTGGTCCTCGATCGAGGCCACCCGCCCACTGCGGCGGTTGAGGTCGCCGACCACATCGCCGACGTTCCCCGACGGTGCGTGGATGGCGATCTCCATCACCGGTTCCAGCAGCTGCGTGCCCGCTTGGGCCAGCGCCGCTTTCACCGCTTCACTGCCGGCGCGATGGAAGGCCATGTCCGAGGAGTCCTTGACGTGAGTCTGTCCGTCCACCAGCGTCACCTCGACACCGACCACCGGATGCCCCAGCGGACCTTCGCCCAGTGCGGCACGCACGCCCTTCTCCACCGCATTGACGAACCCACGCGGAATCGCGCCGCCCACGGTGCGATCGACGAAGGTCACCTCGCCATCCTCGCGCGGGGCGATGTCGATCAGTACCTGGGCGAACTGGCCCTGGCCACCGGTCTGCTTGGCGACCTTGCCTTCCACCCGCTGCACGGCGCGCTTCGGCGTTTCCTGGTAGGCCACGCGCGGCTCGCCGGTGCGGATGTTGACGCCCCACTCCGTGCGCAGGCGCTCGACCATGACCTCCAGATGCAGCTCGCCCATGCCCCAGATCAGGGTTTCACCGCTGTCCGTATCGGTCTCGACACGGAACGACGGATCCTCCTGCGCCAGGCTGGCCAGGCCTTGGCTGATGCGGATCAGGTCGGACGCCTTTTCCGCGGTCAACCGCCACGCCAGCACGGCCTGCTGCGCCTGGATCGTATCGAGCAGCAGCGGGCGCGAGGGCGCACTCAGCGTTTCACCGCTGACCGCATCCTTCCAGCCCAGCACCGCCACGATGTCACCGGCCACGGCCTGCTTGATGTCGTGGGTCTGGTCGGCCTGCACCCGCACCAGGCGGCTGACGCGTCGCCCGTGTGCGTGCTGCGAGCTGGCCAGTGCGTCGCCCACCTTCAGCGTGCCCGAGTACACCCGCACGAAGCTCAGCGCACCGTGGTTCTGGTGCGTGATCTTGAACAGCAGCGCCGCCAGCGGGCCATCCGGGTCGGGCGGCAGCCGCACGTCGGTGCCGTTCTCCGTGGCGACCACCGCTGGCCGATCCACTGGCGAAGGCAGGTAGTCGACCACCGCGTCCAGCAGCGTCTCCACGCCCTTGCTCTTGAACGCCGAGCCCGCCAGTACCGGCACGCCCGCACCCGCCAACGCGCCGCGACGGATCGCCGCGCGCAGTTGTGCGTTGTCGATCGCCTCGCCTTCCAGCCAGGCCTGTGCCAGCACGTCATCGGCATCGGCCACGGCTTCGATCAGGGCCTCGCGCTGCGGCAGCCACTGCGCAGCCTCATCGGCCGTCCAGGCGTGACGCAAGGCGCCGCCCTTGTCGTCCCACTGCACGGTGCTGCGGTCAACCAGGTCCACCCAGCCGCTGAACTGGCTTTCGGTGCCGACCGGTACGCCCAGCGCCCACGGGGTGGCGCGCAGCTTCTCGCGCAGCTGCGTGAGCACGCGCTCGAAGGAGGCACCGGTGCGGTCCATCTTGTTGACGAAGGCGACCAGCGGCACCCCGTGGCGACGCGCCTGGCGCCAGACCGATTCGGACTGGGGCTGCACGCCGTCCACGGCGGAGAACACCGCCACCGCGCCGTCGAGCACGCGCAGGGAACGTTCCACTTCGATCGCGAAATCGATATGGCCCGGGGTGTCGATCAGGGTCAGGTGATGGATCGGCTCATCGCGTGGCGCCCAATGCGCCTGCACGGCGGCCGCGCCGATGGTGATGCCGCGCTCGCGCTCGATCGCCGAAAAATCGGTGGTCGCCGCGCCGTCGTGGACTTCGCCGACGCGATGGATCTCGCCGGTTTTCCACAGCAGGCGTTCGGTAAGCGTGGTCTTGCCGGCGTCGATGTGGGCAATGATGCCGAGGTTGCGCCGGAGGGAAAGGGTCTGGTGCGGGGTATGGGTGTTCATGGAATGGGTCTCGCTGCCAACATCGAGGAGCCGCACGCCGCCGTTGGCTAACGGGCGTGCGGCCAGGTTTGGGGCTCGGCGATCTGGTGCATGGCACGTTCTCCTTCAAACAGTTCTGGTACGTGGAAACGAAAAGAGCGCCCGGTGGGCGCTCTGCTCGGGGTCCAGGGTGACCGGTGTTCCGGTCAGCAGCCTCGCACTCCGATTGGCAGACGCGCCCGTGCCGCGTAAACGCGGGTCAGGGTAAAAAACGTCAGAAGCGGCATCGAAGTCATGGGGTCACCTGGGGTGTAGCCGGCATTGTAGACCTCTGACGGGCAGCCACAAGCCCTCATTGGATGCATCGGCGCAACAATGAAGACCACTTGGTCCGCGCACCTGCCATGGATGGGACGACAATGGTCGCTGCCCGTTCGAACATGCGAATGTGTCGCAATTGCGTATACCGTGCAAATCCTTAAAATGGCGGCCTATACGTCGCTTCGGCGACGCCCGCGACGCCGGCACTGCCGATGAGGCATTGAGCCGGCGCTCGCGCCCCTTCCTCCGCGTTGTCGAGTTGTTGCCCATGTCCTGCTCTCTGCCCCTGAATCCGCGCCGGTTGCGCCCCAACCTGCTGGCCCTGGCCTGCCTGGCCGCCGCACTCGTCCCCGCCGCGCACGCCCAGACCGCCACCGACCTGGATGCCGTGCGCGTCAACGCCTATCGCGCCGCCAACAGCACCAGCGGCGCGACCAAGACCAGTACCGCCCTGGCGGAAACCCCGCAATCGGTGTCGGTGATCGAGCGCGCCGAGCTCGACGCCCGCGGCGTGCAGTCGCTCAACGATGCGATGCGCTACGTCGCTGGCGTCAGCCTGGAAAGCTCGGGCATCGACAACCGCGTGGACGACTTCCGCATCCGCGGCTTCGATGCCGGCAGCTGGTCCAACAACGTCACCCTGGACGGGATGCGTGCGCCGCAGGGCAGCCAGTGGAACCGCAGCATGTTCGACAGCTGGAATCTGGAACGCGTGGAAGTACTCAAGGGTCCGTCCGCCGTGATGTATGGCCAGGTGGCCCCCGGCGGCATGGTCAACCAGGTCAGCAAGACGCCGATGCCGGACCAGGCGCAGCAGCTGCGTCTGGGCGTGGATGCGAATGGCCAGTACAGCGCCGCCTTCGACGTCGGTGCCGGCACCGCGGGCGAGGATCACCTGTTCCGCCTGGTCGGCCTGTATCGCGACGGCCAGACCCAGATCAAGCGCACCGAACAGCAGCACTGGTTCCTCGCCCCCAGCTACACCTGGCAGCTTGCCGAACGTACCCGCCTGACCCTGCTGGGCATGTACCAGAAGGACGATGGCGGCTCGACCTACCAGTTCCTGCCGGCTGCCGGCACGCTCAACCCGACGGCGTCGGGCTACATGAAGAACAGCACCTTCATTGGCGAGCCGGACTGGAATACCTTCGACCGCACCCTGTGGACCGCCGGCTGGATGTTCGAGCACCAGTTCAACGACCACCTGACGCTGACCCAGAGCGCGCGGCGCACCCATGTCGATTCGCTGTTCCGCAGCGTGGTCACCTTCGGCGCGCTCAACGCCGATGGCCGCACCCAGAACCGTCGCGGCGTGATGGGCACCGGCGACTCCGATGGCGACACGTTCGACACCCGCCTGCAGGCCCGTTTCAGCACCGGCGCGGTGGATCACACCGTGCTGCTCGGTTGGGACTGGCAACGTGCGGATTGGGAGGGCGTGCGCAGTGCCATGAGCAGCCCGCGCCCGATCGACATCTTCAATCCGGTCTATTCGACCTACCGGCCGACAGTGACCACGGAAACCCCGACCGCCGGCATCAACCGGCAGAGCGGTGTGTATCTGCAGGACCAGCTGGCGCTCGGCAACTGGCGCATGACCCTGGGCGGCCGCTACGACTGGACCAAGGACGACAGCAGCAGCGCCAACCGCAATATCGCCACCGGCATCTCCACGCCGGGCGGGCGCAATGTGATCAAGAACGAGGCCTTCACCGGTCGCGCGGGCGTGCTGTACGTATTCGAGAACGGGCTGACCCCGTATGTGAGCTACGCCGAATCGTTCCAGCCCTCGACCAAGTCGCCGTTGGACAGCTTCACCCAGACCGCGTTCGAGCCGGTGACCGGTTCGCAGTGGGAGGCGGGGTTGAAGTACCAGCCCGCCTCGGTGGACGGCCTGGTGACGCTGTCGGTGTACGACCTGCGCCAGCAGAACATGATCGTGGACGATCCGGTGGCGTCGCATCGCAACTGCGGCGCGACGGGCACCGCGACCTGCTCGATCCAGGGCGACGAGGGACGGGTGCGCGGCATCGAACTGGAAGGCCGGATCACCCCGATCGAGGGCTTCAGCCTGATCGGCGCCGCCTCACGAATGGACTCGGAAATGACCCGCTCGGCGCCTTACAAGGGCAAGGAACTGGCGATGGTGCCCGATTACAGTGCCTCGTTCTGGGCGGACTACACCTTCCAGGCCGGCGCACTGCGGGGCCTGAGCCTGGCGGCGGGCGCGCGCTACAACGGCGTGAGCTACGGCGACAGCGCCAACCTGTACCGGATTCCGTCCTACACCCTGTTCGATGCGGCGATCCGCTATGACGTGGGCCAGATCGGTGGCACCCAGGTGCAGCTGGCACTCAATGCCAGCAATCTGTCCGACAAGCGTTTCGTGTCGACCTGCACCGGCGTGTCGTCGTGCTACTACGGCAGCGGCCGCACCGTGATGGCAACCGCGCGCTTCGGCTGGTAACCGACCCACCCGACAACGGTAGTGCCGGCCGCTGGCCGGCGCCCGTCGCCCCTTCAACGCGCCGGGAGAAATACCCGGCGCTAGGGATCGGTCACCACGACCAGCGGGACATCACGCTGCGGGTGACGCAGCACCAGCACCGGTTGCTGGTAGACCCGCTCGATATGCTCACGGGTCAGCACCTCGGTCGGTGTGCCATCGGCCGCCACGCGGCCCTGTTCCAGCAACACGATCCGGTCGGCATAGGCGGCGGCCAGATTCAGATCGTGCAGCACCACGATCACGCAGGCGCCGGCATCGGCCAGTTCACGGACCGCGCGCAGCGTGCGTTCCTGATGGCGCAGATCCAGTGCAGCGGTGGGTTCGTCCAGCAGCAGCACCGGCGTGTCCTGGGTCAGCACGCGGGCGAAGGTCGTCCGCGCCGCCTCGCCACCGGACAGATGCTCCACCTCCCGCTCGATCAAGGCGTGCAGGTCCGCACGCGCCAGCGCGTCGGCGATGCAGGCTGCGTCTTTCACCGGGTCCGGCGGATGCGGCAGGCGCCCCATCGCGACCACTTCGTGCACACGGAAGGCAAAACGGACCGCATGCTCCTGCGGCATCACCGCGCGCTCGCGGGCCAGCGCTTTGGCCTTCCACGCGGCCAACGGCTGCCCCTGCAGCAGCACCTCACCCTGCTCGGCCGCCAGATCACCTGCCGCCACCGCCAGCAGCGTCGATTTGCCCGCACCGTTGGGACCGACCAGTGCCGTCACCGAGCCGGGCAGGAAGTCCAGCGTGATGTCATCCAGGATGCGCCGCGCGCCGCGGCTGAGCTGCACCGACCGCAGCTGCAACAGCCCGCTCATGAACCGCTCCGGTGGCGCTGGCGCATCACCAGCCACAGGAAGAACGGCGCGCCGAGCGCGGCCGAGAACAGCCCCAGCGGAATCTCCGATGGCGGATCGAGCGTGCGCGCGGCGGTATCGGCGACCACGATCAGCAGGGCACCGGCCACGGCCGAGACCGGCAGCAGCCAGCGATGGCCCGGACCGACCAGCAGACGTACCACGTGCGGCACGACCAGGCCCACGAAACCGATCGAGCCGGCGAAGGCGACCGCAGCGCCCACCAGCAATGCACTGAAGGCAATCAGCTTGAGCCGGGTGCGTTTTACATCCAGGCCCAGGTGCTGGGCCTGGCGCTCACCGAGGGCGAGCATGTCCAGTGGCGTCGCCAGGCGCAACAGGGCGATCGTGCCGATCACGAACACCGGCGCCACCGCGATCACATCCATCCAGTCGGCCTGGGCCAGCGAGCCCATCTGCCAGAACACCAGCGACTGCAGTTCGCTCTCGCTGGCGATATAGGTCAGGAAGCCGATCACGGCCGAGCAGAACGCGGCGATCGCGATGCCGACCAGCAGCAAGGTCGCCGTGCCGCTGCCCTGCCCCGGCCGTGCCAGCAGGTAGGTCAGCGTGATCGCGCCACCGGCACCGGCAAACGCCGCCAGCGGCAACGTCCAGGCGCCGAACGCACCGGCACCCAGCACGATGGCCGAGACCGCACCCAGCGCAGCGCCCTGGGTCACACCGACAATGCCGGGGTCGGCCAGCGGATTACCGAACAGGCCCTGCAGGCTCGCACCGGCCATCGCCAGTGCGGCGCCCACCATCGCGCCCAGCAAGGCACGCGGAATCCGCAGCTGCCACACCACGGCCAGATCGCGGGTGCTGACGCTGGCCGGATCGACCAGCCCCAGCTTCACCCCGATCGCCTGCAGCACCTCCATCGGTGGGAGCCGCAACGGACCCACCGCAAAGGATGCGATCACCGCGATCAGCAGACCGACCGCGGCCCAGATCAACACCGTCGCGCCACGGCGACGCGCAGGACTCGACACCACCATGCCTTACGCCCTCACGGGCGCGGCACCGTGGCGAAGGCGGCCGCCAGCGCGACCGCGCCACTGCCGGAAGCGACGCTGGCCGATTTCAGTTCCACATCCGGCATCACCCACACGCGGTTGGCCGCGCCGGCCGGCGTCTGGCGCAGCGTCGGGTACGCGCGCCACAGGCCCGCCTGGCCACCGAACAGGGCCAGATCGTTCTCGGTCACCAGGATCACGTCGGGCGCTGCTGCCACCACGCCTTCATTGCTCAAAGCGGAATAGTTGGCCACGCCGGCTTCATCGCCGATGTTGATGCCACCGGCCAGCGTGATCAGCTTGCCCGAGGCGCTGTCCGAGCCGGCCACCGTCGGCGCCCCGCCGGCACCGGTCGCGGAAACATGGATCACGCGCGGATGCCACGCCAGCGCGGCACCACTCGCCTTGGCCGCATCCAGCTGAGACTGCACCTTCGAGGCCAGCGCTTCACCCTGCTCGGCCATGCCGACCGCCGCGGCGACCTTGCGCACCTTGTCGGCCGCCGGCTGCAGATCGTCGACGATCACCGCCGCCTCGCCCGCGCCACGCAGCTTGGCGGCCAGATCGGAATGGCGACGCAGGCTGTTGCCCAGGAACAGGGTGCCCTGCAGGCTCAACACGCCTTCCACGCCGGTGGTGCGGTTGAACAGGAATTGTTTGGGGGCCTTGCGGCCGGACTCGGTGGCCGAGCGCAGCGGCGCGGCGTACACCTGATCATCCAGGCCAAGGGCTTCGAGCACGGCGATGATGTCATCCCCACCGGCGATGATCTTCGAGGTATCGATCACCGTCGTGGCCACGCCATCGTCGGAGGTGACCTGCGCCGGCAACTGCTGGGTGGCGCCCTCGATGTCCGGCACGTCCACGCCCACCACGCGCTGCCAACCCTCCGGCAGTGCTTCGGCGGACTGCGCGACGGGTGCCGCAGCGGCGTCGGCGGCAGGGGCGGCGGGCTCTTTCGAGCAACCGGCGATCACCGCGACCAGGGACAGGGCCAGCAGGCTGCGGCGGACATCATTGGACTTCATGGCAGTTCCTCTTCAATCAGAACGGCGGGGCTGTCCGCCCCGCCGTCAAAGCAACGCAGTGCGCTGAACTCAGTTCGCGCGGGTGCTGATGCGGGTAATGCGGTCGCCCTTGGGGTCCTGGGCATCACGCGACTTGTTGACGGCAAACACGTTGCCCTTGCCATCCTCACGCACATGGTTCGGGAAGGTGCCGCCATCCAGGTTGCCGACCACCTTGCCGTTGCCATCGACCACCGTCACCGTGCCGGCGCCGCGATTGGTCACGTAGGCCAGCTTGGAGACGGGCTCGAAGGCCACGTTCAGCGCACCCGCGCCGACCGGCACGTCGTGCAGCACCTTGCCGCTGGCGACATCGACGATCAACAGGTTGTCGGTGCCCTGCGAGGCCACGTACAGGCGACCCGCCGCGGCATCATAGGCAACGCCGGAGGCGCTGATCGAGTTGCCCAGATCGATGACCTTCTCCACCTTGCCGGTGGTGGTGTCGATCACTGCCGCTTCGGGCGTGCCGATGCTGACGGTGAACAGCTTGCCGGACGCTTCATCCAGCACCAGGCTCATCGGGACGAACTTCTTGTCGTCCACGCCCGAGGCCAGGGTGATCGGCTCCAGCGGCTGCAGGGTGCGGGCATCGAACACCGAGAGATGATCCTCGCCGGCGGCCGAGGCGAACACCTTGCCATGACGTCCATCGACCACGATGTCGCGGGCATGCGGTACGGCGCCGACATCGAACTGGCGCACCAGCGACAGATCCTTCTGGCGATACACGGCCACGGTGTCCTGGCGGGTGTTGGTGACCCACACGTTGCCGTTGGCATCATCCACGCCCACGCCATACACCGCGAACACCGCACCGCCCTTGCCACCCGGAACTTCAGCCGGGGTGATCCTGGCGGTGACCTTCAGGCTCTTCGGGTCGAGCTTGAGCAGCTGCGACTGGGTCACCGGCGGGCGACCGACGGCGGCAGTGACGAACACCGCGTTGCTGGCCGCGCTGTACGCGGACTGATACAGCCCCTGGACCAGCTTGGCCGAGGTCTGGTTGAAGTTCTGCTGGCCGCTCAGCGGCAGGTTCGGCGAAACGCGCAGCGACAACACCGTCGCCGCGGACGGCTGGCTGGCACGCACGATCACCGGCTGCTGGCCGGGCACGGCATCGGAGGGAATCGCCACCTTGCCCTTGAAGTTGCCCTCGGCATCGACCACGTACGGGGTGGCATTGAGCACCGTCTCGCCACGCAGCAGGGTGACCTGCTGGCCCGGCACGAACTGACGGCCGATCACCTCGGCATCGCTGCCCGGCACCACGTTCTGGCCGCGGCTGACCACTTCGCCGCGGAAGCCGTTGGCCGGGGCATCGAAGACAGGCTGGGCGAACAGCGACGGGCTGGCCAGGGACAGCGCGAGGGCCAGGGTGGCGACACGCGGGAGGGATTTCAGGGTGTACATCAGCAGACTCCTTCTGTTGGGGGCGCGCCGGTTGGCGCGTTGTCACAGTGCTTGCCTTGGCGTGGCCGCGGTCCGTTGCGGCGGTGGCACAAGGCCACGGAACTGCCTGGGTATCGAAAAATCAGGGCGCCGGCGCGGGCGTGCCGCTGCGATCGGCGATGCCGTACAGCTGGCTCAGCGTGGCCTTGAGCGAGGCCGGCAGCATCGGCCCATGGCCAAGGCCGGGGAACTCGCGGTACTGCACCGTCAGGCCGGGCACTTTCGCCAACCGGCTGGCCAGCTGCTGCGCGGCATCCGGGGTCGCGCCGCCGATGCGGCGCAGGTGCGCGACCACGCGCGGATTGGTCATGTCGCGCACACCGCGGTTGCCCGTGCGCTCGTCACCGCCGAGCATCACCGTCACCTGCGCCGGCTGGCTCTGGTTGTTGGCGATGAACTGGCGTTCCATGTCGCCCAGCGGTGCGCCCTGGCTCCACCACAGTGACGGGCTGGCCGACACGTAATGCTGGAAGGCGGCCGGCCGGGTATACAGCGTACTGACCACGAACAGACCGCCGAGCGAGTGGCCCCACAGCGACTGCTGCTGCAGATCGATGCTCGCGCGGCGCTGCACTTCCGGCTTGATCCGGCGCTCGATCAGATCCAGAAACGCATACGCACCGCCACCACTGGACTGCGACGTGCCGTTTTCATCGTCGGCGGTGTCGATCCATGCGGTGTAATCGCGGGTACGGGCGGGCGAATCGATGCGCAGGTCGTTGTCGTAACCGATGAACACCAGCACCGGCGCGGCGTGCGCGGCCAGGTCGGCCAGCATGGCCTGGTCCAGCACCATCGCCGCGGCATTGCCATCCAGCATGTACAGCACCGGGGCGGGCGTAGCGGTCGCCTTGGCCGGGACACCGATGTTCACGCGCCAGCGGCGGGCCTTGTCGGGGCTGTCCAGCACGAAATGTTCAAAGCGATAGCTCTGCGCCGGCTGGTCCAGCACCGTCTCGCCAACCTTCTGTTCGGGATTGCGCTGCTGCGCCGCCGCAGGCGACAACGCGGCCATGCCGATGGCGGTGGCCACCCCCAGCGTGCGCAGCCACGGCGATACGGAAGAGATCAGGGAGGAGGAAACGATCATGACAACCCGAAGCGAGAGACAGTGCTATCCCGCCAGTGTAACTCAAATGAGAATGGGTATCACTGACGTTGCGCTGAGCGCCCTGCCATCGCGGTCGCCATGCACGGGCTCAGCGCGCGCAATCGCCCGACGCCTTGCGTGCCGCACCCACCGTCGCACCGCCCTTGCCCGCGACGGACATCCAACCCTTCAGCGGGAAGCTGTCCGGCACCGACGCCGCCATCGGCGCCGAGCCGATCACCAGCTCCCGCCAGGTACCCACCGGCTCCAGCTCGGCCAACCGCGCGGCCTGGTCGTCATCGGTGCTGACCACGTCATCCGGCCCGGAGGGCGCCTTGGCGGTCGTCCCGGTCTTGGTGGCCCTGATCCGCAGTTCGCCACTGGTCGCACTGGTCACCGCCACCGCGTAGTGCTCCTTGCCATAGGCCCACGGCGTTTCGTGCTGCACGGTAGCGGTCTGTCCTGGGGCGGGCAGTGCCAGCGCATCGCCCGCGGCCGCCTGCACCATCGCCATGCCGCCCATCACCGCCATGTACATCCCGTACGCACGCATCTGCTTCTCTTCCTGCGTCTTCGCCTCGGGCGCGCCTGGCCAGTCCGCCTCCAGATTGAAATGCGCCTTGCCGTTGCACAGCGTCAGCACCACCGGCGTGCCCTCGCCTTCGCCCAGGCTGATCAGGCTGTCGCCGTTGCGGAACTGCTGCACGTGGCCCAGCAATGACGCACCGCTCGGCGGCACCTGATTCACCTCGATACGCGACGCCGCCTTGAGACGCTCGTTCAACGAGATCGTCGTGGCAGCAGCGGGCAGCGCTGCGCCGATCGCGGCAGCAAGTACAAGCACAGGCAGGAAAACGCGCATGGCATCCAGTCCAAGAGGGCGGGACATCATACGCGTCCGGCCATCGCTCACTCGCACGCCATGGCCCTGCACCGCGCAAAGCGCTCAGTTACGCGTCACCATCGCGGCGATCGTCGCCGCCAGCTCCTGCACGGCCTGCTGCGCGGTGATATCGCCCGTGGTGGCGGCATAGGAGAGCCCTTCGGCCGCGCCCAGCATGCCCCACAATCCCGCCTGGGCCAGCACGCCGGAGGGTGCGAACGGTGACAGCAGCGCGCGGCACTGCTCGAGAAACACGACGTCGTACTCGCGCTTGATCCGTGCCAGTTCGGGCGAACCGGCCAACGCCGCGATCACGCCGGGAATCTCACGCCCCTGCTTCATGACGCAGGCGACGTAGGCATCGGCAATGACCTGCGCCTTCTCGGCGAGCGTCGGACCGCTGTCTGCAAACCGCGCTTCCATCACCACGCCCTGGCGCGCATCGAAATCCTGGTACAGCGCCGCGAGCAGACCGGCCCGCGTACCGAAATGGTCATACACCACCGGCTTGGTCACCCCGGCCTGCTCGGCCAGCCGCCCCAGGGTCAGCGCGTCGGTGCCTTCCTCGCGCACCAGCCGCCACGCTTCCTCCAGCAACTGGCGCAGGCGATCGTCGCGGGTCATGCGGCGGCGAGGCGCCACCGGAACGGCAGAGTCGAGCGGGCTTGACATCGCTATATACCAATCGTAACTTACAATTTGTAACTTACCGAAAGTATACAACCTCCTCCCCTTGGACGCCCATGCACACCCTGATCGTCACCTCTCACCCCCATCCCGACGCCCTGACCCAGGCCGTCGCCCGCCGCATCGCGGACGGCCTATCCACCGCCCGCGGCGCGACCGTGGAACTGGCCGACCTCCATGCCGAGGGCTTCGACCCCCGCTACACCCGGCACGACCTGGACGGCCACCACCGCCTGAGCGCGTTCCCGGCCGATGTACTGGCCGAACAGGCCCGCCTGGATCGCGCCGACGCACTCGTGCTGGTGTTTCCCGTTTACTGGTGGAGCATGCCGGCGCTGATGAAGGGCTGGATCGACCGCGTCTTCACGGGCGGCTGGGCCTATGACGACAGCAGCGGCCAGGGCGTGCTCAAGAAACTGGGGCACCTGTCCGTCCATCTGGTCGGACTGGGGGGCGCCGATGCGCGCACCTGGCACAAGCGCGGCTACACCGAGGCTATGAAGACCCAGATCGACACCGGCATCTTCGATTACTGCGGCGCGCCGGTGCTCTCGTCCACCCTGCTGCTGGAGACCGACACGGGTGATGCTCAGGCCCACCTGCACAGTGCGTTCGCGCTGGGCGAGCGGATCGCAACGGCAGCGCGGTGAGCGGTGAGCGGTAGCGGAGAAGGCAGCACGCCGTGCGACGAGGCTGAAGCACCGACACGAGCATGACGCGCCGCACGCTTCATGAATCGTGACAGCACCCCGCGCATCAACTGTGACGCGCGGCAGGCGCCGGCGACCGCCGCCGCTTTACTCTCCGGCGACCGCCTCGCCCCGCACGCCACCTTCGCCCGGACCCTGCATGAAGTACTTCCTTGTTCTGTTGCTGTTGCTGCCCGCAACGCAAAGCCACGCCCTGACCTTGACCAACCCGGCGTGGCGCGTCGAGATCGATCCTGCAACGCTGGCGGTGACCGCCACCCAGGCCGACGGCACCACCACCCGCATTTCTTCGGCGGGCGACGCCGGCACGGTATCGGCGCTGAAGCAGACCGCCGCTACCGGTCGATGGCGATGGGGCGATGCAACGCAGGTACGGGCCGAGCTGGTCGGCGATACGCTGCAGATGCACTTCAACCGGACCACCGAGGGCAGCATGCACTGGCCGCGACTGCCCGCCGGTCCGCACGCCCTGTTGCTGCCGCTGCACGAGGGCTACTACCTTCCCGCCGATGACACCGTCTGGCGGGATGAACTGCTTGATGCCTACGGCGAGATCAACACCACCGAAGACCTTACCCTGCCCGTGATCGGCCTGGCGTGGCCGGACCGCGTGCTGTCGATCCTGTTCGCGACACCCTTCAACAACACCGTTCACTTCAGCGCCGATGGGCCAGGCGTCGCAGTCGCCGCCGAGCACCACTTCAATGCGCTCAACGTGTCTGAGCCGTATACCGTCATCGTCAGCCTGGATGCGCCGGATTGGCTGGCGCCGGCCAAACGTTACCGGGCGTGGCTGCAGGCACAGGGCGGCTTCGTGCCGCTGAAGGACAAACTCGCCGGATTGCCGGACGGTGAGAAGTTGATCGGTGCCAGCCACCTGTATCTGTGGGGTGACCGTCTGCTGGTGGAACAGGACGTGCGCGACTGGGCGACGCTGAAGGCGCTGCTGCCACGCGCGTGGATCCAGAAGGATGACGAGGCGTTGGAGGCGTTGGCCGCCGCACACAGCGGCCCCTATGTGCAACAGGTGTTGGTGGCCGCGATCAATGCCGCGCTGGCGGAACAGGTTCCCGGTGACACCGCCCAGGCCATGCAGCAGCGCCGGCACCAGCTGGATGCCACCCTGGGCACGGCGCTGCAGCCCGAGGCGATGCGGGGCGACAGCGCGTCGCCGCGGATGATCCGCGCCCTGCAGGCCGCGGGCCTGCCGCGCCTGTGGCTGGGACTACCGGACTGGACGGCGGGCTGGGCGAGCCCGGGCGGCGTGGACGCAGGCGTACAGGCCGGCTACTTGGTGGCGCCGTACGATTCCTATGACACCGCCCTGCCCGACGGCAACGACAATCCGTCCTGGCTGTCGGCCCAGCTTGGGCAGGACGCGTTCGAGCGCTGCGGAATCATGAAACCCGATGGCCAGCGGACCAAAGGGTTCCAGGGCAGCGGGGTGTATACCAACGCAGCCTGTATCCGGCCATTGATGGAACGTCGGGTGCGGGACCTGCGCGCCACCACGCCCTACAACAGCTGGTTCCTGGATGTCGCAGCCACTGGCATGCTGTTCGATGACAGCGACCCGGCCAAGCCCACCTCGCAGGCGCAGGATGCGGCCAACCGCAACGCGGCCCTCGCCTGGCTGGCCGATACCCAGGCACTGGTGGTCGGCTCGGAAGTCGGCTCGGCCGTGGTCAACCGGCATATCGTCTTCGCGCACGGCGCGCAGACCGCCGGGTTTGGCTGGCGCGACCCGCAGATGCGCCGCGAGCGCCACTCGCCGTACTACCTCGGGGCGTGGGCGCCGGAGCACCAGCCTGCCTTCTTCTTCAAACAGAGCCGGCTCAAGCCCCGCTACCAGCAGCTCTACTTCAACCCGGCCCGTCGCCTGCCCTTGCTGCAGGCAGCCTTCCACGACAGCGTGGTCAGCACCCATCACTGGACCCTGGACAGCCTCAAGTTCCGCGAGAGCCGCAGCACCACCGAGCTGCTGCAGCAGCTGTACAATGTACCGCCCCTGCTCAACCTCAGCGTGGCGACCGCCCCGTCACGGATCGCCTACCTGCGCCAGCTGGACGCGTTCTTCCGTCCCGTGCATGAGCACTTGTTCGACCAGGCGCTGACCGACTTCCGCTGGCGCGATGCCGCCGGGCAGGTGCAGCAGACCACATTTGCCGATGGCAGCGTGATCGTGGCGAATTTCTCCGATCAACCACGACAGGTGGATGGCCGTCCGCTTCCGGCGCGCAGCGCGACCGCCCGCCTGGCAGACGGCCGTACGCTGGAGTTCATTTCGCCGGCGGGGCCGTAGGCCGGCACGCCACCCGAGCTGTGCGCCCGCGGATCTGTATCCCCCGGACCCGGGCGCGCCCACCACTCTGATGAGCGCGCCAAGGCGTCACTCCTTCGCCGCTTCCGCCTTCCACGCAGCGACCTTCGCCCTGGTCTGCGTCAACAGCGCATCCAGCGCCGTGCGGTCGTAGCCCTGCCCGCGCAGCACGACGTACTGGATGCCGCGCGTGGCCTCGATATCCTCCAGCGGATTGCGCTCCAGCAACACCAGGTCGGCCGCCTTGCCGGGCGCGACCGCACCGTAACGATCCAGGGTGCCGAACCAGGCCGGGCCCGCGCGCGTGGCCGCGGACAGGGCCTGCGCCGGGGTCAGCCCTTCCTTGACGAACAGCGACAGCTCGTCATGCAGGCCGATACCGGGATAGTTGAACGAGTTGAGGAAGCCCGCATCGGTACCGGCCATGATCGTCACGCCGGCCTGCTGCAGCATCGGCAGCACCGCGGCGACCTGGTGGTACTCCTGGTGCCGCGCGTCGATCTGCGCCGGGGTCGCCTTTGCCGCGCGCTCGACGCGCCAGGCGTAGGTGGCCTGCAGCTTCGGGCCGATGTAGGCCAGGTAGGGATCGTTGCGATGGTCGTCCTGGTCCAGGAAGTCCAGAATGCGCCCGCCATTGAGGGTCGGCGTCACGAACACGCCTTTGGCCGCGAAACCACGATAGGCGGCCATGGCGGTGTCACGGTCAAAGCCCGCATCCAAGCGCGCGTTGGCCTGCGCGCGATCGATGCGCTTGGCGCCGAAGTCCGCGGCGATCGCGGCTTCATCGTTGACGCCCGCCTTGTAGGCGTAGTCCAGGTGTTCGATCGAGCTGATGCCCGCATCGACCGCCTGCTGCACGGTCAATGCCATCGGAATATGCCCGGATGCACGCAGACCGTTGGCGCGTGCACCGCGCACGGCCGCCAGGAACAATTCCGGGGTCAGGGTGCTGTCGGTGATCTTGACGAAGTCGACGCGGTCGCGCTTCAAGCGCACGAACGCCGCATCCAGGTCCGCCTGCGAGCCGACTTCGATGGTGCCCTTCCAGACCGGCTTGATGCCTTCGATCTTGGCACCCGAGGTGAACAACTGCGGGCCGGCCAACCGGCCGCTGGCGATCTCGCCGCGCCACTGCAGCACCTGGTCGGGCAGATCGCCGGAGGCGTCGCGGATGGTCGTGATGCCATGGGCGATGTACAGCGGCAGCAGCGCCTTGTTCTCCTCAATGAGCTCCGGGCCGCCCCCGAAATGCACGTGCATGTCCCACAGGCCCGGGATCAGATAGCGCCCCTTGCCGTTGACCTCCTCGCGGGCCTTCCACGCCTTGCGCATCGCACGATCACTGCCCATCGCCACGATGTCCTGGCCGCGTACCACGACGGTCTGGTCCGGCACGGTGGAGGCATGCTCCACATCGACCACGGTCGCATGCCGGATCATCAGGTCGGCCTGCTCGGCCGCGAATGCGGAAGGGGCCAGTGCAAGCAGCACCGGAAGGGCAAGACGCAGGGACATGGGCAATGCACCGGAAAATGGAGAACCGGGCCACCTTACGGTCGGGCCCGGTCCATTCACCAGTTAAATTTTGGAATGCGCGTCATGTGCATTCCAGATGAGCATGCTGCTTCACATCTCGCCCTGCATCACCGGCCGTGCCTGCAGCTGTCCCAGCCACGCCGCCACGGCCGGGTGCGCGTCCACGGCAGCGCCCACGAAGGTCCCGTAGCCGACCACCTTGCCCACCACGAGATCTACCAGCGAGTAGGCCTCACCCAACATCCATGGCTGCTGCGACAGGCGCGCCTCCAGCACGTCCAGTAGTTCATTGGCCGCGCGGATGCCAGCTGCGGCATGGTCGGCATGGCGCAGCGCATCGTCCGTGGTGGCCAGCCACACACGCCCGATCACCGCGCCATAGGTGACATATGCCCACGTGCACCACGACATCGCCTCCAGCCGCGCCGGTGTACCGTCCTGCGGCCAGAGCCCCTTGGCCACGCCGTGGTGCTCGCCCAGCCACAGGTGGATCGCCAGGGCTTCGAACATCGGCGTGCCATCCACCACCAGGCACGGCACCTTGCCGTTGGGATTGATGGCCAGGTAGTCGGCCGTGCGCTGCTCGCCGGCGCGGATGTCGATCCTGACCCGCTCATGAGGGACGGCCAGTTCGGCCAGGGCGCAGGCGATCGGGGTGGCGCTGGACATCGGGTGCCAATAGAAGACGAGGGACATCTGGAACTCCTTGAGGGTGGTCAGGGGTGCGACCAAAGCGGTCCTGCACCGTGGCCCCAAGGCTAGCCACCCTTGCGGACAGAACCCGCCCGCAATGGCTGCTACGCTTTCCTGATGCTGACCGCCTCCGCCCGCCTGCTGAGCCTGCTGTCCCTGCTGCAATCGCGCCCGCATTGGGGCGGCGGCATGCTGGCCGAGCGCATGGGCATCCATCCACGCACGCTCCGCCGCGACATCGACCGGCTGCGCCAGCTGGGCTATCCCATCCACGCCAGCACCGGTGTCGCCGGCGGCTACGCGTTCCGCCCGGGCCGGGCCCTGCCACCGCTGCTGCTGGACGACGATGAAGCGCTGGCGGCCGCAATCGCGCTGCGCACGGCGGTGGCCGGCACCATCAGCGGGATCGAGCAGACCGCGATCACCGCGCTGGTCAAGATTGAACAGGCGATGCCACCGCGCCTGCGGCCCCGTCTGGAGGCACTGCGCTCAGCGATCCTGCCCACCGATCAGATCGGACCGTTGGTCGATGCCGGTCGGCTGACCGCCCTGGCCGCTGCCTGCCGCGACCAACTGCAACTGGCCTTCGAGTACATCGACCGCACAGGTCAGCCGAGTTCTCGCCAGGTGGAGCCACAAGGCGTGGTGCACACCGATCGGCGCTGGTATCTGGTTGCCTGGGACCCCGCACGCGACGACTGGCGCACCTTCCGCATCGACCGGATCACCAGTACGCCCGTGGTGGGCGCGCATTTCGCGCCCCGCGCCGGCCCCGGCGACGGCGACCTGCGCCAGTGGGTGGCCCGCTCGCTCTCGCTCGGGCAGTACCCCGATGAGGCCCGGATCATCCTGCACGCACCCCTGGCTGCCCTGCGCCAGCGCATCCCTGCGTCGGCCGGGGTACTGGAGGGTGTGGATGACCAGCGCTGCCTGCTGCGCTGTGGCGCCAACCCGATGGGCTCGGTGATCTATTGGCTGCTGGCCATGGACCTGGAGTTCGAGGTGCTGGGGCCACCCGCACTGATCGACCGGCTACGTGCGGCTGGCGAGCGGGTGGCGCGCAGCCTGACCCCAGGCGTCGCCGCCGTCGTGCCGACGCCCGAGGACGTGTAGCCACCGGGCATGGCCATGGCGGCCGTGGTCATTGCGCTTCACAATGGCGCCATGACTGCCAGTGAAAAACCGAATCGGGCCCTGTTCGACCTGGACCTGTTGCGCGCCATGGTGATGGTGGCCGATTGCGCCAGCTTCACCACGGCGGCCGCCCGCCTGCATTCCACCCAATCCACCATCAGCCAGAAGATCCGCCGGCTGGAGGAAATGGCCGGCCATCCGCTGCTGGTGCGCGGCAACCGTGATGTGCATCCCACCGATGCCGGCGAGATCGTCCTGGGTCACGCGCGCCAACTGCTGGCGCTCAACGATCAGCTGCTGGAGGCCCTGGCCGGCACCACGGTGGCCGTCACCGTGCGGCTGGGCGTACCGGAGGACTTTGTCAGCGCCGCGACCACCCAGCTGCTTGGCGCCTTCAACCGCGAACATCCCCAGGTGAAGCTGGAGGTCACCAGCGGCCTCAGCCGCGACCTGGCCCACGGCTACAATCACGGCGAACTCGACCTGATCCTGGTCAAGCAGCGTCGCCACAGCCGTGCTGCGGTGGCCTGCTGGCCCGAGACCATGGTCTGGATCGACAGTGCCCGCAATGGCTGCATCGGGCTGGATCCGGTGCCCCTGGTCACCTTTCCGCCGCGCCGACTCTACCGCGATGACATCATCGACGCGATCGAAGCGCTCGGGCGCCGCTGGCGGATCAGCTTCACCAGTTCCAGTCTGAGCGGGATCCAGGGCGCGGTGGCCGATGGCATGGGCATCAGCCTGCTGCCGGCGCGTGCCTTGAGCCGCGAGCACACCGTGCTGGGCGCCGAACAAGGCCTGCCACCGATCGATACGTTCGAGATCGCCCTGCTCCATCGCGCCACTGCCGACCCGCTGGTCAAGATGCTGGCGATGCGCCTTGGCGAACTCCTCAACCACGAGCGCGCCAGCAAGAACGTCACGCCGGCCTGAGCATGCAGTCGATCCGGATCACGCACCAGTCGATCGACCACGACGCCAGGCTGTATCGCCAGTGGCAGGCTGTCCTTACTTGAGCTGCAGCGGGTAGCGCTGCCAGAGCACGTGCACCAGGAACCCGGTCAGTTCCGGGTCCTTGCTGGTGATCGAGGCGCGGATCTTGTCCAGCAGCACCATGTCGCTGCAGTTGCGCACATCGGCGTGGCCAGCCTGGCCGGCGCGGCGGGCCCGGTAGCGGGCGGCGCGCTGTGCATCGGTCATCGCGTAGCCGAAGGTCGGCGGACGGCCGCGCTTGCGCGGCAGCGTCAGTTCCAGTGTTCCGGGGTCTTGTTCATCGCGCATGACGGACGAGGATGCAAACGGGGGCGCGCACGATATCGTGAGACATCACTTTAATCCAGCGTTTTCCGTGGATTTCTGCATTTGCGACGCAAGCGTCAGCGCCACGCCTCTGCGACACGCGCGCCCGCCCACACCAGCAGCATCCCGCCAACGAGGCTCACGCCCAGATACAGCGGCACCATCACGCTGCGATCGGTGCGGGTGAACACCAGCGATTCGAGCATCATCGAGGAGAACGTGGTCAATCCGCCCACGATCCCGACGATCAGCAACGCGCGCCAGTACAGCGCCGTCGTGCCACGACTCTGCAGCCAGATCATCACGTAACCGGCGACGAACGCACCGGCCAGGTTCACCGTCAGCGTGCCCCACGGAAAGCCATTGCCGAACTGGCGCAGCATCGCATCGCCCACCATGAAGCGCAGCGCGGCGCCCAGTGCGCCGCCGGCCATCACCAGGCCCAGCTGCTGCCACCAGACGCCGATGCCGTCCATCAGTCGCTGCCCTTCTCCGCACGGGCCTGTTCGCGCGCGGCACGCAGGCGGTCCAGCTTTTCCTTCAGCTTGATCTCCAGCCCGCGCGGCACCGGCTCGTAATACACGCGCTCGCCCATCGCATCGGGGAAGCCGGTCTGGTCCAGCGCGATCCCGCCGTCGGCATCATGGTCGTACTGGTAGGTCTTGCCGTAACCCAGCTCTTTCATCAGCTTGGTCGGCGCGTTGCGCAGGTGCAACGGCACCTCCTGGGTGCCGGTCTCGCGCACTTCCTGTTTGGCCTTGTTGAACGCGGCATACCCGGCGTTCGATTTGGCGGTGCTGGCCAGGTACAGGACCAGCTGTGCGAAGGCGAGCTCGCCTTCCGGACTGCCCAGGCGCTCATAGATATCCCACGCCTCCAGCGCCATCGACTGCGCGCGCGGATCGGCCAGGCCGATGTCCTCGATCGCCATCCGGGTCAGGCGCCTTGCCAGGTACGACGGATCGCAGCCGCCATCGAGCATGCGGGTCAGCCAGTACAGCGCGGCATCGGGGTTGGAGCTGCGCACGGATTTGTGCAGCGCCGAGATCTGGTCGTAGAACTGCTCGCCGCCCTTGTCGAAACGACGGGTGCGATCGGCCAGCACCTGCACCAGCATCTCCGGACTGATCCGCCCGCCGTCGCCGCTGGCCAGTTCAGCCGCGATCTCCAACAGCGTCAGCCCACGGCGCACGTCACCATCGGCTGCGGTTGCGATCTCCAGCAATGCCTCGGGTGCCACCTGCAGATGCTCCGCGCCCAGACCGCGCTCGGTGTCCTGCAGCGCACGTTCCAGCGCCTCGACGATGTCACTTGGCGACACCGACTCCAGCACGTGCACGCGGCAGCGCGACAGCAGCGCCGAGTTCAGTTCGAACGAGGGGTTTTCGGTCGTGGCGCCCACGAACACGATCGTGCCGCGCTCGATGTGCGGCAGGAACGCATCCTGCTGGGCCTTGTTGAAGCGGTGCACCTCGTCCACGAACAGCACCGTGCGGCGCCCCTCGACGAAGCGCTGCGCGGCCTCGGCCAGCACCTGGCGCACCTCCGGCAGGCCGGACAGCACGGCGGAGATCGCGCGGAACTCGGCATCGGCGTAATGCGCCAGCAGCAGCGACAGCGTGGTCTTGCCGCAGCCTGGCGGGCCCCACAGGATCATCGAGTGCACATGGCCGGACTCGACCGCCCGGCGCAGCGCGCTGCCCGGGGCGAGCAGGCGCTTCTGGCCCACCATCTCGTCCAGCGTCTGCGGGCGCATCCGCTCGGCGAGCGGACGCATGTTGTCCCGATCCACGGTCAGCAGATCGGGCCCATTGAAAGTCGTTCGGTTTCTGGCCACGTGTCTAGTGTATCGCGGCAGATTGCAGCGGGCATGCCGGCCAGCGGCCGGCACTACACCGTCATTCGCCGATGACGTCCACACCCTTGGCCGGGGTGAAGCTGAAGGTGCCCGAGGCGAAGCTCGGGTTGCGCTTCCAGCCAGTGAAGCTGATCACCGTGCGCTGGCCAACCGCATCCACGACTTCCATGCGGGCCAGGCCCTGGCCATTGAAGCCCAGTGCGGCGTACTGGAAGGCGGTATCGGTATCACGCTTCGGGCTCAGCGCCAGCCACTGCAGGCCATCACGCACGGCCGCCTCTTCGCTGACGTCGTACTGCTTGTCCAGCAGCGCCGGATTGATCAGGGCGGTCAGCGGGCTGTTCTGCTCTTCCTGGCCCTGCGGGCGCACGCTGGCCTGCTCCAGGTCCGGCTCATACACCCAGACCTTCTTGCCATCGGCCACGATCAACTGTTCGTGCGGCTTGATGTACTCCCAGCGGAACAGGCGCGGCGCGGACAACGCAACGCGGCCGCTGGTGGTTTCCTTGACCTTGCCCTTGCTGTCGAACACCTGCTGGCTGAACTGCCCGTCCAGGCCCTTCAGACCCTGGGTGAAACGGTTGAGCTCATCACGGGCGCCCGCCCAGGCCGACGCCGAACCGACACTGGCGACAACCAGGGTGGCAGCAAGCAGGGAGCGGCGGAAAGTGGTGTGCATGCGGGTATCCAGGCGAATGGGAAGGATGGGAGGCAGTGTGCCCATTCAATCCTGAATGGGCGATCAGGGACGCATTATGCGCTGGAAGCGGGTGTGCCGAGCGTACTCATGGCCCGGCCTGCACCGTCTTCAGATCGCCGTACACCACCTGCCCGCGGAAGCCGCGCCGGACCTGCTGGTACAGCTCGCGGAACGCCGCGTAGTCCTGCGGCTGGCAGAGCGCGTCCGCCCCGCGCACGGCGCGTTGATGCAGCCGGTGGCGCGCGGTGACCACCTGCCCTTCGCGCGTCCACTCCACCGTGTACTGCCCACCCGCATTGTCAAACTGCTGGCTGCGCGGAATCGCCACGATCGGCACGCTGGCCGGGAAGGTGAGCCGATAGCGCTCCTCGCGCAGACTGTCGTTGCAGTAGAACGGCGTAGCGTTGTCCGGCGCCGAGGTGCTGGCGTACAGGTCACGGAACGACTCACCGCCCGGCGCATCGGGCAGCACCATGCCGCCTAGAACCGCGAAATCGACGTAGTCGCTGGCCTGGAAGTCGTAGCGGAAGTTGAACGGACGGGTCAGGTCCTGCGGATCCCCGAGCAGGGTGAGCGCGCCACTGCCATCGAAACCGGAGGCGGCCATGATCGATTCTTCCGCCCGCGCCCGGTTCTGTGCGTTGAGCCGTGCGAAGGCGGCCCGCATGCCGATCTCGGCCACGCCGCTGGGCTGCTGCAGGGTCTGGCCGACCAGGTTGCCAGCCGCGTCGAAGCGGAAATCAGCCTCCAGCCCGATGCCGTTGCGGCTGGCATCGTTGGCGGGGGTGCGCGCCACCACGGCCTGGCGGGTGTGCAGCACCGGTGCGCCGAGATCGGCGTCGGGCAGTTGGCCGAAGCGCGCGTAGGAGGTCGTCGAGTCCAGATACAGGTCGAACTCGGGGAGATAGGTGATCGCGTGGTTGAAGCGGCCCAGCAGCGGAATGGTCGGCAGGGTCGGCCCGCCACCGGCGCCGATCAGCACCGGGGTGCTCTGGATGCCCCGTGCAGCCAGCAGCGCCTCCAGGATCACTACATGGTCTTTGCAGTCGCCGTAGTGATTGTCGAGGATGCTCTGCGCCGGGTTCGGCTCCAGCCCACCGTTGCCCAGGTAGACCGCCACGTAGCGGATGTTCTGGGCGACCCAGCGGTACAGCACGGCGGCCTGCTCGCGCCGGTCGGTGATGCCGCGGGTGAGCTGGTCCGCCAACGCCTGGATCTGCGGGGTGACCGCGGCCGCCTCGCCACCCTTGAGCTGATAGGCCTGTGCCACCTGCGACCAGTCACGATACGTGCTGGCCATGATGCCCGGGCTGTATTCCCAGGCGGCGGCGGACCAGTTCTGCGCCTTGAGCGGCTCACTGCGGCGGTACGTCCACTCCCACTGCGCCTGGCCATTGCGGATCCGGGGCTTCTCACTGCCACGCACGCCCCGCTGCTCCACCTGCATCGGCAGGCTGGCCGGGGCGGTGAGGGTCACGCGCGCATCGTCATATGGCGTGAACACGCTGAAGGTTTCCCACAGGCCGAAGTAGCCGGGGAAGTACGGCGTGTTCTGGGTCCGGCGGGTCTGGTAGACCACGCGCGTGCCCGGCGCCAGGTTCGGAAACACCACCACCCGCACCTTGCGGTCGGCATACATCGCTGCGGCAGCGCTGGAGTAGCTTTCCTGCGTGTAGATGCGGTCGGCGGGCACGTCGCGGCGCTGGCCATCGGCGGTCAGGGTATAGGCCTGCAGCACCTCCAGCGTCTCCATTTTCTCGCTGTAGCTCAGCCGCACCTGGCTGAACTGCTCGACCGCCGATTTGGTCTTGAGCAGGATCTCGTACTCTTCGGTCTGGGTGTTGCCGGCATCGGGGCGCACTACGTAGTCGGCGCGATAGCGCACGAAGCTGAAGTTGTTGCTGGCCTGCGCGTCAGTGCCCGCACCCTGCCCACCCGGCGCGGCAGCCGGGGGCGCAGCTTGGGCTTGGGCTTGGGCCTGCGACACCACTGGCGCGATCAGCAGCGCACCTACCATCATCCAGCGCATCGGCTTCATTGCAGGTTCCTTGTGCGAAGCGGCCGGCGAGCACGTCGCCGGCCCGGTGCCGATCAATGACGGCCGGGGAGCGCCCGGCCTTACTTGGGCGGTGGCGGGGCCAGCACGCTGCGATCGCCGTTGTGCTCCGGCGGGCTCACCACCCCGGCGGCCTCCATCGCTTCGATCAGGCGCGCGGCCCGGTTGTAGCCGATCTTCAGGCGACGCTGCACACCGGAGATCGACGCACGACGGGTTTCGGTGACGATGCGCAGCGCTTCGTCGTACAGCGGGTCGGATTCGTCGCCGCCACCACCGCCTGCCTCGGGCAGTCCGCCGGGGCCGACCACCACGCCATCGCCCATCATCTGCACCTCGTCCAGCACGCCGGTGATGTAATCGGTCGGGCCGCTGGCCTTGAGGTGTTCGACCACCCGGTGCACTTCCTCATCGGAGACGAACGCACCATGCACGCGGTCCGGCAATGCCGTGCCCGGCGGCAGATACAGCATGTCGCCGTGGCCCAGCAGCGTTTCCGCGCCGGACTGGTCGAGGATGGTGCGCGAATCGATCTTGGAGCTGACCTGGAAGCCGATGCGGGTCGGGATGTTGGCCTTGATCAGGCCGGTGATCACATCCACCGAGGGGCGCTGCGTGGCCAGGATCAGGTGGATGCCGGCCGCACGCGCCTTCTGCGCCAACCGCGCGATCAGCTCTTCGACCTTCTTGCCGACGATCATCATCATGTCGGCGAATTCGTCGATGAAGATGACGATGAACGGCAGTGTCTCCAGCGGACGCGGGGCCTCGCCAAGTTCCGGATTGGGCTTGAACAGCGGGTCCATCATCGGCTGCCCGGCATCCTGGGCATCCTTGACCTTCTTGTTGAAGCCGGCCAGGTTGCGCACGCCCACCGCGCTCATCAGCTTGTAGCGGCGTTCCATCTCGGCCACGCACCAGCGCAGGCCGTTGGCGGCCTCCTTCATGTCGGTGACCACCGGCGCCAGCAGATGCGGGATGCCCTGGTAGACGCTCAGCTCGAGCATCTTCGGGTCGATCATCAGCATCCGCAGGTCTTTCGGCGAAGCCTTGTACAGCAGGCTCAGCACCATCGCGTTGACCGCCACTGACTTGCCCGAGCCGGTGGTGCCGGCCACCAGCAGGTGGGGCATGCGCGCCAGGTCGGCCACGGTCGGGCGGCCGGCGATGTCCTTGCCCAGCGCCAGGGTCAGCACGCTGGCCGACTTGTCATATTCCTTGGAGCGCAGCAGTTCGGAGAGGTAGATCATCTCGCGGGTGACGTTGGGGATCTCCAGACCCACCACCGATTTGCCCGGGATCACATCCACCACGCGCACCGACTTCACCGACAGGCCGCGCGCGATGTCCTTGTCCAGCGAACTGATCTGGCTGACCTTGATGCCCGGCGCGGGTTCGATCTCGAAGCGGGTGATCACCGGGCCGGGATAGGCGCCGACCACCTGCGCATCGATGCGGAAATCCTTGAGCTTGAACTCGATCTGGCGCGAGAGCGTCTCCAGCGTGCCCTCGTCGTAGCCCTTGGGCTGCGGCTTGGGATCATCCAGCAGCGCCAGCGGCGGCACGTCCGAGCCATCGCCATTGACGCCACGGAACATCGGAATCTGGGTCTCGCGCTTGGCCCGGTCGCTTTTCTCGAGGACCGGCTCCGGGCGCGGCTCGATCTTGACCGGCTCGCGCTTGGCGCGGACCTCGGCGTCGACCTTGCGCACTTCCTGGCGCTCCTCGCGCATGGCGCGGGTCTGCTGCCACTCGGTGGCCTGCTCTTTCTTCTTGTTGAACAGCGGCGGCAGCGCCAGCACCCAGTTGCCGATCTTCTCCATCACCACGAACCAGGAGATGCCCGTGGCCAGGGTGATCGACGCCAGCAGCAGTACCAGCACGAACAGATTCGCGCCCAGGGCGCCGAAACCGACGCTGAGCGAACTGCCCACCAGCTTGCCGAGGATGCCGCCGGCGTGGGCCACATCGGCGACGAACAGGCGCAGGTGCAGGAAGCCGGTACCGGCGATCAGGAAGCCGACCAGACCGACCAGGCGCAGGGCCGGGTCCAGGTCATGCTCGCCCTTGGCCTCGCGCTTGAGGCCGAACATCGCGATCCACGCCAGTGCGCCCAGCACGATCGGCAGTACGAAGGCCATGTAGCCGAACAGCTGCAGCAGCACGTCGGCGATCCAGGCACCGGCGCGGCCACCCATGTTGTGGACCGGCGCGACCACGCTGCCGGTATGCGACCAGCCCGGGTCGGTGGCCGAATAGGTGAACAGACTGGCGACCAGATACAGCAGCGCCGGGGCGACCGCGATCAAGCCCAGGTCGCGCCACAGGCGCTGCCGACGGGGGTTGTCCACGCTGGCCGGTTTGCGCGGCGCTGCCTTGCTGTCGGACGCCTTGGATCGTTCCGGGACCTGTTTCGCCACCTTAGACCACACCTTGGGAATGCACTGTTAGTGCTTGATAATAAACGACTGGACCCCACCCCGGTAGGTGCCGGCCGCTGGCCGGCACGGTCAGCGTCAAAACCCCGGCGCCGGAATGGGCGTCGTGCTGCGCGGGTCGCCGCGTTCCACTGCGCGCCTTGAATCGCCCCGCCCCTGCCGCCACTCTATGACTTCGCTCGGATGCCGCGCAATCACTGCGCCGGCACTCCCGCCCTACCTTCTATTGCGAGCTTACATGAGCAACTCCAAGCACTCCCGCCTGTTGATCCTTGGTTCCGGCCCGGCCGGCTGGACCGCCGCCGTCTACGCCGCGCGCGCCAACCTCAAGCCCGTCGTGATCACCGGCCTGCAGCAGGGCGGCCAGCTGATGACCACCACCGAGGTGGACAACTGGCCTGGAGATGCACACGGCCTGATGGGCCCGGACCTGATGACCCGCATGCAGGCGCATGCCGAGCGCTTCGAGACCGAGGTCATCTTCGACCACATCCACACCGCTGATGTCTCCCAGCGCCCGTTCAAGCTGATCGGCGACAGCGCCGAGTACACCTGCGACGCCCTGATCATCGCCACCGGCGCCACCGCCAAGTACCTGGGCATCCCCAGCGAAGAGGCCTTCAAGGGCCGCGGCGTGTCCGCCTGCGCCACCTGCGACGGCTTCTTCTACCGTGACCAGGACGTGGTCGTGGTCGGCGGCGGCAACACCGCCGTGGAAGAGGCCCTGTACCTGTCCAACATCGCCCGCAAGGTCTACCTGGTCCACCGCCGCGACACCCTCAAGGCGGAAAAGATCATGCAGGACAAGCTGTTCGCCAAGGTCGCCGCCGGCAAGATCGAGACCGTGTGGCACCACCAGGTGGACGAAGTGCTGGGCAACGACGCCGGCGTGACCGGTGTGCGCGTCAAGTCCACGCTGGACGGCAGCACCCGTGACATCGAGGCCCATGGCTTCTTCGTGGCGATCGGCCACCACCCCAACACCAGCCTGTTCGATGGCCAGCTGACCATGAACAACGGCTACCTGGACATCCGCTCGGGCCTGGGCGGCAACGCCACCCAGACCTCGGTGGAAGGCGTGTTCGCCGCCGGCGACGTGGCCGACCAGCACTACCGTCAGGCGATCACCTCGGCCGGCTTCGGCTGCATGGCCGCACTGGATGCCGAGCGCTATCTGGATGCGAAGGGTCAGGCGAGCTGATCTGACGCCCGAATCGCGCAGCACACGAAGGCCGGTGAATCATTCACCGGCCTTTTTACTGGCCGGTACGTTCCGCCCGCCCTGCGCCCGTCCCACCTGCTCTATCCTCTGCCCATGCCCGATCCACGTTTCCTGCATCGCCTGTCCGATGTCCCCGCCGCCGCCTGGGACGCCCTGCACGACGGCCGCAACCCGTTCCTGTCGCACGCCTTCCTCGCCGGCCTTGAAGAACACGGTTGCCTGCGCCCCGAATGGGGCTGGCGGCCGCGCCACTTCACCCTGTGGGACGGGGACACCCTGGTCGCGGCGATCCCGGGTTATCTCAAGGACAACTCGCACGGCGAGTTCGTGTTCGATCACGCCTGGGCGCACGCGTACGCCCAGCACGGGCTGGACTACTTCCCCAAGTGGCTGGGCGCGGTGCCGTATTCGCCCGTGACCGGCCCGCGTCTACTTGCCGGCACAACGGAGGATCGTGGCGCGCTGCTGGCATCGCTGGCGGGCGAAGTGGCACGCCTGGGCTGGTCCTCGGCCCACATCAACTTCCACCCCGCCGAGGAAGACCCCGCCTTCAGCCCGGACTGGCTGCTGCGCGAGGACATCCAGTTCCAGTGGCACAACCCCGGTGGCTGGCAGACCTTCGACGACTTCCTCGGCGCGATGGACCACAAGCACCGCAAGAACATCCGCCAGGAACGGGCCAAGCTCGCGCGCAGCGGCGTCACGTATCGCATCGTGCATGGCGATGAGGCGACCGAGGCCGATCTGCGCGCCATGCACGGCTTCTACCTGCAGACCTTCGCCGAGTACGGCAACTCGCCCGCGCTGACGCTGCCGTTCCTGCAGCATCTCGCCCGCACGATGCCGCGCGCGCTGGTGATCTTCCTGGCCGTGCTCGATGGCGAGCCGGTCGCCGGTGCGCTGTGCCTGCGTGGCGCAGAC
The DNA here is from genome assembly GCF_033843685.1 of Stenotrophomonas sp. RG-453. Taxonomy (NCBI): domain Bacteria; kingdom Pseudomonadati; phylum Pseudomonadota; class Gammaproteobacteria; order Lysobacterales; family Lysobacteraceae; genus Stenotrophomonas; species Stenotrophomonas sp. RG-453. Next base: position 176,499 of record NZ_JAMYED010000007.1, read on the forward strand.
ACGCTCTATGGGCGCTACTGGGGCGGCGCCACCCTGCCCGGCCTGCATTTCGAGACCTGCTACTACCAGGGCATCGCCTACTGCCTGCGCGAAGGACTGGCCCGCTTCGAGCCCGGCGCCCAAGGTGAGCACAAGCTGGCGCGCGGCTTCCTGCCGCACCGGGTGCGCAGCCGGCACTGGATCGCCGAGCCCGCCTTTGCCGAGGCACTGGTTGCGTGGTGCGCACAGGAGCGCGCCGAGGTCGCCCACTACGCACGTGTACTGGCGTCGCACAGTCCGTTCAAGGCCGACCTGGCATGACCCGCCGGCTGCCCTGGCGCCTGGACGATGCGCCGGACGCTCCCTTCCCGCCCGCGGAGACCGCGCTGCGCGATCCGGATGGCCTGCTGGCGCTCGGCGGCGACCTCTCGCCGGTGCGGCTGCTCAATGCCTATGCCGGCGGTATCTTTCCGTGGTTCTCCGAAGGCCAGCCGCTGCTGTGGTGGTCGCCGGACCCGCGCATGGTGTTCCGTACCGACGGCGTGCACCTGTCCAGCCGCTTTCGCCGCTCGCTCCGGCAGAGCACCTGGACGCTACGGGCCGACACCTGTTTCGAGCAGGTGATCGATGCCTGCGCGGCCAGCCCGCGCCCGGGCCAGGACGGCACCTGGATCACGCGCGACATGCGCGACGCCTACGTCGACCTGCACCGTCTCGGCTTCGCGCACTCGGTGGAGGTGTTCGATGGCAATGCCCTGGTCGGCGGCATCTACGGGGTGGCGATCGGGCGGATGTTCTTTGGGGAGAGCATGTTCAGTGCGGTCTCGGGCGGCTCCAAGGTCGCCCTGGCAGGGTTGGCCCATCGGCTGGCCAGCTGGGGGTGGCCGCTGATCGATGCGCAGGTCGAAAATGACCATCTCCTGCGCATGGGCGCTGAGCACTGGCCCCGGCAGCGTTTTCTCGCACTGGTCCGTGAACAGGTCCAACAGCCAGCCGCCGCAGGCGATTGGGTGGATTTGTTCGGCACACTGACCGCCGCCGAAATCGCTGATCCGGACCGGCCTTAACCAAAACTTTGCATCAATCGCCCGACGCGCGTAAAATGCCCGCTCTTCAGGCCAGCTCGGCCGGTTACAGAACTGCACAGGACTACATGTCGAAAGACGACTCCATCGAGTTCGAAGGCACCGTCAGCGAGACGCTGCCGAACACCACTTTCCGCGTACGACTGGAAAATGGGCATGAAATCATCGCCCACATCTCCGGCCGCATGCGCAAGAACTACATCCGCATCCTGACGGGCGACCGCGTCAAGGTCGAAATGACCCCGTACGACCTGACCAAGGGTCGCATCACCTACCGCATGAAATAAGCGGTCCGGGGGTTGTTCCCGCCAGAAGGCCAGCCAGGTGCTGGCCTTTTCGCGTGGGCGGCATTCTGCCGGCAGCGGCCTTACCCTGCCAAGCGACACCCTGACCCAGTGCACCCTGACGTCGGTCAGGATGCCTTGATGCAGATTCGCCCTGGCACGCAACGGTCCACGCTGGCGGTCGATCCAATCCGGATCATGACCCGATGGCCCCCGCCATGAAGTACCTGTCTCCCCTGCTCCTGATCACCTGTCTGGCCGCCGCGTCGGCCCAGGCCGCCGAACCCACAGCCCCCGGCGACTGCATCACGCTCTCTGCGGATCAACAGCTGGTACGCAACGGGGCTGACCGCGACGTGCTGCTGCGCAATGGCGACCAGCATTACCTGGTGCGTTTCGAACGCTCCTGCAGCAGCGCCGCGATGTCGCCGAAGCTCGCCTTTGTCACGCCCGGCCGGGAGGGCCAACTCTGCGGCGCAGGGGCCAGCAAGCTGCGCACCAATGGACAGAGCTGCGCGATCAGTGCCGTTGATCCGATCACCGCCGAGGAATTCACACGCAAGGCGCGCGCGCGCCAGTGATCGGCCAAGCACCCACGCCCGCGTAAACAAAAGCCCCCTTTCGGGGGCTTTTGCATTCATCTCGACAACACCTGCGACCCGATTACACCGTGGCCGGCAACAGACGCTCCGGCTCGGCCTCGGTCTCGACAAACAGCTGGTCGTCGCGGACGTCGATGCTGACCTTGCCACCGTTGACCAGCTTGCCGAACAGCAGCTCGTCGGCCAGCGGACGCTTGATCTTGTCCTGGATCACGCGCGCCATCGGGCGGGCACCCATCAGCGGATCGAAGCCATGGTGGGCCAGCCAGTCGCGCGCGGTCGGGGTGGCCGACAGGCTGACGTGCTTTTCCTGCAGCAGCATTTCCAGCTCGATCAGGAACTTGTCCACCACGCGCAGGATGTGCTCGAAGCCCAGCGCCTGGAACTGCACGATCGCATCCAGACGGTTGCGGAACTCCGGCGTGAAGCTCTTGCGGATGACCTCCATCGCGTCGGTGGCATGGTCCTGGCGGGTGAAGCCGATCGAACGCCGCGAGGCCTGGGCCGCGCCGGCATTGGTGGTCATCACCAGCACCACGTTCTTGAAGTTCGCCTCACGGCCATTGGTGTCGGTCAGCACACCGCGGTCCATGACCTGCAGCAGGATGTTGAAGATGTCCGGGTGGGCTTTTTCCACCTCGTCCAGCAGCAGCACGCAGTGCGGGGTCTTGACGATCTTCTCGGTCAGCAGGCCTCCCTGGTCGAAGCCGACATAGCCCGGAGGGGCACCGATCAGGCGGCTGATCGAATGCGACTCCATGTACTCGCTCATGTCGAAGCGGACCAGCTCGATGCCCAGCTGCAGCGCGAGCTGCTTGGTCACTTCGGTCTTGCCTACGCCGGTCGGGCCGGAGAACAGGAAGTTGCCGATCGGCTTTTCCGGATTGGCCAGGCCCGAGCGTGCCAGCTTGATCGCCGAGGACAGCGTCTCGATGGCCGGGTCCTGGCCGAAGATCACCATCTTCAGGTTGCGCTCCAGATGCTGGAGCACGTCCTTGTCGGTGGCGCTGACCTGCTTGGCCGGGATCCGCGCCATCTTGGCGACGATGGTCTCGATCTCCTCGATGTCGATCAGCTCCTTGCGCTCGCCGTCCGGCAGCAGCCGCTGGCGGGCACCGGCCTCGTCGATCACGTCGATCGCCTTGTCCGGCAGCAGGCGGTCGTTGATGTGCTTGACCGACAGGTCCACGGCGGCCTGCAGCGCGTCATCGGCATAGGTCACGCCGTGGTGCGCTTCGTACTTGGGCTTGAGGCCCTGCAGGATCTCGTAGGTCTCGCCCACCGTCGGCTCGACGATGTCGATCTTCTGGAAGCGGCGGGCCAGCGCCCGGTCCTTCTCGAAGATGCCGCGGTATTCCTGGAAGGTGGTCGAGCCGATGCAGCGCAGCTCGCCCGAGGCCAGGGCCGGCTTGATCAGGTTGGAGGCATCCATGGTGCCGCCCGAGGCGGACCCGGCACCGATGATGGTGTGGATCTCATCGATGAACAGCACCGCGTTGGGCAGCTTCTTCATCGCGGTCAGCACGCCCTTCAGGCGCTTTTCGAAATCACCGCGGTACTTGGTCCCGGCCACCAGCGCGCCCAGGTCCAGCGAGTAGATCACCGCATCGGCGAGCACATCCGGCACCGACCCTTCCACGATGCGCTTGGCCAGGCCTTCGGCAATGGCGGTCTTGCCCACGCCGGCCTCGCCCACGTAGAGCGGGTTGTTCTTGCGGCGGCGGCACAGGACCTGGATGGTGCGCTCGATCTCATCGGCACGGCCGACCAGCGGGTCGATCTTGCCGTTGCGGGCCTGGTCGTTGAGGTTGCTGGCGAACTCGGCCAGGGCATCGCCCTTGCCCTCGCCTTCGGCACCCTCGGCGCGGCCCTCGCCATCGGCGGCGGGCGGCACTTCGCCCTCCTCGCCCAGCTTGGCAATGCCATGGGAGAGATAATTGACGATGTCCAGCCGGGTCACGTCCTGCTGGTTGAGGTAGTACACGGCATGCGAGTCCTTCTCGCCGAAGATCGCGACCAGCACGTTGGCGCCGGTGACTTCCTTCTTGCCCGAGGACTGCACGTGGTAGACCGCGCGCTGCAGCACGCGCTGGAAGCCCAGGGTCGGCTGGGTATCGCGCCCATCATCTTCGGCCAGGCGCGAGACGGATGCCTCGATGGCCTGCTCCAGTTCCTGGCGCAGGCGCTCGGCGTCCGCACCGCAGGCCTTGAGAACGGCTTGGGCGGACGGGTTGTCGAGCAGTGCCAGCAGCAGGTGTTCCACCGTCATGAATTCATGCCGGGCCTCACGGGCGCGCTTGTAGCACTGTCCGATGGTGTGTTCGAGGTCTTTACTGAACATGATTAACTCCGGCGGCAGTTAGGAACAATATGCGGCCAACCTTCACGATTTCCATCACCCTAGCGGATCAGTGCGTTCAGACGGCGTTAGCACTCCGCCGATCGCGCCGATCCATTCGACGGCCTCCATCATGCACGAACTTGCCGCCACGAAATGGCAGCTTCAACGTGATGGTGATGTCATCGTGACGCCACCCCGGACCAGCGCTGGCCGGTGCAGCCGCCGGGCGGCAGCCTGGCGATGCTCACGTGGGTGCGGATGCCGAGAACCCGACGGCTCCGGCTAGGCTGGGGCTGGCCGCACGTCTGTCGCCATGGCTGGAACAGTGGCGGATCGCTGGCGCGCCTGTGGCGGGGCCAGGGGCGGCTCAGCCGCTGGCCTTCTCCATCGTGCACAGCAGCGGGTGCTGGTTCATGCGCGAGAATTCATTGACCTGGGCGACCTTGGATTCGGCGACCTCGCGGGTGAACACCCCGCACACGCCGCGGCCGCGGGTATGCACGTGGAGCATCACCTGGGTGGCCTGGTCCAGGTCCATCGAGAAGAAGTGCTGCAGGACCGTCACCACGAAATCCATCGGGGTGTAGTCGTCGTTCAACAGCATCACCTGGTACAGCGGCGGCGGCGCGACCTCGGGACGTGCAGGCTCAAGCAGCACGCCGTGGTCGTGATGAGTTTCGTGGGAAGTCTCGCGGGGCATCCCCCCATTATAGGGCCCCGCCCGGCCGGATTGGACGTTGCCCCCTGCGGCCTTCACAATCTGCACTCTCCAACCAGATGTTCACAGGGATTTCATGAAAAGGATTGCTGCCGCACTGCTGCTGGCCGTCACTGCCACCGGCGCCCATGCGGCCGAAGCGGACAAGGCCGTCGGGCGAGCGCTGGACACGCTCAAGTACACCTACGAGGTGGACGAGGACGGCGATTACAAGATGGTGTTCGACATGGATGACGGCCGCAGCCAGCTGGCCTTCGTGCGCTCCACCGTCGAGGAATTCGGCAAGCACAAGATCCGTGAGATCTGGTCGCCGGCCTACAATTCGCCGGGCAAGCAGTTCCCCGCTGCCGTCGCTAACCGCCTGCTGGAAGACTCGCAGGATGCCAAGATGGGTGCCTGGGTGAAGCAGGACCAGCTGGCGATGTTCGTGGTCAAGGTCGATGCCACTGCCACCCCGGAGCAACTCAGCGACGCCATCGATGCGGCCATCCGCACTGCGGACGCCATGGAACTCGAACTGACCGAGCAGGACGAATACTGAAGTGAATGCCGTGCAGGAACCGCGCTGGACGCCCCATGTCACCGTGGCCACCGTGGTGGTGCGTGACGGGCGTCTGTTGCTGGTCGAGGAGGCGATCGACGGCCGCCAGGTGCTGAACCAGCCCGCTGGCCACCTGGAGCCCGACGAGAGCCTGGCCGCCGCCGCGTGCCGGGAAACGCTGGAAGAGACCGGCTGGACGGTGCGCCTGAGCGCCTTCATCGGCACCTACCAGTGGACCGCCCCGGACGGCACGCCGTTCCTGCGCTTTGCCTATGCGGCCGAGCCGGTCTCGCACGATCCCGCCCGTCCGCTGGACACCGGGATCCTGCGGGCCGTGTGGCTGACCCCGGCCGAGCTGAAGGCCGAGCCCGGCCGGCTGCGCAGCCCGCTGGTCTGGCAGGTGGTGGCCGACTATCTGGCCGGCCAGCGCCACCCGCTCTCCATCGTCAAGGAGGCCGCATGAGCCCCCCACGGATCATGGTCGGTGTCTCCGGCGGCGTGGATTCCTCGGTCGCGGCCTGGCGGCTGGTCCAGCAGGGCGAGCCGGTGGCGGGACTGTTCATGCAGAACTGGGCCGATGACGGCAGTGGCGACTGCCGTGCCGAAGATGACCGCCGCGATGCGGTGGCAGTCTGCGGCCTGCTCGGCATCCCGTTCCACTTCCGCGATTTTTCCAGCGAGTACTGGCAGGGCGTGTTCGAGCATTTCCTGGCCGAGTACGCCGCCGGCCGCACGCCCAACCCGGACGTGCTGTGCAACCGCGAAGTGAAGTTCAAGCATTTCCTCGACGCCGCGCGCGAGCTTGGCGCCGAACGCATCGCAACCGGCCATTACGCGCGGATCGCCCAGGTGGGCGGCCGCTGGGCGCTGCTGCGCGGCGCCGACCGCAGCAAGGACCAGAGCTACTTCCTGCACCAGCTGGGCCAGGAACAGCTGGCCGCGACCCTGTTCCCGATCGGCGACCTGCAGAAGAACGACCTGCGCCGGATCGCACGGGATGCACGCCTGCCGACCCACGCCAAGAAGGATTCGACCGGGATCTGCTTCATCGGCGAACGCGACTTCCGCGAGTTCCTCGGCCGCTACCTGCCGGCCAGAACGGGCGAGATCCGCGATCCCGATGGCGCCCTGATCGCCGAACATCCCGGCGTGTTCTATTTCACGCTCGGCCAGCGCGAGGGCCTGAACATCGGTGGCGTGCGTGGCCGGCCGGCGGCCCCGTGGTACGTCGTCGGCAAGGACGTGGCCAGCAACGTGCTGTACGTGGACCAGGACCGCGAGAGCCCGTGGCTGCAGTCCACCCGCCTGCATTCGGAGGCCGCCCACTGGATCGCCGGCGCCCCGCCCGCGCGCCGCTTCGAGTGCACCGCCCAGACCCGTTACCGCCAGCCCGACGAGCCGTGCACCGTTACCGTGCGCGACGATGGCACCGTGGACGTGCGCTTCGCGCGCCCGCAGCGTGCCGTCACCCCGGGCCAATCGCTGGTGTTGTATGACGATGAGGTCTGCCTTGGTGGCGCCGTCATCGCCGCCACCGATGCGCCGCTGGAACAACGCCTTCGCGCCACCCCTTCTCCTTTCGAGGTATCTGCTGCATGAGTTTTTCCGTCGACGACCGCGTACTCGCTCTGGCCGGCATCGCCCAGGCCCTGCAGCAGGTGCGCCGCATCGCCGAAACCGGCCACTCCGAAGCCGCCGTGGTCCGCACCGCGGTGGAGAGCGTGTTCCGCATCGATGCGGCCAGCCCGCAGGACATCTACGGCAGCGCCAGCAATGTCGCCCCCGGCCTGCGCCTGCTGCACAACTACCTCAGCAGCCAGGGGCAGGACGAGCAGTTGCCGCGCCTGGCGCTGTCGGTGCTGCAGCTTGAGCGCCGCTTCGTGCGCGAGGACGCGATCGTGGCCAAGGTCAGCACCGGGATCGAGCGCGCCCGCACCCAGGCCGGCGAGCTGGGCGACAGCGCCCACCCGGACGTGCTCGCCGCACTGGGTGGCCTGTACGCGGACACCATCAGCAACCTCAAGCCGCGGGTGATGGTCCAGGGCAACCCGCACTACCTCGGCCAGGCGGGCGTGGTCGCCGAGATCCGCGCGCTGCTGCTGGCCGCGGTCCGTTCGGCGGTGCTGTGGCGCCAGACCGGTGGCCAGTACTGGGACTTCCTGTTCTCGCGCAAGACGATGCTGGAAGCGGTCGCGCGCCAGCTGCGCTGAGCTCGGCAGCCACCCATCGGGTGGCTCCACCCGGGGGGCCGGGACGTGCGGTTTTTGATCGAATGTGTGGTGCAGGACTAAAGCAAACCGGGGTACGGCCGATACAGCATCCGTGCACCTCCCCGAGAACGTCCATGTACTCACGCCTCTTCATCCGCCTGGCCGCCCCCCTGGTCCTGACCCTTCTGCTTCCCTTTGCCATCGGCTTCGAGTGGCCCGCCGCCCTGCGCTGGGCGATCCTGAGCACGATGACGCTCAGCTGGCTCGGGTTTGCCTGGTGGAGCGCCCGCGCCCAGACCCAGCGTTCGCCTGAGCAGGCCCGCATCATGCGCGAGCAGGACCAGCTGCTGACCGAGCTGCGCTCGTTCGTCGGCAACGAAATCGACGGCTCGCGTGGCGAAGTCGAACGTGCCCGCGACCTGATCCGTCATGCGGTCGGTGGCCTGGGCAGCAGCTTCGATGCGATGAACCGCAAGTCGCGCCAGCAGAGCCAGGCCCTGGCCCGCATCGTCGACCGCGCCGGCGAAGAAGGCGGTGCCGGCGTCGACGTGGCCCGTTTCGCCCAGCACGCCAGCCAGCGGATGGAGCAGCTGGTCGAGGCGCTGGAACAGGTCAGCGGCCAGAGCAGCAACACCGTGCAGCACATCGACCAGATGGCCCAGCACCTGGATGGCATCTTCGCGCTGCTGGAGGACGTCAAGTCGATCGCCGACCAGACCAACCTGCTGGCCCTGAACGCGGCCATCGAAGCCGCACGTGCCGGTGAAGCCGGCCGTGGCTTTGCGGTGGTCGCCGACGAAGTCCGCAACCTGTCCGAGCGCTCGACCACCTTCAACGAGCAGATCCGCAAGCTGGCGCACAGCTCCAAGGACGCCATCGCCAAGGTGCGCGAGACGGTCTCGCACATGGCCTCCCGCGATATGGACCGTTCCCGCGAAGCGCGCCACGAAGCGGCGCAGATGCTGGAGAACGTGGCCCAGATCAATGCCTCGCTCGGTGACGGCATGCGCGAGATCTCCGAATGCGGTCGCGCCATCGACAGCAGCGTCGCTGAAGCCGTGCGCGCCCTGCAGTTCGAAGACATCGCCACCCAGGCCCTGGGCGGCGTGCACACCCACCTGGACCGCCTGACGGCGATCAACCGCGAGGCCGTCGCCCTGCAGGAGCTGCTGCATCGCAGTGGCGGCGTGTTCGACGAGGAGGTCGTGACCGCCCTGCAGCGCACCGGCAGCCGCCTGCGTGACATGCGCACCGAGTGGGAGCGCCCGCCGCACAAGGCGGTCGCCCAGCAGAGCATGGCCGCAGGCGCGGTCGAGCTGTTCTGATCCAGATGTCCCGTGCCGACCCCGGCACAGACAACGGCCCCGGTTTCCCCGGGGCCGTTGTGCTTGCACGACCCGCCTTGGCTGCAGATGATTACCCGATGTTGAACGCGTCCGTGTTGTCCGTTGCATCCGTTGTCCCCGCCGAGCTGGAGCCGGCGGTGCAGCGCAGTGAGACCGTCACCGCCGTTGCAGCGCCTGCCGCTGCGGCAGCGCCGGTTGCCCCGCTGCAGGGCCGCGCCCTGATCGCACGGTTGGAGCAGCTGGCCCAGCAGGAACTCGCGCAGCTGGCCAAGCGCCCCGCGCCGGGCATCGTCACCCTGCCCTCCGCCGTCGACCCCGCCCTGGCCGGCCTGGCCTGGGACCTTGGCCTGAGCGGTGATGATCTGGATGCGGCGGCGCGCTGACGCTGCCTGCCCGGCATCAACCGCCGTGAACGCCAACGCAGCTACCCGTCATCGCACGTCCGCAAGCGGCCGTCACGGCGCTACCCGTTGAGGCGAGCGCAGCACTCGCCGCAGGACTGACGCCCAGGGCGGTTCGGCAGCTTCATCGTATTTCCATCTGTGTGCCCGCTGATATCGCCGGGCGATGGCCTGTGCCGGACCGAGGGGGACCCCGGCCGGAGGGCTGTGCGCAGGTCACATGCAACGCAAGCGCCGAGGTCGCGCACGACCCGTATGACGGGACGGCAACCCAGGGCTGTGCAGAGCCCACGGAGGGGCGCTGCAGGACCTTACTCAAACGCTCTGCGTCACCGCGGCATAGCTCTCGCGCGGCAGCGTCTGCGTGCCCAGCTTCAACCACTGCGCCAGATCGCGCGGCGCCAGCGGGCGCGAGTACAGGTAGCCCTGGATCTCATCGCAGCCCTGGCGGCGCAGCATGGCCTCTTCCTGCTCGGTCTCCACGCCTTCGGCCACGACCTTCATGCCCAGCGCGTGGCCCAGGTGCACGATCGCCTGGGTGACCTCAGCGGTGCCGGCATCGTGCAGCATGCCCTGGACGAAACTGCGGTCGATCTTCAGGCGCCCCACCGGGAAGCGGTTGAGGTAGTGCAGGTTCGAGAAGCCGGTACCGAAGTCGTCGACCGCCAGCGGCACGCCGTGGCGTTCGAGCACCTCGAAGCAGTGCCGCAGCACGTCGGTGTCACGGATCAGGGCGGACTCGGTCAGCTCCAGCTCCAGGCGCTGCGGCGGCCAGCCGTGGGCGTGGCAGATGTCGATCACGCGTTCGGCGAACCCGCGGTCGCGCAGCTGTACGGCCGACACGTTGACCGCCACGCGGTCGAATTGCAGGCCGGCGGCGTCCCACGCAGCGGCCTGGCGGCAGGCCTCGGCCAGCACCCAGTCACCGATCCGCACGATCTCGCCGCACTTCTCGGCAATCGGTATGAACTCGGCCGGGCTGCAGTAGCCGATGCCGGGCCGATGCCAGCGCAGCAGCGCCTCGATCGCCGGGGGCTGGTCGTTCTCGGCATGCAGCAGCGGCTGGTAGGCCAGGGTGAATTCTTCGCGCTCGATCGCGCCGAGCAGTGCGTGCTCGATCTCCAGCTTGCGCTGGATCTTGGCCAGGGCGTCCTGGCTGTAATACTGGTAGGTGTTGCGCCCGGCTTCCTTGGCCGCGTACATGGCGGCATCGGCGGCGCGCAGCAGCGATTCGAAATCCTGGCGACTCTCATCGAGCATCGCGATACCGACGCTGGCGCCGACTTTCAGCGTGCTCTCGCCGCGGTGCAGCGGCTCGGCCAGCGAGGCGATCAGTTTGCGCGCGACATGGCCGGCATCTTCCGGCGCGGCCAGGTCGCGCAGCACGACGATGAACTCGTCGCCGCTGAAGCGGCCGAACAGGTCGTTGTTGCGCAGGCTCTGGTGCAGGCGCGAGGCGGCCGCCTTGAGCAGCGCATCGCCGGTGGCGTGGCCGAAGGTGTCGTTGATGGTCTTGAAGCCGTCCAGGTCGATGAACAGCATCGCCAGCGGGCTGCCGCGATCGCGCGCCACCTCGATGGCATCGGCGGTCTGCTCGCGCAGCAGCATCCGGTTGGGCAGGCCGGTGAGCAGGTCGTAATGGGCCAGCAGTTCGATGCGCTCGTTGGCTTCGCGCTCGCGGGTGATGTCACGGAACAGCACCACGAACCGCGTCGGCAGGCCATCGCGGCGGTCCAGCTCGATCAGCACCTGGACCCAGATGCGCAGTCCGGACTGCCGGTAGAAGCACAGGTCCAGCTGCTCGGGCAGGCCCCCCTCGGCGATCCGCACCAGCGCCGCCTCGAACGCATCGCGCGAATCCTGGGTGTACAGGCTCAGGGCCTGGTCAAGGCTGATCGGCTCCTTGCGCAGCCCGTGGATGCGGTAGCACTCCTCGGTCCACTGCATGTGGCGGGTGCCCACCTCGATCTCGCAGCCGCCGATACGACCCAGGGCCGAGACGCGGTTGAGCAGCTCGGTACGCCAGCGGATCAGCGCATCGGTCTGGTGTTGTTCGGTAATGTTCTGGACTTGGCCCAGCAGGCGCTGGATGCGACCGTCCGGCCCGATCAGCGGCTGCATCCACACGCGCAGGTGCAGCGCGCCGTTGTCGCGGATCAGCTCCAGCTCCAGCGTGGTGGCCGCACCATCGCGCCACATCCGGCGCCAGGCATTGCGCAACCGGCCGCGCGACTGCGGTTCGAGCTGACGCAGCCAATGGCGGCGACCGTGCGGCGGTGTTTCGCCGGTGCCCAGCAGTACGCGGAACTCGGGCGACCACCAGAACCGGCGCGCCTCCGGATCCCAGGACCAGCTGCCCATGCTGGCGATGCGCTGGGCTTCGCGCAGCTGCACCTGCTGCTCGCGCAGCTGGACTTCCATCTGCTTCTGGGCCTGGATGTCGGTATGGGTGCCGACCATGCGCAGCGGCTGGCCATCGGCCGTGCGGGTGACCACCCGGCCCCGATCCAGCACCCAGCGCCACTCGCCATCGGGGTGCCGGGCGCGGAACTGGGCCGTATAGACCTCGCTCTCGCCGCGCAGGTGCGCATCCATCGCCAGCCGCACCGCCGGCTGGTCGTCCGGGTGGACGTTCTCCAGCAGCGCGCTCACGCCCTCGGCATGGCTGTGGGAGTCCTCGATGGGCTGACCATCCCAACGCCGCGAGCGGCGCACGCTGTCGCTGGGCAGGTCCCAGTCCCACAGCCCATGCCCGGCATGATCCAGGGCGACTTCCCAACGGCTGCCGGCATAGGCGGCGACCGGCTCGGGCACGCTCAGGGTGAAGGCCAGCAGATGCCCATCCGGATCGTGCACGGCGCGCATCCAGCCATCGAAGCGGCCACCGGGCCCACCGGGCAGCTGGCAGGGCACCAGCCCGCCGTCCGCGGCGAGCAGGCGCAGATCTTCCAGTACCTCGCCGTACGCGGCGACGGTTGCCGGCAGGCCGTGCTCGCGCGCGGCCGGGTTGGCGGCGATCGGACGACCGGCACGGTCGAGGATCACCAGCGCCGAGGCCAGTGGGTGCTGCAGCAGACTCGCGATAATGCCTTGGTCCACGCCCTGTAACTCCGAAAACGCACCCGACAACCGGGGAACGCAATCGTTAACGGCGGAGATTGCGGATTATTGAGTTCCCTGGCGACCTGCATCCTCACCCCGGGCAGGTAAGATGACGCTCGCCTTGTCCGACTGGCCCCGCCCTGCCCCATGCCGACCCACCTGCCAGGCCCTTCCGCACCCGCTGACGACACGCCCCTGGCCCGCGATCTGCGCCGCGACCGCTGGCGCGTGGTCGTGGCCTACCTGGTGCTGGCCCTGGTGTGGATCCTGTGCAGCGATGCGGCGGTCAAGGTGGTGGCCGGCGACCTGCAGACCGCGGCGCAGTGGCAGACCATCAAGGGCACGTTCTTCGTGGTCGCCAGTGCGGCGCTGATCTATCTGCTGCTGCGGCCGCTGGCCCAGCACGTGCTGCACACCCATGCGCGGCTGGAGAGTTCGGAAACCCGTCATCGGCAGATGTTCGAAGGCAATCCCGGCCCCATCCTGGTGTATGACCTGGAATCGCTGGCGATCCTGGACGTCAATCCGGCGGCGGCGGGCTTCTTCGGCTACAGCCGGGAAACCTTCACCGCGATGCCGATCACGGCGCTGTGGCCGCCCGGTCACGAGGCCCTGCTCGAAGCCAAGCTGGACCACATCCGCGCCAACCCCGAGCAGCTGTGCGTGATCACCGCCGATCTGCGCCTGAGTGATGGCAGCACCCGGCGCATGGAGATGCGCAGCAATTTCATCGATTACGGCGGCCGCCGTGCGCGACTGCTGATCGCGATCGACCGTACCCGCGAAGACCAGGCCCTGCTGCGCCGCGACCAGGCGTTGGCCCGCGTGGAGGAAGCGCACGAGATGGCGCGCATCGGCGCGTGGGAGATCGACCCGGCCACCGGACTGGGCCGCTACGCCAACCAGGTCTACCGCCTGCTGGCGCGGCGCGCGCCGGAAGCCCGGCGCTGGCACCGTTTCGAGGAACTGCTGGTGCCCGCCGATCCGGCCACCGCCGCGCTCAGCGAACAGCTGTTGCAGGAAATGAGCTCGGGCGAACCGGTGCAGATCGATGTGCTGCTGCCGCTGCTGGCGATGGACGGGCGCGCCTTGATGGTGCACCTGCGCGCCGAGAGCGGCCAGGACGATGCCGGGCGGCCGCGGGTGCTGGGCACCCTGCAGGACGTCACCGAGCGCGAGCAGTCGCGGCGCCTGTTGCGTGAGCGCGAAGAGCAGTTCCGCGAGCTGGTGCGGGTGCTGCCCGATGGCGTGGTGATCCTGTCCGAAGAACACGTGCTGTACGCCAACGCCTGCGCCGCCACCCAGTTCGGGTACGGCCACAACACCCTGCTCGGCGAGCCGCTGGCCGCGCTGGTGACCGCCGACGATCTGCCCCGCGTACGCGCCCAGCTGTTCGCCCAGCTGCCGCTGCACCACGGCGGGGCCGGCGAGGTGATCGGCATGCGCCGCTTCAACGGCCAGGCGTTCCAGGCCGGCCTGGCGGTCGGCGATGTGCGGTATGGCGGCCGCAACTGCAAATTGCTGATCGTGCGCGACCTCAGTGAGCCCGAGCGCATCCGCGAGGCGCTGGAAACCAGCAACCGCGAGCTGCAGGCCATGGCCGGCCGGCTGTTCTCGCTGCAGGAAGACGAGCGCCGCGCCATCTCGCGCGATCTGCACGACGATATCGGCCAGGCGATCACCGCGATGAAACTGTCCGCGTATGCGGCCCAGGATGAGCAGGACGCCGCCCGCCGCGACGAGGACCTGGCCCAGATCATCCAACTGGCCGATGCGACCGTGGGCAAGCTGCGCGACATCTCGACCCTGCTGCGCCCGCCGCAGCTGGATGCACTCGGGCTGGAAGCGGCGCTGCGCTGGCAGGCCGGCGTGCTGTTCCGCTCGGCGGCGATCGAGCTGCTGCCCGATATCCAGTCCCTGCCCCGGCGCCCGGCCGGCGATATCGAACAGGCCTGCTTCCGCATCGCCCAGGAAAGCCTGACCAACGTGCTGCGCCATGCGCGTGCGAGCCAGGTGAACCTGCATCTGCGCGATGTGGACGACCACGGCCTGCACCTGCAGGTCCGCGACGACGGCGAGGGCTTCGACCCGGATGGCCCGCGCGGGCTGGGCCTGATCGTGATGCGCGAGCGCGCGCAGAGCGTGGGTGGCACATTACGCATTGAATCGGCGCATGGCGCCGGTACCCTGATCGACCTTTACCTGCCGTACCGCGCCACCGGCGCGACGGCTCACGACGCACTGGAACACTGAGCTCATGTGGAACCCTTCCCTGCCCCTGGTCAGCATCGAGGACGCCCCGGCCCGCCTGGGCGCGGGCAATCCCGAACTGCAGGCGATGGTGACCGAGGCCGCGTCCGGCGGCACGCCGCTGATGCTGATGCACGTGGACATCGACCACTTCGCCTCGGTCAACGAGAACATGAGCGCCGAAGTCGGCGACCAGGCCCTGGTGCTGGTCGCCCAGCGCCTGCAGCACCACCTGCGTGGCCGCGGCAAGCTGTGGCGCCACGGCAGCGATGAATTCCTGCTGGCCGTGCCGCGCACCGCCGACATGCCACTGCCCGAAGACCTGGCCGAGGAAATCCGCCAGCAACTCGAGCTGCCGCTGTCGGTGCTGCCCTACACCCTGTTCATGACCGGCAAGCTGGGCGTGAGCCTGTGCCCGGAACACGCCACCGGTGTCTCGCGCCTGCTCGACCACGCCGAAGATGCGCTGTACCAGGCCGCCCGCGAAGGCGGCAACGCCGTGCGCATCCACGCCGTGGATACCCCCTCCAGCGCGCACAGCGAGAGCATCATCGCGCGCCAGATTGTCGATGCGATCCCCAACGGCGAGCTCAAGCTGCGTTACCAGCCGCTGGTCAGCGCACGCGACGGCCACGTGGTGGGGATGGAGGCACTGCTGCGCTGGCAGTCGCCCACCCTGGGGATGCTGGTGCCCGAGCGCTTCATGCGTACCGCCGAGCGGCTGGGCATCATCGTGCAGATCGGCACCTGGGTGCTGGAAGGCGCACTCAAACAGGCCAGGCTGTGGCGCGACCAGGGGTTTGATGACTTCACCATCGCGGTGAACGTCTCCACCCTGCAGCTGCTGCGCCCGAACTTCTTCGCCGAGGTGATGTCGCTGATGCAGGCGGCCGGCGTTCCGGCGCAGATGCTGACGCTGGAGATCAACGAAAGCGCGCTGACCAACAACGTCAACTTCGTCCACGAGACCCTGGTCAACCTGCGCAACGAAGGCATCAGCCTGAGCCTGGACAACTTCGGCACCGGCGATTCCAGCCTCAGCGCGCTGGTCCGCTATCCGGTGGACAAGCTCAAGATCGACCGCAGCTTCATCAAGAGTGCGCCGGCCGGCAATCGCGAGGCTGCCATCGCGCGCGCGATCATCGCCATGGGCCACCAGCTGGGCATGACGGTGATCGCCAACGGCGTCGAGTCGCAGGCACAGCTGGGCTTCCTGCGCCGCAACGACTGCGATGTGTTCCAGGGGTATCTGTTCGGCGAGCCGATGTCGGCCGACGCGGCCGGGATGACCCTGCGCCGCCGTTACCTGCGCCCGGAGGCCTTCGCCGAGACCCGCCCGGACCGCACGCTGTTGCTGCTGGACGACGAAGAGAACGTGCTGCGCTCGCTGGTGCGCCTGTTCCGCCGCGACGGCTACCGCATCCTGGCCGCCGGCAACGTGCGCGATGCGTTCGATCTGCTGGCCATCAACGATGTGCAGGTGATCCTCTCCGACCAGCGCATGAGCGACATGAGCGGCACCGAGTTCCTGGGCCGGGTGAAGATGCTCTACCCCGACACGATCCGGCTGGTGTTGTCCGGCTACACGGACCTCAACACGGTGACCGACGCGATCAACCGCGGTGCGATCTACCGGTTCCTGACCAAGCCATGGAACGATGATGAGCTGCGCAAGCACATCCACCAGGCATTCCGCACGCACGAGGAACAGCGCCGGGCGAACACCGCACCGGCGCCAGCGCTGCCGGCGGTTGACGCGGACTGAGTCGGATTGAGGCGGATTGACGCGGCAGCCGACCAACGGTCGGCTCTACGTTGCACGCGCCAGATATCCAGGTAGAGCCGACCGTTGGTCGGCTGCTCTCGCTCAACCGAACGCGATGCCTGAAAGCCCCTCCCCGCAATGCCGGCCAGCGACCGGCACGGCCATTGCCGGCTCAGCGCGGCTGCTTGATCGGCAGCACCACGCGGAACTTCGAGCCCACGCCCGGGGTGCTCTCCAGATCGATGCGGCCGTGGTGCTTGTTGATGATGCTGTAGGAGATCGACAGGCCCAGCCCCGTACCGCTGCCAACCGGCTTGGTGGTGAAGAACGGATCGAAGATGCGCTGGCGCAGGTCCGGTGAGATGCCGCCGCCGGTATCTTCAAATTCCACCCACACCGTGTCGCCGTCCACACCGGTGCGGACGTGGATCGTGCCGCGGTCGGCGATGGCGTGGCCAGCGTTGAGCAGCAGGTTCATGTAGACCTGGTTCAATTCCGAAGGCAGGCACTCCACCAGCGGCAACTGGCCGAACTCCCGGTGCAGGGCGACCTTGTACTTGAGCTCGTTCCAGATGATGTTGATCGTGGATTCCAGGCCCGCATGCAGGTCCACCAGCTTCCACGATTCATCGCGGCCGGAATACGAGAAGTCCTTCAGGTCACGCACGATCCGGGTCACCCGTTCGATGCCTTCGCGTGATTCGGCCATCAGCTGCGGCAGATCGCGGCTGATGAAGTCGATGTCGAAGCGTTGACGGATGTCGTCGATTTCCGGAATCAGTGCTTTCGGGTCCGGCGCACGCAACGCGCGCTCGTAGGCTTCGATCACGGTGAACAGGCTGCGCAGGTATTCCTGCAGGCTGCCCAAGTTGGAATGCACGTAACCGATCGGGTTGTTGATCTCGTGCGCCACGCCGGCAGCGAGCTGGCCGATGGAGGCCATCTTTTCCGACTGCAGCAGCTTTTCCTGGGTGCCGTTCAGGCGCAGGTAGGCCTGGCGCAGTTCGGCATGGCGCTGCTGCAGTTCGCGCTCGTAGTCTTCCTGGCCCTCGATACGCCGGAACAACGCCAGGTAGTGCCGCTGGCCAGCGTCGTCGTGATGGTAGACATGGGCAATGACCATGCGCTCGCCGACCGGCAGGCTGCCGTTCCAGTGGCCGTTGAGGCGCGCATGTTCCAGGGCATCCGGTGGCAGCAGCTGGCGCAGCCATTGCGCCGGCGTCTGCTCGGCATCGCGTTCGGCCTGGCCGAGGATCTCGCTGACCGCGGCATTGGCCAGGGCCACGCTGCCATCCTCGCGGAACAGCAGCACGCCCTCCTTGATCCGCTCGAACAGGGCAAGCAGGACCGGATGCGGAGGCAACGGGGCGGTGACAAGGGTGGAAGTTACGGTCACGGTCACATCGAGGCGGCTGGAAACAGGCGCTCAATATACGCGGTGACGTTCACATCGGCAGCCCGGGGCTGCCAGACAGGGAGATCAGGCGACCGCGAGGGGCCGCCGGGTGTGCAGGATGTGCGACTGGCCCTTGGCGTCATACGCCGAGGATTCTTCACTGCGGCCGAGCTGGCGCAGCGCCCAGTTCACTTCGCGGCGGCGGCGCGACAGCAGCACACCGTTGGCGTGGTTGCGCTCGGCCAGTTCCTGCACGCGTTCTGCCTGGCCGACCGGCAGCGCGGCCTCGAGCGCCCGAAGCGCTTCCAGTTTGGCGCCGGTCGCACGGATCAGCGCGTGCACGTCATGCTCGACCAAGGCCTGGCGTTCGACGTCCAGGGCATCGCTGAGGCGCTGCAGCGGCTCGCTCATCGCCAGCTTCATCCCTGCAGCTGCTGGTCCAGCTCAAGCATGCGCGAAGCGATCGCGTCAGGATTGATCTTGTAGCTGCCGTTCTGCAGGGCTTCGCGCACCGCCTGCACCCGCCCGGCATCGATCGCCGGCGCCGAGGACAGTTCACGCTGCAGGGTCTGCAGGCTGGTCGCTTCGCCGGTCAGGCGCAGGCTGTCAGCGGCTTCCACCGGGCGGGCCGGGGCATCGGTGCTGACGCTCGGCTTGTTGCCCGGAGCGACGCTGCGCAGATGGGCGGTGGCCGGGAGGTTGCCGTCGATTTTCTGGCTCATGGAGTTGTCCTGGGAATGCGGTTCACAAGGGATAACGGCCGGGCGGACGCCATCTTTAGGGGAATATTGCAGGTTTCGCGGGGAAAGTGGCGCGTATTCACAATGGTGTTCAGCGCGTCACTAAAACGTCACCGCTGGCCGCGACGGTGCCCTGCACGATCTTGCGCGAGGACAGGTTCTCGACCGAGACCCGCTCGTTTTCGCCGGCATCGGCCATGGCGCGTCCGGCTACCCGGACCTCCACCCCGCCCCGCCGCGACACCAGCGCGACACTGTCGCCCCGCCGCACCAGCCGCTGCGCGACCAGATCATTGGCCGAGAGCAGGCTGCCCGCACTGAGGGTCCTGCGTGCCACGCGACCGACCGCGGCGGCCGGATCGGCCAGCGCAGCACCGGCGATCCGTGCCGCATCACGCTGGCCAGTCGTGATATCGGCCGCCGAGAGGGTTTCTCCAGCGGCCACGCCACGGTTGAGGATCAGCACGGTCTGGTTGCGACGCACTTTCACGGGCACGAACAGGCGCCAGCCACCCGCATCGGGGCAGCTGACCTCCACGGTGCTGCTGCCGGTCGGCTGGGCCGCCAGCGGCTGGCCGCACGCCGGCAGGCGCAGTGCCGAATCCAGCGTGGTGTCACCTTCGCTGCCGGCCGGGAGGGTGCCCAGCGCCGCCTGGCGGATGCTGTCCACGGGTTGCCAGCCGCCGGCGGCCCAGGCGGGCGCCACCAGCACCAGCGCGGCAAGGACAAGAGAACGCATGGGCACTCCACGGGCAAGGAACATGGGCAGCACGATGCAAGGGCCGTGCCGAAGCCTGGCGCACGCCGCGCTCAAGTCATCGCCACCGCCGCCGATACCAAGCCCATGTCCCATGACCTGCTCAACCGCATCGACCAGCGTACGCGCCTGGCCGGCCACAATCGTCTGGCCCTGCTGCTGTTCCGGCTGGGGGGACGTCAGCTTTTTGGCGTGAACGTGTTCAAGGTGCAGGAAGTCCTGCGGCGCCCGGATCTGTTCCAGGTGCCCGGGCTGCCCAGCCAGTTCGCCGGTGTGGCCGATGTGCGTGGCCGCTCGGTGCCGGTGCTGGACCTGGGCCTGGCGATCGGCCATCCCGAGCGTGAGCCCGATGCCGACAAGGCGCCGGGCTATCTGGTGGTGACCGAGTTCAACCGCTCCATCCAGGGCTTTCTGGTCAGTGGTGTGGAACGCATCGTCAACATCGCGGTGGAAGACATCCATCCGCCACCGGAACTGGGCGCCGAATCGAGCTACCTGACGGCGGTGACCCGCTTCCAGGGCGAGCTTATCCAGGTGATCGACGTGGAAAGCGTGCTGGCCGACATCGCCGAGATCCGGGGCGAAGCGGTGCTGGACCCGTCCATGGCCCTGCCCCCCGATGCCCCGCCGATGCAGGTGCTGGTGGTGGACGACTCGCGCGTGGCCCGCCAGCAGATCCGCAGCGTGCTCGACCAGCTGGGGGTCGGGGCGACCCTGCTCTCGGACGGCAAGCAGGCCCTGGATCACCTCCTGCAGATCCATGCTTCGGGCGAGAACCCGGCCGAGCGCTACGCCATGGTGATCTCCGATATCGAGATGCCGGCGATGGACGGCTACACCCTGACGACGGAAATCCGGCGTCACCCGGGCCTGGCCGGCCTGTACGTGCTGCTGCACACCTCCCTGTCGGGCGTGTTCAACAACGCGATGGTGGAACGGGTCGGCGCGAACGCGTTCGTGGCCAAGTACTCCCCGCATGAGCTGGCGGACTTCCTGCTGGACCGCCTGCGCAAGGTGGCGATGGCGGCATGACACGCCGCCCAGCGCGGCCGGAATGACCCCCGGCCGCTAGACGACATCCACGCCTGGCGTGGATCCACCCCGGCGTGAACACGCCGCCGGGGAGCGGCCCGCAGCCCCCTCTGGCACGCCGCTTGCACTGCCCCAGGCATCGTCCCGTGGGAGTGCGTCATGCCCAATCTGATTTCGAACTATCTGGGTGTCCACGCCCAGGCCATGCCGTTGCGCGAGCAGCGGATGAAGCTGATCGCCAGCAACCTGAGCAACGCCGACACCCCCGGGTACAAGGCCCAGGACCTGGACTTCGATGCCGCCCTGCGCAATGCCCAGGGGCTGGATGCCAACGGTCTGATGAGGACCACCAACGAACAGCATTATGAGATCGGCAACGGATTGAACCCGTTCCAGATCGCCAAGGAAGGCGTGCAGCCGAGCATCGACGGCAACACCGTCGACCCGGATGCAGAACGTGCCGCCTATGGCCGCGCCGCGCTGGAGTACCGCGCCTCGCTGAGCTTCGTCGAATCCAAGGTGCGCTCCATGCTCACCGCGATCACGGGGCAGTAAGCCATGAGCAATCTGCCCATCTTCGACATCGCCGGGTCCGCGCTGCAGGCGCAGTCCGTGCGCATGAGCACCATCGCCTCGAACCTCTCCAATGCCGACACCGTCGCCGGCTCGGCCGATGCGGTCTACAAGCCGCTGGAGCCGATCTTCCAGTCGGTGACCAGCCGCAACGATCCGAACATCACCACGGTGCAGGTCAAGGAGATCAGCCAGAGCAACGCCGCGCCGATCCAGCGCTACGAGCCGGGCCACCCGCTGGCCGATGCCGATGGCTACATCTACCAGCCGGACGTGGACCCGGTCGCGCAGATGGTCAACCTGATCTCCACCTCGCGCAATTACCAGGCGGGCGTGGAAATGCTGACCACCGCCAAGGAACTGGCGCTGGCCACGCTGACCATGGGTCGCTGACCCTCTAACCGCAGGAATCCCCTCCCATGAGCAGCACCACCGGCGTCGGCCAGAACAGCAGCGACATCTACACCGCACTGGGCCTGAACGCGCCCAACAGCGATACCAGCAAGAAGAAGAGCACCCTGGACCAGGCCGATTTCATGCGCCTGATGACCGAGCAGCTGCGGCACCAGGATCCGCTCAAGCCGATGGACAACACCCAGATGGTCGCGCAGATGGCGCAGCTGTCGCAGGTCCAG
The DNA here is from genome assembly GCF_033843685.1 of Stenotrophomonas sp. RG-453. Classification (NCBI taxonomy): domain Bacteria; kingdom Pseudomonadati; phylum Pseudomonadota; class Gammaproteobacteria; order Lysobacterales; family Lysobacteraceae; genus Stenotrophomonas; species Stenotrophomonas sp. RG-453. The sequence continues at coordinate 198,256 of NZ_JAMYED010000007.1, forward strand.
GGCATCACCGACCTCAACAACACGGTCAAGGGCTTCCAGGATTCGATGTCCAGCGACCAGATCCTGCGCGGCGCGGCCCTGGTCGGCCACGAAGTGCTGGTGCCGTCGGAAAAGCTGGCCCTGGAGAAGGACGGCGATGTGACCGGCATGGTCGCCGCGCCCGGCGCCGGCTTCGTGACCGTGGACATCACCGATGCCAACGGCGTCAAGGTCAACCAGATCAGCGTGGAAGCCAAGGCCTCCGGCGAAGTCACCTTCGATTGGGACGGCAAGGATGCCAACGGCAACCGCATGGCCGAAGGCACCTACACCATCGCCGCCTCGCACACCGATACCGCCGGCACCAAGACCAAGCTCAACACCTACGTGCAGGCCCCGGTGGAGAGCGTCACGGTCGGCACGGACGGCCTGTACCTCAACCTCAAGGGTCTGGGCACGGCCCCGATCGACTACGTGCTCCGCATCAGCTGAGCCGCCTCACCCGCATCCACAGGAGCATCCCATGGGCTTCAACGTCTCGTTGTCCGGCATCAACGCAGCCAATGCCGATCTGAACGTCACCGCGAACAACATCGCCAACGTCAACACCACCGGCTTCAAACAGTCGCGCGCGGAGTTCGCCGATCTGTTCTCGGCCACCAGTTATGGCCTGTCAAAGAACGCGGTCGGTTCCGGCGTGCGGGTGACCAACGTGGCCCAGCAGTTCTCGCAGGGCAACAACGAACAGACCGGGCGCAGCCTGGACATGGCCATTTCCGGCGAAGGTTTCTTCACCCTGACCATGAACGGTGAGCGCGTGTACTCGCGCGCCGGCAATTTCCAGACCGACCAGGCCGGTTACGTGACCAACCCGCAGGGTGCGCGACTGCAGGTGTTCGCCCCGAATGCGGACGGCACCAACTTCGATGCCGGCCGCCTGACCGACCTGCAGCTGATGACCACCGACAGCCCGCCGCGGCAGACCGGCAAGGTCGATGTGAGCTTCACCCTGCCGGCCAACGCCAAGCAGCCGACGGTCGCCGCCTTCGACCCGACAGACTCCAACAGCTACAACCACTCCACCGGCGGCATCACCGTGTACGACTCGCTGGGCGTGAGCCACACCCAGACCTCCTACTTCGTGAAGACCGACAACCCGAACGAGTGGCAGGTCTACAACTATGTGGACGGCAAGGCTGCCGGTACCCCGACCACGCTGCAGTTCTCCGACAGCGGTGCGTTGACCAGCCCGGCCGACGGCCAGATCGTCATGGATCCATTCACCCCGACCACCGGCGCCGGCGTGCTGTCGATGTCGCTGAACCTGAGCGGCTCGACCCAGTACGGCGAGAAGTTCGCGCTGCGCAACACCCAGCAGGACGGCTATGCAGCGGGCAAGCTCAACGAGATCACCGTCTCCGAAGAGGGCATCGTCTACGCGCGCTACTCCAATGGCGATGACAAGGCGCTGGGCCAGGTCGCCCTGACCACCTTCAACAACGCACAGGGCCTGGAAGCCAAGGGCAACAACCTGTGGACGGAAAGCTTTGCCTCGGGCACGCCGCGTACCGGTGCGCCGGACAGCTCCAACCTGGGCAAGATCCAGGCCGGTTCGCTGGAAGCCTCCACGGTCGACCTGACCGAGCAGCTGGTCAACATGATCACCGCCCAGCGCAACTTCCAGGCCAACTCGCAGATGGTCTCCACGCAGGACCAGATCACCCAGACCATCATCAACCTGCGTTGATGAGCCACTGACCGCAACACGGGACTACACCGATGGACAAGGCACTCTACGTCGCGATGACCGGTGCACGCGCCTCCCTGCAGGCGCAGGGCACGCTGTCGCACAACCTGGCCAACACCGATACCCCCGGCTTCAAGGAGGCGCTCGCCAACACCGAGGCCTTCCCGATCAAGGGGACCGGCTATGCCTCGCGCGTGGATGCCCTGCACGTGGATGCCGGCTTCAACCGGCGCATGGGCGCCCAGCAGATTACCGGCAACCCGCTGGATCTGTCCCTGCAGGCCGGCAACTGGCTGGCCGTGCAGGCACCGGGCGCCAATGGCGGCGAGGCGTATACCCGGGGTGCGGCGCTGTCGATCACGCCCAATGGCCAGCTGGTGACCGCCGGCGGCCATCCGGTGCTGGATGAGAACGGCAACCCGATCGCGATCCCGCCGCACCAGGCGATGGACATCGGCAACGACGGCACGATCTCGATCATCCCGCTGGGCGAAGGCCCGCAGACGATGGCCAACATCGGCCGCATCCGCGTGGTGCAGGCCGACGACGCACGGCTGGAACGCGGCCTGGATGGGCTGATGCGCAACAACGACCCGCAGCAACCCTTCGTGCAGGCCCAGGGCAAGTCGCTGGAAAGCGGCCAGCTGGAAGGCAGCAACGTCGATGCGGCCGGTGCGCTGGTGCAGATGATCCAGCTGCAGCGCCAGTACGAAATGCAGGTGAAGGTCATCAAGCACGGCGATGACAACGCACGCAGCGCCAACAGCCTGCTGCGCCTGGGCGGTTGACCGTGCGCCGTGACGTAATCCCGGCGCCGTTCTGGCACGCGCCATGCATTGCCCTTCGCAAGGGCCGCACCACGCGGCCACCCGCTACAACACAGGAATGACGCCATGAACCAGGCATTGTGGATCGCCAAGACCGGACTGGATGCGCAGCAGACGCGCATGTCGGTGGTTTCCAACAACCTCGCCAACACCAACACCACCGGTTTCAAGCAGGACCGTGCCAGTTTCGAAGACCTGCTGTACCAGCAGGTCCGTCAGCCGGGCGGTGCGTCCTCGGCGCAGACGCAGCTGCCTACCGGCCTGCAGATCGGCACCGGCGTGCGCGTGGTGGCCACCGCCAAGAACTTCGAGCAGGGCAGCCAGCAGCAGACCGGCCGCGCACTGGATGTGATGGTCAACGGCCGCGGGTTCTTTGAAGTGCAGATGCCGGACGGTTCCTCGGCCTACACCCGCGACGGCTCGTTCCAGCGCAACCAGGATGGCGAGCTGGTCACCAACAGCGGCTACCCGGTGCAGCCGGGCATCCAGATTCCCGAAGGCGCGCAGTCGCTGACCATCGGCACCGACGGCACGATCAGCGTGAAGATGGCCGACGACGCCGCCTCGGTGGAAATCGGCGCACTGACCCTGACCGACTTCGTCAACCCGGCCGGCCTGCAGGCCCGCGGTGAAAACCTGTTCCTGGAAACCACCGCCTCCGGCCCGGCGCAGAACGGCAATCCCGGCCTCAACGGCCTGGGCACCGTGGTGCAGGGCGCGCTGGAAGGCAGCAACGTCAACGTGGTGGAAGAGCTGGTTTCGATGATCGAAACCCAGCGCGCCTACGAAATGAACGCCAAGGCGATCTCCACCACCGACGCGATGCTCGGCTACCTCAACCAGAACGCCTGATCGGTCGACCCGGGAACCTGCCATGTCGCGTCTTGCCCCTACCCTCTGCCTGCTCGCTGCCGCCGTCATCGTCGCCACCCTGAGTGGCTGCGTGATCGCCGGCGATGTCCGCCCCTACCCGGCCATGGCGCCGGTGGAACCGATCATGCCGGCCTCGGCCCAGGCCACGGCCGGTGCGATCTACGCCGCCGGCCCCGGCCTGCAGCTTTACTCGGACCGGCGCGCCCGCGATGTGGGCGACCTGCTCACGATCACGCTGACCGAGAACACCACCGCGCAGACCACCGCCAACACCTCCACATCGAAAGAGTCGGAGCTGAGCATCGGCACGCCGACCATCTTCGGCGCCCCGGTCACGCTCGGCGGCAAGGACATCCTCAGTGCCAGCGCCGCCGGTTCGCGCGATTTCACCGGCAAAGGCACCAGCGCGCAGAGCAACCGCCTGCAGGGCAGCGTGACGGTCACCGTGATCCAGCGCCTGCCCAACGGCAACCTGGTCGTGCAGGGCGCCAAGAACCTGCGCTTGAACCGGGGCGATGAGCTGGTGCAGGTGCAGGGCATCGTGCGCGCGGCGGACATCTTCCCGGACAACACCATTCCCTCCAGCCGCGTTGCCGATGCCCGCATCGTCTACGGCGGCCGTGGCGCGATCGCCCAATCCAACGCGATGGGCTGGCTGAGCCGCTTCTTCAACTCGGCGCTGGCGCCGTACTGAGCCTGACATGACCTTCTCCCTTTCCCTGTTCCGGCAGCGACGCATGGCGTACCCCCACGTGGCGAAGCAGCGACGCGCGGCGTCGCTCTACATGGTGACGCAACGCGTGGTGTCGCACGGCGCGACGCGTGCCGTGCTGGCGCTGCTGGCCGTGTTCGCGCTGGTCGCGCCCGCCTCCGCCGAACGCATCAAGGACCTGGCCCAGGTCGGCGGCGTGCGTGGCAACGCGCTGGTCGGCTACGGTCTGGTGGTCGGCCTGGATGGCAGCGGCGACCGCACCAGCCAGGCGCCCTTCACGGTGCAGAGCCTGAAGAACCTGCTGGGCGAGCTGGGCGTCAACGTGCCGGCCAACGTCAATCCGCAGTTGAAGAACGTGGCGGCCGTGGCCATCCATGCCGAGCTGCCGCCGTTCGCCAAGCCCGGCCAGCCGATCGACATCACCGTTTCCTCGGTGGGCAACGCGGTCTCGCTGCGCGGCGGCTCGCTGCTGATGGCGCCGCTGCGCGGTGCCGATGGGCAGGTCTACGCCATCGCCCAGGGCAACCTGATCGTCGGCGGCTTCGGTGCGCAGGGCAAGGATGGCTCGCGCGTGTCGGTCAACGTGCCCAGCGTCGGCCGCATTCCCAATGGCGCCACCGTCGAGCGTGCGCTGCCGGATGTGTTCAGCGGCGGTGGCGACATCACCCTGAACCTGCACAAGAACGACTTCACCACGGTCTCGCGGATGGTGGCGGCACTGAACACCGCCTTCGGTGAAGGCGCCGCCCGCGCGATCGATGGCGTCACCGTGGCGGTCAACGCGCCGTCCGATCCGGGCGCGCGCATCGGCCTGCTGGCGCGTATCGAAAACCTGGAACTGACCCCCGGCAGTGCGCCGGCCAAGGTGGTGGTCAATTCGCGTACCGGTACGGTGGTGATCGGCGCGCAGGTGCGCGTGGGCGCTGCGGCGATCTCCCATGGCTCGCTGACCGTGACCATCAACGAGAACGCCAACGTCAGCCAGCCGGGGGCGTTCAGTGGCGGCCAGACCGTGGTGACGCCGCAGTCGACCATCACCGCTACCAACGATGGCAGCCGCATGTTCAAGTTCAACGGCGGCACCACCCTGGATGAAATCGTGCACGCGGTGAATGCCGTGGGCGCGGCCCCGGGCGATCTGATCGCCATCCTGGAAGCCCTCAAGCAGGCCGGCGCGCTCAGTGCCGAACTCGAGGTGATCTGACATGCGCATCCAACCGGCCTTGGAACTCAATCCCGCCCAGCCCAACAGCCCGGCCAAGGTCGACAAGGTCGCCCGCCAGCTGGAGGGCCAGTTCGCGCAGATGCTGATCAAGAGCATGCGCGAGGCGAGCTTTGGCGATTCGCTGTTCCCCGGCGAAAACACCATGTTCCGCGAGATGTACGACCAGAAGATCGCCGATGCGATGACCCGCGGCCGCGGCCTGGGGCTGTCGAGCATGATCGCGCGGCAACTCGGCGGCGCCGAAGGCGAGGCGGCCAAGCCGGTCGATACCACGCTCAATCCGGCCGCGGCGCTGCGTGCCTACCGCCTCAATGCACCGGCCGGTGGCATGCCGCTGCCGGCCAGTGCTGCGCCGCCCGCGCCGCGCGAGGCCGACCTGCTGCAGCAGTTGAACGGCGAGGCACCCTCTGCCGTGCTGCAGCCGATGGAACGCGCGCTGGACCTGATCGCCGGTCGTGAAAGCAGCCAGATGCATGAGGCGATCGGCCGCAGCGATCCGTATGCGGCGGCCGCCGGGAGCGACCCAGCCAGCGCCGACTGGGCCATGGGCGATGACCGCTGGAGCGGTGTGACCCGCCCGGCGGCCAGCGGCCCCAGCGCGGTCGACAACCTGGCCGCCTCCACCGCCGCAGCCGAGCTTGGTCCGCATACCCCGGCCGGCTTCGTTGCCAGCATCTGGGGCCATGCGCAACAGGCCGCGCGCGAACTGGGCGTGGATGCCAAGGCGCTGGTCGCCCAGGCCGCGCTGGAAACCGGCTGGGGCCGCAAGCTGGTCCGCCGCAGTGGCGGTGACAGCTCGCACAACCTGTTCGGGATCAAGGCCAACGGCTGGCAGGGTGAGCGCGCCACCAGCGGCACCCACGAGTACGTCAACGGTGTGCGCCGCAGCGAGACGGCAAGCTTCCGCGCCTACAACTCGGTGGGCGAGAGCTTCGCCGACTACGTGCGCCTGCTCAAGACCAGCCCGCGCTACCAGAACGCCCTGCAGGCCGGCAGCGACGTACGCAGCTTCGCGCAGGGCCTGCAGCGCGCCGGCTACGCCACCGACCCGACCTATGCGGCCAAGATCGCCGCGATCGCCGGCGGCCCGACCATCGAGCGCGCCGTTGCGGCGGTGAGCGATGCCGGCGAGCGCCTGGGCCGCACTTTTGCCAGCACCGCCAGCCCGACCGGGCTGGGTGTCATCCGTCGTTGAGGTAACCCATGTCCAGCGTACTCTCCACCGGCACCAGCGCCCTGCTCGCTTTCCAGCGGGCCCTGGCGACCACCAGCCACAACGTCGCCAACATCAAAACGCCTGGCTACAGCCGCCAGAAGGTGGACTTCGCCACCGCCAACCCGCAGAACTACGGGTATGGCGACGTCGGCAATGGCACCCGCATCACCGATGTCCGCCGCGTGGCGGACCAGCTGGCCATCTCGCGCCTGCTCGATGGCAGCGGTGAGCTGGCGCGCCTGAAGCAGTTGTCCACGATGGCCGACCGGGTCGATGCCATGTTCTCCGACGCCTCCACCAACGTGGCCGGGGTCTGGTCGAACTTCTTCGATTCGGTCAGCGGACTCTCATCCAACGCCTCGGGCAGCGCCGACCGGCAGAACGTGCTGGACAGCGGCAAGACCCTGGCCAACCGCTTCCAGCAGCTCAATACCCAGCTCAACAACCTCAATGGCGAGGTCAACAACGGCCTGATCGCCGGCGCCACCGAGATCAACCGGCTGGCCCAGGAGATCGCCCAGCTCAACGGTTCCATCGGCAGCAACGCAGCCACGGCGGCCCCGGACCTGCTCGATCGCCGTGACCAGCTGATCGCCAACCTGGTCGGCTACACCGGCGGCAACGCGGTGATGCAGGACGGCGGCATCATGAATGTCTACACCGCCGGCGGCCAGGCCCTGGTGGTGGGCACCACCGCCTCCAAGGTCACCACCGTCACCGATCCGTACCAGCCCGAGCGCCTGCAGCTGGCGCTGGAGAGCCAGGGCCAGAAGATCACCATCGATGGCAAGACGCTCGGCGGCCAGATCGGTGGCCTGCTGGAGTTCCGCAATACCGTGCTGACCCCGGCGCAGGCCGAGCTGGGCAAGCTGGCGATCGGCATGGCCAGCAGCTTCAACGACGTCCACCGCCAGGGCGCGGATCTGTACGGCAACATGGGCGGCGACTTCTTCACCATCGGCAACCCACGCATCACTGCCAACAGCAGCAACACCGGCACGGCCAGCATGAGCGCCAGCTTCGGCGACCTGTCCAAGCTGGATGGCCAGAACATCGTGATGAAGTTCGATGGCACCCAGTGGCAGGCCACCCGCGCCGACACCGGCGCCACGATCCCGATGACCGGCACCGGCACCGCAGCCGACCCGCTGGTGCTCAATGGCGTCAGCCTGGTCATGAGTGGTACGCCGGCCAAGGACGACCGCTTCCTGCTGCAGCCTACCGCAGGCGTGGCCGGCAGCATGGAAGTGGCGATCACCGACACCTCGCGCATCGCCGCCGCCGCGCCGATCAAGGGCAGCGCCGCGATGGCCAACACCGGCACCGGCAAGCTCACCGGGGTCAAGGTGACCGACGCGGGCAACCCGGCGCTGCGCAATCCTGCGGCGATCGTGTTCACCAGTGCCACCGAATACACGATCGATGGCGTCGGCCCGAACACCTACACCGCCGGGCAGACCATCACCGCCAACGGCTGGAGCTTCGTGCTGGACGGCGCACCCAAGCAGGGGGATACCTTCAACATCGGGCCGACCCCGGCCGGCTCTTCGGACAACAGCAATGCGCTGCTGCTGGCCAAGGTCGAGCAGGCCAAGACCTTCAATGACGGCACGATCACCCTGAGTGGGGCACTGGGTGGACTGACCACCCAGGTCGGCGCGGCTGCGCGCTCGGCCGAGTATTCCCTGATGGCACAGCAGGTGATCACCGACCAGGCCCAGGCGGCGCGCGACTCGATTTCCGGCGTGAACCTGGATGAAGAGGCCTCGGACATGCTCCGCCTGCAGCAGGCCTACCAGGCCGCCTCGCAGCTGATCTCCACCGCCGACACCATGTTCCAGACCATCCTCGGAGCCGTCTCGCGATGAACAACCGCATTTCCACCGGCATGATGTTCAATCAGTCGGTGTCCCTGATGCTCGCTTCGCAAGCAAAGATGAATCACCTCGAGCGCCAGATCGCCACCGGCAGCAAGATCGTGTCGGCCAAGGACGACCCGGTCTCGGCCGGCACGGCGGTCGGCCTGGACCGTACCCTGGCGTCGCTGGACCGCATGCAGCTCAACGCAGGCAACGTGCAGAACCGGCTCGGCCTGCAGGAAAATGCCCTGGCCCAGGTCGGCGACATGATGGGCCGCATCACCGAATTGACCATCTATGCCAACAATCCGGGCCTGGCCGCCGCCGACAAGGAGTCGATGGTCACGGAAATCGAGGCGATCCGCGGCAATCTGCTCGCGGTGGCCAACAGTACCGACGGCACCGGCCGCTATCTGTTCGGTGGTACCGATGACGCCAGCCCACCGTTCAGCCAGGTCGATGGCCGCATTGTCTACAACGGCGACCAGAACCAGCGCGAAGTGGAAGTGGGTCCGGATACCTACGTGAAGGACGCCCTGCCCGGCAGCGAGATCTTCATGCGCATCGTCACCGGTGACGGGCACGTGGACGGAAAAGCCGCCGCCGGCAACACCGGCAGCGGCGTGCTCACCAACATCACCCGCGACAGCGACGGCAGCTGGAACGGGGAAGGCTTCAGCGTGCGCTTCACCGGCACCGACAGCTATGACCTGCTGGACGCCGGTGGCGCCGTGGTGTCCAGCGGGACGCTCAAGACCGGCGACGACCTGGTGGTCAACGGGGTGCGCCTGCATATCGAGGGTGCGCCTGCCGCCGGCGATATCTTCGAGGTCAGCCCCGCGTCAAGCCGCGATATCTTCGGCACCCTGGATTCGCTGATCGGCGCACTGAAGATGGATACCGGCACCCCTGCCCAGCAGGCGGCCCAGCAGAACCTGCTGCAGAGCGGCCTGCGCGACGTGGCCCGCGCCTCGGAGCGGATGATCGACTCCCGCGCCGCCGGTGGCGCCCAGCTCAAGGCCCTAGACAACGCCTCGGACATGCGGGAATCGAACGTGGTCACGCTCAAGACCACCCTCTCGCAGATGCGCGACCTGGACTATGCCGACGCGCTGAGCCAGTACCAGCTGGAGAAGACCGCCCTGCAGGCGGCTCAGACCCTGTTCTCGCAGATGCAGTCGATGTCGCTGTTCAACATGATCCGCTGACCGCCCCTACAACCCGGGTTGGCCTGAAGGCCGCGATGCTTTGAGCATCGCGGCCTTTTTGCTTTCGCGCCGCGCTGGGCGCGGCTCACGGATCCCTCTGGCCGGCCCGCACAGACCCTATTCACGCACAAAGACACGCCCTGCTGCCATCCATCGCCCCTAGCGGGGCGTCCTCAGGCGGTGAAACCTCCCTAGCCTCGTCTCCCAGGCAATGCCAGCCAAATCTCCGCCTAAAGGTTGTTGACAAAGAGCCGTTATTGATTTGGCAACAGCGAAGCACACAGCCAAAAACAAAAAAACGGCGGCGCTTCGTTCCATTCACCACCGGGATTCCAATAAGGGAGACGACCCATGGCACAGGTAATCAACACCAATACGATGTCGCTCAACGCTCAGCGCAACCTGAGCACCAGCGGCAACTCGCTCGCTACCACCATCCAGCGCCTGTCGTCGGGCCTGCGCATCAACAGCGCAAAAGACGACGCCGCCGGCCTGGCGATTTCCGAGCGCTTCGGCACCCAGATCCGCGGCACCGATGTCGCGATCCGCAACGCCAATGACGGCATCTCGCTGGCCCAGGTCGCCGAAGGTTCGCTGAGCGAAGTCGGCAACAACCTGCAGCGCATCCGAGAGCTGGCCGTGCAGGCCTCCAACGCCACCAACTCCTCCAGCGACCGCAAGGCGCTGCAGGCCGAAGTGACCCAGCTGGTCAGCGAAATCGACCGCGTCGCCAAGCAGTCCGACTTCAACGGCACCAAGCTGCTCGACGGCAGCTTCACCAGCCAGTTGTTCCAGGTGGGTGCGAATGCGGGTCAGGCGATTGCCATCAACAGCGTCGTCAACGCGAAGGCCGACTCCTTGGGCGCGGCAACCTTTGCGGACGTCTACAACACTCAGGCCATCGCCGCTGACAAGCCGACGGCTGACACCGTGTTCTCTGGACTTCAGATCTCCGTGACGCCGAAGGGCGCCGCCGCTGCAACGAGCTTCACTATTGCCGACTTCTCAGTGAAGTCCGGCGAGTCGACGGTGGCAGCCACCGCTGCTGCGATCAACTCGAAACTGGGCGAGACAGGCGTGATGGCCAAACTCGAGAACGGCAAAATCAGTCTGCATTCCGTTAAAGACGGCCAGGCCTTCACTGTTGCAGCAAGCGCAGCTACGCCGCCGGCCGGCATCACGCCAGTCGCCATAAATCTCGCAAACATCGGTCTTGAGCAGGTGGCCGGCGGAACGGGTGGGAGCCTCACGACTGCGGCCGCTTCCTTCGTCAAGGACTTGAACGTCACCACCGCTGAGAACGCCCAGCAGGCGCTGTCCATCGTCGATAACGCATTGGAATCCGTCAACAGCGTCCGCGCCGACCTCGGCGCGATCCAGAACCGATTCACCTCGGTGGTGGCCAACCTGCAGACCTCCTCGGAGAACCTGTCGGCCTCGCGCAGCCGCATCCGCGACACCGATTTCGCCAAGGAAACCGCGGAACTGACCCGCACCCAGATCCTGCAGCAGGCCGGCACCGCCATGCTGGCCCAGGCCAACCAGGTTCCCCAGAACGTGCTCAGCCTGTTGCAGCGCTGACATGCGACGCTCCTGAAGCACGTCAGGGGCGGCTAACCCAACTCACGTGCAACTGCTCAAGGACCCTTCCTCATGGCACAAGTCATCAACACCAACACGATGTCGTTGAATGCTCAGCGTAATCTGAGCACCAGCGGCAGCTCCCTGGCCACCACGATCCAGCGCCTGTCGTCGGGTTCGCGCATCAACAGCGCCAAGGACGACGCCGCCGGCTTGGCAATCTCCGAGCGCTTCGGCACGCAGATCCGCGGCACTGATGTGGCCATCCGCAACGCCAACGACGGCATCTCGCTGGCCCAGGTCGCCGAAGGCTCCCTCTCGGAAATCGGCAACAACCTGCAGCGTGTCCGCGAACTGGCCGTGCAGGCCTCCAACGCCACCAATTCGGCCAGCGACCGCAAGGCCCTGCAGGCGGAAGTTACCCAGCTGGTCAGCGAAATCGACCGCGTTGCCAAGCAGTCCGAGTTCAACGGCACCAAGCTGCTTGACGGCTCGTTCTCCAGTCAGCTGTTCCAGGTCGGCGCCAACGCCGGACAGGCGATTGCCATTGACAAGGTTGTGAACGCAAAGTCAGACGCATTGGGCAGTAGCGTGTTTGACAGCAACGCCATGACGTTGACCGTCCCGACCGGCGGTACTGCTCCGGTTGCCGGACAGGAACTTGAGATCACTGGATTGAAGATCAGCGGCGGCGGGCTCGCCTCGGCCGTGGATGTCGGAACGATCAAATTCACCAGTACGGGCGTTGCTGCCGACGATCTGAAGGCAGCCACTACCGCCACCGTAGCGGCGATCAACGCCAAGATTGGCGAGGCGGGCGTATATGCCAAGGTAGATGAAACCGGCGCCGGTAAGATCAGCCTGACCTCCGTAAAGGAGAGCGTCGACAAGGACGGAAAGTTCTCCGGACTCGCAGTCACGGCAGGCGATGGGGACTTTGAAAGCGCAGCTGTCGCTGCACACACCGCTGCCACGATTCCGACTGACGGCACCAAGCTCCTGAAAGACGTGAACATCGACAGCGTTGCTGGTGCCCAGCAGGCAATTGAAGTTATCGACAAGGCTCTGAGCTCCATCAACAGCACCCGCGCAGACCTTGGTGCCATCCAGAACCGCTTCACCTCGGTGGTAGCCAACCTGCAGACCTCGACCGAAAACCTGTCCGCGTCGCGCAGCCGCATCAAGGACACGGATTTCGCCAAGGAAACCGCAGAGCTGACCCGCACCCAGATCCTGCAGCAGGCCGGTACAGCCATGCTGGCCCAGGCCAACCAAGTGCCGCAGAACGTGCTCAGCCTGCTGCGTTAAGCCGCACTTCGAACACCTGCGTCGACCGAATCGGCGCAGGTATGAAAAGCGATTCTCGAACCACCGCCAAAGGAAACCACCATGGCACAAGTCATCAACACCAACACGATGTCGTTGAATGCTCAGCGTAATCTGAGCACCAGCGGCAGCTCCCTGGCCACCACGATCCAGCGCCTGTCGTCGGGTTCGCGCATCAACAGCGCCAAGGACGACGCCGCCGGCCTGGCGATCTCCGAGCGCTTCGGCACCCAGATCCGCGGTACCGACGTGGCCATCCGCAATGCCAACGACGGCATCTCGCTGGCCCAGGTGGCCGAAGGCTCGCTGAGCGAAATCGGCAACAACCTGCAGCGCGTTCGTGAACTAGCCGTGCAGGCCTCCAATGCCACCAACTCCGCTAGCGACCGCAAGGCGCTGCAGGCGGAAGTTACCCAGCTGGTCAGCGAAATCGACCGCGTCGCCAAGCAGTCCGAGTTCAACGGCACGAAGCTACTTGACGGCTCGTTCTCCAGTCAGCTGTTCCAGGTCGGCGCCAACGCCGGCCAGGCGATTGCGATCGACAAAGTCGTGAACGCAAAAGCCGACTCGCTGGGTAACACCGTGTTCGACAGCAATTCCATCACTCTGGCTGCCGGTACTGCGGGTGTTGCGGGGCAGGAGTCGAAGATCACCGGCCTTAAGATCAGTGGCGGCGGCCTGCCGGCTGGCGGGGTCGACCTAGGCGCAATTACCTTTACCAGCACGGGGGATGCTGCCAAGGACCTGGCCGAGGCCAACAAGGCGGCTGTCGCTGCCATCAATGCCAAGATTGGTGAGACCGGCGTGTTTGCCGAAGTCTCGACCACGGCCGGCACCCCGGCTGTCATCGATCCTGATGATGGCAGCGAGATCACTCCTGCAGTTCCGGGTAGCTCGTCGATCAACCTAACCTCAGTGAAGGAAAGCTTGGACGGTGACGGCAAGTTCAGCGGCATTCAGATCACTGCTGCAGCGGGCGCTTTCACTTCAACTGCGATCACTGCTGCCACCTCTCATACTGCCCCTCCTGCTGATGGCGGTAACAAGCTGCTGAGCGACGTCAAGATCGACACCGTTGCCGGGGCGCAGCAGGCCATCGCCGTGATCGACAAGGCACTGAGCTCCATCAACAGCACCCGTGCAGACCTCGGCGCCATCCAGAACCGCTTCACCTCGGTGGTTGCGAACCTGCAGACCTCGACCGAAAACCTGTCCGCGTCGCGTAGCCGCATCAAGGACACGGATTTCGCCAAGGAAACCGCGGAGCTGACCCGCACCCAGATCCTGCAGCAGGCCGGTACGGCCATGCTGGCCCAGGCCAACCAGGTGCCGCAGAACGTGCTCAGCCTGCTGCGCTGATCCACGGCTGCATCGTCCCCGCCGCCGGCTTCGGCCGGCGGCGTGGGCAACCCGAGGCATCGCAAAGCACGCGCAGGAACGGGCCATGGCCATGGACCGGACTCTCTTCCGGTCGCCACATCGTCGTGGCCATGGCCCGCCCCTGCGGCAGAACTGTTATCAGCGCTGTTTGTTTGACTGAACACCCCGGGTGGCTTCGTCTCCCCCCGCTTTTCAGTAGCCTGACCCCTCCTCTGCATTGGAGGAGGGGTTTTTTACAGACCACCTATCAAGGGCGCGGACCGCCGCCCCTGCCCCAGGGCTCCTGCAACCGGCGTGCCAAATCCGTCCTCGCCCTGGCTGGCACAACTCCTGCATCAACGTGGTTCTAAAGACCCGGCGGCTACGGCCGCTACTTTCGTTGATGGCATCGCCCTGCGACTTCACGGCAGCGGCTACAAACAGGAGATACAACGTGGCGGACTTCGGTTACGGCGGCATCGGTTCAGGACTGGATATTTCCGGCATGGTCAGCAGCCTGGTGGCGGCCGATCGCAAGCCGGCGGACAATGCACTGAACCTGCAGCAGTCCAAGGCCAAGATGCAGCTCTCGGCGATCGGCACGGTCAAATCCGCGTTCGACTCGCTGAATACAGCATTGAAGGCACTGAAGGCCAATACGGCGTTCGACGCACGTACGTTCACGGCCAGCAAATCCGGTACCGACGAGATCTTGACGGTCAGCGGGACCAATGCCGCCGCTGCCGGCTCCCACGCCATCGACGTGAAGGAACTGGCTACCGCGAACAAGTGGATCGCCGACACCTATCTCCCAAAGACCGAGACCTTTGGCGCCGGAACCCTGACGCTCACCGTAGGCGTCGGCGACAAACAGAAGACGTCGAACATCGACGTTGCTGCGGACGACACGCTCAGTTCGATCCGCACCAAGATCGAGAAGGCCGGCCGCTCCTCGGGCGTGCAGGCCACGCTGATCTCCTCCGGTGACAACCAGTACCTGTCGATCTCGCAGGAGAAGTCCGGTACCGCCAACGCGATCAAGCTCAGCGCCGACCCATCCAACACCAAGCTCGCCGCCCTGGCCAACAGCTTGTCGGAACGCACGCCGGCTGCGGACGCCAGGCTGCTGATCGACGGCGTGGAAGTCATCAGCAGCGAGAACACCGTCACCGACGTCGTTCCCGGGCTGACCCTCAACCTGAAGAAGATCGGCGAAAGCACCGTCACCATCACCACCGACGTTGCCGCGGCGCGCAAGGTGATGCAGGACTTCGTCACCGCCTACAACGGTGCCATCGCGGCAATCAACACCGCGACCAAGTACGACATCGAGAACAAGGAGCCCTCCTCGCTGACCGGCGATGCGCAGATGCGCGGGGCCTCCAGCCAGCTGCGCAGCATGATGGGCGGCATCCTCAAGGACCTCTCGGCCGCCGGCCTGGATCCCAAGAAGATCGGCCTGCAGACCCGCGCCTATCCCAACGCCGATGGCAGCCTGGTGCTGGATACCGCCAAGTTCGACGCGGCCCTGGTCAATCAGGGCGGCGCCGTGCGTGAGGCCTTCACCGGTGATGACGGTGCGGCAGCAAAGCTGTTTGCGATGGTGGACGGCTACGTCAGCACCACCGTCGGCAAGGAAGGCGCGTTCGTCTCGCGCACCAAGAGCATCAACACCACGTTGACCGATATCGACAAGCGCCGCAAGGCGCTGGATGTCCGCATGGAAGGCGTGTCCGAGCGTTACAAAAAGCAGTTCCTCGCGCTCGATGCCCTGATGAGCAAGATGAGCCAGACCATGAGCAGCCTCACCTCGCAGCTGTCCCAGCTCAGCGGCTGATCGATCAAGGCCGCGGACTCAAGTTGAACCGGTCCGCGGCCGATATCACTGGCAGGACACCCCGCAGGCTCCACCCGGTGCCGACGATGTCGCGAACCTCGCGGCCCCGCATGAAGGAGACATGATTGATGTACGGTTCCAACCGTCAATTCACCGAGCAGTACCGCAAGGTCGGCGTGCAGAGTTCGGTTACCGATGCCGACCCGCACAAGCTGGTCGCGTTGCTGCTGGCCGGTGCCTGCGAACGCCTTCGGCTCGCCCTGGCCTGCATGGAACGCGGCGACCAGGCGCGCAAAGGCAAGGCGATCGGCGAGGTCTGCGCCATCGTGGGCCACCTCAACGGGTCGCTGGACCATGAGGCCGGGGGCGAGATCGCCGGCAACCTGTCCTCGCTGTACGACTACGTGATGCACCGGTTGACCGAAGCCAACCTGCACAACGACCCGGCTGCGCTGACCGAGGCCCTCGAACTGCTGGGCGAGATCGACTCGGCCTGGAACGCCATTCCGCAGCAACAGCGCCACACGGCGCAGGCCGCGCCATGAGTTCGCTCGGCGCGCTGAACGCCCGGCTCGACGCGCTGGAAACGGCGTTGCACGACGAGAATTTCGATGAGGCCGGGCTGCAGCTGGACGCGCTCGATGCCGCCCAGCGCAATTATCTAGCCGGTCCTTCAGCCCTCTCCGACGTGCCGGGGCTGTCCTCACTGCAGGCCCGCCAGCAGCGCATCATGCTGTTCATGATGCGGCAGCGCGAAGAGGCCAGCCGCCACATCCATAGTGGGCACCAGTCCCTTCGCGCCGCGCAGGCGTATCTCACGGCAGAATCCCTGTCATGAACGAGCTTCGCACCAGCGCCATCCATCACCCGGCCGAAAGCGAGCTGTTCGATGAGACGCTGAGCTGCGAAGTGGCGCTGCCGGCCGAGTTCCGCATCGGCAGCGCGGTGATCCGCCCCGGCACGGCCGAGACCCTGCTGCGCAGCGTGGCGCTGGTGGAGGATGCCCGCAGCGATGACGGTCATGACGACCGCAGCGATGCCACGCTTCAGGTGCAGCGCCTGGAAGCCAAGCTCGATCTGGTCATGGTGCTGCTGGGCCGCCTGGTCCGACAGAGTGTGCAGGACCTACCACTGCGCCCCCTGCGCTGGTCACGCCGTGGCATCCGCCTGGAACAGGGCAGCCGCAGCGGCGCCGCGCCGGGCAGCATGGGCGTCATCCGCCTGCAGCCCTGCGATTGGCTGCCCGACCATATCGACCTGCCCGTGGTGATCGTGGCCGAAGCGGCCAATGGCTCGGGTGCGCATTACCTGTGGCTGAGTTTCGAAGGGCTCAGCGATGCGCTGGAGATGGCCCTGGAGCGGCATCTGTTCCGGCTGCACCGCCGCCAGATCGCAGAAGCGCGTCGCCTGCGTTGACCGTACGGCCCCGACTGTGACGCATTCGGCTTGGCGGTAGGCCTTCACTCCGTTAAGGTGACGGCCTCCCCGCTCCCCAAGCAGCCTGTGCGCGTTCTCATCGTCGATGATCACACCCTGGTCCGTGCCGGCCTCAGCCGTCTGCTGCAGGGCTTTGCCGACGTCGAGGTCATCGCCGAGGCCAGCAACGCCGAGCAGGCGCTGCAGCTGAGCGTGCAGCATTCCCCGGATGTCGTCCTGATGGACCTGTCCCTTCCCGGCCGTACCGGGCTGGAAGCCCTGAGCGACATTCTCCTGCGGACGCCCGGCTCGCGCGTGGTGATGATGACCATGCACGACGATGCCGTGCACGTTCGCGATGCGCTGGATCGTGGCGCGGTCGGCTTCGTGGTCAAGGATGCCGCGCCGCAGGAACTGGAACTGGCGTTGCGCGCCGCGCATGCCGGCCAGGTGTTCCTGAGCCCGCAGATCTCGGCCAAGATGCTCGCCCCCATGCTGGGCAGGGAAAAACCGGTTGGGGTGGCAGCCCTGTCGCCGCGGCAGCGCGAGATCCTGCGCCGTATCGGCAAGGGCGAGAGCAACAAGGAAATCGCCGCGGACCTGGGCATCAGCGTCAAAACCGTGGAAACCCATCGCGCCCGGATGATGGAATCGCTGGGCTGCCGCCGCGCCAATGACCTGGTGCTGCTCGCTGCCCGGCACCAGCACGAGCTGGAGTGATCAGCGCCGGTTCTCCGGCACACACGGCTTCCCCGCCACGCAGGGTGACGGATTTTTGAAGCCCGGCCGGCAGGCTGGGCACGGAAAGACAAGGACTGCGCGCCAACGCCCGTCAAAATACCGCGCCGATGTCGGGATATCCCCTACACGCTGTCAGGCATTTGACGACCCGACTCAGGAACCCCCTGATTCCCGGTGTACGGGAACACAAGCAAGATGTGTTCCATAACGCACCGGGGAGTCGGTGCGAACGGGGAACCACCTTGAAAGCCTCCATGTCGACCCAGATGGGTCAGCAGCTTCACCTCACCCCTCAGCTCCTGCAGTCCATCCGTCTGCTGCAGCTGGACGGCATGCAGCTGGAACTGGAAATCCGCCGCGCGTTGGAGACCAACCCGCTGCTGGAACTGGAAGAGGCGCCGGAACCGGTCGCTGCCGACACCGATCCGGCCAGCACCACCCAGGACGTGGCCGCCTTCGATGAACTGCCGGAATCCTCCCTGTGGGACGTGCCCGGTGCCGGCTGGCAGGACGGCGACGATGACCGCATGCAGCGCGTGGCGGCCGGTGAGTCGTCTGATCCGCAGCTGCGCGCCCTGCAGCGCCTGGCGATGGAAATGGATGCCCGCGAGCTGGCCGTGGCCGGTTTCTGGCTGGAGCACTGCGACGACGCCGGCTATCTGGATGCCCCGCTCGCCCAGCTGACCCTGCTGGCCAGTGCGCGCTGCGATGTGGATGCGGCCGGCGTGGAAGCGGTGCGCCAGCAGATCCTGCACGGCGATCCGGTCGGCCTGGCCGCCCAGGACCTGCATGAATGCCTGAGCGTGCAGCTGCGCTGCCTGCCCGGCCGTGTGCCGGCCCGCCACCTCGCCCAGCGTGTGCTCGACGACGGCCTGGCCGCGCTGGCCGCACACGACTACCCGGCCCTGGCCAAGCAGCTGGATGCCGAAGTCGCCGACATCCATGAAGCCGTCCGCCTGATCCTCTCGCTGCAGCCGCGCCCGGGTGAGAGCCTGCTGCCGGACAGCAACGGGGTGGTGATCCCGGACGTGATCGCCTGGCACGCCGATGGCCAGTGGCGCGTCGCACTCAACCCGGCCACCAGCCGCCGCCTCAGCATCAACCCTCGGTACGAGCAGGCGCTGGCCGAGACCAGCGACGCCGCACAGCCGCTGCGCGACATGATGCAGGAGGCCCGCTGGCTGACCCGCGGTCTGTCGATGCGCTACGACACGCTGCTGCGCACCGCGCGGGTGATCATCGAGCGCCAGGCCGGCTTCCTGACCCGTGGCGAAGAAGCGATGGCACCGCTCACGCTGAAGGAAGTGGCCGACGAAATCGGCATGCACGAGTCCACCGTCTCGCGCATCACCACCGGCAAGTACCTGCAGACCCCGCGCGGCACCCTGGAACTGAAGCACTTCTTCGCGGTGCGCCTGGAAGGTGCCAGTGTCTCCGGCCAGGCCGTGAAAGCGATGGTGCGCCGCCTGATCGAGTCCGAACCGGCCGCCCGGCCGCTGGCCGACGAAGCGATCGCCGGCCTGCTCTCGCGCCAAGGGGTGAACATCGCCCGCCGTACCGTTGCAAAATACCGCGAACAACTGGACATCGCCCCGGCGCGCGAACGCCGCCGCAGCCATGCCAGCACCCCGCACCTCCTGGCCCGGGTGGGCTGAAGGAAATGGAAGACATGAACAAGCTCACCGTCCTGCTGGTCGACGACCACGAAGGTTTCATCAACGCCGCCATGCGCCACTTCCGCAAGGTCGACTGGCTCGATGTGATCGGCAGCGCCGCCAATGGCCTGGAAGCGATCGAACGCTCCGAGTCGCTGCGCCCGAAGGTGGTGCTGATGGACCTGGCCATGCCGGAGATGGGCGGCCTGCAGGCCACCCGCCTGATCAAATCGCAGGATGACGCGCCCTACATCGTCATCGCCAGCCACTTCGATGACGCCGAACACCGCGAGCATGCCCTGCGCGCCGGTGCCGACAACTTCGTCAGCAAGCTGTGCTACATCCAGGAAGTGATGCCGATCCTGGAAGGCCTGAAGGGGAACGGATCATGAGCGAATCCCGCATCCTGGTACTGGACAACGACGCCGTGCGCGCCGAGCGCACCGTCGCCCTGCTGGAGTTCATGGACTTCAACCCGCGCTGGGTGGCCGACGCCAACGATTTCGACATTACCCGCCACCGCCCCAACGACTGGATGGCCGCGATCATCGGTGGCCTGGACGGTTCCGAGCGCAGCGATGCACTGTTTGCCTGGCTGGGCAAGGGCGCGCTGCCGCCGCCGGTCATGCTGATCGACGGTGACACCACTGCTTTCGCCCAGCAGTACGGCCTGCACGAAGCCAATGTGTGGCCGCTGGAAGCGCCGCTACGCCATGCACAGATGGAAGGGCTGCTGCGTCGCGCCAGCCTCAAGCGCCTGGATGCCGAGCACCAGGCCGGCGCCGTGCAGGAACAGGGTCCGACCGGTGAAGGTGCGGCGGTCACCCAGCTGCGCCGGATGATCGAGCAGGTGGCCGCGTTCGACACCACCGTGCTGGTGCTGGGTGAATCGGGCACCGGCAAGGAAGTGGTGTCGCGCTCCATCCACCAGCGCTCGCCGCGTCGCGATGGTCCGTTCGTGGCGATCAACTGCGGCGCGATTCCGCCGGATCTGCTGGAAAGCGAGCTGTTCGGTCACGAAAAAGGCGCCTTCACCGGCGCGCTGAGCGCACGCAAGGGCCGTTTCGAAATGGCCGAGGGTGGCACCCTGCTCCTCGATGAAATCGGTGACATGAGCCTGCCGATGCAGGTCAAGCTGCTGCGCGTGCTGCAGGAGCGCAGCTTCGAGCGCGTGGGTGGCAACCAGACCATCCGCTGCAACGTGCGCGTGATCGCCGCGACCCACCGCGACCTGGAGTCACGTATCGCCGACGGCAAGTTCCGCGAGGATCTGTTCTATCGCCTCAACGTGTTTCCCATCGATGTGCCGGCCCTGCGCGAGCGCAGCGAAGACCTGCCGGCGCTGGTGACCACCATTGCCGGGCAGCTGGCCCGTACCGGCCGCGGTGAAGTGCGTTTCACCGGCGAAGCCCTGCAGGCGCTGGCCGCCTACGAATGGCCGGGCAATGTGCGCGAGCTGACCAACCTGGTGGAACGCCTGGCCGTGCTGCACCCCAGCGGCAACGTGCGCGTGCAGGATCTGCCGGCCCGCTATCGCGGCGACTTCGCTGCTACCGCACCCGTGCCCGCGGCAGCAGCGCCGGCCCAGGCCGATGAGCGGCTGGACCTGCGCAGCTTCTCCTTCCACACCCCGGGTGCACCGGGCAGCACGGCCACGGACAACGGCACCGGCCCGGTCGCCCGCGCCCCGGCCCTGCCCGATGACGGCCTGGACCTGCGCAACCACATGGCCAGCATCGAGTTGAACCTGATCAACGAAGCGCTGGAACGCACCCAGGGCGTCGTCGCCCATGCCGCCCAGCTGCTCGGCCTGCGCCGCACCACCCTGGTGGAAAAGCTGCGCAAGTACGGGATCGAACGCGACCAGACCGAACTGGCCGGCTGAGCGGGCCGGCACGCGGAAACCAGACGCCCGGGCATGTCCCGGGCTTTTTTGTTGCCACGATCGTCCGCCCCGCCGGTTTTCCGGCGTCGACTCTCCGGCACGGCGCCGCTTCACCCCGCCGCATGGGCACGCCGTCGCCCACACCGGTCAGGCCGCCACGCGCTCGGGCGCTGCGTGACGCGCAACCCCGCGCCACCGTTACAAAACTGAATCACTCATCCATTTCGGCACGGCACTTGCAACGTCTCCCGGTGTAACCCACCCCTGCTTCGGAACGTTCCAGATGTCGCACTCCGTCACCTCGATCCTTTCTCAGATCCGCACCTTCCAGACCCAGATGGGGCAGCCCGCCGTCAGCCCGCTGACGGAGCTGCCGCGCAGCAATGCCATCCAGGGTCTGGTGTCCCCCCAGGAGATCCAGGGCCCGAGCTTCACCGAAACGCTGCGCGGCGCCATCGCCGGCGTCAACGACGCCCAGCAGAAATCCGGCGCACTGGCCAAGGCCTTCGAACTGGGTGAACCCGGTGCGGACCTGGCCAAGGTCATGGTCGCCTCGCAGCAGTCCCAGATCGCCTTCCGCGCCACCGTGGAAGTCCGCAACCGTCTCGTCCAGGCTTACCAGGACGTGATGAACATGCCGCTGTAAGGATAGAAACGCATGGCCCTGTCGCTCTCCAAAGAATCGCTGAACACCGAAAAGGCTGGGCAGTGGTTCGACCGGCTGCAAAGCCTGCAGATCACCCGTCGGCTTGGCCTGATGGCGATGATCGCCGTGGCCGTGGCGGCAGGGCTGTTCGTGTTCTTCTGGTCGCAGAAGCCGGGCATGGTGCCGCTGTACACCGGGCTGGACCAGAAGGCCACGGCCGAGGCCACCGACCTGCTGCGCGCGGCGCAGATTCCTTTCCAGCTGGATCCCGCCACCGGCGGCATCACTGTGCCGGAAAAGAACCTGCACGATGCCCGCCTGAAGCTGGCCGGCTCCGGCCTGACCGACAGCGGCCGTCTGGGCTTCGAACTGATGGAGCGTGACCCGGGCTTCGGCGTCAGCCAGTTCATGGAGAACGCGCGCTACCAGCACTCGCTGGAAACCGAGCTGTCGCGCACCATCAATACGCTGCGCCCGGTCCGTGATTCGCGCGTGCACCTGGCCATCCCCAAGCCCAGCGCCTTCACCCGCCAGCGCGACGTGGCCAGTGCCTCGGTGGTGCTGGAACTGCGCGGTGGCCAGCAGCTCGAACGCGGCCAGATCGATGCGATCGTGCACATGGTCGCCGCCAGCATCCCGGACCTGGCGCCCGAGCGCGTTACCGTCGTTGACCAGAGCGGGCGCATGCTCAGCGTCTCCGACCCCAACAGCGAAGCGGCCATGAATGCCGCGCAGTTCGAACAGGTGCGCCGCCAGGAAACCTCGTTCAACCAGCGCATCCGCGAGCTGCTCGAGCCGATGACCGGGCCGGGCCGCGTGAACCCGGAAGTCAGCGTGGACATGGATTTTTCGGTGATCGAAGAAGCCCGTGAGCTCTACAACGGCGAGCCGCAGAAGCTGCGCAGCGAGCAGATGAGCGAAAACAGCAGCAACGTGCCCGGCCCGCAGGGCGTGCCCGGCGCCGCGAGCAACACCCCGCCCGGCCCGGCGGCCGCCCCGGCCACCGCGCAGGCACCGACGGAAACCTCCAAGAACGCCACCCGCAACTACGAGCTGGACCGCACCCTGCAGCACACCCGCCAACCGGCCGGTCGCATCAAGCGCGTCTCGGTGGCGGTGCTGGTGGACAACGTGCCGCGCGCCGGTGCCAACGGCAAGATGACCGACCAGGCCCTCTCCGCGGCCGAACTGACCCGCGTTGAAGCGCTGGTCAAGCAGGCGGTCGGCTTCGATGCCGAGCGTGGCGACACGGTCTCGGTGATGAATGCCCCGTTCGTGCGTGAGGTCACCCCGGTCGAAGGGCCGAAGTGGTGGGAGCTGCCGCAGGTACAGGACGCACTGCGTCTGCTGCTCGGCGCGATCGTGGTGCTGGCCTTGGTGTTCGGCGTGCTGCGCCCGGCGCTGCGCTCGATCACCGGGCAGACCAAGCCCAAGGACGACGCGCTGGAACCCCACAGTGCCGATGTGCAGCTGGTCGATGACGGCGAGGGCCTGCCCGCGATCGGCAGCGAACGCCTGCACGCGGCCGGACATGAACCGCTGGCATTGCCGGTGGACTCCTACGAGGAACGACTGCGCATGGCGCGTGAAGCTGTAAAGACCGATTCCAAGCGCGTGGCCCAGGTGGTCAAGGGCTGGGTGGCCAATGATTGATGCACCTCCCCCGCTGACCGGCGTGCAGCGCGCCGCCGTCCTGCTGCTCTCGCTGGGCGAACTGGACGCGGCCGAAGTGCTGCGCCACATGGAGCCCAAGGAAGTCCAGAAGATCGGCATCGCCATGGCGACCATGACCGACATCACGCGCGAACAGGTCGAGCGGGTCATGGACCAGTTCGGCAGCGAGCTGGGCTCCAAGACCTCGCTGGGCGTGGGCTCGGACGACTACATCCGCAACATGCTGGTGCAGGCGCTGGGTACCGAAAAGGCCGGCAGCCTGATCGACCGCATCCTGCTGGGTCGCAACACCACCGGCCTGGACGCGCTGAAATGGATGGATCCGCGTGCCGTCGCAGACCTGGTCCGCAATGAGCACCCGCAGATCATCGCCATCGTGATGGCCCATCTGGAAACCGACCAGGCCGCCGACGCGCTCAAGCTGCTGCCCGAGCGCACCCGGGTGGACGTACTGCTGCGTATCGCCACGCTGGATGGCATTCCGCCAAACGCGCTCAATGAACTCAACGAGATCATGGAGCGCCAGTTCGCCGGCAACCAGAACCTGAAGTCGTCCAACGTGGGCGGCGTGCAGTGCGCCGCCAACATCCTGAACTTCATGGACAGCGGGCAGGACCAGGCGATCCTGGGCGAAATCGCCCGCATCGATGCCCCGCTGAGCGGCCGCATCCAGGACCTGATGTTCGTGTTCGACGATCTGGTGGACCTGGACGACCGCGAGCTGCAGCTGGTGCTGCGCGAAGTCAGCGGCGAGCGCCTCGGCCTGGCCCTGCGCGGCGCCGACATCAAGGTGCGCGACAAGATCACCCGCAACATGTCCCAGCGTGCCGCTGAAATCCTGCTTGAAGACATGGAAGCCCGGGGCCCGGTGCGCCTGTCGGATGTGGAAGTGGCGCAGCGCGAGATCCTGGCCATCGTCAAGCGCATGGCCGATGAAGGCACGGTCACCATTGGTGGCAACGCGGAGGCCATGCTGTGAACAATGCCGTGCGCTGGCTTGCCCCGGATCTGCTGGCGGTGCCCGAGCCCCCGCCGGAAGAGCAGTTCGAGCTCACCGAACCGGACCCGGAGCACGAGCCGGAACCGCTGCTGCAGCTGCCGACCCTGGAGGAAATCCAGGCGATCCAGGACAGCGCCGAGAAAGACGGTTTCGATCAGGGGCACGCCGAAGGGCTGGCCCAGGGCCAGGCGGAAGTGCGCCGGCTGATCGCGCAGATCGAAGGCATCCTGGACAACTTCAGCCGGCCACTGGTGCGGCTGGAGAACGAAGTGGTCGCCGCACTCGGCGAGCTGGCAGTGCGGGTGGCCGGCAACCTGGTCGGGCGTGCCTACGAGGCCGAACCGGAACTGCTGGCGCAGCTGGTCAATGAAGCGGTGGATGCCGTTGGTGGCGCGAGCCGCGATGTGGAGGTCCGCCTGCATCCAGACGACATCGCTGCGCTGGCACCGGTGCTCAACCTGGCCCCGAACCAGCGCCTGACGCCGGATCTGAGCCTGAGCCGCGGCGACCTGCGCGTGCATGCCGAGGCCGTGCGCATCGACGGCACCCTGGATGCACGCCTGCGCGGCGCCCTGGATGCGGTCATCCGCAAAGCCGGAACCACCCCATGAACACCGATACCCTGCCCCCACCCGCCGATTGGACCGCCGCCCGCAACCTGCGGCTGGCCTCGCGGCTGGACAACATCCGCCCGGATACCGCGCACGGCCGTGGCCTGATCCGCGAGGGCGTGCTGCGCCGCGCGGTCGGCCTGACGCTGGAGGCGGTCGGCTGCGAGGCACCGATGGGTGCCAGCTGCAAGGTGGAAGTTGCCGATGGCGGCTGGGTCGATGCCGAAGTGGTCGGCTTCGCCGGTGAACGCACCTACCTGATGCCCAGCGCCGAACTGCACGGCCTGCTGCCCAATGCGCGGGTTGTGCCCTCGCTCGGCCGCGGTGGCGTGGAAGTGGGCGAAGGCCTGCTCGGCCGCGTGATCGACAGCGACGGCGTGCCGCTGGATGGCAAGGGCCCGATCCGCGCCGAAGGCACCGTCGGCATGGCCGGCGTCTCGATCAACCCGCTCGCGCGCGAGCCGATCACCCAGCCACTGGACGTGGGCGTGCGTGCGATCAACGCGCTGCTGCCGATCGGTCGCGGCCAGCGTGTCGGCCTGTTCGCAGGCTCCGGTGTCGGTAAATCGACCCTGCTGGGCATGATGACCCGCTACACCGCCGCCGATGTCATCGTGGTGGGCCTGATCGGCGAACGTGGCCGCGAGGTCCGCGATTTCGTGGAAAGCACGTTGGGCGAAGAAGGCCTGCGCCGCGCCGTGGTGGTGGCGGCCCCGGCCGACCGCCCGCCGCTGGCCCGCCTGCACGGTGCCTACCGCGCCACCGCGATCGCCGAGTGGTTCCGCGACCAGGGGTTGAACGTGCTGTTGCTCATGGACTCGCTGACCCGCTTCGCCCAGGCCCAGCGCGAGATCGGCCTGTCCGTCGGTGAGCCGCCGACCACCCGCGGCTATCCGCCCTCCGTATTCGCCAAGCTGCCCGCACTGGTTGAACGCGCGGGCAATGGCGCCAAGGGCCGCGGCTCGATCACCGCGTTCTACACCGTGCTGACCGAAGGCGATGATCCGCAGGATCCGATCGCCGATGCCGCACGCGCGATTCTTGACGGCCACATCCTGCTCTCGCGCCGCGTCGCCGACAGCGGCCTGTACCCCGCCATCGACGTGGAGTCCTCGGTCAGCCGCGTGGTCACGGAAATCGCCGACGAACCGTGGCGCCTGCGCATCCGCAAGCTCAAACGGCTGGTGTCGGCGTACTCGTCCAACCGCGACCTGATCGCGATCGGCGCCTACCAGCGCGGTAATGACCCGGCCACCGACGAAGCGCTGGAGCGCTGGTCGGACATCGTTGAATTCCTCGGTCAGGACGTCGGCAAGGCCGCCGACCTGCCGCACAGTCAGGCCGCCCTCAAGCGGCTGGTGGAACCAGAGACTTAAGCCATGATCCAATCCAAGCGCTTCGACCCCTTGCTGAAACGAGCCCAGGACCACGAAGACGAGGTCGCCCGCGACCTGGCCGAGCGCCAGCGTGCGCTCGACACGCATGTGTCGCGCCTGGATGAGCTGCGCCGTTACGCCGAGGAATACGCCGGCGCCCAGATGTCGGCCACCAGCCCGGCCCAGCTGATAAACCGCCGCGCATTCCTGGATCGCCTGGACAGCGCGGTCGCCCAGCAGCGCAAAACCGTGGACAACAACCGCGAAAAGGTCGACGCCGAACGCGCCCGCCTGCTGCTGGCCAGCCGTGACAAGCAGGTGCTGGAACAGTTGGCCGCCAGTTACCGCGCCCAGGAAAAGGTCGTCACCGACCGCCGCGACCAGCGCGAGATGGATGACCTGGGTGCGCGTCGCTCGCGCCAGTCACAGCGCGAAGACGGCGAGAACGGAGGGGCCCCGTGATGCCCGCCGCCCTGCTCGGCGGCGCCGCGCCGGTACAGAACGCGGGCAGCACGCCTTCCGGTGCCCGGGCCGACAGCAACGACAACCGCAACGGCGACCGTCGGGACTTTGACGCACTGCTCAAGCCCGGCAGCGAAGCACCGCGCAGCGATACGCCGCGCAAGGCGGGCAGCAGCCGCGATGCCGGAAAGCACGCGGCGACAGACACATCGCGCCAGGACAAGCACGCAGCAACGCGTCCTGCCACGTCCGGTGCCAGGACTGCCGAGGACACGCCCGCTCCCGCCGACGCCGGCACGCCAGCATCGGCCCGTGCCGAAAAGCCCGCCGCCGAGCCAGCGGACGACACCGAGGCCGCCTGGCCACCGCTGGGCCTGGCAGGCCTCGCGTTGAACGGCCTGCCGGTACCCGCGCCGACCCCGGCCGTGGCAGGCCTCGCCGGCCCGGCGTCGGGCGCCAATGCGGCCTTGCCCACGTTGACGGCGGGCGCCCAGGCGGCCGAGGGTTCCGCACCGGCGCCGGCACCTCCCAGCCCCTCCACCGAGGGCGGCTTCGCACTGCCCGCCCTCACTACGGACGCCGCCGCGGCCGACGATGCCCCGCTGCTCAAGACCTTCACCGATGCCTTGACCGCAGCAACCGCCGACGGTCCGGATGCACCGGCCACGCCCCTGCTGCATGCCCTGCACGGCATGACCGAAGCCAAGCCGGTGATGGCCAGCCTGTTCACCGGCTCCCCCACCGCCACCCCACACCTGGGCGGTGAGGATTTCGATGATGCCGTCGGCGCCCGGGTCGGTTGGCTGGCGGACCAGAAGATCGGCCACGCCCACATCAAGATCACCCCGAACGACCTCGGCCCGATCGACGTGCGCCTGCAGCTGGATGGGGACAAGGTCCATGCGAGCTTCACCAGTGCCCATGCCGATGTGCGCCACGCACTGGAAAGCAGCCTGCCGCGCCTGCGCGAGCTGCTCGGCGAACAGGGCTTCCAGCTTGGCCATGCCGATGTGGGCCAACAGCAGACCGCGCCGGACGGCGGACGTGGCAACGCCGGCAGCGGGATGACCGGCGAGGACGGAGAACCGTCACTGGCCGAGACCACGCTGTCGCCCTCGCAGTTGATCCGCCAGCGCGGCCTGGTCGACGCCTACGCGTGACCCGGCGCGGCGCGGCGGCGCGGCCTCCGCCGCGCCGCCAGAAACCCGACGCACCCGATCCCCGGCATTCAGGCACACCGTTTGCATGTAGGCAGGAAGCAATCCTCTGGAGCTTCCCCTCGTGGCCGCAGCCGCCGATAAAACCAAGAAATCCGCCGAGAAGGACAAGGCCGCCAAGCCGCGCAGTCCGCTCCTGGTCACCGCCCTGGCCGCGGTGCTCGCCGCTGGCGCCGCCGGTTGCGGAGTCTGGTACTTCACCCAGCCCAAGCACGACGACAAGGCCACCAAGCCGGCTGCCAGCAAATCCGCAGTGCCTGCCCCGGCGCAGTACTTCGGCCTGGAGCCGCCGTTCGTCGTCAACCTCAACAGCAGCTTCGACGGCCCGCGCTACCTGCAGGTTGAAGTGCAGCTGATGAGCCGTGACCCGGCCGCGATGGAAGCGATCAAGCTTCACGCCCCGGCCATCCGCGCCAAGCTGCTGATGCTGTTCTCGCAGGTCGAGCCGAGCGACATCGCCGACCGCGCCGGCAAAGAGCGCTTGCAGGCCAGTTCCCTGGCCGAAGTGCAGAAGCTGCTCAAGGCCGAGACCGGCAAGCCCGGTGCCGACGAATTGCTGTTCACCAGTTTCGTGACCCAGTAAGGGCGACCATGAATGACCTGCTTTCCCAGGACGAGATCGATGCCCTGCTGCACGGCGTGGATTCCGGTGCGGTCGAGACCGACATCGACGCGCCCACGCCCGGCGAGGCGCGTTCGTACGATTTCGCCAGCCAGGACCGCATCATCCGCGGCCGCATGCCGACCCTGGAAATGGTCAACGAGCGTTTCGCGCGCCTGTGGCGCATCGGTCTGTTCAACCTGATCCGCCGTTCGGCCGAACTGTCCGTGCGCGGCATCGAGCTGATCAAGTTCAATGACTACATGCACTCGCTGTACGTGCCGACCAACCTCAACCTGATCCGCTTCAAGCCGCTGCGCGGCACCGGGCTGATCGTGTTCGAGCCGACGCTGGTGTTCGCGATCGTGGACAACTTCTTCGGCGGCGACGGCCGCTACCCGACCCGCATCGAAGGCCGCGAGTTCACCGCCACCGAGATGCGCGTGATCCACCTGCTGCTCAAGCAGACCTTCGCCGACCTCCAGGAAGCCTGGGCGCCGGTGATGGACGTGGAGCTGGAATACATCAATTCCGAGATCAACCCGCACTTTGCCAACATCGTGACGCCGCGCGAGTACGTGGTGGTCTGCCGCCTGCATGTCGAGCTCGATGGCGGTGGCGGCGATATCCACGTCACCCTTCCCTACTCGATGCTCGAGCCGATCCGCGAGCTGCTCGACGCCGGTATCCAGAGCGACCGCAACGACCGCGACGCCAGCTGGGGCGTGATGCTGCGCGAGCAGCTCAACATCGCCGAAGTCACGCTCTCCAGCGTGCTCGCTACCAAGCGCATGAGCCTGCGCGACCTGACCCGGTTGAAGATCGGTGACGTGCTGCCGATCGAGCTGCCCAAGCAGGTGCCGCTGTGCGTGGAAAACGTGCCGGTGTTCACCGGTGAGTTCGGCGTCGCCAATGGTTTCAACGCGGTGAAGATCACCGCCACCCATCCCCCGGGCATCCGCCCACGCGTTCCCGTACTGCAGGAAGACCCGCAATGAACGATATCGAATCCAACGAGCCGGCACCGGCACAGTTCACCCAGCTGCAGTCGGACGACGCCACCGTCGGCGACGAGCTCAACCTGGATGTGATCCTGGATGTACCGGTGACCCTGTCGCTGGAAGTCGGCCGCGCGCGCCTGCCGATCCGCAACCTGCTGCAGCTCAACCAGGGCTCGGTGGTGGAACTGGAACGCGGCGCTGGCGAATCGCTGGACGTGTTCGTCAACGGCACCCTGATCGCCCATGGCGAGGTGGTGGTGATCAACGATCGCTTCGGCGTGCGCCTGACCGACGTGGTCAGCCCGAGCGAACGGATCCGGAGACTGCGTTGAGTGCCGGGCTGCTGATCGCGGCCGGCGCCTCGACCGTCAAGGTCGGCCAGCATGCCGCCGCCGCACCGGGCATGTTCGGTGCGGTGCTGGCGTTGCTGGGCGTGCTGGCACTGATCGTCGGCCTGGGCTGGCTGCTCAAGCGCATGCCCGGCAGCGGCTTCCGCCCGGCCGAGGGGCTGCGCGTGGTCGCCAGCCTCACTGTCGGCGCCAAGGAGCGCGTGGTGGTGGTCGAGGTCAATGGCACCCAGCTGCTGCTGGGCGTCACGGCCGGCGGCATCAATACGCTGCATCAGCTTCCCGACCCCCTGCCGCCGCCGGCGCCGGCGCGCCTTCCCGATTTCAAACAGCTCCCGAATTTCGCCCAGCTGCTGCAACAGCGGCTGCGCAAGGAACCCTGAACATGCGTGGCCCCCGTACCTCCTGGACCCGTTACCTGCCGCTGTTGCTGACTGCCCTGCTGTGCGCGCTGCCCGCCCTGGCCTGGGCTGCGCCCGGCGTGCCGGGCGTGCCCGCACTGCCGGATGTGAATGTCGGCAAGATCGGCGGCCAGCCGGTGAGCCTGCCGCTGCAGACCCTGTTGCTGATGACGGCGATCACCCTGATCCCGTCGATGCTGCTGGTGCTGACCGCCTTCACCCGCATCATCATCGTGCTCGGCCTGCTGCGCCAGGCGCTGGGCACCGGCCAGACCCCATCCAACCAGGTGCTGCTCGGCCTGGCGTTGTTCCTCACCGCGATGGTGATGCTGCCGGTGTGGCAGAAGGCGTGGGGCAGCGGCATGGCGCCGTACCTCAACGGCGAGATCGACTTCCAGACCGCCTGGACGCTGACCACCCAGCCGCTACGCGCCTTCATGCTGGCGCAGATCCGCGAGACCGATCTGATGACCTTCGCGGGCATGGCCGGGCACGGCACCTACTCCAGCCCGGATGCCATTCCGTTCCCGATCCTGGTCGCCTCGTTCGTCACCAGCGAACTGAAGACCGCCTTCGAGATCGGCTTCCTGATCTTCATTCCGTTCGTGATCATCGATCTGGTCGTGGCCAGCGTGTTGATGTCGATGGGCATGATGATGCTCTCGCCGATGCTGGTCTCCGCTCCGTTCAAGATCCTGTTGTTCGTGCTGGTGGATGGCTGGGTCCTGGTGGTGGGCACCCTGGCCGCCAGTTTCAATGCGGTCTGACCGCCCTGCCCTGCTGATCGATACGGACCCGAGACCGACATGACGCCCGAACTTGCCCTGACCGAACTCCGTGGTGGCCTGATCACCGTGCTGTGGGTCGCCGGCCCGCTGCTGCTCACCGTGCTGATCGTCGGCGTGGTGGTCGGCGTGGTCCAGGCCGCGACCCAGCTCAACGAGCCGACCATCGCCTTCGTCGCCAAGGCGGCGGCACTGACCGTGGTGCTGTTTGCGCTGGGCAGCCTGCTGATCGGCCATCTGGTCGAATACACCACGCTGCTGTTCCAGCGCATCCCGCACCTGATCGGCTGAGGCCAGCCGCCGTGGATTCCGCGACCCAGATGGCCGCCGACGGCCTGCAGGCCTTCGGCATGATCGGCACGATCCTGTGGACGATGCTGCGCATCGGCGCGATGTTGATGGCCATGCCGTTGATCGGCACCCGCGCGGTGCCGTCCCGGATACGCGTGCTGCTGGCCGGCGCGCTGGCCATCGCGCTGTCGCCGATGCTGCCGCCAGTACCGGAATGGACCGGCTTCGATGCGGCCACGGTGCTGACCATTGCGCGCGAACTGGCGATCGGCGTGTCGATCGGCTTCGTGCTGCGGCTGGTGTTCGAGGCCGGTGCGATGGCCGGCGAGCTGGTCGCGCAGGGGACCGGCCTGGCCTTCGCGCAGATGAGCGACCCGCTGCGTGGCGGCAGCTCCGGCGTGATCGGGCAATGGTTCTATCTGCTGTTCGGCCTGCTCTTCTTCACCGCCAATGGCCACCTGGCGCTGATCTCATTGCTGATGGACAGCTACAAGGCCCTGCCGATCGGCACCTCGCTGCCCGACCCCCAGGCATTCCTGAGCATCGCGCCGACGTTCCTGCTGCAGGTGTTCCGCGGCGCGCTCACGCTGGCGCTGCCGCTGACCGTAGCGATGCTGGCGATCAACCTGGCCTTCGGCGTACTGGCCCGTGCGGCGCCCGCGTTGAACCCGATCCAGCTCGGCCTGCCGGTCGCGCTGCTGTTGGGGCTGTTCCTGCTGACCGTGCTGGCCGGTGAGATGGGCCCGCCCGTGCAACGCCTGTTCGACGCGGCGTTCGATGCCGCCGACAGCGTCAGCCGCTGACCCGGGACACGTGCGGGACAACCGCGTGGCCACCGTATCGCCCTGCACGCCTGCCACTTGCGATCCCCCCGGTGCGTGGCGTTAGTCTTGGCTGACGACGAAATCTTCACCCGCGCTCTGCGCTGATGGCGGCGCGTTCTGTCGTATCGCTCAGGCGTTGACCAAGGAGAGCGTCATCCATGCTGATCGGCAGTTACACCCCGTGGTTGGTGGTCGTGTCATTCCTGGTTGCCGTGCTGGCCTCGTTCACTGCGCTGGACATGGCCAGCCGCGTCACCACCGCGGCCACGCGCCGTACCACCTGGTTGTGGCTGATCGGCGGCGGCTGCGCGATGGGGCTGGGCATCTGGTCGATGCATTTCATCGGGATGCTGGCCTTCCGCCTGCCCATCCCACTCGGCTATGCGCTCGGCCTGACCACGGTTTCGCTGCTGGCTGCGATGGCCTCGTCCATCTTCGCGCTGTGGCTGGTCTCGCAACCGACTCTGCCGCACGGGCGCCTCGCCCTTGGCGCACTGCTCATGGGCAGCGGCATCGCCGCGATGCACTACCTCGGCATGGCCGCGCTGCACATGCAGCCCGGCATCGACTACCACCCCGGCTGGGTGGCCCTGTCGTTGCTGATCGCCGTGGTCGCCTCCTGGACCGCGCTGTTCATCGCCTTCCGCCTGCGCAGCAGCCATCGCCGCCTGCGCGACCGTGCCGCGCCGGCACTGGTGCTGGGCACGGCGATCGTGGGCATGCACTACACCGGGATGGCCGCCGCCCGCTTCCCCGCGGGCAGCATCTGCAGTGCCGCCGGCGGGGAGGGCCTGCAGGCGCAGTGGCTGGCACTGGTGGTGCTGGCCCTGACCATCGCGATCCTGGCGGTAGTGCTGATCGTGTCCTGGCTGGACCAGCGCATGGAGGCCCAGCTGCTGCGTCTGCGCAACACCGACCTGAGCAGTTCGCTTGACGATGCCTATGCCGAGCTGACCCAGGCGGCCCTGCACGACCCGCTCACCCGCCTGCCGAATCGTCGCCTGCTGCAGCAGCGGATCGAGCAATCCCTGGCCGAAGCGGAACAGCGCGGCAGCCGGTTTGCGGTGATGTTCATGGACCTGGACGGCTTCAAGCAGGTCAACGATGCCTACGGCCACCAGACCGGCGACGCCCTGCTGGTCGCCGTGGCGGACCGCACCCGCAAGCTGCTGCGCCCGGCGGACATGCTGGCGCGGCTGGGCGGCGATGAATTCGTGCTGGTGGTGCCGATCGAGAACGACGAAGACGTGGCGACACTGGCCAGCCGCATCATCCAGACCGTCGGCCGCGAGCCGTTGCTGCCCCGCCACGACCTGCAGGTGACGGCCAGCGTCGGCATCGCGATCTGTCCGGACCACGCCGCCAGCGAGCGGCAGCTGATGGCCTTCGCCGATGCCGCGATGTACCAGGCCAAGGAGGCCGGGCGCAATGCCTACGTGCTGTTCGCCGAGTGGATGAACGACAGCGCCGAACAGCAGTTCCAGCTGTTGGCCGACCTGCGCCGCGCGATCGGCACCGAGCAGCTGTTGCTGCACTATCAACCCAAGACCCGCGTGGCCGGGCAGTCGGTCAGTGGCGCTGAAGCCCTGATCCGCTGGCGCCATCCCCAGCAGGGGCTGATTCCACCAGACCGCTTCATCCGCCTGGCCGAGCGCAGCGGCGTGATCAACGAGATCGGCCGGTGGGCGCTGGACGAAGCCTGCCGCCAGCTGCGTGTGTGGCACGACGCCGGGCATGACGGCTGGACGGTCTCGGTGAACCTCTCCCCGATCCAGTTTGCCTCGCCCAACCTGCTGCGGGAAGTGCGCGAGGCGCTGCAGACCCACCGGATCGAACCACGCCGGCTGATCCTGGAAATCACGGAAAACACGGTCATGCGCGACACCGAGGCGAGCCTGACGCTGCTGCTGGCGATGGCGGCGCTGGGCGTGGGCATCTCCATCGACGATTTCGGTACCGGCTACTCCAGCCTGCTCTACCTCAAGCGCCTGCCGGCAACCGAGATCAAGATCGACCACGCCTTCGTACGCGACCTGGAGAACAGCTCCGAAGACGTGGTGATCGTCTCGGCGATCGTGGCGCTGGGACACGCGCTGGACATGGACATCGTGGCCGAAGGCGTCGAGACCGCCGGGCAGCGCGCCTACCTGGAACGGTTGGGCTGCGACTACCTGCAGGGTTACCTGCTGGGGCGCCCGGTGGACCCGGAGCGGTTCACGCAGCTGCATGACCACCCGCGCCCGCGGGTGGAGATCGCCGCCGGATGGAAGGCGCAGGCACGGCCAGGCGCGGCAACAGGCTAGCCGCACGCGCTGGAAATTGGCGGCTGCGCGCAATACCCTGCCCCCTACCATGGGAACAGCAGGCAGCAGGATGTCAGGGAAGAATGTGTTTGAAGGTCCGCGCTGGCAGCGCGATCTTGTTCGTTTCCTTCCCTTGAAGAGCCAGTTCGTGCTTTCCGGGAACATCCGCGACCTGCAGGCCGCCGAAGTGGCACCGGGCACGGTCACCGCGCAGAGCTTCAATCAGACCCTGTGCAACACCCTGCTCGACCAGGGCTATGCGCAGGTGCTGGGCTGGGATCCGTTGGCCGGCCTCCGCGCCCTGGAACGCCCCGGCACCGATCCCGCCAGCGGCGTCGCCCTGCTGCAATCGCTGGGGCTGACCCCGGTGGATGGCGCCGCGCCCGCCGGTATCGACCTGCTCAGTGCCACGCTCCAGCGGCTGGTCGTGCGCCAAGGCGAGCCGGTGGCAGTGATCATCGATTTCGCCTCGCGCCTGGCAGTGCGCAGCGACGCCCTCAGCGCCGCCGAACACCAGCTGTTCACCCAGGCCCTGGTGCTCTCCCACCAGGCACGCAGCCGACCGGGTGGCGTGCAGCGCAAGCCGTTCTTCAACACGGTGCTCTGGGTAGTGGAGAAGGAAGGTGACCTGCCCGACTGGCTGCTGGTCGGCAACCCGCGCATCCGCCACATTCCGGTGGCCAAGCCGGACCAGCTCACCCGGCGCGCACTGGCCCCGGCGCTGCTCAAGGGTCTGGCCGGTGCGCCGGACGCCGGCGCCGAGGCCACCGCGCAGGCGGTGGACGCATTTGTGCAGAGCACCGAGGGGCTGCTGTTGCTGGACCTCAGTGCCATCGCGCAGCTGGCCCGGGTCGAAGGGGTGGCGGTGGACCAGATCGGCGACGCCGTGCGCCGCTACAAGGTCGGGGTCACCGAAGACCCCTGGCTGCGCATTGACCGGCAGCGCATCCGCATGGGCGATGCGTTCGTCCATCAACGGGTCAAGGGCCAGCACCATGCGGTGACCCACATGCTGGACATCGTCAAGCGCGCCATGACCGGTGTGGGTGCGAGCCGCAAGGGCAACCGGCCGCGCGGCGTGGCGTTCCTGGCCGGCCCGACCGGCGTGGGCAAGACCGAGCTGGCCAAGACCGTCACCAGCCTGCTGTTTGGTGACGAAAGCGCCTACATCCGGTTCGACATGTCCGAGTTCAGCGCCGAGCATGCCGACCAGCGGCTGATCGGCGCCCCGCCCGGCTACGTGGGCTACGACGTAGGCGGCGAACTGACCAACGCCATCCGCGAGAAGCCGTTCAGCGTGGTCCTGTTCGATGAGATCGAGAAGGCCCATCCGCGCATCCTGGACAAGTTCCTGCAGATCCTCGATGACGGCGTGCTCACGTCCGGGCGTGGCGACCGCGTGTACTTCTCCGAGGCGCTGATCGTGTTCACCTCCAATCTGGGCATCTACCGTCAGGGCGAGCATGGCGAGCGCGTGGCCAACGTGTTGCCCGGCGAGCCCTTCGAGCAGGTGCAGAGCAAGGTGCACGACGAAATCGACCGGCACTTCAAGCTGGTCCTGAACCGGCCGGAGATCCTCAACCGGATCGGCGAGAACATCATCGTGTTCGATTTCATCCGCGAGGAGGTCGCGGTGCAGATCTTCGACCAGATGGTCGACGCGACCCTGGCCGACCTGCAGGCCCAGCACCTGCGCGTGACCCTGGCCGCGCCGGCCCGCCACGCGCTGCGCGCGCTATGCCTGAAGGACCTCTCCAACGGCGGGCGCGGCATCCGCAACCAGCTCGAGGCCCACCTGCTCAACCCGCTGGCGCGTGCCCTGTTCGACCAGGACGCGCAGCCCGGCCAGCAGTTCACCATCGTTGCGGTGGATGCCAACGTGCTCAACCTGGAACGCGGTTGAACCGTCCACTGCAGCTGTCACGCGTGCATTTCCCGGTGACCACGCTGGGGCCGGGGCAACGCCTGGGCATCTGGTTCCAGGGCTGCAGCATCCGCTGCAGCGGCTGCATTTCAGCCGACACCTGGGGGCCGGGGCGCACCGTCGTCGACGTGGCCTCCCTGCTCGAGCAGGTGGCCCCGTGGCTGGACCAGGCCGACGGCATCACCATTTCCGGCGGCGAGCCGTTCGACCAGTTCGACGCCCTGCTGCAGATGCTGGTGGGACTGCGCCAACGCACCGCCGCGGACATCCTGGTGTACAGCGGCCACCCGTTGGAAACGCTGCAGCCCATGCTGGACCAGGCGCGCGACCTGATCGATGCGGTGATCAGCGACCCCTACCTCGAACAGGCGGACCAGTCGCTGGCGCTGCGGGGTAGCGACAACCAGCGCCTCACCCTGCTCACCGCGCTGGGTCGGTCGCGCCTGGCGGGCCTGGAGCGGGCCAGCACGCCGGCCGACAAGGCGCTTGACCTGATGTTCGATGCCACCGGCACCGTCTGGATGGCCGGCATCCCCCGCCGCGGCGACCTGCTGCGCCTACGCGAGCTGCTGCGCGCTCAGGGCCACCAGGTACAGACCAGCGCACACACTTCATCGCGTCGTCCAGTCGAGTAAGTCCATGATTCGTTTTTGCCCCAATTGCCACACCGAACGCGCGCTGGCCGAGATGTTCTGCGAAGGCCATGTTGATGCGCACGCGTGCGGCTGGGATCTGGCCGGCGAGCCGATCCATCCCGATGGCTGGCGGCCGCAGAGCGTGGTCACCCAGGCAGCGGTGCAGGCATCGACGGTCGGCGCCGTTGCCGCGGAGGTGGTCTGCGACAACGGCCACCCGATGACCCCCGGCGACCTGATGTGCCTGCACTGCGGCGCCAGCGCGACCGATGGGACGGCGGCGGCGGACCTGCCGCCCCCGGTGGCCGACAGCAGCGAAACGGTCATCGATGGCTGGCGGCTGCTGCGCCAGATCAGCAGCACCGACGGCGTGCGTGACCGCTACCAGGCCGAACACACCGTCACGGCGGTGCAGGCCGTGCTGACCCTGTACCGCCCCGGTGCCGAACCCGACCCGGCCATCTACGATGTGATCCGCCGCCTGCCACGCGCGCACGTGCCGGAGGTCATCGCCACCGGGCGCTGGGATGACCGCGCGTTCGAAGTGGTGGAAATGCTCACCGGTGGCACGCTGGCCGAACTGGGCAGCGTGATCGGCGACCGCGATGCGGTCCGGCATATCGTCGGCGAACTGGGCCAGGCGCTGCATGCGTTCAACGAAGCCGGGCTGCGCCACCGCGACCTGCGCCCGGCCAGCCTGCTGGTGCGGGCGCGCGCGCCACTGGACCTGGTGATCAGCGGATTCGGTTCGGCCCGGTTGTCCGAGTTCGACCTGGACATCGTCTCGCCCCTAGAGATCAGCCGCTACATGGCGCCCGAGGCGATCGCCGGTGGCGTGGCTGCCGCGTCGGACTGGTGGAGCCTGGGGATGATCCTGCTCGAACAGCTCACCGACGGCGCCTGCTTCGAGGGCATCCATCCCAATGCGTTCCTGATCCACGTGCTGGCCAATGGTGTCCCGATTCCGGAAACGCTGGACCCGGAGCTGGCGCTGCTGCTGCGCGGGCTGCTGGCCCGCGACCGCCACCAGCGCTGGCAATGGCCGCAGGTGGCCGACTGGCTGGCCGGCATCGCCGTGCCGGCGCCGCCGGCGGCGCAGCACGCGCACGATGAGGGCGATGGCGCCAGCCTGCCGCTGGGCACGCGCCGCTATCATCGCCCCGCCGTGTTCGCGCTGGCCGCCGCCCAGGCCGACGGCTGGGACCAGGCCCTGGACCACCTGCTGCGCGGGGCGATCGTCACCTGGGCCGAGCAGGTCGGCCTGCCTGCCACCCGTGTCGCCGGGCTGCGCCAGATTGCCCGACACGAAGGCATCGAGGACGATTTCCGGCTGATGCTGGCGTTGAAGGTGCTCAACCCGGAAATGCCGTTGATCCATCGGGGCGACATCGTCACACCCGGCTGGTTGCTTGAGCACCCGTTGGAGGGCTACCGGCTGATCAGCGGTTCGGTGCCGGACCTGCTGGAACACCTGCAGACCGACAACTGGCTGTGCAGGCTCAAGCGGCGCGAGGAAAGCGTACGCCAGCGCGCGCTGCACCAGCACATCGCCCTGGTCGAGGAATCCCTGCGCGTCTACCTGCTGTCCACCTCGCGGGCCAAGCTGGCCTCGCAATGGCAGGAACGCCAGCGCCTGCTGCCTGACACCGCGCATCCCGGGCTGCTGTCGCTGGCCGAGCGCCGGGTGGTGGCCGAAGAAGACCTGATCGTGTTGCTGAGCGCGGAAATCGGCCAGTTCCGCAGTGCCGAGGCCATCCTTGCCGAGGCGGCCACACTCGCCGCCAGCGCCGGTCTCGACGCCTTCGACAGCGACGCAGCCGCGGCCCTGCTACAGCACCCGCGTACCGAGCTGTATCGCAGCGTGGACGCGCGCATCCTGGGCTTCGCCCGCTCCGGCCTGCCCGTGGTGGATGGCTGGGCCGAGCAGTTCCGGCTGGAACGGCGCATGCCGCTGGCACGCGCCCTGGTGGTGCTGGCCGTGCCCGCCAGCCGCTGGCTGCAGCCGCAGAAGCAGCAGTACGTCTCGCAGATCCTGGACTTCTTCGAAAAGAAAGTGGTCACCGCGGTGATGCGTGGCCCGCTGGTGCGCATGAGCATCGGCAAGACCACCGCACGCGTGGACATGCACGACGTGGATAGCGCCCGGCGACCCGCCGCCGCGCTGCTCGATCACCTGTTGCAGCGCAACGCGCGCGCCGTGCAGCTGGACCCCGAATCGTTCCAGCGCAACCCGCTGCTGGAACCCCGCCTGATGGCCCTGGCACGGCAGAGCGCGCTTTACAAGCGCGACACCGGCATCGATGGGCTGTATCTGGGTTTTCCGTTCCTGCTCAGCCGCGATCCGCGCGGCACCTCGCGCACCCGCATCATTCCGCTGCTGCTGTGGCCGGCCACGCTGCTGCTGGAGCCGGGCACGCGCGGCCAGGTCGGGCTGGCCTTCGATGGCGAACGCGAGGAAGTACGGCTCAACCCTGCGCTTGAAAGCGTGCTGGGTGCCGAGACCTGCAAGCGCTGGCGCAGCACCGCCGACGAACTGCTGGGACGCTCGGCGATCCGGGCCGCCGATGTGATGGATGCCTTCGGGATGCTGGCCACGATCCGCTCGCGCAGCCTGGTCGGCCTGCCCTCGAGCAGCGTGGACGTGGCGCCCTACCAGGACGAACTGGACTGCGCCGCGGTGCTTTTCCATGTCACGTTCATGGGCCAGGCCATCGGCGAAGACCTGCGCCAGCTCAAGGTTCTGTCGCCGTCCGGCACCGGCCTTGAAACCGCGTTGCGGCTGGCACCGCCGACCGACACCGACGGCACTGCCCCGCCTGCCACGCCGGAGCTGCAGCGCTACTTCACCGTGGCCAGCGATCCCTCGCAGGAAGCGGCGGTGCTGCAGGCACGGCAGGGACCGGGCTTGTTGATCGAAGGCCCGCCTGGCACCGGCAAGAGCCAGACCATCGTCAACATGGTGGCCGACGCGATCGGACGGCAACGCAGCCTGCTGATCGTCTGCCAGAAGCATGCGGCGTTGGAAGTGGTGCACAAGCGCCTGGTCGCCGAAGGGCTGGGCCAGCGCGTGGTCATGCTCAACGACGTCAACCGCGACCGCGAACCGGTCATCCGCAGCATCCGCGAGCAGCTCGACGCCCTGTTCACCGCCGGCGCCACGCAAACGGCCTGGCAGCAGCAGCGCCAGCAGGTGGCCGCGCGGATCGAGGCACTGGAAGGCGAACTGGATCGCCACCAGCACAGCCTGCACCAGATCGACGACGCCACCGGGCTGAGCTACCGGCGCCTGCTCGGCGAACTGATCGCGCTGGACGCCGGCACGCCCCCACTGGTCCTGCCCGCCCTGCGCCAACGCCTGCTGGCACTGGACCTGCCCACCCTGGTGCAGCGCGAAGAAGCCTGCGCGCCCTTGATCCGGTTGTGGCTGCCGGCCCGTTACGAGGGCAGCCCGCTGGCGCAGCTGCGCCCCTTTGCGGCCGACGCGGACACCCTCGCCGCATTCGTTGCCGCCCTGCAGACGTTCACTGCGGCCGAACAGCACCGGCAGGCGATCCTGCTGGCGCACCCGGCCACGTTCGAGCTGGACGATCCCGCGCCGCACCAGGCCTGGAAGTCGGCGCATGTGGCGACCCTGCTCGGCCTGGATGACGCACAACGGAGCCGACTGGCACGCTGGCTGCCGCTGTTCCGCACCGCACGCGCGGGGCAGCCAAGCCAGGGCGACATCGCCCTGGACCGGCTGCAGCAGATCGAGAAGGCCGTGGCGGCGCTCGACCTTGACACGTTCTCCAGCACGCTGTCGCCGGCCCTCACCGGCATCGACGAGCGCACGCTTGCGCAGCTGCAGCGCG
Source organism: Stenotrophomonas sp. RG-453 (assembly GCF_033843685.1). Lineage (NCBI taxonomy): Bacteria > Pseudomonadati > Pseudomonadota > Gammaproteobacteria > Lysobacterales > Lysobacteraceae > Stenotrophomonas > Stenotrophomonas sp. RG-453. Next base: position 239,651 of record NZ_JAMYED010000007.1, read on the forward strand.
ACGCCGCGCGCGTGCTGGGCGCGCGCGGCCTGCTGGCGCGCATCAACCCGCTTCACCTGCTGCGCCGGCGACGGGTGAACCGCGTCCTGCAGGCGCAGTCCCATGCGATGGGGGAAGCGGGCACCGCAGCACTGCTGGCCGCTGCGACGCTGGAAGCGCGCCTGCGCCCGCTGCGCACCGAACTGGCCGGCCTGCACCAGCAGCTGGCGCTGGACCCGGTTGGCCAACAGACCGGCATCGCGCTGGGCCCGATGGCACGCGCCAGCGGGCGCCAACTGCTGGATGTGCAGGCACTTGCCCAGGCGCTGGCGCAGTCGCCCCGCCCCCAGCAGGCCGACGACGCGGCCCTGGCGGGCGACCGCGCGCACCTGGACGCACTGCTGCAGGACCTGGATGCCTCGCTCGCCCGGCATGCCGCCCGCCATGCCAGCGCGCAGCAGCTCGCACTGCTGGCAGACTGGCTGGAGCAGGCGCTGGCGGACGCATTGGCCACCGCCATCGCCCACAACCAGAGCAACGCCCAGGCGCTGCAGCACCTGCACGATGCCCTGCCCCATCTGGCTGCCTACCAGGCCTTCCGCGGGCGCGCCGGGCAGCTGTCGGGTGCAGACCTGGAGCTGCTGGCACTGCTGCGTCAGCTGCAACCGCAGCTGGATACTCTTTCCAGCGACGCGCTGGAGCCGGCCGTGCGCCGCCTGTTGCATCGCGAAGCACGGCTGGGCTGGAAGCACCGCATGGAGCAGGCGAACCCGGCGCTGCAGTTCGGCCAGGATGAAACCCAGGCCAAGGTCGCCAGCCTGGCAGCTGCCGACCAGCAGATGCGGCGGCTCAACCGCCAGATGCTGGGCACCCACATCGACCTGGAGCAGTTAGGCAACCGCAAGCAGTGGGAAGACGTCACCCGGCTGACCGGGCGCCGTTCGCGCCGCCTGCGCGAGTTCATCGAGCTGGGCAGCGAACTGGGCCTGATGCACCTGCGCCCGGTCTGGCTGATGAACCCGGACGTGGCCAGCCGCGTGCTGCCACTGCAGGCGGGGCTGTTCGACACGGTGATCTACGACGAGGCCTCGCAGATGCCGGTCGAGTTCGCCCTGCCCACGCTGTTCCGTGGCCGGGTCACGGTCGTCAGCGGTGATGAGAAGCAGATGCCGCCCACCGCCTTCTTCTCCAGCCGGGTGGAAAGCGATGAAGCAGAGGTCTTCGATGGCGACGAGCCCGATGCCGAGGTCGATGCCGAGCAGCGCGACGCCTTCGAGGAAACCTGGAACCGGCGCGAAATCAAGGATTGCCCGGACCTGCTGCAGCTGGCCCGCAATGCCCTGCCCAGCACCACGCTGCAGATCCACTACCGCTCGGCGTACCGCGAACTGATCGGCTTCTCCAATGCGGCCTTCTACGGCAACCGCCTCAACGTGCCGGTACGCCATCCGCGCAGCAGCATCGCGCGGATCAAGCCCCTGGAGCTGATCCAGGTCGACGGCGTGTACCAGCAGCAGAGCAACCCTGCCGAGGCGGCGCGGGTGGTGGAGTACCTGGCCCAGGTGTGGCAACAGCCCTATGCCATGCGCCCCTCGGTGGGCGTGGTCACCTTCAACCGCAAGCAGGCCGAGTTGATCGAGGAACACCTGGAGCAGCGCGCCGGGCAGGATGCCGCCTTCCGCGCCGCATTCGCCGAGGAACGCGAGCGCAGCGAAGACGGCGAGGACATGGCGGTCTTCGTCAAGAACGTGGAGAACGTGCAGGGCGACGAGCGCGACATCATCGTGTTTTCCTCCACCTTCGGCCGCAACGCGCAGGGCACCTTCCGGCGCAACTTCGGCGTGCTCGGCCAGACCGGCGGCGAGCGCCGCCTCAACGTGGCCGTCACCCGCGCCCGGCAACGGGTGGTGATGATCACCTCCATGCCGATCGCCGACATCTCCGACCTGTTCAACACCCAGCGTGCCCCGGCCAGCCCGCGCGACTACCTGCAGGGTTACCTGGAGTACGCCCGGGCCCTGTGTGCCGGCGAGTTCGACGGCAGCGCACGGCTGTTGGATCGCCTGCAGACCGACCGCAGCGTGGCCAACCGCACCCACGCGGCGCCCGCCGACGGGTTCACGCAGATCGTCGGTGCCTACCTGCAGTCGCTGGGATGGAATGCGGCCGCCGCCAGCGAAGGCGATGCATTCGGGCTGGACTTCGCCATCGAACACCCCGACACCGGCAACTTCGCCATCGGCATCGAGTGCGACGCGCCCAGCCACCCGCTGCTGGCGCATGCCCGCGCCCGGGAAATCTGGCGACCCTCGGTCCTGCGTCGCGCCATCGGCGGCATCCACCGGGTGTCCTCGCATGCCTGGTACCACGACGGCGAGGCCGAACGGGCACGCCTGCGCGTTGCCATCGAGGCAGCCATGGCCCCCGCCCCGGTGCCGCCCCCGCCTGTCCCCGCGCAACCGGAAACCCTGCCATGAGTGGTCCCAAAGTCGTCCGTATCGTGACTGCCGAAGAACTGCTGGCCCTGCGAGAAGCGATGCTGCACCGGCTGGACCAGGCGGTTGCGCGCTGGCAGGCCCAGTGCGAGCGGATCGGCGAGCGCGATGCATCGGCCGTGGCCGCCGTCATGGCACGCCGCCAGGCGCTGCAGGCGCTGGTGGCAGACAGCGACAACACGCGGTATGCGCGACTGATCGAGGCCGAAATCGCCTTCCTGCAGGCCGACACCCGCGACCGCGAGGCGCGCGCCGTGGACCGCGCTGCGGCAGGCCGCCAGCAGCAGCGGCGGCAGCGCGACAACGCGGCGGCCGTGCTCAAAACGCTGCAGGATCGACCCGTCGATGCAGAGGCGGGCCTGCTGCAGGCGCTACGGGCACTGGCCGACGGTCATCCCGGTGCTGACGCGGAGGCGGTGCTGGCCCGTGCCTTCGCCCTCCTTTCGCCCCCGGAGGAGCAGGCAACACTGAGCGAGGACCAGCGCGCGTTGGCCACTGCATTGCAGACCTCGGCGCCCACCCCCACGCTGGCCGACTGGGCCGCCGGGCAGCCCGCCGACCCCGGACGCGAGGCGCGCCTGCTGCGCGTGGACCGCTACATCGCCGAACTGCAGGTACTGCAAGGCCCGGCAGTCGCCGCGCCCTACCTGGAGGCGCTGCACCACGCCGAGCAGGAAACCGCTCCGCAGCGGCGCAACCTGCTGCTGGACAGCCTGGTTCTGGAACTGGCCGCCGCCTCGGCCGCGTTCGCCCAGCGCCGCGTGCAGCTGGAGCGGCTGCAGGATGTGGCCAGCAGGCTGGCGGCACTGGACCCGGTTGACCATGCGCCGTTGCTGGCCCAGGTGGGCGCGTGCAGTACCGACACCGCGCTGCCGCTGCTGACCGCGCTGGCCCAGCAGTGCGACACCGCCCTGGCCAGCCACCAGCAGGCGCTGGCGGCAGTTTCCCGGCGCCAGGCCGTACTCGACGGTCTGGCCAGCCTCGGCTATGAGGTGCGCGAAGGCATGGCCACCGCATGGCAGGACAGCGGCGCGGTGGTGCTCAAGAAAGCCGCCACCCCCGGCTATGGCGTTGAAGTGGGCGGCCAGGCCGACGGTGGGCGTCTGCAGGTTCGGGCCGTGGCGCTGGCGGCCGACCGCGACCGCAGTCGCGACCGCGACATCGAAACCCTGTGGTGCGGCGAGTTCGGACGGCTGCAGGCGCTGTTGCACGGTCAAGGCACCGAGCTGGTGGTCGAACGGGCCCTGGGCGTGGGTGAGGTGCCCTTGAAGGAGGCCATCGCCACCGCGACGCCGTCCGGACAGGTGCAGGTGTCGCACGCGCGCAGCGGCTCGATCTGACGTCACGGAACGGTTCTTGCACGACCCCGGGTAATCCCCCGTGTCGTGCAGCCCATGTCCGAGAACGAACAAGCCGGCGAAAAGACCGAGCAACCTACCGAAAAACGCCTGCGCGATGCCCAGGAACAGGGCAACATCCCGCGTTCGCGTGAGCTGGCGACGGCGGCTGTGTTCGGTGCCGGTGTGCTGGCGCTGATGGCCTTCTCCGGCACCATCGCCCGCAACGCCAAGACTTGGATGCAGGTCGCGCTGAGCCCCGAGCCGGGGCTGCGCCTGCATCCCCAGGCGTTGTTCGGGCACTTCGGCGAATTGATGCTGCGCTTGCTGGTGGCCATGTGGCCGCTGCTCGTGATCTGTCTGCTGGCCTGCTTCCTGTCGCCGGTGGCGATGGGCGGGCTGCGCTGGTCGAACAAATCGCTGATGCCCGATTTCAAGCGGCTCAGCCCGATGGCCGGCATAAAGCGCCTGTATGGCCCGGAAGCGATTGCCGAGTTCACCAAGTCCCTGCTGCGCATCGCCTTTGTCGGCACCGCCGCCGGGCTGGTGGTGTGGCACGGCATCCGCCCGCTGCGCGACCTGCTCAACCAGCCACTGGAGGCCGCGATGATCCACGGCCTGGGCTTCACCCTGAAGCTCATGCTCGCCACCGGCGGCGCAATGATGCTGCTGGCCGCCATCGATGCCCCGTACCAGCGCTGGAACTGGATGCGCAAATTGAAGATGACCCGTGAAGAGCTGCGCCGGGAAATGAAGGAGAGCGAGGGCAGCCCGGAGGTCAAGGGCCGCATCCGCCAGCTGCAGCAGCAGATGTCCAACCGCCGGATGATGGAAGCGGTGCCCACCGCCGATGTCGTGGTGGTCAATCCCACCCATTACGCGGTCGCCCTGAAGTATGAAGGCGGAAAGATGGGGGCGCCCACCGTGGTGGCCCTGGGCGTGGATGAAACCGCCCTGCGCATCCGTGAGGTGGCCGATGGCAACAAGGTCGCCATCGTCTCCGCCCCGCCTTTGGCACGCGCCTTGTATCGGGAAGGTCAACTTGGAAAGGAAATTCCCGTGAGACTGTATTCGGCCGTGGCCCAGGTGCTCTCCTATGTCTACCAGCTGCGCGGCTGGCAGACCGGCCCGATGCCGGCAGCGCCCTGCATCGACATCGATGAATTCGGCAAGGGAGGCCGCCCATGAGCGCGCAGCCGGCCGGCATGAACGCGCGCCGCGCGCTGGACATGATCCGCCACGGGCTGGGCGCCCCGCTGATCGTGCTCGCCCTGCTGGCGATGGTGGTGGTGCCGCTGGCGCCCCCCGTGCTGGATGCGCTGTTCACCTTCAACATCGCCATCTCGCTGATGGTGCTGCTGGCGGTGGTCTATGTGAAGCGCCCGCTGGACTTCACCATCTTCCCGATCGTGCTGCTGATCACCACCATGCTGCGGCTGGCGCTGAACGTGGCCTCCACCCGCGTGATCCTGCTGCACGGCCAGAACGGCCACGAGGCCGCCGGCAAGGTGATCGCCTCGTTCGGCGAGTTCGTCATCGGCGGCAACTACGCGGTCGGCATCGTGGTGTTCGCGATCCTGACCATCATCAACTTCGTGGTGATCACCAAGGGCGCCGGCCGCGTGTCCGAAGTGACCGCACGCTTCATCCTCGATGCCATGCCCGGCAAGCAGATGGCGATCGACGCCGATCTCAACGCCGGTTTGCTGACGCGTGAAGAGGCCAAGGCCCGCCGCGAGGAGGTCCGCGAGGAAGCCGACTTCTACGGCGCAATGGACGGTGCCAGCAAGTTCATCCGCGGCGACGCGATCGCTGGCATCCTGATCCTGTTCATCAACCTGGTCGGCGGCCTGGCGGTCGGCGTGCTGCAGCATGGCATGCCCTTCGGCGATGCCGCCGCGACCTACACCCTGCTCTCCATCGGTGACGGCCTGGTGGCCCAGCTGCCGGCCCTGCTGGTGTCCTCGGCGGTGGCCATGCTGGTCACCCGCGCCTCGCGCTCGCAGGACATGGCCCAGGCCATGATGGGCCAGGTATTCGGCCAGTACCGCGCACTGACCATCGCCGCAGCGATCCTTGCAGTCGTCGGCCTGGTCCCGGGCATGCCCAACGTCGCCTTCTTGACGCTGGCCGCGATCCTAGGCTTCATCGCCTGGAAGGCGTGGAAGAAGAGCACCGCCCAGGGCGCGGCGGCTGATTCCCCAGCCGCCAACCGCCCCGACACCCTCGGCCTGCCCGGTGCAGCGCCCTCGCCCACCGCCGAGCTGACCTGGGACGAACTGCGCCCGGTCGATCCGCTCGGCCTGGAAGTCGGCTACCGGCTGATCCCGCTGGTGGACAAGAACCAGGGCGGCGAGCTGATGGCCCGGATCAAGGGCGTGCGCCGCAAGCTCACCCACGACATCGGCTTCCTGATTCCCTCGGTGCATATCCGCGACAACCTGGAACTGCCGGCGACCGCGTATCGCCTGCTGATCCACGGGGTGCCGGTGGCCACCGCGGAGATCCATCCCGACCGCGAACTCGCGCTGGACCCGGGCAGTGCGCTGGGCACGCTGGAAGGCATTGCCGGCAAGGACCCCGCCTTCGGCCTGGATGCCACCTGGATCCAGCCGCACCAGCGCGCCAATGCCGAATCGATGGGCTACACCGTGGTCGACCCGGCCACCGTGGTCGCCACCCATCTGTCGCACCTGATTCGGGAGCACGCCCCGGAGCTGCTCGGCCACGAGGAAGTGCAGCAGCTGCTGGCCAACCTGGCCAAGAGCGCCCCCAAGCTCGTCGAAGATCTGACGCCCAAGTCGCTGCCGCTGTCGGCCGTGGTGCGGGTATTGCAGAACCTGCTGATCGAGCGCATCCCGATCCGCCAGCTGCGCAAGATCGTCGAATCGCTGGTGGAAAGCGCGCCGACCAGCCAGGACCCGGCCGTGCTCACCGCTGCCGTGCGCAACGCGCTGGGCCGTTTCATCGTGCAGGAGATCGCCGGGATGTCGCCGGAGCTGCCGGTGTTCACCCTCAACCCGCAACTGGAACGGGTCTTGCAGGAGTCCACGCAGGGCAACGGCGCCGCGCTGGAACCCGGACTCGCCGAGCGACTGCATCAAAGCCTGGCCGAATGTGTCGGCAAGCAGGAAGCGAAGAACGAGCCCGCGGTCGTGCTGGTGCCTGGCCCGGTACGTGCGGCGCTGGCACGGCTGGTACGCCACAGCGTCCCCTCGCTGTCCGTACTCGCCTACAGCGAGGTGCCCGAGGACAAACGGTTGAAGCTGGTCGGCACGATCAGTTGAGCCGGACGCCCGACGGTACCGCGACAGAAAACAGACACCTCATTCGATTTCACCGCAGCAGGAAATAAAGGGACTCCCTGACCGTGCAGACCACCGACAACCAGCGTTTCCCTTCCACGACTCCGCCGCCCCAGTCCCGGTACCACAGCATGAAAATCAAACGCTTCGTCGCCTCCGATATGCGCTCGGCCATGAACCTGGTGCGCAAGGAACACGGACCGGACGCAGTGATCCTGTCCAACCGCCGGATCGAGGAAGGTGTCGAAATCGTGGCGGCGGCCAACTATGACGAAAGCGCCGTGCAGCGTGCGCTGGAAGCGGCCCGCAAGGACGTGGCCCCACCGCCGGTGCCGCGCCCGCGCAGCGCCGCCGATGCCGTGATCGCCGCCGTGACCCGCCGCAGGGCCCCGGTCGCCGCGCCCGAGCCGGTGGCCGCGACCACCTCGGCCGTCGCCGCGCTGGCCCGCGCCGCCGTCGGCGCCACCGGTCGCACCCTGGATACCGCCAACGAGATCGTGCCGCCGCCTGGCAGCAGTGGCTTCGCCGCCACCCTGGCCCGTGCCAGCGTCGGCCCGGCCGTCAACGAACCGTCGCTGCCGGAGCAGATCTTCGCGCCGTTCAATGTCGAGCAGGCCGCGGCCGCGTCGCCAGCGCTGCTGCAGCCTGAGCCGCCTGTCGCCGAGCCCAGCGTGGCGGCCGTGAACCCGCCGATCAACCGCGCGCGCTTCGTCATCGACCCGCCGATGGACGACGAACCGCACTTCCAGATGCACGTGCCGGCCGCCGCCGTGGCGATGCCGCCGCTGCCGGTCAGCGTCACCGTGCCGCCGGCCCTGCCCGCGGCCGAGAGCGTCGTGGCAGCGCCGGACACGGTCGCCCAAGCCCGTACCGAAAACCCGGCGCCCGCCGTTGTCGCCGAACCGGCGCAGGCCCAGCCCCAGCCGGCCGCCGAACTGGTGGTGGTGCAGCGTGATGACGAAGAGATCCGCCAGCTGCGTCACGAAGTGGCCGGCATGCGCCATGTCATCGAGCGCGAGATGAACCGCTTCACCGACGAGCGCCTGCGCGGCTCGCCGGTCCGCGCTGCCGCACTGGACCTGATGGACGAGTACGGCTTCGATGCCGGCATCAGCCGCGACGTGGCCATGCAGATTCCGCTGGACACCGAAGCCCACCGTGGCCGCGGGCTGATGCTCGGCCTGCTCTCCAAAAAGCTGCCGATCGCCCCGGTCGACCCGCTCGAAGCCGGCGGCGTGATCGCCCTGGTCGGCCCCACCGGCGCCGGCAAGACCACCACCATCGCCAAGCTGGCCTCGCGCTTCGCCGAGGCGCATGCGGCCCGCGATGTCGCCCTGGTCACCACTGATACCGGCCGCATTGGCGCCCGCGAGCAGCTGTACGGCTTCGGCCGGCAGCTCGGCATCGCGGTCCATGAAGCCAGCAGCGGCAGCGATCTGAACCAACTGCTGGAGCGCCTGAAGGACTACAAGCTGGTCCTGATCGACACCGCGGGCCTGGGCCCGCGTGACCGCGCCCTGGCCGCCCAGCTGCAGTGGCTGCGCGCGGCCCAGCAGATCCGCACCCTGCTGGTGCTGCCGGCCAACACCAGCTTCGGCGACATGGACGAGGTGGTCCGCCGCTTCAGCGCCGCCAACCCGCAGGGCGTGGTGCTGAGCAAGCTCGACGAGACCGGCCGCTTCGGCAGCGTCCTGTCGGTGGCCGTGGACCACCGCCTGCCGATCACCTGGGTCACCGATGGCCAGGACGTTCCTGAAGACCTGCACCGTGCCAGTGCGGCCAATCTTGTACTTCGCCTTGAAGATTTGCGCCGCGCGGCCGATATGCCCTGCAACCCGGAGTTGAACCATGCCGTCGCGTGAGTACGCCAAGCTGACCAAGACCTTCCCGTTGTCGGCTACCCGAAGCCAGCCGCTGGGCCCGGTCCGCACCATCGCCGTCACCGGCGGCAAGGGCGGCGTGGGCAAAACGAACGTTTCGGCCAATCTGGCCGTGGCGCTGGCAGACATGGGCAAACGCACGCTGCTGCTGGACGCCGACCTCGGCCTGGCCAACATCGACGTGATCCTGGGCCTGCAGCCGAAGGTGACCCTGGCCGACCTGGTCGCCGGGCGCTGCACGCTGGAAGAAGTGATCATGGAAGGCCCCGGTGGCGTGCTGGTGGTCCCGGCCGCCTCCGGCCGCCGCCACATGGCCGAACTGCAGCCGGCCGAACACGTCGGCCTGGTCAATGTGTTCTCCGAGCTCGAGCGCGAGCTGGACATCATGATCGTGGACACCGCCGCCGGCATCACTGATGGCGTGCTCACCTTCTGCCAGGCCGCGCAGGACACCGTGGTGGTGGTCTGCGACGAGCCGGCCTCGATCACCGATGCCTACGCCCTGATCAAGGTGCTCTCGCGCGAGCGCGGCGTGGACCGGATCCAGGTGGTGGCCAACATGGTCCGCGACCCGAACGAAGGCCGCGTGCTGTACGAGAAGCTATCCCGCGTGTGCGAGAAGTTCCTCGCCGATGTCTCGCTGAACTACCTGGGCTGCGTGCCGCAGGATGACTGGCTGCGCCTGTCGGTGCAGCGCCAGCAGCCGGTGGTGAAGGCCTACCCCTCCAGCCCGGCCGCCCTGGCGCTGACCGAAATCGCGCGCCGCACCGCCCGCTGGCAGGCCCCGACCGAGCCGCGTGGCGGGGTCGAGTTCTTCCTGGAACGCATCCTCAAGCAACGCGGGGTGACGGTATGAAGGGCGCAGCACAATACAAAGAGGTCCAGCGGACCGCGGCCAACGAGTGCATTGCCCAGCACTCGGACCTGGTCCGGCGGATCGCCCACCATCTTGCCGCGCGCCTGCCGGCGAGCGTGGAAGTGGACGACCTGATCCAGGCCGGCATGATGGGCCTGATCGAGGCCTCGCGCAGCTACGACGCCGACCAGGGCGCCTCGTTCGAGACCTACGCCTCGATCCGTATCCGCGGCTCGATGATCGACGAGATCCGCCGGGGCGACTGGGTGCCGCGCTCGGTGCATCGCCGTGCCCGGGATGCCGCCGCCACCATCCGTCGCCTCGAGCAGAGCACCGGCCGCGCCGCCAGCGCCACCGAAGTGGCGGCCGCGATGGACATGCCGCTGCCGGATTACCTGCGGCTGATGGAAGACGCCTCGCGCGGCCAGGTGCTGAGCCTGGAATCGCGGATCGAAGACCAGGGCGAGCTGGACACCGTCGCCCAGGGTGGCCCGACCCCGCAGCAGGTGCTGGAACGCGGCGAGTTCGGGCGCGAGCTGGGCAACGCGATCGGCCTGCTGCCCGAGCGCGAACAGCTGGTCCTGTCGCTGTACTACGAGCAGGAACTGAACCTGAAAGAGATCGGCGCCGTACTGGGTGTCAGCGAATCGCGCGTGTGCCAGATCCATGGCCAGGCCGTGCTGCGCCTGCGGGGCCGGCTGAAGATCTTCGAGGCGGCAGACGCCGGCCTCGAGAACCATTGAAATCGAGGAAAGTGCTTTGAACAAGAACATGCGTATCCTGATCGTCGACGACTTCTCGACCATGCGTCGTATCGTCAAGAACCTGCTGGGCGATCTGGGCTTCACCAATACGGCCGAAGCCGAGGACGGGCATGCCGCGCTGGCGATGTTGCAGAGCCAGCCGTTCGATTTCGTGGTCACCGACTGGAACATGCCGGTGATGACCGGCATCGACCTGCTCAAGGCCGTGCGTGCCGATGCCAAGCTCAAGACCCTGCCGGTGCTGATGGTGACCGCCGAAGCCAAGCGCGAGCAGATCATCGAAGCGGCCCAGGCCGGCGTGAACGGCTACATCATCAAGCCCTTCACCGCACAGACCCTGGAAGAAAAGCTCGGCAAGATCTTCGAACGCCTGGCAGCGAGCGCCTGATGGAGACCCTGAGCGACAAATCCGCGCTGGTGCAGCGCCTGCAGGATGCCTTGGCCGCGCTGGAAAGTGGCGACGAAGCCGGCTGGCGCCGGGAAATCGACGCCCTCGCCGCGCTGCGCACGCAGCCGATGATGGCCGGCCTGAACCGCCTGGCCCGCGAACTCGGCCAGGCTCTGGGCGAGCTGCCCAGCCTGCCCAGCGAAGCCGGCGAACTGGATGACGCCTGCGCGCGCCTGGACCACGTGGTGGCGATGACCGAACAGGCCACCCACCGCACGCTGGACCTGGCCGAGGAGTGTCGCTCGCTCACCGAACAGCTGCGCGCCAACGGGTTGACGCCCGACCAGGGCCAGCAGCTCGACCGGATCCGCCACAACCTCACCGAAATCGCGCTGACGCAGAGCTACCAGGACCTCACCGGCCAGATCATCCGCCGCGTGGTGGGGATCGTGCGCCGCGTGCATGAAGGTTTCGGTGCGCTCGGTCTGCCGCCACAGGAAGACGAGAAGAAGCGCGACAACAACGGCCTGGCCGGCCCGGCCGTGAACGGCCTGGATCGCCATGCGGTGTCACAGAACGACGCCGACGACCTGCTCTCGGACCTGGGACTGTAACGATCATGAGTGCTGTTCCAGACGATATCGCTGCCGACTTCATCCTCGAGGCCCAGGAAATCCTGGACCGCCTCGGCGAACAGCTGGTGTCGCTGGAGCAGGCGCCCCAGGACGCGGACCAGCTCAACGCCGTGTTCCGCGGCTTCCACACGCTCAAGGGCGGTGCCGGCTTCCTCGGCATCCAGGCGATGGTCGAACTGTGCCACGCGGCCGAGGAAACCCTCGGCATGGCGCGTTCGGGCCAGGCCACGCTGCAGGCGCACCACTTCGATGCGGCCCAGCAGTCGCTGGACTACCTGCAGTCGATGCTGGATTCGGTCTCGGCCGGAACCGAGCCGGGCTATGCCCCGCCGGAACTGATCGCCCAGTTCGACGTCAACGGTCCGGCCACCCCGACGCCCGCGGCTGCCGCCAGCGCCGGCAGCGGCGGTGGCGAGCTGATCACCGATGATGAGTTCGAAGCACTGCTCGACCAGTTGCATGGCGGCGCCGCGCCGACCGCCGTGGCCGTGTCGAAGAAGGACGACGGCCTGATTGGCGAAGACGAGTTCGAAGCCCTGCTTGACCAGCTGCATGGCGGCGCCGTTCCAGGTGCCAAGGCCATTGCCGCTGCGCCCGTGCCTGCCGCGCCCCCGCGCGCCGTGGCCGCCCCGGCGGCGCCTAACGCCAAGCCGGCCCCGGCCAAACCGGTCGCCGAAGCCGAACACACCGTGCGCGTGGATACCAAGCGCCTGGATGCGATCGTCAATCTGATCGGCGAGCTGGTGCTCTCGCGCAACCGCCTCAAGACTCTGCGTGCGCGCCTGCACGATGAAGAACTCGACCGCGCGGTGTCCACGCTGGACATCGCCACCGCGCGCCTGCAGTCGGCGGTCATGCGCACCCGCATGCAGCCGGTCGGCAAGGTGTTCTCGCGCTTCCCCAAGGTGGCCCGCGATGTCGCACGCTCGCTGAAAAAGGAAGTCGAGCTGGAACTGATCGGCGCCGAAACCGAACTGGACCGCAACCTGGTCGAAGCACTGGCCGATCCGCTGGTGCATCTGGTCCGCAACGCGATCGACCACGGCGTGGAAATGCCGGAGCTGCGTGAAGCCCAGGGCAAGCCGCGCAGCGGCCACGTGCGCCTGTCGGCCCAGCAGGAAGGCGACTACGTCAGCATCGAGGTGCAGGACGACGGTGCCGGCATCGATCCCGAACGCCTGCGCCAGAAGGCGCGTGAGAAAGGCTTGATCGATCCGGAAGCGGCGGCTCGCCTGAGCAGCGAAGAATGCCTGCACCTGGTGTTCCTGCCCGGCTTTTCGACCAAACAGCAGGTCACCGACATCTCCGGCCGCGGCGTGGGCATGGACGTGGTCCAGTCGCGCATCCGCGAGCTGAGCGGCCAGATCCAGATCCAGTCCGAACTGGGTCGTGGCAGCCGCTTCATGATCCGCGTGCCGCTCACCCTGGCGATCCTGCCGACCCTGCTGGTGCAGGCCGGCGAAGACGTCTACGCCCTGCCCCTGGCCCGCGTGATGGAGGTGCTGCATGCGCCCAACAGCTCGCTGGGCTGGTTCGATGGCCGCGCCGTGCTGGACCGCAAGTCGCACACGCTGGCCCTGGTCGATCTGCGCCACTGGCTGGATGTGGAGCCGATGCCCTCCTCGCTGCTGACCATCGTGGTGCTGCAGGCCGGCGAAGCCCGCTTCGGCCTGGTGGTCGATCAGGTGCGCGGCCGCGAGGAAGTGGTGATTAAACCCCTGCCCAAGGCGCTGCGTGGCCTGCGCGGCTATGCCGGTGCCACCCTGATCGGCGATGGCCGGATGGCGCTGATCCTGGACGTGGATGGACTGCGCACCCACCACGATTGACCGCGTGAAAGTGTGACCGCCGCATCACTGGATTCCTTCGGCGTCTCAAGTCCCATTCATACAAGCCGATAACGGACCCATGGACAGACTCAGCCTCATTGGACTATTCCTCGCGTTGGCCTCGCTGGTCGGCGGCAGCATCCTCAAGGGAGCCGGTCTGGCGTCGCTCTGGTCGCCGGCCGCCTTCGTGATCGTCATCGTCGGCACCATCGCCGCGATCCTGCTGCACACCTCGCCGGCAGTCTTCAAGCATGCGTTCAAGATCGTGCGCTGGGTGATCCGGCCGCCGAGCAGTGACCGTCGCCAGTTGATCCAGCAGATCGTGGAATGGAGCAACATCGCCCGCCGCCAGGGCCTGCTCGGCCTGGAAGCGCAGGTGGATGCGCAGGACGATCCGTTCCTGCGCAAAGGCCTGCAGCTGCTGGTGGACGGCGTCGAGCCAGAGACCATCCGGCACATGATGGAGATTGAACTGAGCAGCCAGGAAAGCCAGGACCTGGCCGCCTCCAAGGTGTTCGAGGGCATGGGCATCTACGCCCCGACCCTGGGCATCATCGGCGCCGTGCTCGGCCTGATCGCGGTGATGAAGAACCTGGCCGACCCGAGCAAGCTCGGGCATGGCATCGCCGCGGCGTTCACCGCCACCATCTACGGCATCGCCTCGGCCAACCTGCTGTTCCTGCCGGTTTCGGCCAAGCTCAAGAGCGTGATCCATCACAACAGCCGCGACCGCGAGATGATCATCGAAGGGCTGATCTCCATCGCCCAGGGCGAGAACCCGCGCAACATCGAAACCAACCTGTCCGGGTTCCTGCACTGACATGGCCCGCCGCAGGCACCACGAAGAGCACGCCAACCATGAGGCCTGGGCGATTCCCTACGCCGACCTCATGACGCTGCTGCTCGCCTTCTTCGTGGTGATGTACGCCATCTCCTCGCTCAACGAAGGCAAGTACCGGATCATGGCAGACGCGTTGACCACCGCCTTCGGTGGCGCGCCGCGCACGATCAACCCGGTGCAGGTCGGCAACCAGCAGGTCCAGGGCGGTGGCTGGGACAGCCCCTCGGTGATCAAGGCCGGAAACCGGATCGGCCCCTCCGCACCGGCACCGAGCAACGACCCGACCCTGCTGCCGGCGATGGCCTCGCAGATGCGCATGCCGGTCTCGATCCGCAACCAGGAACAGCTGCAGCGTGCCGAGCGCCAGCTCAACGGCATCGCCGACAAGCTCACCGCCACCCTGGCACCGCTGATCGAACGCGGCATGATCACCGTGCGCCGCACCGAGTTGTGGATCGAGGTGGAGATCAACAGCGACATCCTGTTCCCGACCGGCTCGGCCACGCTGGATGTTCACGCGCGCGACACCCTCTCCAAGCTGGCCGAAGTGCTGCGTGACGCGCCCAACGGCGTACGCGTGGAAGGCCATACCGACAACATCCCGATCGCCACCTCGCTGTTCCCCTCCAACTGGGAGCTCTCGGCCGGACGCGCGGCAAGCGTGGTGCACCTGTTCGCCGACCAGGGCCTGCAGCCGGCACGCCTGGCGATGGTCGGCTACGGCCAGTTCCGCCCGCGCGAAGACAATGCCAGCGCCGAAGGCCGCAACCGCAACCGGCGGGTGATGGTGATCATCCTGGCCGACACGGCGCAGAGCATCGACCCGATCACCGACCGCCTCAGCGCCGACGCCGACGCCACCGATGCCGCCAAGGCGCCCAGCGCCGGCAGCCCCGTTACCCCCATTACCCCCATCGCACCGGTGCAGTTGCCACCGGTGCCGGCCGGCAGCCGCGTTGGCGCCGCCGTTCCGCCCGCAATGAAGGAGTGAACCGCATGCGTATCTGGGCTGTTGCCAATCAGAAAGGCGGCGTGGGCAAGACCACCACGACGCTCGCACTCGGCCGCGGCCTGGCCACGCAGGGCCACCGCGTGCTGTTGATCGATCTGGATCCGCATTCCTCGCTGACCCGCGCCTTCGGCGTGCCGTTGGATCCGCCGCCGCAGGGTGTGCTGGAGCTGTTCGCCACGCCGCCGGCCGAGCTGCCCACCCTCGCCCGCCACAGCGACATCCCGGGCCTGGACTACGTCTGCGCACAGGCGGCACTGGCCACGCTGGAACGGCGCAGCGCCAACCAGCCGGGCCTCGGCCTGGCCCTGCAGAACGCGCTCGGCCGTCACCAGGGCCAGCATGACTACATCCTGCTGGACTGCGCGCCCACCCTGGGGCTGTTGATGATCAACGCACTGGCCGCGGCCGACCGCCTGATCATCCCGACCCAGGCCGAGCCACTCGCCCTGCATGGCCTGGATGGCATGGTCCGCACCGGCGAGATGGTCGAGCGCTCGCGCCGCCGCGCGCTGCCGATGTCGATCCTGCCGACCCTGTTCGACCGCCGCACCCGCGCCGGCAACGAGACCGTCAAGCTGATGCAGGACAAGCATGGCCATCGCGTCTGGGAAGACGCGATTCCGATCGATACCCGCATCTGCAATGCCGCCAGCCTGACCGTGCCGCCGCAATCGGAGGATTACCCCGGCCGTGGCCTGGCCGCGTATCGCCGCGCGCTGGAATGGATCCTGGCCGACGATGCACAGCAGATGGAGCGCGCGGCATGAACACCACCGGCGTGCTCGACGATTACCTGGAGCAGCTGCTTGGCGACGCGATGCCGCCGCCGGCAGCGTCACCGGTGGCCGTCGCGACGGCCGACACCGTCGAAGCGACCGGCGGCCTCGACGCTGCACCTGCGACTGTCGAAACGGCCAGCGCCGACGCGGCGCCGGCCACCGACGAACAGACCGCCGCTGGTACAGCGCCGGCGGCAGACGACCCGGTTGTCCCGCCAGGCTTCCGTGACCTGCTCAATGAGCTTCGCGACGATCCGCTGCTGAGCGGCGCCATGACGCTGCCCACGGCGGGCGTTGCACTGGACGCCGAGACAGCCTCGCTTGCCATCAGCGCGCCGGCACTGGGATTCGACGACCTGCTCGACGAACTGCGCAACGATCCGCTGCTCAGCGGCGCGATGCCCGCGCCCGACGAAGAAGCGCGCCCCAGCTGGGACGACCTGCCGCCCGAGGTCGTCTACGAAACCGATCCCATGCCCGCAGGCGCCAGCACGCCGGCCGAATTGCCCGCGCCTGTCGCGCCCCCCGCCCCGGCCCTGGCGCCGGGGCAGGTGCCGGCGCCCGAGTCCGCACCGCCCGCCGCCGCGCCAGCCGCCCGCGCACCGATTGCCCGGCAGATGCCCTCGATGCCGCCCATGCCGGCGGCGACCAGTGCCCGCGCCGGCACGCCCTCATTGGCACAGAGCCGGCCCGGCAGCTGGGAAGAGTTGCAGCGCCAGGCACGCGACCCGGCCTCCAGCCCGCGCGAGAACCGCCGCGCCAGCGAGCGCACCTCGCGCTGGCTGCGCCTGCGCTGCGGCGCCCAGGCCTACGCGCTCGAACTGCTCAAGGTCCAAGAGGTGGTCCTGCCCGTGCCTCTGCTGCCCCTGCGCGGCACCTCCCCGGCGATGCTGGGCATCATGAACCTGCGTGGCCAGGTCGTGCCGGTAATGGACCTGGGCCTCCACCTGGGCAGCAGTGCGGCCGGCAATGACGCCAACACCCGCATCGTGGTGCTGGAGGAGAACGGCGAGACCATGGGCCTGCGCGTATCGGCCGTGGAGGATGTCGCCAATCTCACCGATTCCCAGATCGAGCCCCCCGATACCGCCCGCATCTGCCAGATCTCCAACGACCTGTTCCGCGGCGTGGCCCGGTGCGGCGCCCAGCCGATGATCCTGCTGGACGCGACCCAGTTGCTGAACTGACCGGCACCCACGCGATCGCCCACGCCGCCCCTAAAGCTTTGTGGGTTCGGGCCGTTATCTCTCTCGGAACCGTTTGTCCGGAGCAATGATGAGCACTGTGGCCCTGGGTGATGATCTCGGTATCGAGACCAGCACCGAGCTGAAAACACGTTTGGCCCCCCTGGTGGATCAGGCCGGCGATCTGACGCTGGATGCCAGCCAGATCGGCCGTATCCATACCGCCTCGGTGCAGGTGCTGTGCGCATTCGTCGAGGCCCGCCGCAAGGCCGGGCATCCCACCGGATTCTACGGTTGCACCGCAACCTTCCGTGATGCCGCGCGACTGCTCGGCGTCACCCAGGCCCTCGGCCTGGATGCACCCCATGACAACCTGAAATCTGTGGAGAACGCTGCATGAGCGCACGTATCTTGGTGGTGGACGATTCGGCGTCGATGCGCCAGATGGTCTCTTTCGCCCTCACCTCGGCCGGCTTTTCCGTCGAGGAAGCCGAAGACGGCGCGGTCGCCCTCGGTCGTGCCAAGGGCCAACGCTTCAACGCGGTGGTCACCGACGTCAACATGCCGAACATGGATGGCATCTCGCTGATCCGTGAGCTGCGCCAGCTGGCCGAATACAAGTTCACGCCGATGCTGATGCTGACCACCGAATCGGCTGCGGACAAGAAGTCCGAAGGCAAGGCCGCCGGTGCCACCGGTTGGCTGGTCAAGCCGTTCAATCCGGAACAGCTGGTGGCCACCGTCCAGAAAGTCCTGGGCTGATCCCGCTTCACCTTTCCCTCCCCTCGCAACCGGACACCCCGCACCATGAGCATGGATCTGCAACGTTTCCACGCCACCTTCTTCGAAGAAAGCCGCGAGGGGCTGGATGCGATGGAAGCTGGCCTGCTGGCGCTCGAATCGGGCCAGCAGGACCCGGAGATCATCAACTCGGTGTTCCGCGCCGCGCACTCGATCAAGGGCGGCGCCGGCACGTTCGGCTTCGATGCGATCGCCGCGCTGACCCACGTGCTGGAAACGCTGCTGGACGAACTGCGCGCCGGCAAGCGCGCGCTGGAGCCGGCCGCGGTGGACGCGATGCTGGCCTCGGTGGACGTGCTGCGCGCCCTGCTGCGTGAAGCCGAGCACGGCCAGGCAGCCGATCCGCAGGCGGTTGCCGAGGTCAAGGCGCGCCTGGAAGCGGTGCTGTCCGGCCAGGCCGCCGCAGCGGCGCCGGTCGCCGCCGCCAAGGTCGATGACACCCCCGAGGCGTGGCAGATCGGCTTCGTGCCAGCACCGTCGCTGTTCATGAGCGGCAACGACCCGCTGCGCATCATCCGCGAGCTTGAACACCTGGGCTCGCTGCAGGTTGCCGCGCGCCTGGACCGCCTGCCCGGCTTCGACCAGCTCGATCCGCTCGAAGCGCACCTGGCCTGGGACCTGGGGCTGGTCGGCAAGGTGCCGCGCAGCAAGATCGAAGATACCTTTGCCTGGGTCGTGGACGACTGCGAACTGGACATCCGTCCGGCCGCGCCGCCGAGTCTGGCCACCAGCGCGCCGGCCGAGGCCAAGCCTGCCGTCGCCCCCGCCATCGCTCCCGCCGCACCGGCCGCAGCAGCACCGGCCACCGCCGCACACGAAGCTGAAACCTCGATCCGCGTCAGCGTGGACAAGGTCGATGCGCTGATCAACCTGGTCGGCGAACTGGTCATCACCCAGGCCATGCTCAAGCAGGTCTCGCACGCACTGGATCCGGCACAGGCCGAGCAGTTGCTGACCGGGCTGGACCTGCTGGAACGCAATACCCGCGATCTGCAGGAAGCGGTCATCGGCGTGCGCATGCTGCCGGTGGATGCGGTGTTCCGCCGTTTCCCGCGCCTGGTCCGCGATCTCTCTTCGCGCCTGGGCAAGCACGTACGCCTGCGCACCATCGGCGAAGGCACCGAGCTGGACAAGGGCCTGATCGAAAAGATCGCCGACCCGCTGGTGCACCTGGTCCGCAACTCGATCGATCACGGCCTGGAAATGCCGGACGTGCGTCGCGAGGCGGGCAAGGACGAAACCGGCACGATCACACTAGCCGCCTCGCACCAGGGTGGGCACATCGTGATCGAAGTCAGCGACGACGGCCGCGGCCTGAACCGCGACAAGATCCTGTCCAAGGCGCTCGAGCGTGGCCTGAGCGTGCCGGACAACCCCACCGACGCGCAGGTGTGGGACCTGATCTTCCAGCCGGGCTTCTCCACCGCCGATGCCGTCACGGATCTGTCGGGGCGTGGCGTCGGCATGGACGTGGTCCGCCGCAACATCCAGGCACTGGGTGGTGAGGTGCAGCTGGAAAGCCAGGCCGGCAACGGCACCCGCGTGCTGATCCGCCTGCCGCTGACGCTGGCGATCCTGGATGGCATGACCGTCTCGGTGGCCGGCGAAACCCTGATCCTGCCGTTGGCCTACGTCCTCGAAGCCCTGCAGCCGCAGGCCGACGATGTGCGCACCATGGCCGGCGAAGGCCGCGTGCTGCGCGTCCGCGGAGAGTACCTGCCGATCCTCTCGCTCAGCGAGTACTACGGCTACGGTGGGCGCGCGCTGGACGATCCGCTGGTGGTCGTCGTCGAGGGCGATGGCCAGAAAATCGCGCTGGAAGTGGACGAACTGGTCGGCCAGCAGCAGGTGGTGGTCAAGAACATCGAGAACAACTACCGGCGGATCAGCGGCGTGTCCGGTGCAACCATCCTGGGCGATGGCCGGGTCGCGTTGATCGTGGACATCGGCGGCCTCGTGCGTTCGCTCAAGGTGCCGCAGGCCGCGTAACGCCGCTGCCATCGCGTTGGTCCCGACGCCGCCGCTCCCCCGGGAGCGGCGGCGTTCGTTCGTGGGCGCGCGGTCCCATGCGCATGGGCCGGAAAGTGTGAACTTCATCCGCCACTTCGCCTCGTGATTGCCCTGCCAACCGTTCGCCACGGTATGGCCCATCCGCCCGCAACCCTTGCAACAGCAACCATCGGCGACCGATGAACCGCAGCTGCGCTCGTGAAAAAATGTGACGTCGCACTATCAAGTTGCAACGGATCGACGCCGCTATCCGAAGTAGCGACCACGGCAACCGGCTCGCGCCTGCGCTCCACCCTCTCCTACCCCGCTGATTCCGCCCAGCACCCCACGGCTGTGCGCCACTGCCCTGCCCGGAGTTTCAACCATGAAGTGGTTCCACGACCTGCCCATCGCCCGCAAGCTGGCGGTAGGGTTCACCCTCACCACGTTGATGACGCTGGCCCTGGGCAGCTTCGCCCTGGTCCGCCTGGGCGAGGCCAACGCACAGCTGCGCGCGATGAGCACCAACGACATTCCCTCGGTGCAGCACCTGGGCGAAGTGCGCGCGCAGCTCGGCGAGTTCCGCACCTACGAAATGGCGCAGCTGACCGTGCTCGACAGACCCGAGGCGGTTGCCGACTACGACAAGCGCATGGCCGACACCGGCAAGGTCGTCAATGCCGAGCTGGCCGCGTATGCCGCCCTGCCGGCCGGCGACAAGGAACGCCAGTTGTATGACGTGGTCGCCGCGCGCACCGCCGATTACTTCAAGGCCAACGGCCTGATCAAGGAAGCGATCGCCGCCGGCGACGGGGCGACCGCCCAGCAGATTTCCGATGAGCAGTCCCGCCCGGCACGTCGCGCCCTGTTCGCCGCGCTCAAGGAGCTGGGGGAGTTCAGCAATGGCGTGATGGCCAGCCGCATCGAGAGCGCCAACGCCACCCACCAGAACAGCGTCTACGCGATCATCGCCTGCATCGTGCTGCTGTCGCTGCTGGCCGCCGTGATGGGCGTGGTCATCTCGCGCGCCATCACCCGCCCGCTGCGCCAGGCCGTGCACGCCATCCAGTCGGTCGCCCGTGGTGACCTGTCGGTCAACATCCAGGCCACGAGCAAGGATGAAGCGGGCAAGATGCTGGCCGCCACCCGCGACATGACCGTGATGCTGCGCCGCTTCTCCGAGCAGACCCAGCAGATGGTCGACATGCACGCCGGCCCGGACATCAGCCACCGCATCCCGGAAGATTTCCCCGGCGTGTACGGCCAGCTGGCCGTCGGCATCAATACGGTGATCTTCGAGCACCTGGATGCGATCAAGGACGCGATCAACGTCCTCAACCAGTACGCCGCCGGCGACCTTTCGCCCGATGCCCGCCGCCTGCCCGGCAGCCGCGCGATCCTGCACGAATCGATGGATGCGGCCAAAGCCAGCCTGCTGGCGATCAATACCCAGATCCAGGCGCTCGCCCAGGCGGCCGCGGCCGGTGACTTCACCCAGCGTGGCGATGCGACGCGCTTCGACCACGACTTCCGGGTCATGATCGAGCACCTCAACACCATGATGCAGGTCGCCGACGGCAACCTGTCCCAGCTGTCCCACCTGCTGCAGTCGATCGCCAACGGCGACCTGACCGCCCGCATGCAGGGTGAGTTCCACGGGGTGTTCGCCTCGATGCGCGACGATGCCAACACCACGGTCGCCCAGCTGACCCGGATCGTCGGCCGCATCCAGCAGGCCTCTTCCAGCATCAGCACCGCAGCTGGCGAGATCGCCTCGGGCAACAATGACCTGTCGCGCCGTACCGAGCAGCAGGCCGCCAACCTGGAAGAAACCGCCGCGTCGATGGAGGAACTGACCTCCACCGTGCGCCAGAATGCCGAACACGCCCGTCAGGCGAACCAGCTTGCGATCGGCGCGCATTCGGTCGCCTCGCAGGGCGGTGACGTCGTGGGCCGCGTGGTCAGCACCATGCACGAGATCGACGCCTCCTCGCGCCGCATCGCCGACATCATCACCGTGATCGACGGCATCGCCTTCCAGACCAACATCCTGGCATTGAACGCCGCGGTGGAAGCGGCCCGTGCCGGCGAGCAGGGCCGTGGTTTCGCCGTGGTCGCCTCCGAAGTGCGCACCCTGGCCCAGCGTTCGGCCGGTGCCGCCAAGGAGATCAAGGGCCTGATCGACGAATCGGTCGGCAAGGTTGCCGAAGGCTCGCAGCTGGTCAACCAGGCCGGCGCGACCATGGGCGAAATCGTGGCCTCGGTGCAGCGCGTGACCGACATCATGGCCGAGATCTCCGCCGCGTCGCAGGAACAGTCGGCCGGCATCGAGCAGGTCAACCAGACCGTCGTGCAGATGGATGAGACCACCCAGCAGAACGCCGCGCTGGTGGAAGAAGCCACTGCCGCCGCCCGTGCCATGGAAGAACAGGCCGGTCACCTGACCGACGCTGTCGCACTGTTCAAGCTGGACAGCCACGGACACGCGGCACCGGCCACCGTGGTCCGTGCACCGGCCGCGCCACGAGCCGTCCCAGCGGCCAAGCCGCGCAGCGTCGTTGCCGCACCGCGCCGGGTCAGCCCCCGCGAACCGGCCCTGGCCAACGACACCGAGTGGCAGGAGTTCTGATCGCGCCTGCCACGTGATCACGCGCCCTTCGACACCCCGCTCCGGCGGGGTGTCGTCGTTTCGGCAGGGCCGTCGCGCACCGCCGCGCTGCAAATTGCCCCTACATAAATGTGAACTACTGCCGATAAACGGACAGAGCCCCGGCATCTACGCCTGCCGGCACCCGCCCAACCCAGCAGATTCCATGTCCGAAGGCAGCCTCGACGCACACGACCGCCCCCATGGCATCCACGACGATGCCACGGATGACAGGTACCTGGTCCGCAACCCCCGCCAGATCCGGCAGTTGCTGCAGGCGCTGATCGACCAGCGTTCGTTGATCAACGCCCATCTCGGCGGCCGTGACCAGTCCTTCCCCACGGCCGTCCTGGAGCTGGACGAAGACGACGACTGGCTGCTGCTCGACGGCAGCCCGTCCGAGCCCTCCAATCGCGCCGCCGAGGACGCCGGCCACCTGCTCTGCTTCGCCCAGCTGGACCGGGTGATGGTCCGCTTTCGCCTGGACGGGCTGGAGCGCGTGCGCAACGAAGGCCATGTTGCCTTCCGCGTGCCGTTCCCGCAGGAACTGGTGCATCTGCAACGCCGCGAACTGTACCGGCTGGAAACGCCGATCACCGATTCCCCGCACCTGCAGTTCCCGGTCAACGAAGATCGCAGCGAAGCGCTCCAGCTGCGCGTGGTCGACATCAGCGGCGGTGGCCTGGCCGTCACGGTGCCGGTGGACTGCAACGTGTTCTCCCTGCAGAAACGCTACGCCGCCCGGCTCGACCTCCCCTACGGCAGCCCGCTGCACGTCTCGCTGATCGTCTGCAACCAGTTGGCGCTCAGACTGCCCAACGGGGCGGAGATGAAGCGGATCGGCATGCGCTTCGACGACCTCCCGCGCGGCGGCGACAGCGCGATCCAGCGCTACATCTTCCGTATCGACCGGCAGCGGAGTGCGCGGAAGAACGGGGAGAGTTGATCGCTGCTTCAACGGCATGGCGTCGCCGCATCCCTGCGGCTCATGGTCCCGACTGAAGGCAGGGTTTGGGTGGGTGGAAGCTAAAGTCGCCCCCGGGCAGGCCGATATCCAGCGTGACCCCCGGTTTTTCGACCGCTACGCCCGACCCAGGACCCCTCGATGAACGACAAGAACAGCAACGCCGCCAGCGACGGCGGCGAGTACCTCAGCTTCACCCTCGGCGCCGAGCACTACGGCGTGGACATCCTCAAAGTCCAGGAAATCCGCGGCTACGACTCCGTCACCCGCGTGCCCGATGCCCCGGATTACATCAAAGGCGTCATCAACCTGCGCGGCACCATCGTCCCCGTCATCGACCTGCGCCTCAAACTGCGCCTGGAAAATGCCACCTACGATGCCTTCACCGTGATGATCGTCCTCAACGTCGAAGACCGCGTCGTCGGCATCGTCGTGGACAGTGTCTCCGACGTCATCCCGCTCGCCGCCGACCAGATCCGCCCGACCCCCGAATTCGGCGCCGCCGTCGATACCCGCTTCATCTCCGGCATCGGCACCCAGGACGACCGCATGCTGATCCTGCTGGATATCGAAACCCTGCTCGACAGCGCCGACATGGGCCAGGCAGCGGTCATCGACGACGTCGCCGCCTGAGACATCCGTCACAGAAAAGCGGCAGTCACGCCGCTGCCGCCGTCTGCAACGGCCACCGTCGAAAAAATTGCTTCAGTTCCCCCCTGACCGGCCGATAGCTGGTTTCAGAACCCGGCTGCACTGGATCGCCCATGGCCGGGCCACCTTGCCCATATCCCCGGAGAATTTTCCCGATGAAGTCCCTGCTTGCCCTGTTCTCGGTCGCCGTGATCGCCTCTTCCGCCTCCACTGCATTCGCCCAGTCCGGTGAAATGATTCCGCCGGAACTGGCACCGCGCTCGGTCGGCAAGGACGGCATGGTCTGCGGCAAGGTCGAAAAGGCCCGCTACGCCGAAGGCTCCGAAGGCCAGCCGACCTTCCTGTACATGGGCGGCGCCTTCCCGCGCCACACCTTCTCGGCCCGCATCGCCGGCGCCAACCGCGACAAGTTCAGCTTCCCGCTGGAATCGCTGGAAGGCAAGACCGTCTGCGTGATCGGCAAGATCGCCCGCGATGCCTCGCGTGCTGAAATCGAAGTCAGCTCGCCGGCCGGCCTGAAGCTGGCCAACATCAAGTAACTGCCCGTTCGCCCTGCCACGCCGGCCCTGGCCGGCGTGGTCGCTGCAACCGGCCCCGACGGCCGGACGCGTTTGCCACTGGAGACCGCACCTGCCATGCCTTGGATCAACAACCTCAAACTGATGCCCAAGTTGATGCTGACTTTCGGCGTCCTCCTGCTGGTGATGCTGCTGCAGGGCATCGTGGCCTATCGTGGCCTGCACTCACTCAACAACGTCACCACCGAACTGGCCGGCCCCCGGATGGACAGCATCCGCACCGCCGGTGAGCTGCGTGGCATGGTCGGCGAGTACCGCAACTCCGCCTACCAGGGCCTCATCCGCGCCAGCGATGACGTCAAGGCCGAAGCCAAGGCCCGCGCCGCGGAGCTTCGCACCCAGATCGACGCCTCGATCAAGAAATACCCCGCGCTGATCGACAATCCCCAGCAGAAGAAGCTGTTTGACACCTTCGCCAAGGATTGGACCGATTCGCTGGCGTCCTACGACGCCGTTACCGAAATGCTCGAGCTGGACCTGCCCGACGATGCCGTGGACACCTTCGTCGGCGAAACCCGCGCCAAGCATCGCAAGGCCTCGGCGGCGCTCGAAGCGCTGATTGCTGAAGACAACCGTCTCGCACGCGCCTCCCGCGAGGAAGCCGAATCCACCTACGCCGCCTCCGCCACGCTGACCGTCATCACCCTGCTGGGCGGCGCCGCCCTGGGCCTGGTGCTGGTGTATCTGTTTGCCCGTTCGCTGGTGGGCAGCATGCGCGGCGCGGTCTCGGTCGCCAACGATGTCGCCAGCGGCAAGCTGGACGGCCATATCGACGTCAGCCGCAAGGATGAAGTGGGCGATCTGCTGCAGGCCATGCAGCGCATGCAGCGCGATCTGCGCGAGCGCACCGAAACCGACCAGGCCATCGCCCGCGAGAACCTGCGCATCCGTACCGCGCTGGATTACAGCTCCACCGGCGTCTACCTGACCGATGCCCACCACACCATCGTCTACAGCAACCGCGCCCTGCAGCAGACCCTGAGCCAGTACGAAGCCGACATCCGCAAGGACCTGCCGGACTTCGACGCCGCCGCCTCGCTGATCGGCAAGTCGGCCGCCGCGCTGGAACATGGCAGCGAAATCGATCCCAAGACCTTGGCCCAACTGCAGCAGCATGGCGTCAGCCGCCGCCCGATGCAGTTCGGCCAGGCCCAGTTCGCCCAGGTGATCTCCTCCATCGCCAACGAGCAGGGCGAGACCGTCGGCCACGTCATCGAATGGCGCGACCGTACCCCTGAAGCCCTGGTGGAAGCCGAAGTTGCCCGCGTGATCGCCCAGGCAGCGGCCGGCGACCTCTCCGGCCGCATCGACAGCGACGGCAAGGAAGGCTTCTTCCTGCAGCTGGCCCAGCAGCTCAACGGTCTGCTGGATGCCAACTCGGCCAGCATCGAACAGGTCTCCAACCTGCTCGCCTCGCTCTCGCAGGGCGACCTGACGGTGCGCATGCACGGCGACTTCCAGGGCGTGTTCGCCCGGATGCGCGACGATGCCAACGCCACCGCCGAACAGCTCAGCGGCATCGTCACCCGGATCAAGCACTCCAGCCAGCAGATCAACTCGGCCGCCAGCGAGATCGCCACCGGCAACAGCGACCTGTCGCGCCGCACCGAGCAGCAGGCCGCCAACCTGGAAGAAACCGCCGCATCGATGGAGGAGCTGACCTCTACCGTGCGCCAGAACGCCGAGCACGCCCGCCAGGCCAACCAGCTCGCCATCGGCGCACACAGCGTCGCCTCCCAGGGCGGTGATGTGGTCGGCCAGGTGGTGACCACCATGAGTGCGATCCAGACCTCGTCCAAGAAGATCGCCGAGATCATCTCGGTCATCGATGGCATCGCCTTCCAGACCAACATCCTGGCGCTGAATGCCGCGGTGGAAGCGGCACGTGCCGGCGAGCAGGGGCGTGGCTTTGCGGTCGTCGCCTCCGAGGTGCGCACCCTGGCCCAGCGCTCGGCCGGCGCGGCCAAGGAGATCAAGGGCCTGATCGACGACTCCGTCGGCAAGGTCAACGATGGCTCGGCGCTGGTACAGAAGGCCGGCGCCACCATGGGCGAAATCGTCGCCTCGGTGCAGCGCGTGACCGACATCATGGCCGAGATTTCCGCGGCTTCGCAGGAACAGTCGGCCGGCATCGAGCAGGTCAACCAGACCGTCGTGCAGATGGATGAGACCACCCAGCAGAACGCCGCGCTGGTGGAAGAAGCCACCGCCGCTGCCCGCGCCATGGAAGAACAGGCCGGTCACCTGACCGACGCGGTGTCCATCTTCAAGCTCGACGAGCAGGAGATCGCCCCGGCGCCGGTCGTGGCCGCACCGCCGCGCGCCGTGCGTGCACCGCTGGCGCAGGCCGCGGTACGTCGCCCGGCCTCGCGCCCAGTGGCCACCGAACTGGCCGACGGCGACTGGCAGGAGTTCTAAGCCCCGCCACGCACCACGCGGAAAGGCCCCGATGCATGCGCATCGGGGCCTTTTTTCTGCGCGTTCCACTGCGGCGCCGCCCGCAACCTGAATACGCTCAGTCGAGCGGACTCAATCGTGGCGACCTGCGGCCGATAACAGCATTGCCGCGACATGTCTGTCGATCAAAGACCCCTGCCCATGAATCTACTCAGCCGCTGGAACCAGTCCTTCTCCAACCTGTCCGTCAGGCGCAAGCTCAACCTGCTGACCGCACTCATCGCCGTCGGCGTGATCGCGCTGGCGATCATTGCTGCCCGCATGCAGTACCTGGACCTTGCCGAAACCCGCAAGGAAGCGCTGAAGACCCAGGTTGAACTCAGCTACGGCATCCTGGCGCACTACACCCGACTGGCCAGTTCCGGCGAGCTGACCGAAGAGGCTGCCAAGGCAGCGGCGTTGCAGGCGCTGGACGTGATGCGTGCCGACAATGACAGCGCGTACTACAACGTGCTCGGCACCGACTACACCCTGTTGATGCACCCCTTCGCGCGTGACCGCGTGGGCAAGGTGCAGAAGGACTACACCTCCAAGGACGGCGTGCCGATCTATCTGCAGCAGGTCGACATGGCCAGGACCGGGGGCGGCTACACGTATTACAAGACCACCAAGCCCGGCAATGACGCCCTGATCGAGAAGGTCACCTACGCCGGCATGTACGCCCCGTGGCAGTGGGTCATCACCAGCGGCGTGTACATGGATGACGTGCAGTCCGACGCATTGGCCTTCACGGCCGTGATGACCGCCAGTGGCGGCGCCGTGGTGTTGATCGTGCTGGGGCTGAGCTGGCTGATCGGCAATCGCATCACCCTGCCCCTGCGCCAGGCCACGCACGTGGCCGAAAGCATCGCCCGCGGCAAGCTGGACAGCCGCATCGGCGAGCAGGCGCACGACGAGCCCGGCCGCCTGCTGGAAAGCATGGCGCGCATGCAGGAACAGCTGCATGCGGTGATCAGCGGCCAGCGCGAGATGGCCCGCCGCCACGATGCCGGCAGCACCGGCTACCGCATGGACGAAACCGCCTTCCCCGGTGAGTACGGCCTGATGGTGCATGAAACCAATACCCTGGTCGGCGCACACGTGCAGACCATGGATGCGGTGCTGGCGGTGGTGCAGCGCTACGCGCAGGGCGACCTCAGCGCGGACATCGCGCGCTACCCCGGTGAGAAGGCCGCCATCACCGCCACCGTGGATGCGGTCAAGCAGAACCTGGGCAACATCAACGGCGAGATCCAGCGCCTGGCCGCGGCGGCCGCCGCCGGCGATTTCAGCCAGCGTGGCGACACCGCCCGCTTCGATCACGATTTCCGCCGGATGATCGGCCACCTCAACGCGATGATGCAGGTCAGCGATGACAACCTGGGCAAGCTCTCCCAGCTGCTCTCGGCGATCGCCGAGGGTGATCTGACCGCGCGCATGCACGGTGACTTCCAGGGCGTGTTCGCCACCATGCGCGACGATGCCAACGCCACCGTCGCGCAGCTGACCCAGATCGTCGGCCAGATCCAGGAGGCCGCCGGCAGCATCAACCTCGCCGCCGGCGAAATCGCCACCGGCAACAGCGATCTCTCGCGCCGTACCGAGCAGCAGGCCGCCAACCTGGAAGAGACCGCCGCATCGATGGAGGAACTCACCTCCACCGTGCGCCAGAACGCCGAGCACGCGCGCCAGGCCAACCAGCTCGCGATCGGCGCACATACCGTCGCCACCCAGGGGGGCCATGTCGTCGGCGAAGTGGTCACCACCATGGCCGCGATCCAGACCTCCTCGAAGAAGATTGCCGAGATCATCTCGGTCATCGACGGCATCGCCTTCCAGACCAACATCCTGGCGCTGAACGCCGCGGTGGAGGCGGCACGTGCCGGGGAACAGGGACGTGGTTTTGCCGTGGTCGCCTCCGAAGTGCGCACCCTGGCCCAGCGCTCGGCGGGCGCGGCCAAGGAGATCAAGGGCCTGATCGACGACTCGGTCGGCAAGGTCGCCGAAGGCTCGCAGCTGGTCAACCAGGCCGGCGCGACCATGGGCGAGATCGTCGCCTCGGTGCAGCGCGTGACCGACATCATGGCCGAGATCTCGGCGGCCTCGCAGGAGCAGTCCGCCGGCATCGACCAGGTCAACCAGACCGTGGTGCAGATGGACGAGACCACCCAGCAGAACGCCGCCCTGGTGGAAGAAGCCACGGCTGCCGCCCGCGCGATGGAAGAACAGGCCACCCAGCTGGCCGATGCCGTGGCCATCTTCCGCCTGGACGACCATGTCGCGCAGGCCGTCAGCGCGGTCACCGCCCGCGCGGTTGCCGGGATGCCGCCGGTGCGTCCCGCCAGCCGCCCAACGCCGGCGGCCCCGCGTGCCGCCACGCCGATGCGTCCCGCGCGCAGCACGCCGGCCGATGACGGCAACTGGCAAGCGTTCTGAGTGCCCGCGGCGATCACCCGGTCGCCGCATCCCCTTCCCCTGCGAGTCCGCCCGTGTCCACGCCCCCCGCCAACGCCGCTTCACCGAACGCTCGCGAATTCGAGTTCGCCGACCGCGACTTCCGCCGCGTCTGCGAACTGATCTACCAGCGGGTCGGCATTTCGCTGGCGCCGGCCAAGCGCGACATGGTCTACGGCCGGCTGTCGCGCCGGCTGCGGGCGCTGGGCATGCGCAGTTTCAGCGAGTACCTGGACCAGCTTGAAGCCCACGGCGGCGACGAATGGCAGGCGTTCACCAATGCGCTCACCACCAACCTGACCGCCTTCTTCCGCGAGCCGCACCACTTCGAGAAGCTGGCCGAGGAACTGCGCCTGCGCGCCGGCCAGGGCACGCTGCAGCTGTGGTCGTGCGCGGCCTCCACCGGTGAGGAGCCCTACTCGATGGCGATCACCGCCTGCGAGACCTTCGGCACGCTCAAGCCGCCGGTGCGCATCCTGGCCACCGACGTGGACACCCAGGTGCTGGCCACCGCCAGCCGTGGCGTCTACGCGATCGACCGCGTCGCCGGGCTGGATCCGGCGATCCGCAAGCGCTACTTCCAGCGCGGCACCGGTCCCAACGAAGGTCACTGCCGGGTCAACCCCGCGCTGCGCGACCTGATCGACTACCGCCCGCTCAACCTGCTCGCCACCCGTTACGACGTTGGCGGCCCGTTCGATGCCCTGTTCTGCCGCAACGTGATGATCTACTTCGACAAACCCACCCAGCGCGGCATCCTCTCGCGGCTCATCCAGCACATGGGCGATGACGGCCTGCTCTACACCGGTCACTCGGAGAACTACCTGCACGCCGCCGACCTGATCCAGCCCTGTGGCCGCACGCTGTACAAACGCGCGCCGGGAGCGCCGGCATGAGTCTGCCGATCCGCAACGACGAGGTGATGCGGTACTTCGACAGCCGCTTCCAGGTCACCGCAGCCAAGCTGCTGCCGACCCAGTACCTGGCCGTGGACGACGCCACCGCGTTGACCACCACCCTGGGCTCCTGCGTGGCCGCCTGCCTGCGCGACCCGGTGCTCAAGATCGGCGGGATGAACCACTTCCTGCTGCCCGAGGGCAACGTCGGTGATGGCGCGCCTGCACGCTACGGCAGCTATGCCATGGAACTGCTGATCAACGACCTGCTCAAGCGCGGCGCCCACCGCAAGCGCCTGGAGGCCAAAGTGTTCGGCGGTGCCAACGTGCTCAAGGGATTCACCAGCAATCCGGTCGGCACCCGCAACGCCGAGTTCGTCCGCCAGTACCTGCAGGCCGAGCACATCCCGATCATCGCCGAGGACCTGTGCGGCATCCACCCGCGCAAGGTGTGGTTCTTCGCCGATACCGGGCGCGTGGTGGTGCAGCGACTGCCGCACGCCCACGAAGCCGAAGTGGCCGCGACCGAATCGGCCGTGCGCGCCCGCCTGTCCAAAGCCCCCGTCACCGGTGGCGTGGAGCTGTTCGAATGAGCCACGGTGTGCCCTGCAAGGTCCTGATCGTCGACGACTCGGCGGTCGTGCGCCAGATGCTCAGCGAGATCCTCGCCAGCGATCCCGGTATCGAGGTGGTCGGCACCGCGGCCGATCCGCTGCTGGCGCGCGAGAAGATCAAGCGCCTGGCGCCGGATGTGATCACGCTGGACGTGGAAATGCCGCGCATGGACGGGCTGGCCTTCCTGGAAAACCTGATGCGCCTGCACCCCCTGCCGGTGGTGATGATTTCCTCGCTGACCGAGCGCGGTGCCGACACCACCCTGCAGGCGCTGGCGCTGGGCGCGGTGGACTTCGTCTCCAAGCCCAAGCTCGACGTCGCCCGCGGCCTGCAGGGCTACGCCGAGGAGATCATCGCCAAGGTCAAGATGGCCGCGCGCTCGCGCGTGCGGCCCCTGTCGCGGCCGAACCCGCCGCGCATCACGCTTGATGCCGTTGCGCCCGTGGCCGTGCCCCGCTCCATCCAGTTCCGCACCACCGACCGCCTGATCGCCATTGGTGCCTCGGCCGGGGGTACCGAAGCCCTGCGCGTGGTGCTGGAGGGCCTGCCGGCAGACGCCCCGGCGGTGGTGATGACCCAGCATCTGCCGGCGCAGTTCAGCACGCCCTTCGCCGAGCGCCTGGACCGCCATTCGGCGATGTCGGTGCGCGAGGCCAGTGACGGCGAAGCGGTGCTGCCCGGCCACGCCTACCTGCCCCCTGGTGGCAAGCACCTGCGCGTGATCCGCGACGGTGCCCGCTGGCGCTGCCGGATCGACGATGGCCCCCCGATCAACCGCCACAAGCCGGCGGTCGATGTGCTGTTCCGCTCGGTGGCCGAAAGTGCCGGGGCCAACGCCATCGGCGCCATCCTGACCGGCATGGGCGACGACGGCGCCCGCGGCCTGCTGGACCTGCGCAACGCCGGCGCCCCGACCCTGGTGCAGGACGAGGCCACCAGCGTGGTCTGGGGCATGCCCGGCAGCGCGGTGAGGATCGGCGCGGCCGAGGAAATGGTGCCGCTGGAGCGGATCGCCGAGCGCTTGATGGCGTTGGCGCGCAGCTGACTGCGGCGGACCGCCCGCTGGCCCTATGCCCAGTACAACCGCATCGGGTTGTCCACCAGCAGCTTGCGCTGCAGCTCGGCGGTCGGCGCGATCCGGGGAATGACATCCACCAGCGCGCCGTCATCGGGCATATGCGATTTCAGGTTCGGGTGCGGCCAGTCCGTGCCCCACAGCACGCGATCGGGGAAGCGCTCCACCAGATGCCGGGCGAACGGCACCACGTCGTCGTAGGTCGGCGGGCCGCTCCGTGACAGACGCTCCGGGCAGCTCACCTTGCTCCACACATTCGGGTGCTCGGCCATCAGCCGCACGAACTGCTGGAACGCCGGGCCATCCACGGGTTGGGTGACGTCCGGGCGCCCCATATGATCCACCACCACGGTGGTCGGCAACGAGGTGAAAAAGTCCCAGCGTTCGGCCAGGTCGGCCGCCTCGAAGTAGACAACCACGTGCCAGCCCAGCGGCGCGATGCGCTCGATGATCGCGCGGTAGTAGGCATCCGGCTTGGGGTCGACCAGCCGCTTGACGAAGTTGAAGCGAACCCCGCGCACGCCAGCTTCGTGCAGCGCTTGCAGCTCGGCATCGGTCACGCTGTCACGCACGGTCGCCACGCCACGGGCGCGGCCTTCCGCGCTGCGCAGGGCGTCGACCAGGGCGCTGTTGTCGGCGCCGTGGCAGGTGGCCTGGACGATCACGTTGCGCTCGAAACCCAGCCGGTCGCGCAGCGCGAACAACTGGTCCTTGCCTGCATCGCATGGGGTGTACTTGCGCTCGGGGGCATACGGAAACCGGTCGCCCGGGCCGAACACGTGGCAATGCGCATCCACCGCCCCGGGCGGCGGCACGAAACCGGGCACGCTCGGGTCCGGGCAGAAATCCAGCCAGTCAGCGTCTTTCACGAACGTCGTCATCTCACAGACCCCTTGCCTTCAGCTGTGCATCCAGGCGCGGGTAGACGCGCCGCGCGTTGCCTTCGCAAACCTTGTAACGGTCGCCTTCGGACAGGCCCAGCGCGTTCACGTAGCGCAGCGTGTCGTCGAAGAACTGCCCGGTCTCCGGATCAATGCCCCGCACCGCGCCCACCATTTCCGAGCCGAACAGGATGTTGTCGATGTCGATGACCTTGAACAGCAGATCGATGCCCGGCTGATGATAGACGCAGGTATCGAAGAACACGTTCTTCATGACGTGCTCGTTCAGCGGCGGCTTGCCCAGCATGTCGGCCAGCCCGCGGAAGCGCCCCCAGTGGTAGGGCACCGCGCCGCCGCCATGCGGGATGATGAAGCGCAGGTCGGGGAAGTCACGGAACAGGTCGCCCTGCAGGAACTGCATGAACGCCGTGGTATCGGCATTGAGGTAGTGCGCGCCGGTGGCATGGAAGTTGGCATTGCAGCTGCCCGAGACGTGCACCATCGCCGGCACGTCCAGTTCCACCATTTTCTCGAAGAACGGATACCAGGCGCGGTCGGTCAGCGGCAGGCCGGTCCAGTGTCCGCCGGACGGGTCGGGGTTGAGGTTGCAGCCGACGAAGCCCAGTTCGTTGACGCAGCGCTCCAGCTCGGCAATGGAGTGGGCGATCGGTACGCCAGGCGACTGCGGCAGCTGGCACACGCCGATGAAGGTTTCCGGATAGAGCGCCACCACGCGGGCGATCAGGTCGTTGCAGCGGCGGGTCCACTCGGCGCTGACCCGTTCATCGCCGATGTGGTGGGCCATCGTGCTGGCGCGGGGGGAAAAGATGGTCATGTCCGCACCGCGCTCGCGCAGCAGGCGCAGCTGGTTGCCCTCCACGCTCTGGCGCAGTTCCGCATCGCTGATGTCCGGATAGACCGGCACAGGCAGCGAGGGATCGTTGTAGTGCGCGATCTGCTGTTTGCGGAAGGCGTCGTGGCTGGCGGGGGCGGTCGTGTAGTGACCGTGGCAGTCGATGATCATGCAAGGGCCTCGTGGCGGAGGAATCACCAGCCGAACAGCTGGGCGAAGTGGATGTCCACGCGCAGCCCGACGATCAGCGCATCGGGGATGTCGGTGGTGCGGGTCGGCGCGTAGATGGGGTCGGGGTTGATGACGTACTGCAGGTTGGGCATCACGCGGATCCCCTTGTGCACGGCCCAGCCATAGCTGAGTTCGGCGATGATTTCGTCCGCATGAGGAGCCCCGCTACCGCCGTTTCGGGTGCGCCGGTCGCGCAGGAAGTCGATCTGTTCATCGCTGAAATGGGTGTTGGAGACGAACATCGCCAGCGTGTCCTGCTCGCGGCCGGCGAAGGTACCGGTCTTGACGAAGCCGGCCGAGAAGAAGGTATCGATCGGTGCTTCGTTGCCCGTGTTCACGTATGCCCGTGCGAACAGTGCGAGGTTGCGCTTGCCTTCGCCACGCCAGACGGTCTGGTCGGCCATCGCATACCCGCCCGCCCGCGCACCGTCCTGCGCGGCGGTCGGTCTGCCGGTCAGCGCCGCGGAGTTGCCGTCGGCGTCGTAGTAGGAGCTCTTGCCCCCATCGCTGTTGCGGTACATGCCCAGCCGGTAGGTCCGTGGCAGGCGGTCATTGGCGAAGCTGGTCTGGTAACCCACTTCATAGGCGGTGATGGTGCCGGTGCCCTCGCCCACCGAAAAGTCCAGGCCGTTCTTGCCAGCCTTGTTCAACTCGTTGTTGTAGTCGAACGCGCCAGCCTGCGCATACCAGCGATCGTTCACGTCGTAGCGCACGATCCCGGCCCAGGACGCGTTCGGGTAGGCGGTGATGCCCAGGTCGGTGATCGCCCCATACGGGGTCAGGCACATCGCGTTGCTCATGAACACGCAGTTGAGCGCGGAGCTGTTGAAGTAGCTGTTCACCGGGGCGCGCCCGACGATGATGCTCAGGCCGTTGTCGAAGCGGTGGCGCAGGGTCAGGCGGGTCAGGCGCCCGCCGGCCACCGGCCGCCAGGTCTGCTGGGCACTGATCGAATTGCCGATCTTCTCGCGTGCCAGGTTGCGGCCGGCGAACCAGGCCCACTGCGCGTCGACCTCGGTGTTGTGGATACCCCACAGCGTGTCCAGATCCAGCTTGGACTGGGCCATCACCCAGTACGAGCCTTCGGTGCCCTGCTCGACACCGCCGACCGGATTGGAGGCGACGTTGCCGACCAGGTCCAGCGTGAGATCGACGCCATCAGGCAGACCGCCCTGGGTTGCAGAGGACGCGGCGAACGCCGGCGCCGCCAGGCTGGCAGCCACCAGCAGGGAAAGAGTGTTGCGGGAGAAACGGGACACAAGCGCCTCCTGTGCGCGGCCGGAGCCGCGCAACGGATGGATGTCGGGAGGCCGCGGCAGCGCCGCGGCGGGAGGATCAGACCGTGGCGGCGGTCAGCACGCGGCGGCGCAGGCGGCGGGTGCCGATCTGCTCGGCCAGCACCTTCTCATCCAGCTTGCCTTCCCACTTGGCGATGACCAGCACCGCGATCGCATTGCCGATCAGGTTCACGAAGGTCAGCCCCTCGGCCAGGATCCGGTGGATGCCCAGGATCAACGCGATGCTCGCCACCGGAATGGTGCCGGTCGTGCCCAGCGTCGCCGCGAGCACCACGAATGCCGCACCGGCCACGCCAGCCGCCCCTTTGGAGGTCAGCAGCAGCACCGCGATCAGGCCCAGCTGGTGCCACACGGTCAGTTCGGTGTTGGTCGCCTGGGCCAGGAACAGCGCCACGGTGGTCAGGTACAGGCAGGTGCCATCCAGGTTGAACGAGTAACCGGCGGGGATCACGAAACCGACCACGCCTTCCTCGCAGCCCAGCTTCTTCATCTTCTCGATCAGGCGCGGCAGCACCGTTTCGGTGGAGGTGGTCGCCGCGACGATCACGATCTCATCGCGCAGATAGCCCAGCAGCCGCCACAGGCTGGCGCCGGTCCACCAGCACACGCTGCCCAGCACCAGCACGGTGAACAGCCCGCAGACCACGAAGAACTCGATGATCAGCTCGCCCAGCGACAGCAGCGAGCCCGCGCCGAACTGGCCGACGGTGAAGGCGATCGCACCAAACGCACCGATCGGGGCGAAGTACATGATGTAGCCGATGATCTTGAACAGCGCGCCCGAGGTCGACTCGATCACCTTCATCACCGGCGCGCCGCGCTCGCCGATCGAGGCCAGCGCCACGCCGAACAGCACCGCCACGAACAGCACCTGCAGTACATGCGCTTCGGTGAAGGCGCTGACCAGCGTATTGGGGATGATCGCCATGACGTAGGACACGATCGACTGGTCGTGCGCACTGTGCACGTAGCCCTGGATGCTGGCCATGTCGATCGTGGCCGGGTCGATGTTCATGCCGGCGCCGGGCTTCCAGACATCGACCACGACCAGGCCCACGATCAGCGCCAGGATGGTGATGACTTCGAAGTAGATCAGCGACTTCAAGGCCAGGCGGCCCACGCTGCGCATGTCGCGCATGCCGGCGATGCCATGCACCACCGTGACGAAGATGATCGGACCGATCATCATCCGGATCAGCTTGATGAAGGCGTCGCCGAAGGGTTTCATCGCCGAGCCGATGTCTGGCTGCAGCCACCCCAACAACACACCGATCAGCGTACCGGCCAGCACCTGGAACCAGAGCTGGCCAACAATGCCGAAGCGGCTCGGCCGCTTCTCTACAACGGTCATATCAACCCTCCCAGGTCACAAGAATAAGGACGTCGTACGTATTCAGTCGAACAGCACGCCGTCGAAGAGCTTCCGCGCAGTGCGCAGTACGGCGGCGCGGGACACCTGCCCGGCCGTATCCAGATCAAGCACGGCCGCGGTGCTGCCGCTGGGATGTTCGATCTCCAGCGTCTGGTGTAGGCCGCCGGGCAGCACCGCCAGGGGGTGCGCGGGTGAGTCCGGCAGCAGGCAGGCGGTGGCGACCGTCACTGCCCCGAGCACGCCGATGGAGGCGTGGCAGCGGTGCGGAATGAAGGAACGGACGCTGATCACCCCGCCCGCGCGCGGCGCGGCCACCAGCATGATCTTGGGCACCGACTGGGCACGGACATCGCCGAGCCGCATCAGCGGGCCGGCCTGCAGGCGGATGGCCTCCAGCCGTGCCTTGAGCGCCTCGTCCGCATCCAGCGTGGCGCGGTCCTCATGCCCGCTGATCCCGAGATCGCCGGCACGCAGCACCACGCACGGCATGCCGTTGTCGATCAGCGTCACCTGCACGCCGTCGATGACATCCACGGCCTGGCCGGTCGGCAGCAGGGCACCACAGCTGGAGCCGGCAACATCGGCGAACGCCAGCGGCACCGGCGCTGCGCTGCCAGGGACACCATCGATGCGCGCCTCACCGTCGTAGGCCACCTTGCCCTGCGGCGTCTGTACGCTGGCCACGGCGAGCGTACCGGTGTTGCACATGAAGATGCGCACCTCGGTCTGATCCGTGGTGGCGGCAACCAGCCCGCGCTCGATCGCGAACGGGCCGACAGCGGCCAGCATGTTGCCGCAGTTCTGCGCATCGCTCACCACGGCCTGGTCCACGAAGACCTGCAGGAACAGGTACTCCACGTCGGCATCGGCGCGACTGGAAGGCGCCACGACGGCGACCTTGGAGGTCAACGGATCGCCGCCGCCCATGCCATCGATCTGGCGCGGATCGGGCGAACCGAACGCACGCAGCAGGAAGGCATCACGCGCGGCCGGCGCGGCGGGCAGCTCCGAAGCGAGGAAGAACCCGCCCTTGGAGGTGCCACCGCGCATCCACATCGCGCGCACGCCCTTACTCATAGCGCAGGCCCTTGGCCGCCAGGCGCTCACGCATCTGGTAGAGGTCCAGGCCGAGCTCGCCGTTGGCCAGGCGTTCGCGCTTGTCGGCCTCGCGCGCCTCGCGCGCCCGCGCGTCGGCGGCTACCCGGTCTGCATCGGCACGCGGCACGATGCAGACGCCGTCATCGTCTGCGATCACCACGTCGCCCGGCTGCACCAGCGCCCCGCCGCAGACCACCGGCACATTCACCGAACCCAGCGTTTCCTTGACCGTACCCTGTGCGTGGACCGCGCGGCTCCAGACCGGAAAGCCCATCGCGGTGAGGTCACGCACGTCGCGCACGCCGGCATCGATCACCAGCCCGCGGCAGCCGCGCACCTGGGCCGAGGTCGCCAGCAGATCGCCGAAGTAGCCGTCAGTGCAATCACTGGTGGGCGCGACCACCAGTACATCGCCCTCGCGTAGCTGTTCGATCGCCACGTGCATCATCCAGTTGTCGCCCGGCGGCACCGATACAGTGACCGCGCTGCCGGCGATGCGGACGCCGCTGTAGATCGGGCGCAGCCGTGGATGCAGCAGGCCGCTGCGGCCCTGCGCTTCGTGCGCGGTGGCGACACCGGCCTCTGCCAGCACCTGGATCGCCGCCGGAGCAGCGCGTTCGATAGAAGAAACTACCCGGGACATCCATCCATCCTTCGTTGACGATGACGCAGTCTGTCGTTGCCCGGCCTGCCCCCTCAAGATCGTTTTTCGAAAAAGCCATTGGGTTTGGTTATAGTTGATGCATGAGCAGCCCTCTGGATCTGAACCTCAAGCATCTGCACGCCCTTGCCGCCGTCTACCACCACGGCGGCATCAGCGCCGCCGCTCCGCACGTGAACCTGTCCCAGCCGGCCCTGACCCAGGCCATCGCGCGGCTGGAGAAACAGTTGGATGCGCCGCTGTTCGACCGGCAGCCCGGTGGCATGTCGCCCACCGAGGCGGCCGACCTGCTGGTCCCCCGCATCGAACGCGCGCTGGACTACATCACGCACGGTGTCCGCGTGGCCCGTCGCGCGCAGCGGCTGCCGGCGATGCCGGCTGTCGAACGCCGCGTCACCCTGGGCCAGCTGCGCGCTCTGGCGGCGGTGGATACTGCCGGCAGCTTCACCCTG
Organism: Stenotrophomonas sp. RG-453; assembly: GCF_033843685.1. NCBI lineage: Bacteria > Pseudomonadati > Pseudomonadota > Gammaproteobacteria > Lysobacterales > Lysobacteraceae > Stenotrophomonas > Stenotrophomonas sp. RG-453. The sequence continues at coordinate 278,887 of NZ_JAMYED010000007.1, forward strand.
GCTGCCAGTCGCGCGGGCGTGTCGCAGCCCGCGATCTACCGTGCGGTGCACGAGCTGTCCGAGGTGATCGAAACACCGCTGACCGTGCGCCGAGGCAAGACCGTGCAACCGACGCCGGCGGCGACGCGCATGCTGCGCCTGGTCCGGCTGGCCCTGTCCGAACTCGGCGCCGGCATCGATGAACTCGCCTCGCTGCGCTCGCAGCAGGGCGGCCGGGTTTCGCTGGGGGTCATGCCGCTCGCGCGGGCGATCCTGCTGCCCCAGGTACTGGCACGCTTCGCGCGGGCCTATCCGGGCGCCACCGTGAACGTGATCGAAGGCCCCTACGCCGAACTGCTGGGCGATCTGCGCGAGGGCAGCCTGGACCTGTTGATCGGCGCGATGCGCGACAGGCTGCCGGTGCGCGACATCGCCCAGGAAGGGCTGTTCGACGACGACCCGGTCATTGTCGCGCGCAGCGGTCATCCCCTGGCCGCGACCAAGGGCTTCGGCTTTGCCCGGCTGCTGGACTACCCGTGGGTGATCGCCGCGACCGGCGCACCGGTGCGGGCGCGCTGGGAACACATGTTCCGGCAGCACGGCCACGAACCGCCGCGGCTGCGCATCGAGTGTGGTTCGGTGCTGATCACGCGCGGCCTGCTGCTCGAAGATGATTGGCTCACCTTGATGTCGCGCGATCAGTTCGTGTTCGAACGCCGCGCCGGCCTGCTCTGCGAGGTAGGCCGGGCCGGCGATGACCTGCGCCGCCGCATCGGCCTCACCACCCGCGCCGATTGGCACCCCACCCGACTGCAGCAGGCGTTCGTGGAAACCTTCCGCCAAGTCTGCGCCGAGCGCAACGAGGTGACCGACGACGCCTGGCCGTTCCGGTTTCCGGCGACCTGATCGTGCACATGAAAAAACACCCGGCTCGCGCCGGGTGTTTTCGTGTTTCATCCATCGGCCAGTGACCGATGGGTTACCGAAGCCGGGCAGCGCCCGGCATCGGATCAGGCAGCAACCGTACCGGCCACGTCCTGATAGTCCTCGATCTGGTCGAAGTTCATGTAGCGGTAGATGTCCTTGCTGCTGGCATCCAGCACGCCGATGTCGGCCATGTACTCTTCCTTGGTCGGGATGCGACCCAGGCGCGAGCAGATCGCGGCCAGCTCGGCCGAACCCAGGTACACGTTGGAGTTGCGGCCCAGGCGGTTCGGGAAGTTGCGGGTCGAGGTGGAGAACACCGTCGCGCCCTCACGCACCTGCGCCTGGTTGCCCATGCACAGCGAGCAGCCCGGCATTTCCATGCGGGCACCGGCGGTGCCGAAGGTGCCGTAATGCCCTTCCTTGGTCAGCTCCGAAGCATCCATCTTGGTCGGCGGGGCGACCCACAGCTTGGTCGGGATGTCGCGCTTGCCTTCCAGCAGCTTGGCCGCCGCACGGAAGTGACCGATGTTGGTCATGCACGACCCGATGAACACCTCGTCGATCGCCGCACCGGCGACGTCGGACAGCGTCTTGACGTCGTCCGGATCGTTCGGGCAGGCCACGATCGGCTCGTGGATGTCGGCCAGGTCGATCTCGATGACGGCGGCGTACTCGGCGTCGGCATCCGGCTCCAGCAGCTCCGGGTTGGCCAGCCAGGCTTCCATCTTCTCGATGCGGCGCGCCAGCGAACGGGCGTCCTGGTAACCCTCGGCAATCATCCACTTCAGCAGCGTGATGTTGCTGGTGAGGTACTCGATGATCGGCTCCTTGTTCAGGTGCACCGAGCAACCGGCCGCCGAACGCTCGGCCGAGGCATCGGAGAGTTCGAACGCCTGCTCGACCTTCAGATCCGGCAGACCCTCGATTTCCAGGATGCGACCGGAGAAGATGTTCTTCTTGCCGGCCTTGGCCACGGTCAGCAGGCCGGACTTGATCGCGTACAGCGGGATCGCGTTGACCAGGTCACGCAGGGTCACGCCCGGCTGCATCGTGCCCTTGAAGCGGACCAGCACCGATTCGGGCATGTCCAGCGGCATCACGCCGGTGGCGGCCGCGAAGGCGACCAGGCCCGAGCCGGCCGGGAACGAAATGCCCACCGGGAAACGGGTGTGCGAGTCGCCGCCGGTGCCGACGGTGTCGGGCAGCAGCATGCGGTTGAGCCAGCTGTGGATCACGCCATCGCCCGGACGCAGCGAGATGCCGCCACGGGTGGAGATGAACTCCGGCAGAGTGTGGTGGGTCTTGACGTCCACCGGCTTCGGGTACGCGGCGGTGTGGCAGAACGACTGCATCACCAGGTCGGCCGAGAAGCCCAGGCAGGCCAGGTCCTTCAGCTCGTCGCGGGTCATCGGGCCGGTGGTGTCCTGCGAGCCCACCGAGGTCATCTTCGGTTCGCAGTAGGTGCCCGGGCGCATGCCCTGGCCTTCCGGCAGGCCACAGGCGCGGCCAACCATCTTCTGCGCCAGCGAGAAGCCCTTGCCGGTATCCGGCGGGTCCATCGGCAGGCGGAACAGATCGGTCGGCGCCAGGCCCAACGCTTCGCGCGCCTTGGCGGTCAGGCCACGGCCGATGATCAGCGGAATGCGGCCACCGGCGCGCACTTCGTCGAACAGCACGTCGGACTTGACCTTGAACTCGGCGATGACGGCGCCGTCCTTCAGGGCCTTGCCGTCGTACGGGCGCAGCTCGATCACATCGCCCATGTTCATCTGCGACACGTCGAGTTCGATCGGCAGCGCGCCGGCGTCTTCCATCGTGTTGTAGAAGATCGGGGCGATCTTCGAGCCCAGGCACACGCCGCCGAAGCGCTTGTTCGGAATGAACGGAATATCTTCGCCGGTGAACCACAGCACCGAGTTGGTGGCCGACTTGCGGCTCGAACCGGTACCGACCACGTCGCCCACGTAGGCGACCAGGTGGCCCTTGTCCTTCAGCGATTCGATGAACTTGACCGGGCCGCGCTTGCCGTCTTCTTCCGGTTCGATGCCATCGCGCTTGTTCTTGAGCATCGCCAGGGCGTGCAGCGGGATGTCCGGGCGGGTGGTGGCGTCCGGCGCCGGCGACAGGTCATCGGTGTTGGTTTCGCCGGTCACCTTGAGCACGGTGATGGTCAGGCTCTCGGGCACCTGCGGGCGGCTGGTGAACCACTCCGCATCGGCCCAGCTCTGCAGCACGCCCTGGGCGTTCGCGTTGCCGGCCTTGGCCTTTTCCTGCACATCGTGGAAGGCATCGAACACCAGCAGGGTGTTCTTCAGCGCATCGGCGGCGATCGCGCCGACGGTGGCGTCGTCCAGCAGCTGCACCAGCGGGGCGACGTTGTAACCACCGAGCATGGTGCCCAGCAGTTCGGTGGCGCGCTCGCGCGTGATCAGCGGATTGACTTCGCTGCCCAGCGCGATCGCGGCCAGGTACGAGGCTTTGACCTTGGCGGCGTCATCCACGCCGGCCGGCACGCGGTGGGTCAGCAGTTCCAGCAGGAACTCGGCTTCGCCCGCCGGCGGGTTCTTCAGCAGCTCGATGACGTCGGCCGTCTGCTGGGCGCTCAGCGGCAGCGGCGGGATGCCAAGCGCGGCGCGCTCGGCTACGTGGTGGCGGTAGGCTTCCAACATGACAACTCCCGGGTGATTCTTTGAAAGAATGCGGTTTAAAAGTATGGGCTCAGGCGTGCGGCACGATCAGCTTCAGGCCCTTGAAGTAGTCGCGGTAAAACGTGTCGTTCCAGGTGATCAGGCCATCGCACTGCAGGAGTGCATGCGACCCGACCATGAATTCGTCCAGCCCGCGTGGCTTGGCGCCCCGCTGCCGGTGCCGGCGGTGCATCTCACCGGCGCGCAATGCGGATTTGGCCTCCAGCGGACTGAAGTGGACGCCCATTTCCTCCAGCGCCTCCTGCACTTCGGCGCCGCCGCGCAGCGACGCGCAGATCTCGGCGAGGGTCACCCCGCAGATCACCACGCGCCCGCCGACCAGGCTCTGGCGCAGGCCCGCTTCGACCGCGTCGGCCTGCGGGCCATTGCTGAGCAGCTCGATCAGCACCGGTGAATCGACGGCGATCATCACGCGCTCATTCCTCGTCGCGGACCGCGCGCACAGCCGCTTCGGCCGAATCGAAACCATCCAGCGCGAACTTGCCGCGGGCACGGGAGATCGCATCGTCCACGCTCTTGCGCAGGATGATGCGGCTGCCCTCGAGCTCCACCTTCAGCTGGGTGCCCTTGGTCAGGCCAAGCGCATCACGGACCGCCTTGGGCAAGGTGATCTGCCCGCGTTCTGCAACGGTAGCTTCCATCGGTACGCCCTCCAAAGTATGCACAGATTATACATACTTCCGGGGGCATACTTCCACTGGAGTACTGATCTGGCCGCCAAGACCCTTGGCACAGAAAGGATCTGTCTCATCCGTGACATGAGGGATACATATCTCCATGTAGCCTGAGACCAACTGCCGCAGGTGGTCACTGCCCTGAATCGTTCATACTCAGGACGATCGCGGGCCCCACCGGTCAGCGGCGAACGCAAGCAGGTCTGCCTCGGGCGGGCCAACGCAAGCCATCCGCAAGAGGAGTCATCTGCAATGAGCGATTCGTTCTCCACCCGCAGCCAGCTGGACGTCGGCGGCACCACCTACGACTACTTCAGCCTGCCCAAGCTCGGACAGACGTTCGACATCTCCCACCTGCCCTACTCGATGAAGATCCTGCTAGAGAACCTGCTCCGGCACGAGGATGGCGGCGTGACCGTCGGCAAGGACCACATCCAGGCCGTCGCCCAGTGGAATCCCAAGGCCGAACCGGACATCGAGATCGCGTTCATGCCCGCGCGCGTGGTCCTGCAGGATTTCACCGGTGTGCCCTGCGTGGTCGATCTGGCCGCGATGCGTGATGCCGTGGTCAAGCTCGGCGGACGCCCGGAGCAGATCAACCCGCAGATCCCCTCCGAGCTGGTGATCGATCACTCGGTGCAGGTCGATGTGTTCGGTACACCCGATGCGCTGGACCTCAACGGCAAGATCGAATTCCAGCGCAACCAGGAACGCTACGGCTTCCTGCGCTGGGGCCAGAAGGCCTTCGACAATTTTAAGGTGGTGCCGCCCAACACCGGCATCGTCCACCAGGTGAACCTGGAAAACCTGGCCCGCGTGGTGATGACCGCGCAGAAGGATGGCAAGGCCGTTGCGTATCCAGACACCGTGTTCGGCACCGACAGCCACACCACCATGATCAATGGCATCGGCGTGCTCGGCTGGGGCGTGGGCGGCATCGAAGCGGAAGCGGCGATGCTGGGCCAGCCGTCGTCGATGCTGATCCCGCAGGTGGTCGGCTTCAAGCTGACCGGCCGCATGCCCGAAGGCGCCACCGCCACCGATCTGGTGCTGACCGTCACCCAGATGCTGCGCAAGCACGGCGTGGTCGGCAAGTTCGTGGAGTTCTTCGGCGAAGGCCTGCAGCACCTGCCACTGGCCGACCGTGCCACGATCGGCAACATGGCCCCGGAGTACGGCGCCACCTGCGGCATCTTCCCGATCGATGAAGAATCACTGACCTACCTGCGCCTGTCCGGCCGCAGCGAGGAGCAGATCGCGCTGGTGGAAGCCTATGCCAAGGCCCAGGGCCTGTGGCATGACGCCAACACCGCGCACGCCAGCTACAGCGCCACGCTGGAACTGGACATGGGCCAGGTCAAGCCGTCGCTGGCCGGCCCGAAGCGCCCGCAGGACCGCGTGCTGCTGGAAGACGTCAAGCAGAACTACCGCGAGAACCTCGTCGGCCTGACCACCAACCGCGACAAGCGCAACGATGATGTCGCCACGTTCGTCAACGAAGGTGGCGGCGCGGCGGTCGGCAACGAACAGCTGGCCAAGGGTTACAGCGATGTCGAACTGGATGGCCAGAAATTCCGCCTGAAGGATGGCGCGGTGGTCATCGCCGCGATCACCTCGTGCACCAACACCTCCAACCCGGCGGTGATGATCGGTGCCGGCCTGCTCGCCCGCAACGCGGCGGCCAAGGGCCTGGACCGCAAGCCGTGGGTCAAGACCTCGCTCGGCCCAGGCTCGCGCGTGGTCACCGATTACCTGGAAAAAGCCGGTGTGCTGACCGAGCTGGAGAAGGTCGGCTTCTACGTGGTCGGCTACGGCTGTACCACCTGCATCGGCAACTCCGGCCCCCTGCCGACCGAAGTCAGTGCCGGCATCGCCGCCGGTGACCTGGTGGTGGCCTCGGTGCTGTCGGGCAACCGCAACTTCGAAGGCCGCGTGCACCCGGAAGTCAAAATGAACTACCTGGCCAGCCCGCCGCTGGTCGTTGCCTATGCCATCGCCGGCACCACCGACATCGACCTGACCACCGAGCCGCTGGGCACGGGCAGCGATGGGCAGCCGGTGTACCTGCGCGATATCTGGCCGAGCAACAAGGAAATCGGCGATGTGATTGCCGCGACCATCGGGCCGGAGATGTTCAAGAAGAACTATGCCGACGTGTTCAAGGGCGACACCCGCTGGAACACCATCAAGTCGCCCGATGGCGATCTGTATGAGTGGGACGGCAGCTCGACCTACATCAAGAACCCGCCCTACTTCGAGGGCATGACCATGGACGTCGGCCACATCGAAGATGTGCATGGCGCCCGCGTGATGGGCCTGTTCGGCGATTCGATCACCACCGATCACATCTCCCCGGCCGGCAACATCAAGAAGGATTCCCCGGCGGGCCGCTTCCTGCAGGAGCGCGGCGTGCAGCCGGCCGACTTCAACAGCTACGGCAGCCGCCGCGGCAACGATGACGTCATGGTGCGCGGCACCTTCGCCAACATCCGCATCAAGAACCTGATGTTCGGCGGCGAAGAAGGCGGCAACACCCTGTACTTCCCGAAGGATGGCGGCGAGCCGCAGAAGCTGGCGATCTACGATGCGGCGGTCAAGTACAAGGCCGAGGGCGTTCCGCTGGTCGTCTTTGCCGGCAAGGAATACGGCACCGGCTCCTCGCGTGACTGGGCCGCCAAGGGCACCAACCTGCTGGGCGTCAAGGCGGTCATCGCCGAGAGCTTCGAGCGCATCCACCGCTCCAACCTGGTCGGCATGGGCGTGCTGCCGCTGCAGTTCAAGAACGGCGACAACGCGCAGAGCCTGGGCCTGGACGGTTCGGAAGTGATCGACATCACCGGCCTGGAGGATGGTGCCAGCAAGACGGCCACCCTCACCGCGACCAAGGCCGATGGCACGAAGAAGACCTTCGAGGCCCATGTGATGCTTCTGACCCCGAAGGAAGTGGAGTACTTCAAGCACGGCGGCCTGCTGCAGTACGTGCTGCGTCAGCTGGCCGGAAAGAAGTAAGCGCCTGGCACGGCGCCAATTACGCCCTCTCCGGTAGAGGGATCGCACGACAGCAAGGGGGCACACGCCCCCTTGCTGCTGTTTGGCGTTCCCGCCGCACCCTGCGCCGCAGGGCGGACGAGGGATAGCCGGCGCAGCCACCAGTCCTCATTTTCATAAATTTCATAAATCCCATATTTCTCACAATTCGTACGGATCGGGCTACACTGGGCGCCATCCGCCAGGGAGCCGCCGCCATGCTGCACGCGCTCAAGTTCGACCCGATCACCGAGCTGACCCGCACGACCGCCTCGACGGTGAAGGAGCACTGGCGCAAGGTGATGCAGGACGTCCGCGAACAGCAGGCCGTACTGGTCACCAATCACAACGAGCCGCAGGCCGTCATTCTGTCCGCCCAGCAGTACCAGGCCATGCAGGCCGAGGTCGTGTCGTTGCAGCGGGACCTCGCGTCCCTGCGCGAACAGGCCCCGGCCCTGCAGCAGCTCCGTCAGCGCTTCGATGATCGCCTTGCCGTGCTGGACAGCGCCGCGGCCGCCAACAAGGCGCGCGCGCTGCTGCGCAAGCCAGCACGCCTCAAGGGCAAGGTGGCCGCAGGCAGCGGTTACTGATGCCTGCACGGCCCTTCCTGTTCGTGCTGGCAGGGGTCCACGGCGCAGGCAAGAGCTCCATTGGGGGCCATCTGCTCCGCCAAGCGGGTCTGGACTGGTTCAATCCCGACGACTGGGCCCGCCAGCTGTGCCGCGAATTCGGCATGAATCAGCGCGAGGCCAATGGCCGGGCGTGGACGGAAGGCTTCAGCCGGCTGCGCTCTGCCATCGCCGAACGCCGCAACCACGCCTTCGAAACCACCCTGGGCGGGCAGTCAATCGCCGCGACCCTGGCCGAGGCCTGCGCCACGCATGACGTACTGGTCTGGTACTGCGGCCTGGCCACGCCCCAGCAGCACATCGCACGGGTGCGCGCACGCGTTGCGGCCGGTGGCCACCCGATCAGCGATGCGGACATCCACCGCCGCTACCCGTTGGCGCTGCAGAACCTGATCGCCCTGCTGCCAGCGCTGGCACAGCTGCAGGTGTACGACAACAGTGCAGAGGCCGGTGCTGCTGGCCAGCCGGTTGCCGATCCACAGCTTGTGCTGCAGATGGACGGTGGCCGTTTGACCTGGCCTGCGGCCGATGACGTCGCCCAACTGCGGCAGACACCCGACTGGGCCGTGCCGGTGCTGGAAGCTGCACTGCAGTGCCACGACACCTGCGCTGACGAGCCGCCGCGATGAGCAGGGATGGACGGATGAGCGAACACATGCGGCTGCAAACGTCATTTATCGCCGGGGCCACCCTGCCCCGCGGCCCCGCTGCCGCCGTTGTTCACGGGCCCTTCGCGTTTTCCATTCGGGACGGTATGCTGCCGAGGCATGAAACGACGGATACTCTCCGTCATCGCTTTACATCATCCACGTTTCCTGGAGGGGGAATATGAGTCTGGAACGACCCTGGCTGCAGAGCTATCCCAAAGGCGTACCCGCCGAGATCGACGTCAACGAGTTCCATTCAATCTCGGCCGTCTTCGACACTTCGGTGGCCAAGTTCCGCGATCGCCCCGCCTACTCCAGTTTCGGCAAGGTCCTGACCTACGGGGAAACGGACGCACTGGTCGAACAGTTCGCCGCCTATCTGCTGGGTGAGCTGCAGCTCAAGAAGGGCGACCGCGTTGCCCTGATGATGCCCAACTGCCTGCAGTACCCGATCGCCACGTTCGGCGTGCTGCGTGCCGGCCTGACCGTGGTCAACGTCAATCCGCTGTACACCGCCCGCGAGCTCAAGCACCAGCTGGTGGATTCCGGCGCGGCCGTGCTGGTGGTCGTGGACAACTTCTGCGACACCGTGCAGCAGGTCATTGCCGACACCCCGATCAAGCAGGTGGTGACCACCGGCCTGGGCGACATGCTCGGCGCCAAGGGCGTCGTGGTGAACTTCGTCCTGAAGTACATCAAGAAGATGGTGCCCAACTACAGCCTGCGCGGCGCGATCCGCTTCAACCAGGCGCTCAAGCTGGGCAGCCGCCACACCCTGCCCAAGGTCGAGATCGACCACGACGATGTCGCCTTCCTGCAGTACACCGGCGGCACCACCGGCGTGGCCAAGGGTGCGATGCTGACCAACCGCAACCTGGTCGCCAACATGCAGCAGGCCTCGGCCTGGATCTCCGCCTCGGGGATCGAGATGGGCAAGGAGGTGATCATCACCGCCCTGCCGCTGTACCACATCTTCGCGTTGACGGCGAACGGGCTGGTCTTCATGAAGTTCGGTGGCTGCAACTACCTGATCACCAACCCGCGCGACATGAAGGGCTTCGTCAAGGAGCTCAAGGCGACCCGCTTCACCGCGATCACCGGCGTCAACACGCTGTTCAACGGCCTGCTCAATACCCCGGGCTTCGACGAGGTCGATTTCTCCTCGCTGAAGGTCACCCTGGGCGGCGGCATGGCGGTGCAGCGCGCCGTCGCCGAGCGTTGGAAGAAGGTCACCGGCGTCACCCTGGTCGAGGCCTATGGCCTGACCGAGACCTCGCCGGCCGCCTGCATCAACCCGCTCGACCTGGCCGAGTACAACGGTGCGATCGGCCTGCCGATCCCGTCCACCGATGCCTGCGTCAAGGATGACACCGGCAAGACGCTGGCCGTCGGCGAAGTCGGCGAGCTGTGCATCAAGGGTCCGCAGGTCATGAAGGGCTACTGGCAGCGCCCGGAAGATACCGCGCAGGCGGTGGACGCCGAGGGCTGGCTGCACACCGGCGACATGGCACGGATGGATGAGCAGGGCTTCTTCTACATCGTGGACCGCAAGAAGGACATGATCCTGGTGTCCGGCTTCAACGTGTACCCCAATGAGGTCGAAGACGTCATCGCGATGATGCCCGGCGTGCTCGAAGTCGCGGCGGTGGGCGTGCCCGATGAGAAGTCCGGTGAGGTGGTCAAGGTGGTCATCGTCAAGAAGGACCCCAACCTCACCGCCGAGATGGTCAAGGAACATGCACGCGCGAACCTGACCGGCTACAAGCACCCGCGGATCGTGGAGTTCCGCAAGGAACTGCCCAAGACCAACGTCGGCAAGATCCTGCGCCGCGAACTGCGCGATACCCCTGCGCCGTAACGGTTCCCCAACGGCTGCATCTTCACAGGGCCCCTGCCGGCAACGGCGGGGGCCTTTTGCATTGCGTGAGATGCCGGGGGTGTAGGATCGCGGCGTGTGGACCCGTCAGGCCCGCCGCCCACCGTCCTCCCAGCGGGCCAGCCTCCGAGGAAATCGCCATGAGCACCATTGAAAAGCTGCCCGTCAACCACCGCTACGCCACCATCCGCACGGAAACCACCGGCAACGACGATGCCCATTGGCTGTTCATGCATGCCGATGCCGCCAGCGGCATCCGCCCGTGCTGCCGCAAGGACATGCTCGATGAAATGTGGAACTTCATGAGCGCGATCACCCGCAGCCCGGCCGAGCGCAACAGCGGCAAGCTGCGCCATTTCGTGCTCGCCTCCGATGCCAATGCCTACAACCTGGGCGGCGATCTGGACCTGTTCACCCGCCTGATCCGCGAGGGCAACCGCGACCGCCTGCTGACCTATGCGCAGCGTTGCGTGGAAGGCGTGCACCACCTGCACACCGGCTTCGGTGGCGACGTGCGCTCGATCGCGCTGATCCAGGGCGATGCCCTCGGCGGCGGCCTGGAGATGGCGCTGGCCTGCCACACCATCGTGGCCGAGGAAGGCTGCGGCATGGGCCTGCCGGAAGTGCTGTTCGGGCTGTTCCCGGGCATGGGCGCCTATTCCTTCCTGTGCAAGCGCGTGGCCCCCCAGCTGGCCGAGAAGATCATCCTCGACGGCCGCGTGTATTCCTCTGAAGAGATGCATGCCATGGGCGTGGTCGATGTGCTGGTGCCCAAGGGCCAGGGCGTCAAGGCCGTGGAAGATCTGATCCGCCAGCACCAGCGCATTCCGCATTCGTATCTGGCGATGAACACCGCGCGCAACCTGGCCCAGGCCGTGCGCTATGACGAACTGCTGGAAATCACCAAGGTCTGGGTGGACTCCGCCCTTGCGCTGGGCGACAAGTCGCTGCGCACCATGGACCGCCTGATCAAGGCCCAGACCCGCCGCGCCACTCTCGACGTCGCCTGAGCCATCCCCTCCCCTGTGTTGTTCAAGCCCGGCTGCCGCCGGGCTTTTTTTTATTGCAGCCCCACTCAGCGCATGTCGCCGCCGTCGTCGGCCTGCCCCTGCGCCTTGCGCTGCGCACGCGCATCCAGCGCCTGCCGGCCTTCCTTGATGCCCGCCTGCAGCAGGGTCACGCGCTGCCGCCATTCACTCTTGAGCTGCCAGTCGGCCATGCGCATCAGATCTCCCGCACGGTTGGCAACGCGGACCAGGCCCAGATTGCTGGCCACGCCCTTGATTGCGTGCGCCTGCTCGCGGAAATGGACCCAGTCGCTGCGCTCGCCGTCGGCCAGCGCCACGCCGATGCACTGGTCGGCATCGGCCAGGCATTGGCGGATGAACTCGCGTTCGAAACCGTCGCCCATGCCGAGCGAGGCCAGCTCGTCGAGCACGCCCGGGTCCAGTACACCATCCAGCGCGGTAGCGGTACGCACGATCGGTGCGCTGGCCTTGAGCTGGCCGTTGGAGGCGATATCGGCAAGCACATCCAGCAGCCGCACCGCGACCACGGGCTTGGCCAGGAACGTATGCGCGCCGGCCTGGGTGCAGCGTTGGATGGCCTCGGGCGTGACGTCGGCGCTGAGCACCAGCACCGGTGTGCGCGGACCGCCACCGGCCTGCATCACGCGCAGTTCCTTGAGCATGTCCAGGCCGCTCATGCCGGGCATGTGCAGATCCACGATGGCCGCATCGAAATCACTCTCGGCCATCGCATCGAGCACCGCTTCACCGCCGTTGACGCACAGCACCTTGTGGCCGGCTTTCTGCAGCAGGCGCTGCAGCACCATCCGGTTGGCCTCGTGATCGTCAGCGACCAGGATGTGCATGCTGCGCACGCGCGCGCGGTGGCGCAGGAACGGGTCGGCGAACGCAATGACATTGCCGTTGCGGTCCGGCAGCCCGTCGCCGACCAGCGCCGGGGTGACCGTGCCCAGCGGCACGCGCGGCGGCGCGAACGGCAGCTCGAACCAGAAATGGCTGCCCTGCGGCGGGTTCTCTTCGTAGCCGATGTCCCCGCCCATCGCCTCGACCAGGCCCTTGGCGATGGTCGTGCCCAGGCCGGTGCCTTCGTGGCGGCGCGCCATGCTGACGTCGGCCTGCTCGAACGCTTCGAACAGGCGCGGGCGCATCTCCGGGGCGACACCGATGCCGGTATCGAGGATGTCGAACCGCAGGCGCACTCCGCCGTTGGATTCGGCATCGAGCACGGCCACGCGGATTTCGACACGGCCGTGGTCGGTGAACTTGACCGCGTTGCCGGCGATGTTGAGCAGGATCTGCCGCAGGTGGCCCAGGTCACCGCGCAGCAGCGGCGGCACGGTATCGGCCACCTTGACCCGGTAATCCAGCCGCTTGGCCTTGGCCTGCGGCAGCAGGATCAACCCGATGGCCTGGATCACATCGGCCAGCGCGAAGTCCTCGGCGGTCACGCGCAGCTTGCCCGCTTCGATCGCGGAGATATCGAGCACTTCCTCCACCAGCGCCAGCAGGCTGCGCGAGGACGCCTGGATGGTGTTCACACACTCGCGCTGCTCGTCGTCGAGCTTGGTGGTGGCCAGCAGCTCGGTCATGCCCGACAGGCCGTTGAGCGGCGTGCGGAACTCGTGGCTCATGTTGGCCAGGAAACGGCTCTTGGCCTCGCTCGCGCGGCGTGCCTCGGCCATCGCACGGGTGAGCTGGCGCAGCAGCGTGGAGAAATACAGCGGCACTGCCGCCAGGCCCAGCCACAGGCCGAATGCCAGCCGCGCGTTCTGATGCCAGTACGGGGTCAGCAGTGCGGTGCTGCCGAAGCTGACCATCGCCATCGCCACCGCGACGTACAGATAGTTGTTGCCGTAGCGCATGCCGTTGCCGACCGTCACCCACATCACCACGATGTAGACCCAGGCCAGTGGCTCGCCCATCTGCACCATGCCGGCGGCGATCAGCCCGTAATCGGCGAGCATGCCGGCCACGCGGCGCGGGTCCGAGCGCCCCGGCCGCCACAGCAGCCAGCCGAACAGCCCCAGCGAGAGGGTCAGGCCGGTCAGCACGATCGCCAGCACCCCGTGGTACTGCGCCGGGGGCAGGTCGTGACGCGGCCCCGGCATGAGCACATACAGCAGGATCAGGGTGATCAGCACGATGCGCACGATCGCCTGGCCGTGTTCGGTATCCGGGCGCTGCGCCAGGCGGTGCTTCAGGCGCGGGTACAGACGACGCATATCACATCCCCGGGCGGGATGACGCGGTGGAGTGCTGTGCGCAGATCTCATCAAGCTGGAGGCGGCCGCGCAGCAGGGCATCGACGCAGCGCGGATCGAACAACCGGCCCCGCTGGGCATACAGATACGCCAGCGTGGCTTCCATGGTCCATGCTTCCTTGTACGGACGCGGTGAGATCAGCGCGTCGAACACATCGGCCACCGCCACGATCCGCGCTTCCAGCGGAATCGCATCGCCGACCAGCCCATCCGGGTAGCCGCTGCCGTCGTAGCGCTCATGGTGGCGCAGCGCGATCAGGGCCCCGACCTGGATGAAACGGTTCTGGCTGCCACTCAGCAGCTCGTAGCCGATCCGCGGGTGCCGGCGCATGATCGCCTGCTCCTCATCGCTCAGCTTGCCCTGTTTGAGCAGGACCGCATCGGGAATGGCGATCTTGCCCATGTCGTGCAGGGGCGCGGCCATCTCGATCAGCTTGACCTCTTCTTCCGGCAGCCCGAGCTGCTCGGCGATCAGCCCGGCGACATGGGCCATGCGCTCCAGGTAGGCACTGGTGCCGGCATCACGGAATTCGATCGCCCGCGCCAGCCGCGACAGTGTTTCGCGCTCGCGCTCCTCCACCTCGTGCATGCTGGCCAGCAGGCGCTGCTCCAGCGACAGCGCGCGCTGCTTGACGTTCTCCGACTGCTGGCGCAGCTGCAACAGGTTGTAGCAGCGCGCGCGCAGTTCGCGCGGGCGGATGGGCTTGACCAGGAAATCGATCACCCCGGCCTCCAGCGCGGCCTGGCGGATCGGCTCGTCGCCGACCACGGTGATCAGGATCACGGGGATGTCGCGGTGCTTGGGCAGGCGGCGGAAACGGCGGGCGAACTCCAGCCCGTCCATCTCCGGCATGCGGTAATCGAGCAACAGCAGATCCACGGCGTGCGACTCGCACCAGGCAAGCGCCGTCAGCGGATCGCCGAAGTCGTGCACAGACAGTTCCGGCGCGATGTCCTCGATGACATGGCGCAGCATGGTACGCGCGGACGTCTGATCGTCAACGATGACAATATTCAAGGCTGCTTCTGCCTTCTTCCTTGACCACACTGGAACATGCTGCGAAGAGGATACTCCGCCGCTCTGCACACTGGCACCTTGCATCAGTCCGCCTCCCGTCATGAACACCCCAGTTCATGATCGTCGTCACAGTGTGACGCCGGTGTCGGCGTCTCCCTGCAACCCGTCATGGTCTGTGGCCATCACGCCATAGCGCCTGTTAAGGCCACGCAGAAACCATACCCGCGCGGCCACGGCAGCGGAACCCCCGCGCCGGACGTGCCCCAAGCACGCCCGGACCCAGGTCTCAGTTTTCCGGACGCATGTACGGGAACAGCAGCACGTCGCGGATCGAACCGCTGCCGGTCAGCAGCATCACCAGACGGTCGATGCCGATGCCCAGGCCGCCGGTCGGGGCCATGCCGTACTCCAGCGCGCGGATGTAATCGGCGTCGTAGTGCATGGCCTCGTCATCGCCGCCTTCCTTGGCCGTGACCTGGGCCTGGAACCGGGCGGCCTGGTCTTCCGGGTCGTTCAGCTCGGAGAAGCCGTTGGCCAGCTCCTTGCCGTTGATGAACAGCTCGAAGCGGTCGGTGTAGCCGGGCTGGTCATCGTTGGCGCGGGCCAGCGGCGAGACCTCGACCGGGTGGTCGGTGATGAAGGTCGGCTGGATCAGGGTGTGCTCGACGGTGGCCTCGAAGATCTCCAGCAGCAGCTTGCCCCAGCCGTAGGACGGCTTGATGCGGATCTTCAGGCGCTCGCAGTGGGCGGCCAGCGCATCGCGGTCGGTGCAGTCGGCGGCGCTGATCTCCGGGTTGTGGTGGCGCACCGCCTCGTCCATGCGCCAGCGGCGGAACGCCGGGGCCAGGTCGATCGTGGCACCGTCCCACTCCACCGTGGTGGTGCCCAGCACCTTGCTGGCCACGTCACGGATCACGCCTTCGGTCAGGTCCATCACTTCGGTGTACGTGGCGTAGGCCTCGTACAGCTCCATCATGGTGAATTCCGGGTTGTGGCGGGTGCTCACGCCCTCATTGCGGAAGTTGCGGTTGATCTCGTACACGCGCTCCAGGCCACCCACGACCAGGCGCTTGAGGTACAGCTCCGGGGCCACGCGCAGGTACAGGTCCAGGTCCAGCGCGTTGTGGTGGGTGGTGAACGGCTTGGCCGTGGCGCCGCCGGGGATGTAATGCATCATCGGCGTTTCGACTTCCAGGAAGTCGCGGTTGTCCAGCCACGCGCGCATGGCGCGGATGATCCGCGAGCGCTTGATGAACACCTCGCGCGACTCCGGGGTCACGATCAGGTCGACATAGCGCTGGCGGTAGCGCTGCTCCACGTCGGCCAGGCCGTGCCACTTGTCCGGCAGCGGGCGCAGCGACTTGGTCAGCAGGCGGATGCTGGTGGCCTTCACCGACAGCTCACCGGTCTTGGTCCGGGTCAGCCCGCCCTCCACGGCGATGATGTCGCCCACGTCCCAGCCCTTGAAGGCGGTGTAGGCATCGCCCAGCGTGCTGCCCTGCAGGAACAGCTGGATGCGGCCGGACTCGTCCTGGATCTGGGCGAAGCTGGCCTTGCCCATCACGCGCTTGGCCATCAGGCGGCCGGCCATCTTGACCTGGCGGTCGCTGGCCTCCAGCGCTTCGGCGGTCCACTGCTCTGCATCGGCGAACTCGGCCTGCAGGGTGCCGGCGAAGTGCTCGCGGCGGAAATCGTTCGGGTAGGCAATGCCCTGCCCGCGCAGGGCGGTCAGTTTCGCGCGGCGCTCGGCGATGAGGCTGTTCTCGTCGACGGGGGGCTGCGGCGCGGCGGTCTGATCGTTCATGGCGTGGGTCTATGTCTGTCGGGGGGGAGGTACGGTCCCCGCCATCATGCCGATGGTCGGGGCGGATTGCGAAACCGGGCGCGGCCCGGGCACAACGGATCGGGGCCGCGCGTGGCGGCCCCGACGGTCAGGCGTCGGTGCGTTTGGCACCCACGGCCAGGCCGGACTTCAGGCTGGCTTCGACGAATTCGTCGAGGTCGCCGTCCAGCACCTTCTGCGTATCGGAGCGTTCGATGCCGGTGCGCAGGTCCTTGATGCGGCTCTGGTCGAGCACGTAGTTGCGGATCTGGCTGCCCCAGCCGATGTCGGACTTGGTGGCTTCCACCGCGTCACGCTCGGCATTGCGCTTCTGGATCTCCAGCTCGTACAGCTTGGCGGCCAGCATCTTCATCGCGTTGTCGCGGTTCTGGTGCTGGCTACGGCCGGTCTGGCAGGCCACGACCGTATTGGTCGGGATGTGCGTGATACGCACCGCCGACTCGGTCTTGTTGACGTGCTGGCCACCGGCGCCGGAGGAGCGGTACACGTCGGTACGCAGGTCGGCGGGGTTGATGTCGATCTCGATGTTGTCATCGACTTCCGGCGACACGAACACCGAGGTGAAGCTGGTGTGGCGGCGGTTGTCCGAATCGAACGGCGACTTGCGCACCAGGCGGTGCACGCCGGTCTCGGTCTTCAGCCAGCCGTAGGCGTAATCGCCTTCCACGCGCAGCGTGGCCGACTTGATGCCCGCGACGTCGCCGCCGGAGACTTCCATCAGCTCGGTCTTCCAGCCGCGCGATTCGCACCAGCGCAGGTACATGCGCAGCAGGATCTCGGCCCAGTCCTGGGCTTCGGTACCACCGGCGCCGGCCTGGATATCGACGAACGCCGCGGCGTTGTCCATCTGGCCGGAGAACATGCGCTGGAACTCCAGCTGCTCCACGTGCTTCTGGTACTTGTCCAGGTCACTGACCACGGCCAGGGCGGTTTCTTCGTCCTGTTCGCTTTCGGCCAGTTCCAGCAGTTCGCCCGACTCGGTCAGGCCGTCGAGGATCGTGGCGATGCCGCCCACGGTCTTGTCCAGGTTGGCGCGTTCGCGGCCAAGGTTCTGGGCGTACTCGGCGTTGTTCCAGATATCCGGGTTTTCCAGTTCCCGGGTTACTTCTTCCAGACGCTCTTTCTTGGCGTCGTAGTCAAAGATACCCCCTGAGCGAGAGCACGCGATCGGTGAGATCGGTGATGCGCTGGCGGACAGGATTGAGCTCGATCATGTCGGCGATTAATGCGTGCGAAAAGACTGTCCATCATAGCCTATCCGGGCCTTTCCGGCGGTGGCCGGGGCGGCAGGTACCCGCCGGAGGGCAGGAAAGCGAGATCGCTGAACACGGGCGCCCGGCCAGACGGTAGACTTCGGCCCCGCCGCGCGGCCCCCTGCCCGCGGCGTCCCCCAACGCACTACATGGAGCACCACCCCGATGAGGACGTCATCCTCCGCCCTGCTGCTGGCCTTCGCCTGCCTGACCGCCTCCACCGGCGCTTCGGCCCTGGACCTCAAGCAGCTGACCAGCACCGGCCTGAAGGCCGGCCAGGCGCTCACCCTGTCCGACCAGGACGTGGCCAAGGCCGCCGACGAAGCCTGCGTCTACATGGACCAGCAGAACAAGGTCGCCCCCGCCAACTCGCCCTACGCCCAGCGCCTGGCCAGGATCACCCAGGGCCTGGCCAACGAAGACGGCATGAACCTCAACTTCAAGGTCTACCTGACCGACGACGTCAATGCCTGGGCCATGGCCAACGGCTGCGTGCGCGTGTACTCGGGCCTGATGGACATGGCCTCGGACGACGAAGTGCGCGGCGTGATCGGCCACGAGATCGGCCACGTCAAACTGGGCCACTCCAAGACCAAGATGCGTACCGCACTGCTGGCCTCGGCCGGTCGCAACACGCTGGCCGCCTCGGGCAATGCCAACATCGCCACCCTGACCCAGGGCCAGCTCGGCGAACTGGCCGAGGGCTTCGTCAACGCGCAGTTCTCGCAGAAGGAAGAAAGCGCTGCCGACGAATACGGCTACCGCTTCATGAAGCGCCACCAGTACGACCCGGCCGCCCTGGCCAGCATGTTCCGCAAGCTGTCCAGCAAGGGCGGCCTGATGTCCTCCCACCCGGGCTCGGAAGCCCGCGCCGGGCGCATCGACGCGATGATCAAGAAAGACAGCAAGCGCTGAGTTCCCTGCCGGCACCCTGCTCCGCCAGGGTGCCGGTCAGCCAGGCCGGGTCAGGCCGTTGCCTGCACCGCCAGCGCCTGCCGGAACGAGGGCAGCTGCCGGCGACTGCACGGTACGCGCCCACCATCGTCCATGTGCAGCAAGGCCTCGCCCCCGTCCAGCGGCTCGATCGAGACCAGGTGCCGCACGTTCACCAGCCAGCTGCGGTGGGCCCGCACGAACACGGCCGGATCCAACCGTTCTTCCAGTGCCGCCATGGTGCTGCGCAGCGGGTAGTAGTGCCCGCGCACCCGCAGATTGACGTAGTTCCCGGCCGCCTGGGCGTACTCGATATCACCGGTGGCGACCAGGAAGTCGCGGCCCAGCTTGCGCACCAGGAACCGCTCCGGACGTTCCACGGCGTCCACCGGCGGAGCATCGTCCGGCGCGGCCAGCAGATGCGCCTCGCCCTGCCGGCGCCGTCCGAACCAGCTGAAGAAGTGCTCGATCGCCACGAAGGTGAAGAACGCACGCACATCCTTGAGGTACTCGTACACCAGGCGTACCGGCCAGCTGGCATCGTCCTGGTAGTGGTAGCCGAGCGCGGCATAAGCGAGATGGCGCAGCCCCATCATCCCGGTGACATGCACCAGCGACCACGCCACGCTGGCCAGCAGGTACAGCGGCAGGCGGCGCTTCCAGGTATCGGCATGCAGCGGCCAACGCTGGCAGCCCCACCACAGGACCGGCAGCGTCAGCAGGATCATCGTGACGCTGCTCAGCTCCCAGATCATCGGCTGCCACAGGCCCAGGTCTTCGCCACGGCGCCCCGCATCCATCACTTCCACCAGCGCATTGGCCACCGCGGTGGTCAGCAGGATCACCGACCACACCAGCATCCGCGCACCCGGCTGCCACCGCGCGGCACGTCCGTTCGCCATTGAATCGTCCATTCGCAAAAGGTCGTCAGCCTGACTCATCACGCCATGGTAGTGCGCCCCGCCCATCCCTTGGCGACCGCCATTGGTCACTTGGCACCCACGGCAGAGCCCTTTGCCATGGCCGAACCCCCTCACAGTGCGCACCGTGGAGGCTCCTGCCCTCCCTGCCCCGTCCATGCCACGCCGCCACGACATCGACGCCCTGCGCGTACTCGCCTTCGCCCTGCTCATCCTGTATCACACCGCCATGGCCTACGTGGACGGCTGGGGGTTCCATCTCAAGAGCGACCACACCGCCGAGTGGCTGCAATGGCCGATGCTGCTGGTCAACCGCTGGCGGATGCAGCTGTTGTTTCTGCTCTCGGGCATCGCCATCGCCTTGATGCGGCCGGAGACACGCATCGTGCGCTTTGCCGTGCTGCGCTCGTGGCGGTTGCTGCTGCCGCTGGTGTTCGGGATGTGGGTGGTGGTGCCGATCCAACCCTACTGCGAGGCAGTGACCAACGGCCGCATCGAGCCCGGCTTCGGCGCGTTCCTGCTGCGCTACTGGCAGATGCCGGCCTGGCCGCAGGACAGCTTTGCCGGCTGGCAGCTGCGCATCACCTGGAACCACCTGTGGTACCTGGCCTACCTGTGGGTCTACACGCTGGTGCTGGCCTTGCTGATGCCGGTGCTGGATACCGCAGCCGTGCATCGCGCCGTGGAGCGCTTCGCCCGTGCGCCGGCGCCGCTGCTGATCGGGCTGCCCAGCCTGCTCTCCTTCGGCTGGGTGGCCTGGCTCGATCCCCGGTTCCCGTCCACCAACCTGCTGTTCGGCGATTGGTACCAGCACGCCAAGTACGGCACGGTATTCCTGGCCGGCTACCTGCTTGCCCGCGCCACCCCGTTCTGGGCGCGCGTGGTCGAGCTGCGCCGGACCACCCTGTGGGTGGCGGTCATTGCCGCGGGCTGGTACTTCGGCATCCGCCTCCTGGGGCGGGTGTTGCCGGACGATTCGGTGCTGCGGCAGTGGCCGGACAGTGTCTGGACGCTGCAGGTGATGGCCAGCCAGTCGCTGTACCTGTGGGCCGTGCTGCTGACCCTGCTCGGCTGGGCCAAGGTGTATCTGGATCGCCCGCTCCGCTGGCTGCCGTACTGCACCGAGGCGGTGTATCCCTGGTACATCCTGCACCAGAGCCTGATCATCGCGCTGCTGTTCTGGCTCAAACCGCTGCACCTGGGGCCATGGTGGGAGCCACTGCTGGTCCTGGCCGGGACGGTGGCCGGCTGTCTGGTGCTGTACGAAGGGCTGATCCGGCGCGTTGGCTGGCTGCGCCCACTGTTCGGACTGCGCCGGGAGCCGTTATCGTTGCCGGTCACGCGGGCGGTGGCCCGACACTGAGGAATACGGATGTTCCAGACCCATTGGCATGTGTGGCTGCAGTCCTTCTTCGATGCAGCGTGGATGTTGCCGCTGATGAACTTCGTCAGCGCGCTGGGCTACGAATGGGCGTACGTGCTGTTGATCGTGGTCTGCAGCTTCGGAGTGCGTCTTCGCGCGGGGCTGGGCATCATGCTGGCAGTACTGCTGATGTCGATGGCCACGCACGCGATCAAGCAGGGGGCCGCCCTGCCCCGCCCCAGCGATGTCGACATCCACGTGCTGGACAAGGGCCGGCCGGACCACGCGCTGGTCGCCGATGGCGCCGCCGGATCGTTCTGGACGCTGCCGACCGATGAAGCGATTGCCGCCCTGCGTGCACAGCCGGATCCGGACTACGGATTCATCAGTGGTCATGTGGGCGTGGCCACGGCGGCGATGACGGCGCTGGTGCTGTGCTTCGGCATCCGCAGCCGCGGCTGGCGGCTCGCACTGCTGATCGGATGGCCGCTGTTGATGGCGCTGTCACGCATGTACCTGGGCCGGCACTTCCTGTCCGATGTGCTGGGCGGCTGGCTGGTCGGGATGGCCTTGGGCTGGCTTGCCTGGCAGTGCCTGCCAGCGCCCGCGCGCCGTAATCGAACCCGCCACCTCATCCTCGCCACCCTCGGCGTCGGCGTGACGGCAGCGGCGCTGACGACCGAGTTCGTCCCGGCAGACAGCGCGGGGCGGTATCTGGGGCTGCTGCTGGTGTTCGCCTTCCTGCACTGGCGCGGCTGGCCGCTGGATCCGTACACACCGTGGCAGCGGATCGGGCGCGTCATGGCCGTCATCGGGCTGTATCTCGTCATCAGCCCCGTGCTGGAGGCAGTCGCCGTCGCACTGGCACTCCCTGACGCAGCGGTGGTGGAGGTGGTGTTCGATGCCATCGGCAACGCGGCGATCTTCATGGGCGGCATTGCCCTGGCGGGGTACTGGCCGCTGGCGGCGCGCAGCCTGCCTCGGGCCACCGCCGTCAAATAAACGGCGGCGGCCTCACGGATTCCGCTTGCGGGGGCTCACTTCACCTCGAACTCCCCGACCAGCACCGTTTCCGCACGGTCCTTCAACCGCAGCGTGACCTGCTGGTCGCGCTGGTCGCGGCTGCCCCATCGGGTGCTCAGGCGCAGCATCAAGGTGGTGGCGCCGGTGACCAGCTGCTCGCGGCTGCCGAAGTAGTTCGCTTCGATCCTGTAGATGCCCGGCTTGGCATCGCGCAACGAGAACTGCTCCGGGCCATAGCCGCCGGTGAAGTCCTGCGACATCTGCCCGCCCTGGTAGGTCAGCCGGTTGCCGTAGTAGGCGCGCTCGCCATTGGGATCGGTGACCCACAGGTCCATGTCGCTGTTGTCGCTGTCCCAGCTCAGCACCACGCGCAAGTCCAGCGGCATCGCACGGCGCAGGCGCGGGTCGATCGCGGAAGGATCCACACGCTCGCGCGCGATCAGCCGGGTCAGTTCGTCCAGCGCGATCAGCGAGATGCCGTCGAACCGCCCATCCCACGGGCGCACCACGACGTCGTAGAGCGCATCCACCGCCGCCTGGTACTGCCCGGCCGCTTCCAGCGCCAGGCCCAGGTCACGGAAACTCTGCGGCTCTTCCTCGCCCATCGCCAGCACCTGGCGGAACACCGGCACGGCCAGCGCCGGCGCCTTGGCCTGCATCAGGCGATAGCCGAGCACGCGCAGCACGTGGCGGTTTTCCAGGTCCATCTCGGCGAGGTTGGAGAGCACGCGCAGGGCCAGCTCCCGCTGTCCGCTGGCCAGCAGCAGATCGGCTACGTCCAGATAGAACGCGCTGCTGCCGGCGTGCTGTTCGCGCTCCTGCAGATACAGTGGATACAGCTGCGCCGGCGTGGCCTCGCGCAGGCGGCTTGCATACGCCGAATCCGGTGCCCACGGTGCCAGCGTCAGTGTGATCTGGCCGCTGTTGGCCCTGGGTGCCGATTTGGCGCGGCGCTCGGGGGTGGCCTCCGCCTCATCGGCCGCCGCCAAGGCGGTCAGCTCTACACGGTCCAGCGCCATCGGCGCCGCAGGTGCCGGCGGTGGCGCGGCCATCGCCATGGCGACCGGCGCGGCGACGGATCGGGATTCCTGCTTGGGTTGCGGTGGCGCATCCTTGGGCCAACGGGTATTCCACCACTGCTCGCGCTCGGCGAACTGGCGGGCGATGCCATCCAGGCGGCGCTTCCGCTCGGTTGCCACGTCGGCCACCGTCAACGCATGGCGCTGGTCGTAGGCCGCGCGCAGCGGGGCCGGCGGGCGGATGCCATAGCGCAGATAGTCCTCCAGCGTCTCCAGGACCAGCAGCGACGTATCGGCCGTCACGATCCCGAACTGCCGGGCCAGCGCCTTGGCGGCCTGCGCCCCGGCGGGGTCCGCCGCCAGTGCTGCCAACCGGTCATTCGCCCACGCGTGAGCGACCAGGCCGCCGTCGACCGTACGCGCGTTCGCGACGTTGAGCGTGACCGGCTGCGGACCGCTGTCGCCACCACGCAGGGACAGCAGCACCGTCGCATCGGGACGCAGCACGCGGCCGGTGACGCGAATCCAGCCCTGCGCAGCCCGCGAGGCATCCACGCTCACGTCCTCCACGCCACGTGCCAGCACATCGCTCACTTCGGCGGGCTGCAGCAGCAGCAGCGGCATCACCGTCTCCACCTCCGCCTCGTCGCTCAGTTGCAGCAGCTGACCATGATGGGCGCTGGTCCACGCACGAAGGCGCGGCGCGTCGGTCTTCGCACCGGCGCTGCTCAATGCATACAGGCGCTGATCGGGCGACAGGGTGGGCAACGTCTGGCGGCCATAGTTGGCCAGGCCATCGCTGACCAGCAGGTACTCGCCGATCGTGCGGTTCGGCGTCCAGTCGCCCAGCGCACTGGCGCCATCCTGGGGCAGCGCCAACAGATACTCGCGCAGCGCCGACCAGTCGCCCCGGGTGATCGGGAACTCGCGCGGCGCTTCGCTGCGGTCACGCAGCACCGTCAGCTGGACCTGCCCCGTGCCGAACGCCTGGAAATAGCGGTCCAACACGGCCAGCTCAGCCGCACGGTTACGCGTACCGGCCGAACCGGAGGCATCCCAGAGCAGACCGATGCGCGCAGGCAGGACGCGCGCGGCGGTCGGGGTCCGGACCGGCACACTGGCCAGCAGATAGCGCTGCCCATCCTGCAGCCCGGTGACCACGTCAGTGCTGCGCGCGAGCGGCAGGCTCCACTGCAGTTGGGCAGGCAGGTCCGCGCCCCGCCCCTGCCACTGCGCCGCGTAGGCACCGGCCTTCAACGTAAACCCGAGAGGATGGACGCCCACGGCGACCGGCTTGCCGGTCCCGCTGGTCTCCAACCGCAGCGTCAGTTGCTCGGCCTGGCGTGCGAAGGACACCGGCAGTGACCAGTGCAGACCCTGCGGCACGAGCGGCAGGCTGTCACGCAGCACCAGCCGGAGACGACGCTCGCCGCGCGCGGGGATGGGATAGATGCGCAGCCGGAACTGGTTGCCGGCGGTCTGTTCCAGCAGACCCGGATCGACCTGGCGGCGTTCGATCGCCTCGAAGACCTGGCGTCCCTGCGCCTTGGGTACCGGTACCGCATCGCGAAGCGTGCCATCGAGATCCAGTGCGAAACCGGCCACCTGCTGGCCGTAGGCCAACGGGAACTCCAGCTGCCCTTCCAGCACGCGCACATTGGGATTGTGGAAGGTCAATTCGATCGTGGTTTCGCCGAGCCCTGCCACGACGCGGCTGTCGATGCGGGCCTCGGTCAACCGCACCGGCACCTCGGCACCGGCGACCTGCAGGATGGGTGGGCGTGGCGAGGGAAAACGCCGTGGCTGTGCGTGGGCGCTGGGCAGCTGCCAGCACAGCAGCGCGAGCAGACCGATACTGCGCAGTGCGAGTCCCATGTGACGCTCCTGATCCGATGACCCTCCATTGAACGCACCGCGATCCGCAACGGGGTTGAGCGGTGGCAATCGCCTGTTCCGGTCATGGACGCCTCATCCGCGCTCGGCCAAGATCGCTCTCCACGGATTGATGGACCAAGGATGCCGCATGCGCCTGTTGTTGACCGCCCCGCTGTTGATGGGGCTCGCCCTGCCCGGTAACGCCGCCGCCCCCATCGAGGGCGTGACGTTCACCCACCACGACTGGACGCTGGCCTGCGACAACACCCGCACCTGCCGCGCCGCCGGTTATCAGGCCGATGACAATGGCGGCGACCCGGTCTCGATCCTGCTCACCCGCGCGGGCGGGCCGGATCAACCGGTCCACGCGGAACTGATGCTCGGCCAGTACGACGACAACACGGCCACCAAGCGGCTCAGCCTGAGTATCAATGGCACCTCGCTGGGCCCGATGCAGTTCGATGCCGCCGAGGGCACCGCCACCTTCTCCGCGAAGCAGCTCGCCGCCCTGCTCGCCTCGCTGACACGCAACAGCCGCATCGAATTGACGGGTGACGATGGTGCGCGCTGGACGGTCTCCGATGCAGGGGCTGCGGCCGTGCTGTTGAAGATGGATGCGTTCCAGGGCCGCCTGGGCACACCCGGTGCGCTGATGCGCAAGGGCACGCTGGCCGAGTCCTCGGTGCCGCCCGCACTGCCGGTGCCGGTCGTGCAGCTGGGCAAGCCGGTGGCCACCCGCCCGGCGGATACGGCGCTCGCCGCGTCGCCCGCGCTGCGCGCCGCGCTGGCCGCGGTGACGTCGGCCGACGACTGCGAAGCGTTGGGCGCCGGCGGCAGCCTGTCACCGGACGGCGAACCCGAAGCGCTGACCGTACAGCGGCTCAGTGCCGACAAGCTGCTGGTGTCGCTGAGTTGCTGGCGCGGGGCCTACAACACCGGCGACGGCTACTGGGTGATCAACGACCGCGCGCCGTACCAGCCGCGGCTGGTCACCACGGCAGCCGTGGGGGATGAGGTGCGCACCATCCAGGAGGCGCAGAAGGGCCGTGGCCTCGGCGACTGCTGGTCCACCACCACGTGGGGCTGGACCGGCTCGCAGTTCGTGAAGACGGCCGATTCCAGCACCGGGTTGTGCCGCCTGGTTGCCGCCGGTGGCGCCTGGGAAATGCCGACGCTGGTGACGCAGGTACGCAAGTAAGCCGCATCCGCGCCGCCGTTACGCGTCGGCGCAGTGTTCCACAATCAGCTGGATCGCGCCGCCGCCACGGTAGTCATCGCTGACCAGCCGGTAGGCGATATGCACCTGGTTGGCCGGCGCATTACCGGTCCAGCCGCTGAAGTGGATGGCGCTGATCGGCTCGGCACGGCCGGGCACGCGCAGGCTCAGCTTGAGGTGTTTCTCTTTGAGCACCTGCCAGCGGGCTACCTGGAAGTGACCATCGAACAACGGCTCCGGGAAACCCTGCCCCCACGGCCCGGCCAGGCGCAGCGCCTCGGCATGGGCGAAATCCAGTTCCTGCGGCAGCAGCTCGCCATCGGTCAGCAGCAGCTGCTGCAGCGAGAGCGGGTCCAGCGTACGTTCCACCACCTCCACGAAGGCCTGCTCGAAGGCGGCCAGCTGCGCGTGCGGCAGGCTCAGCCCGGCGGCCATCGCATGCCCACCGAACTTGTCGATCAGGCCCGGGTGCGCGGCGTTGACCAAGGCCAGCGCGTCACGGATATGGAAGCCAGGGATCGAGCGCGCCGAGCCACGCAGCGAATCGCCACCTGGCTCTGAAGGCGCAAACGCAATCACCGGCCGATGCAGGCGATCTTTCATCTTCGACGCCACCAGCCCCACCACCCCCGGATGCCACTCGGCATCGAACAGGCAGGCCGCAACCGGGCGCACGCCCTCGGCACTGAGCACCGCACGGGACACGGCCAGCTCGGCGTCGTCGGTCATCAACTGCTGCACCGCACGGCGCTCGGTGTTGATCGACTCCAGCGTCGTGGCGATCTCACGCGCATGGGCGCGGTCTTCGGTGAGCAGCAGTTCGATGCCCAGCGCCATGTCTTCCAGCCGGCCGGCCGCATTCAAACGTGGGCCCAGCGCGAAACCGATGTCGCTGCCGGTCAGCCGCGAGGCATCGCGCCCGCTGGCTTCGATCAGCGCCTGCAGCCCGACGCAGCCCTTGCCGCTGCGCAGCCGGCGCAGGCCAGCCGAGACCAGGGCGCGGTTGTTGTCATCCAGCGCCACCAGATCGGCGACGGTACCGACCGCGACCAGGTCGAGCAGGGTCAGCAGGTCCGGCTCCGGGGCCGTGGCGTACGCGCCCTGCTCGCGCAGGTGGCGGCGCAGCGCCATCAACACGTAGAAGATCACCCCGACGCCGGCCAGTGCCTTGCTGGGGAACGCATCGCCGCTGATGTTGGGGTCGACGATGGCATCGGCCGGCGGCAGGTGCTCGCCCGGCAGATGATGATCGGTGACCAGTACTTTCCAGCCCAGCGCCTTGGCGGCGTTGACGCCGGCGTGGCAGGCGATGCCATGGTCGACCGTGACCAGCAGCCCGGGATTGAGCGGGGCCAGTTCGGCCACCAGCGACGGCGACAGCCCATAGCCGTGCAGCATGCGGTTGGGCACGGCATGCACCACATCGCGCGCGCCGAGCATGCGCAGGCCGCGCACGCCAACTGCACAGGCCGTGGCGCCGTCGCAGTCGAAATCACCGACGATCAGGATGCGTTCGTTGTTGGCGATCGCATCGGCCAGCAGTGTCACCGCGGCCTGCATGCTGCCGAGCAGGTCAGGCGCAAGCAGCTGGGCCAGTTTCGGCTGGGCCTGTGCGGCATCCGTGACGCCGCGGGCGGCATACAGGCGCTGCAGCAACGGCAACATGGACGAGGGCCACTCGCTGGCGGCGGCGGCAGGACGGCGCTGGATACGGGGTGCTTCAGACTGGGTCAAAACGGGCTCGATCGATGACGTGCGCGACCATGATACTGCCCGGGGAACGCATCCACGCATGGCGTGGATCTACCCCGGAATACCGGCAGTAAAACGGTAGATCCACGCCATGCGTGGATGGCGCGCCGGAGACGGCCACTGTCCCGCGGTTCTTCGACGGACTCAGAGCTCGTGCAGTTGCACCGGCTTCTTCCAGAACCGCCAGCGCTGGGCCTTGTCGATCTCCACGCGGGTGCCGTCCTCGAAATCCAGCACCAGCCGCTTCAACTCCCCGCGTGCGATCGCCGCCAGCAACGGGCGGATCGCATCGTTGCCCAGCTGTTCCAGCGAACGCAGCTGGCGCAGGTCCACCAGGGCATCCACGGTCTGCTCGCCATCGGCCTGCAGACCCGCGGCCTTGGCCAGCGCCTGCAGCAGCGCATCGCGGCTGCGGACCTGGGCATGCGCGGTGGTCACACGTTCGGGCAGCTCACCGCCACCCCAGAACCACAGCGAATTGATCGCGCGCTTGCCCTCGCTCACGCGCTGCTGGTTCCACGCATGCTGGTGCAGCACCACCTGCGCTTCGGTCAGCAGGGCGCGCCAGCGGCGGCCGGCATCGCCTTCGGGCAGATGGGTGAATAGATCATCGCCGAGCACTTCATCCGGCTCGGCAAAGGCTGGCAGGGCCGTGCCCGGCGGAAGACGCAGGTACCAGCGCGACGGCACCGGGGCATCCAGCGCGAAACCGAACCCGGCAAACAACGGCTGCAACGCCGGCAGCAGGTGCATGACATCGGCCAGATCGGGACGCAGGGTATCCCCGTGCCCCATCAGGCGGGCGCCATGCATGTCCGGCACCACGTTGGCCGGATCGGCCCGCAACCACACCGCCCCGTCGGCATCGCCGACATCCAGCTGGCGGGTCAGGGCGGCGGCAGACCACGCGTCCGGCTGCGTCTGGAAATGCCGACGCAGCTGGGCCCGTTCGCCTGCCTCGGCGCTGCGGCGCTGCGCACGCCCCAGCGCCTTGGCGACGTCATCGGGCAACGGCGCCGCCGGAAACCGGCTGCGCGCCGGCAGCAACAACGTCGCCGTGGCCATCGCCGTCAGTCCAGGTACTGGACGCTGACGATTTCGTACTCGCGCTGGCCGGCCGGTGCGTCGATGGTGACCACATCGCCTTCCAGCTTGCCGATCAAGGCACGGGCCAGCGGCGAGGAGATCGCGATCAGGCCCAGCTTGATGTCCGCTTCCAGGTCACCCACGATCTGGTAGCGCTTTTCTTCATCGCTTTCCACGTCCGACAGCTCGACGGTGGCGCCGAACACCACCTTGCTGCCGGCGTTGAGCTTGGTGATGTCGATGATCTCGGCATGCGACAGCTCGCCTTCCAGCTGCTTGATGCGGCCTTCGATGAAGCCCTGCTCCTCGCGCGCGGCGTGATACTCGGCGTTCTCCTTGAGATCGCCGTGCTCGCGTGCCTCGGCGATCGCCGCGATGACCTTCGGGCGCTTGACCGACTTCAGGTGGTCAAGCTCTTCGCGCAGACGCTGCGCGCCCTTCAGGGTGATCGGTGCTCTCATGCGTTCAACTCCTTGTGCAGTTCCTGCAGCGACCAGACGGGGCCGGTGCCACGGAATTCCAGTGATTGCACCAGCGCCATGGCGCCGGCGATGGTGGTCGAATAGGTGACGCGATGCTGCAGCGCTTCGCGACGGATCGAGAAGGAGTCATTGATCGCCGCGCGACCTTCGGTCGTGTTGACGATGTAGACGATCTCGCCGTTCTTGATCGAATCGACGATGTGCGGACGGCCTTCGACCACCTTGTTGACGATCTCGCAGGCCATGCCGTGCTGCTGCAGCCACGCGCCGGTGCCACGGGTGGCCACCAGGGTGTAGCCGCGCTCGAGCAGGGCCTTGGCGACCGGCAGCACGCGCTTCTTGTCCGGGTCACGGACCGACACGAAGGCCTTGCCCAGGGGCGGTGCCTTGATGCCACCGGCTTCCTGCGCACGCGCGAAGGCGGCGCTGAAGCTGCGGCCCACGCCCATCACCTCACCGGTGGAGCGCATCTCCGGCCCGAGGATCGGATCGACCCCCTGGAACTTGGCGAACGGGAAGATCGCTTCCTTGACCGAGTAGTAGCCCGGCACGATTTCCTTGGTCGCGCCCTGCTCGGCCAGCGTCTTGCCGGCCATGCAGCGCGCGGCGATCTTGGCCAGCGGCATGCCGGTGGCCTTGGAGACGAACGGCACGGTGCGCGAGGCACGCGGGTTCACTTCCAGCAGGTAGACGATGTCTTCGCCGTTCTCTCCAGCCTGGATCGCGAACTGGGTGTTCATCAGGCCGACCACGTTCAGGGCCTTGGCCAGCTCCACCACCTGGCGACGCAGCTCGGCCTGGGTCTCGGCCGACAGCGAGTACGGCGGCAGCGAGCAGGACGAATCGCCCGAATGCACGCCGGCTTCTTCGATGTGCTCCATCACGCCGCCGATCAGCACGTTGCCGTCCTTGTCGGCAATGATGTCCACGTCCACTTCCACCGCGTTGTCCAGGAAGCGGTCCAGCAGCACCGGCGAATCGTTGGACACCTTCACCGCGTCGCGCACGTAGCGGGCCAGATCGGATTCGCCGTAGACGATTTCCATCGCGCGGCCGCCCAACACGTAGCTCGGGCGCACCACCAGCGGGTAGCCGATCTCGCGCGCCAGCAGCAGGGCTTCCTGGTCGTTGCGGGCGATGCGGTTCGGCGGCTGCTTCAGGCCGAGCTTCTCGACCAGCTGCTGGAAACGCTCGCGGTCTTCGGCCAGATCGATGGAGTCCGGCGAGGTGCCGATCACCGGCACGCCGTTGGCTTCCAGCGCGCGCGCCAGCTTCAGCGGGGTCTGGCCGCCGTACTGCACGATCACGCCCTTGGGCTGTTCCAGCTCGACGATCTCCAGC
Organism: Stenotrophomonas sp. RG-453; assembly: GCF_033843685.1. Classification (NCBI taxonomy): domain Bacteria; kingdom Pseudomonadati; phylum Pseudomonadota; class Gammaproteobacteria; order Lysobacterales; family Lysobacteraceae; genus Stenotrophomonas; species Stenotrophomonas sp. RG-453. Next base: position 309,767 of record NZ_JAMYED010000007.1, read on the forward strand.
ACGTCTTCCAGCGTCAGCGGCTCGAAGTACAGACGGTCGGAGGTGTCGTAATCGGTGGAGACGGTTTCCGGGTTGCAGTTGACCATGATGGTTTCAAAGCCATCATCGCGCAGCGCCAGCGCGGCGTGCACGCAGCAGTAATCGAACTCGATGCCCTGGCCGATGCGGTTCGGACCGCCGCCCAGGATCATGATCTTGTCGCGGTTGCTCGGGGCCGCTTCGCACTCGTCCTCATAGGTCGAGTACAGGTAGGCGGTGCTGGTGGCGAACTCGGCGGCGCAGGAATCCACGCGCTTGTACACCGGGCGCACCTTGTGGGCACGACGCAGCGCGCGCACGGCCGCTTCGTTGGTGCCGGTCAGTTCGGCCAGGCGGGCATCGGAGAAACCGGCGCGCTTGAGCTTGCGCAGGCGTGCGGCATCCAGTGCATCGATGCCGTCGGCGGCCACCTCGGCTTCGGCCTGGATGATCTCTTCGATCTGGTCCAGGAACCACGGGTCGATGTGCGACAGCGCGAAGACCTCTTCCACGCTGAAGCCGGCGCGGAACGCATCACCTACGAAGAACAGGCGCTCCGGGCCCGGGGCCTTGAGTTCGCGCTTGAGGGTGGTGATGTCGTCTTCGTTGGCCAGGTCCAGGCCGGTCGGGTCCAGCCCGATCTTGCCGGTTTCCAGGCCACGCAGGGCCTTCTGCAGCGACTCCTGGAAGGTGCGGCCCATCGCCATCACCTCGCCCACCGACTTCATCTGGGTGGTCAGGCGTGCGTCGGCGGCCGGGAACTTCTCGAAGGCGAAGCGCGGGATCTTGGTGACGACATAGTCGATCGACGGCTCGAACGAGGCCGGGGTCAGGCCACCGGTGATCTCGTTCTTCAATTCGTCCAGGGTGTAACCCACGGCCAGCTTGGCCGCGACCTTGGCGATCGGGAAGCCGGTGGCCTTGGAGGCCAGCGCCGAGGAGCGCGACACGCGCGGGTTCATTTCGATCACCACCACGCGGCCGGTGGTCGGGCTGATGCCGAACTGCACGTTCGAGCCGCCGGTGTCCACACCGATCTTGCGCAGCACGGCGATGGAGGCATCGCGCAGGCGCTGGTATTCCTTGTCGGTCAGGGTCTGGGCCGGGGCCACGGTGATCGAGTCACCGGTGTGCACGCCCATCGGGTCCAGGTTTTCGATCGAGCAGACGATGATGCAGTTGTCGGCGGTGTCGCGCACCACCTCCATCTCGAATTCCTTCCAGCCCAGCACCGACTCTTCCACCAGCACTTCGGTGGTCGGCGACAGCTCCAGGCCGCGGGTCACGATATCGACCAGCTCTTCGCGGTTGTAGGCGATGCCGCCACCGCTGCCGCCCAGGGTGAAGCTGGGGCGGATGATGGTCGGGTAGCCGACGCGGGTCTGGATCTCGATTGCTTCTTCCAGCGTGTGCGCCACCGCGGCGGACGGACACTCCAGGCCGATCTCACCCATCGCCACGCGGAACAGCTCGCGGTCTTCGGCCATGCGGATGGCGTCGCGCTTGGCGCCGATCAGCTCGACGTTGTACTTCTCCAGCACGCCGTTGTCGGCCAGGTCCAGCGCGCAGTTCAGCGCGGTCTGGCCACCCATGGTCGGCAGCAGCGCATCGGGCTTTTCCTTGGCGATGATCTTCTCGACCGTCTGCCAGTTGATCGGCTCGATGTAGACGGCGTCGGCCATCTCCGGGTCGGTCATGATCGTGGCCGGATTGCTGTTGACCAGCACCACGCGGTAACCCTCGTCGCGCAGTGCCTTGCAGGCCTGCGCGCCAGAGTAGTCGAACTCACAGGCCTGGCCGATGACGATCGGGCCAGCACCGATGATGAGGATGGTTTTAAGGTCAGTGCGCTTGGGCATTGTCTTCTCTAAGTCTGGACAGCGAGGCAGATGGGGGTGATCGCACGCTGTCGATCAGGAAATATCGTCGGGGTTCAGCGCGATCCGGCACTGGTCCTGCAGTCCTTTGGCCAGCTGCACGCCGATGTCGTCGGGCAGCTCCGATTCGATGTCGAGCGTGGCGATGAAGCGGGTGTAGGCCGGGCTGGCCAGGAACGCAGCCACTTCGGCGCGCTCGGCTTCACTCAGATCCACGTTGGACTTTTCGGCGATCGTCGATGGATTCGCAGCGGCGAAGGCCGAGGAGAGGCTCTTGCCCCCGGGGGTGCCCAGGAAGCGCGACCACTCCGCGATCACCTCGTCGCCGTCGTTGCCGAGGCCGGAGATCACCGAACGACGGAACTGTGCGTCGAGCAGACTCTTGATCGGCGCATGCGCGCACTGGCGATCGGTCTCGGGCAGCGCATTGAGCGCGGGCACGTTGTCGACCATCAGCTTGGCCATGTCCGTGCCCAGCGTGCCCAGGCCCAGCGACTGGACCACCGCCCGCACCTCCGCATCCGTGGCCGGTGCGGCCTGGGCCACACCGGTGAAGCACAACAGCGACAGCAGCAGCACGGGGCTGCGCATCACGCCTTTGCCTCGGCCATCAGGGTCACGAAGCGGTCGAACAGCGGACCGACGTCATGCGGGCCCGGCGAGGCTTCCGGATGGCCCTGGAACGAGAACGCCGGCACGTCGGTGCGGGCGATGCCCTGGTTGGTGCCGTCGAACAGCGAGCGGTGGGTCACGCGCAGGGTGGCCGGCAGCGAGGCTTCATCCACCGCGAAGCCATGGTTCTGCGAGGTGATCATCACGCGGCCACCGTCCAGGTCCTGGACCGGGTGGTTGGCGCCGTGATGGCCGTGGCCCATCTTGACCGTCTTCGCACCGGAGGCCAGCGCCAGCAGCTGATGACCCAGGCAGATGCCGAAGGTCGGCACCTTCTTCTCGAGGAAGGTCTTGATGGCGGCGATCGCGTAATCGCACGGTTCCGGGTCGCCCGGGCCGTTGGAGAGGAACACGCCGTCCGGGTTCATCGCCAGCACTTCGGCGGCCGGGGTCTGCGCCGGCACCACGGTCAGCTCGCAGCCGCGTTCGGCCAGCATGCGCAGGATGTTGAGCTTGGCGCCGAAGTCATAGGCCACCACCTTGAAACGCGGTGCGGCGTTGACGAAGGCGTTGCTGTCCAGATCCAGCTGGCCCTCGGTCCAGGTGTAGCGCTTGTCGGTGCTGACCACTTTGGCCAGATCCATGCCCTTCAGGCCGGGGAACGTGCGGGCCGCTTCCAGCGCCGTTTCCACGCTCAGCCCTTCGCCGGCCATCAGCGCACCGTTCTGGGCGCCGCGCTCGCGCAGGATGCGCGTCAGCTTGCGGGTATCGATCCCGGAAATGGCGACTACGCCGCGCTGGATCAGCCAATCCTGCAGCGACACCTGGCTGCGCCAGTTGCTCGGGCGGCGCGGCACATCGCGCACGATCAGGCCGGCCGACCACACCTTGGCCGCTTCGTCGTCCTGGTCGGTCATGCCGGTATTGCCGATATGCGGGTAGGTCAGCGTGACCATCTGCCGGGCGTAGGAAGGATCGGTCAACACTTCCTGATAGCCGGTCATGGCGGTGTTGAACACCACCTCACCAACGGACAGGCCGGGCGCGCCTACGGATTCGCCCTCGAATACGGTGCCGTCTTCGAGGACGAGGATTGCGGCTTGGGTCACGGAAATCTCACTTTGGCTACCGAGGGGTCGCCGAAGTCACGCCTGCGCTTCACGAAAAAGCGGCTGCAAAAAAGCGCGGACTGCGGTTCTGGACCGGTCCGGCTGTCGTGATTCGGCGAGCGGGAATTGTAAAGGGAAGCCGGGTTCGACGCCAGTATCCGCGTGCAATTGCCCTATTCAGCCCGACAGAGGGCATGGCGCCGGTTCAAGCGCCTGCCCCAGCGGGCCGCGCGGGCCCCATTCAGACGGCGGGCGGCGGGCTGGCGCCATCCAGCAGGTCGCGGACCCGATAGCTGCCCGGGGCGCGGCCCGGCAGCTGGGCCGCGGCAAACAGCGCGCCACGGGCGAAGATGTCGCGGTTGGTGGCGCGGTGGGTCAGCTCGATGCGCTCGCCCAGCCCGGTGAACTGCACCAGGTGCTCGCCCACGATGTCCCCGGCACGCAGGCTGGCGTAGTGCGGGTGCGCCCCGCCCTTCTCCGCCGCGGCGCCCAGGGTCAGGGCGGTACCGGAAGGCGCATCCTTCTTCTGGGTGTGGTGGGATTCGACGATATCGCAGTCCCAGCCGGCCAGCGCCGCTGCGGCCCGCTCCACCAGTTCATCCAGCACCGCCACGCCCAGGCTGAAGTTCGAGGCCCAGACCAGTGGAATCCGGCCCGCCGCCTGGATCAGTGCCTGGCGCTGCGTCTCGCTGATGCCGGTGGTGCCGGACACGAAGCCCGCACCGCGCTCCACGCACAGCGCCAGCACCGGATCAAAGCCCTCGGGCAGGCTGAAATCGATGGCGACATCGAACTGGGGCGCGCCGGCCAGCTCGCTGCTGGCGAAATGCGGCACGCCGTCCACCACACGCTGGGCAGGCGAGCGGCGGGTGACCGCGGCCACGACCTGCAGGGCGGGATTGTCGGCGGCAAGACGGAGCAGCGCCTGGCCCATGCGGCCGGAGGCACCGTGGATGAGCAAACGTAGGGGAGTGGTAGTCATGCACGCAGGCTAGCGGGTGGTGGTGAGGCTGCACAAGAGGTTTTGGCGCAGCCCTGGCCTGGCGGCTCAGTGCTGCTTCGGGGGCGTCGGCCCACAACTGTCGCAGCCGCCACACGCACCACCGCCACCCGTGGCAGGTGGTGCGATCTTCCGGCCCAGCGCCTGCAGCCAGGCGGCGCGCTGCGGCTTCACCAGCCCCAGCGCGATCGCCCCGCGCGCCTTGCGCACGGTGCCGGGGAACTGCTTCTTCATCACCACCCACGCGCTGACCAGCACGGCCAGCGCGATCACGGCGTACTGCAGCAGCAGGCCGGTCTCCATCAGCCGCCACCCAAGGCCACGGTCACCTGGTAGGTGATCAGCGAGGCGATGTACGCGGCCGCGAACAGGTAGAAGGTGGCAAAGCCCATCTGCTTCCACGAGTTGGTTTCGCGCTTGATCGTGGCCAGCGTCGAAATGCACATCGGCGCGTAGATGTACCAGACCAGCAGCGACAGCGCGGTGGCCAGCGACCAGCCATCGCTGATCAGCGGGGTCAGCGCCTGGCTGGCGGCATCGTCATCGGCGGCCGACAGTGCGTAGACCGTGGCCAGCGAGGCAACCGCGACTTCACGCGCGGCCAGGCCCGGAATCAGCGCGATGCAGATCTGCCAGTTGAAGCCCAGCGGCGCGAAGAACACCGCCATGGCGTGGCCGATCTGACCGGCGAAGCTGTAGTCGATCGCCGGCATGGTCGCGTTCTCCGGCGCGCCCGGGAAGGACAGCAGGAACCACAGCAGGATGGTCAGCGCCAGGATGATGCCGCCCACGCGCTTGAGGAAGATCATGCCGCGCTCGTACAGGCCCACCGCCAGATCACGCGGGTGCGGGATGCGGTAGGACGGCAGTTCCAGCATCAACGGATGCTCGCTCTTGTCGCGGCGCCACTTCTTCATGGTCCAGGACATCAGCAGCGCGCTGAGAATGCCGGCCGCATACAACCCGAACAGCACCAGGCCCTGCTGGTTGAACACGCCCCAGATCTGCTTCTGCGGGATGAAGGCGCCGATCAGCAGCGCATACACCGGCAGGCGCGCCGAACAGGTCATCAGCGGCGCGACCAGGATCGTGGCCAGCCGGTCGCGCGGGTCCTGGATGCTGCGGGTGGACATGATGCCCGGCACCGCGCAGGCGAAGCTGGACAGCAACGGGATGAACGAACGGCCGGACAGGCCGGCCGCGGCCATCATGCGATCCAGCAGGAAAGCCGCGCGCGGCAGGTAACCGGATTCTTCCAACGCCAGGATGAAGGCGAACAGGATCAGGATCTGCGGCAGGAACACGATCACGCCCCCCACGCCGGCAATGATGCCGTCGGTAAGCAGGCTGTTGAGCGGGCCCTCGGGGAGCGCGCCGCCGATCCAGCCCCCCAGCGCGGCCGTGCCGGCCTCGATCAGGTCCATCACCGGCGTGGCCCAGGCATACACCGCCTGGAAGATCAGGAACATCACCACCGCCAGGGTCAGCAGCCCGAACACCGGGTGCAGCAGCCAGCGGTCAAGCGCGTCGTCGATCTTCGCCGTCCGCGTCGGCATGCTGACCGAGGCGGCGAGGATGTCACGCACCTGGGCGTGGTAGTCGGCCTGCGCCGCGGGCACCGCCACCGGGGCCTGCAGGTGCGGCACCATCGCATCCAGGCGCTCCACCAGCCTGGCCGCGCCGTTGCGGCGCACCGCCACGGTCTCGACCACCGGCACGCCCAGCGCCTGTTCCAGCGCCTGGACGTCGATCTTGATGCCACGCCGCTCGGCCGCATCGACCATGTTCAGCGCCACGATCATCGGCTTGCCCAGCTCGCGCAGTTCCAGCGCGAAGCGCAGGTGCAGGCGCAGGTTGGTGGCATCGATCACGCACAGCAGCACGTCCGGGGGGGCCTCGCCCGGGTAGAAGCCCCGGCACAGGTCCCGGGTGATCGCCTCGTCCAGGCTGGCCGGCTGCAGGCTGTAGGCGCCCGGCAGATCGAGGACGGCGAATTCGCGGCCGGACGGCGCGCGCAGGCGGCCTTCCTTGCGCTCCACGGTTACGCCGGTGTAATTGGCTACTTTCTGGCGGCTGCCGGTCAGCTGGTTGAACAGCGCGGTCTTGCCGCTGTTCGGATTACCGACCAGGGCGATGCGCAGGGCGTTGGCGGCAGCGCTCATGCGCGGGCCTCCTGGCCCTGCAGCGCGGTGACCACGATGCGGGCGGCCTCACTGCGGCGCAGGGCGAAGCGCGTGAACCCGACCTGCACCAGCAGCGGCTCGGCGCCGACCGGACCACGGGCTACCAGACGGACCTCTTCCCCTTTGACGAAGCCAAGCTCCTTCAGGCGGCGGGCGATCGCATCGTTTGCGTGTAGTTCCTGCACGGACTCCACCAGGGCGGAGCTGTACAGCGCCAGATCGGACAACGTCACGGAGCGCCTTCTCGATGATAGGAATGGTTATCAATTCTACCATCGCCGCGCCGCGTCATTGCCCGTGACCAACGGCCCGCTATGATCTGTACATGTATGGAGTAAACCCGCCCATGAGTGACGCATTACGGATTGAACGCAGCGCCTCGGTGCTGACCCTGTGGCTGAACCGCCCGACCCTGCACAATGCCTTCGACGCCTCGTTGATCGCCCAGCTGACCGCCGCACTGGAGGCCGCCGGACGCGACGACCATGTCCGCGCGGTGGTGCTGGCCGGGGAAGGCGCCTCCTTCTCGGCAGGTGCGGACATGCAGTGGATGCGTGGCATGGCCGCCGCCAGCGAGGAGGACAACCGCCAGGATTCGCTTGCCCTGGCCCGCCTGATGCGGACCCTGGACGAGCTGCCCAAGCCGACCATCGCCCGCGTGCAGGGTGCCGCCTTCGGTGGCGGGGTCGGCCTGGTGGCCTGCTGCGATATCGCCATCGCCAGCACCAGCGCCCGCTTCGGCCTGACCGAAAGCCGCCTGGGCCTGCTGCCGGCGGTGATCTCGCCCTATGTCATTGACGCGATCGGCCCGCGCCAGGCCCGCCGCTGGTTTGCCACCGGCGAGCATTTCGACGCCGAAACCGCCCTGCGCATCGGCTTGGTGCACCAGCTGATCGAGCCGGAACGGATCGACGAGGCCGTCCAGCGCCAGCTCGGCCTGCTCGACAAGGCCGGCCCGGTAGCCTCGGCCTCGGCCAAGGACCTGGTCCGGCGCGTGGCGCTGGGCCGCGACCGGGACGCCACCGACCGCGACAACGCGGCGCTGATCGCCCGCCTGCGGGTCTCGGCCGAAGGCCAGGAAGGCCTCGGGGCCTTCCTCGACAAGCGTTCCCCGCATTGGGTCACCCAGGACTGAGGACAGCGTCATGCTCGACCATATAGGCATCCGCTGCGCCGACTTCGGGCGCAGCCTGGCGTTCTTCCAGCAGGCCCTGGGGCCGCTGGGCATCACCGTGCTGATGCAGGTCTCGGCCGCCCAGACCGGCGAGCATGACCACGCCGGCTTCGGGAGTAGCGGCAAACCGGACTTCTGGATCAGCAACGCCCCCGGCGCCCACGGCGGCGTGCACCTGGCCTTCAGCGCGACCCGGCGGGCCGACGTGGACGCCTTCCACCGTGCGGCACTGGCGGCCGGTGGCACCGACAATGGCGGCCCGGGCATCCGCGAGCATTACCACCCCGATTATTACGGGGCGTTCGTGCTCGATCCGGACGGCAACAACATCGAAGCGGTCTGCCACCACCCCGGCTGACCGCGTACGCCGGCGGGATGGCCGCTTTGTCGCCCATCCCGCGTATCCCCTTTTCGTGGCCCGCCGGGGAACGTGGGCCGCCATTCGCCTGACAGGAATCTCCGTGACCTCTACCCCACCCCGCCCCCTGCTGGTCGTCCGTCGCTCCGTTCGCGGAGGGCCGGCACATGGATGACTTCGTCCGCATCGTCGAGGTCGGCCCGCGCGACGGGCTGCAGAACGAAGCCCAGCCGGTGGCCACCGCCGACAAGATCGAACTGATCCGCCAGCTCTCGCTGACCGGGCTGCGCACCATCGAGGCGACCAGTTTCGTCAGCCCGCGCTGGGTCCCGCAACTGGCCGACGCCGCCGAGGTGTACACCGGCATCGAGCGCCGCCCGGGCATCGATTACCCGGTGCTGGTCCCCAACGAACAGGGCTATGACCGTGCACGCGCGGTGGGCGTGCAGGAAGTGGCGGTGTTCACGGCCGCCTCGGAAACCTTCAACCGCACCAACACCAATGCCGGCATCGACGAATCGCTGGCCCGTTTCGCACCGATCCTGGAGCGGGCCAAGGCCGACGGGGTCAAGGTGCGTGGCTACGTCTCCACCGTGCTCGGTTGCCCCTACCAGGGCGAGGTCGCGGTGAGCGAGGTGGTGCGCGTCGCGCGCGCGCTGTACGAGATGGGCTGTTACGAAATCTCGCTCGGCGACACCATCGGCGTCGGCACGCCGCGCAAGGCCCGCGCGATGCTCAAGGCGGTCGCCGGCGAACTGCCGATGGCCGCGCTGGCGGTGCACTTCCATGACACCTATGGCCAGGCCCTGGCCAACATCGATGCCTGCCTGGAAGAAGGCGTGCGCGTGGTCGATTCGGCGGTCTCCGGAGCGGGCGGCTGCCCGTATGCCAAGGGCGCCAGCGGCAACGTCGCCAGCGAAGACGTGGTCTACATGCTGCATGGCATCGGCATGCGCACCGGCATCGATCTGCCGGCGCTGGCCGCCACCGGGCGCTGGCTGGCCGCACGGCTGGGGCGCGAGACCGGCAGCAAGACCGGCAGGGCGCTGGCGGCGACATGAAAAGCGGCGGCCCGCGCAAGGACGCTGCGGTAGGTGATCATCTCACCGCCCACGTCCACGCGCTGGCCGCCCTGCAACGCGCCCTGGCACAGTCACCGGGCGATCTGCGCGGCCTGCTGGAGGAAGTGCAGCAGGCCCTGCAGGAAGCCATGGACGAGCGCCAGCTGGCGCTGCGTCGCTATGCCGCGCTGTTCGATGCGGTCCCGGACCCGGTCAGCATCCTCAGCGAACGCGGCGTGGTGCTGGACCTCAACAAGGCTGGCGTGCGCGCCTATGGCCGTCCCCGCGAGGAAATCGTCGGACAACCGATCGAGCTGCTGAACCCGGACCTGCCGGGCGACCACCTCGATCCGGTCTGGGAGGCGCTGCACCGGGGCGAGACCTATGTCATCGAGGTCACCAACATGCGCGGCGATGGCAGCCGCTTCCCGGTGGAGGTGCATTCGGCCGGCTTCGAGCACCAGGGCGAGCACTGCATCGTGGCGGTGGCGCGCGACCTGAGCAGCCGCTGGCAGGCCGAATCGCGCTACCGGCTGCTGATGGAATCCATCGACAAGGGCGTGATCCTGTTCGATCGCCAGTTGCGGGTGGTCTCGGCCAACCCGGCCGCGCATCGCATTCTCGGCACCGCCGGCACTGGCGGCAGCCTGCAGGCAATGCTTGCCCCGGAAGACTGGATCAGCGTGGACGAGCACGGCCACCCGCTCACCCGCGAGCAATGGCCGGCCAGCGTCTCGCTGCACAGTGGGCGCATCGTGCGCAGCACCATCGTCGGCCTGTACCACCGCCCGCGCGGCCGGATGATCTGGATCTCCACCACCAACGTGCCGGTGTACGGCAACGGGCGCGATGCGCCGGACCATGTGTTCGGCCTGTTCAGCGACATCACCGAACTCAAACGCAACAACACGCTGTTCGACCGCGCGCAGTCGCTGGCGCACATCGGCGGCTGGGAGTGGGACCGCGGCCTGCAGCGGCTGTACCTGACCGACGAGGCGACCCGCATCCTCGGCCAGGAGCTGCCGATGCGCGACATGGCCGAACTGCTGGAATGCCTGCGCGTGGACGACCGCGCGCAGCTGCAGCAGGCGCTGCTGGAGGTGGTCGACCGCCAGGTCTCGTTCGAACTGGAGCTGCAGGGCCAGCGCAGCGATGGGCATTCGTTCTGGGTGCGGATGATCGGCGAGGCCGAGGCCGGGGATGTCGATGCCGCGCGCATCGCCGGCACCGTGCAGGACATCACCGCGCGCAAGCAGGCCGAGGAGACGCTGCGGATCCAGGCGCGCACCGATCCGCTCACCGGGATCATGAATCGCGATGCGGTGCTCAACGACCTGGCCATGCGCATGGCCAACCCGACCCACTGCCGGGTCGCGGTGCTGTACATCGACCTGGACCGGTTCAAGACCGTCAACGACCTGCTGGGCCACAACGCCGGTGACGAACTGCTGATCGACGCCACCCGCCGCATCGCCACCGCGATCGGCACCGAAGGCCTGCTGGCCCGGTTCGGCGGCGATGAGTTCCTGGTGATCTGCGATACCCGCGACCAGGCCGATCAACCCGAGCGGCTGGCCGATGCGATCACCCGTGCGTTCAGCACCCCGTTCCGCTTCGGTGCCGACGAATTCCCGGTGACCACCAGCATCGGCATCGCGCGTGCGCCTCAGGATGGGCTGCGCCCGCAACAGCTGATCCAGAACGCGGACATCGCCATGTACGACTGCAAGCGGCGCACCCGCAACGGCTGGCAGGTGTTCTCGCCCGAGCTGGCCCAGCGCCAGCATGACCGCCTGCAGATCGAGAGCCGGCTGCACCGGGCGCTGGACGACGACGAGTTCCATCTGGTCTACCAGCCGCAGGTCAACCTGCACAGCGGCCAGCTGATCGCCGCCGAAGCGCTGATCCGCTGGCGCAATACCCAGCTCGGCGAGCTGCGCCCGGACATTTTCATCGGCCATGCCGAGAGCACCGGTGACATCGTCCGGATCGGCCTGTGGGTGCTGCGCGAAGCCTGCCGACAGGTGCGCCAGTGGCAGGACGACGGGCTGGGCATCGTGCGGGTGGCGGTCAATGTGTCCTACCGGCAGTTCGTTGGCGAGGATCTGGCCCGGAACGTGCGCGCCGTACTGGACGAATTCCACCTGCCCGGCAGCGCACTGGAGCTGGAGTTCACCGAGCGGGTCTTGATCGAAGATGCCCCGGACACCCTGCGCACCTTCGCGCAGCTTCGCGAGATGGGCGTGCTGCTGACCATCGACGACTTCGGCGAGGGCTACAGCGCGCTGAACTATCTGCGCCGGCTGCCGATCCATGGCCTCAAGCTGAGCCAGCTGTTCGTCGAGGGGGTGCCGGCCAACCGCTCGGATGTGGCGGTGTGCGAGGCGGTCTGCGGGATCGCCCGCAGCCTCGGGCTGGGCCTGGTGGCCGAAGGCATCGAATCGGAGGCCCAGCGCCAGTTCCTGACCTCTTTGGGGGTCTCGGTCGGCCAAGGCTTCCTGTTCGCGCCCGGGCTGGCGCCGGACGAGTTCGCGCGGCGCCTGGCGCTGCGAGCCCGGGTCGCGGTGGGCAGTGCACAACGGTGATGGCGGCCGCTTCCGCTAGAATCAGCGGTTCTTGAACCAGCGGGATCGTGCAATGCAGCTGTCTTCTGTCCGCGCCGTCATCACCGGCGGTGTCTCCGGCCTTGGTCTGTCCGTGGCCCAGCACCTGGTCGCCCACGGCGCCAAGGTGGCCCTGTTCGATCTCAATGACGACAAGGGTGCGGCCGCCGTGGCCGCGCTTGGCGAAGCCAACGCGCGCTACTACAGCACCAATGTCAGCGACGAGGCCGCCGTGGCCACGCAGATCGATGCCGCCTGCGACTTCCTGGGCGGGCTGAACACCGCGATCAACTGCGCCGGCATCCTGGGCGCCGGGCGCGTGCTGGGCAAGGAGGCGCCGATGCCGCTGGCCAACTTCCAGGGCACAGTGATGGTCAACCTGGTCGGCAGCTTCAACGTCGCCAAGGCGGCCGCCAACCGCATGCAGCACAACACCCCGGGCGACGATGGCGAGCGCGGCGTGATCATCAACACCGCCAGCGTTGCCGCCTATGAAGGCCAGATCGGCCAGGCCGCCTATGCCGCCGCCAAGGGCGGCGTGGTCAGCATGACCCTGCCGATGGCACGCGAGCTGTCGCGCTTCGGCATCCGCGTGATGACCATCGCCCCGGGCATTTTCTGGACGCCGATGGTCGATGGCATGCCACCGGCGGTGCAGGAATCGCTGGCCGCCTCCATCCCGTTCCCGCCGCGCCTGGGCAAGCCGGAAGACTTTGCCGGGCTGGTTGCCTACATCCTGGGCAACACCTATCTGAACGGCGAGACCATCCGCCTTGACGGCGCCGTGCGTCTGGCGCCGAAGTAAGCGAGCACGCAACCCGCAGGGTGCCCGGTTCCGGCACCCGCCACCTCCACGAACCGACCTTCATTCCCATGAAAGCCAGCGACATCAAGAAAGGCAACGTCGTCGAATTCAACAACGGCGTCTACCAGATCCGCGACATCGAACGCAGCTCCCCACAGGGCCGCGGCGGCAATGTCCGCTTCCGTTTCATCATGTACAGCGTGCCGGGCGGCAACAAGCTCGATTCCAGCTTCGACGCCGACGACAACCTGCCGGAAGTCGAACTGCTGCGCCGCCAGGCGACCTACTCGTACATGGACGGCGATGCCTTCGTCTTCCTGGATGACGAGGACTACACCCCGTACATGGTCGATGCCGATGTGCTCGGCGATGACGCCGGCTACATCACCGACGGCCTGACCGGCATCTACGTGCAGGTGATCGACGAGACCCCGGTGGGCGTGCAGCTGCCGACCAGCGTGGTGCTGGAAGTGGTCGAGACCCCGCCGGAACTCAAGGGTGGCACGGCCACCAAGCGCCCGAAGCCGGCCAAGCTCAACACCGGCATCGAAATCATGGTGCCGGAGTACATCGCCAACGGCGAACGCGTGCTGGTCAACACCACCACCGGTGAATTCGCCGGCCGTGCCGACTAAGCGCGCCGCACCGACCGTCCTGCTCCTGCTGCTCGCGGCGTGTTCGCCGCGGGCAGTGGAGAGCGAGACGCTGGCGCCCGTGCCTTCGGCGACGGGCACAGCGCCGGCGGGTAACACCGCTGATGCGCGCTGCGAAGTGCCTGCAGAGATCTTCGTGGCCGAGGACATCCGCATGTACTGCGCGATGCCGGGCGACGTGCAGGCGTTTCTGACGCGCGAAAGCGCCTGCCAGCACTTCGCTGGCGAAGAAGCCTATGACGAGGACCGCGCCCGCGAACTGGCGTATGCGATCCACGAAACCTGCGACGACCGGGCTGCGCTGTTCAATCAGCTGCTGCAGCGCCACGCCGACAACTGCCTGGTGCACACCGAGCTGATGCTGCTGGGCACGCGTAACGAGCTCGCGCTGGATGCGGACAGCCGGGCGCAACCCAACCCCTGCCCACGCGGCTTGTGACCCTGCACCGGACGCGCAGGTGCGCAATCCGGTGCGTTCCCTTCGATCAGGGCTTGGCAGCCAACGACGGCGCACCGGCGAAATCGCCGCAGCCGTGGTACTGGCGCGCGCCGACGGTAAGCATGGCCGTGGCGCCGAAGGCCTGGCCACTCATGTTGTCCTGGCACACGGTGCGCTGGAAGGTGAGCTTCACCGGGGTGCCGTCAGCAGCGGTACCGGACCAGCCATCACGGCCCTGGGTGGGGCTGGCGATCTCGAGCTTGCGCTCGCCGTAATCCATCTCGATGTGCAGCGCCGGGGTGGCCCCCGCGCCGACCTGGGCCAGCCAGCCGGGCTCATTGCCGGTCGCGCGGAACCCGGCGGCTGCATCGGCGCCGGCTTCAGTATCGGCCTTGGCGGCCGCATTGGCCGGCGGCGCTTCGCCGCCCTGCTCGCCGGTACCGGTGCAGGTGCGATCGGGCTCGCCCTTGAGGATCAGGATCCCGTCAGTGGTGCCCTTGGTCCAGAATTCGTTGCCCTGCCCATCGCCATACTTCGCGCCCGACGCCGCCTGCTGCGAGGACATCGCGAAGGTGCGGTCATCGACCACCACCGTGGCCGAATCCTGGCCGCGATACGTGGCATGCACTTCCAGCTCGCCACAGCGGAACGCGTAACTGCGCTCATCGGTGGTGGAGGCATCCATCGGTGGGGGCGCTTCGCTGCCATCGGCGGCAGGACGGCTCTCGGTGGCCGGTTGGCAGGCGGCGAGTGCGCCGGTAATGGCCAGGCTCAACAGCCAGGGAGATGCGCGCATGAGGAACTCCTTGCGATAACGTCGACAACACTTGATCGTACCTGCCGCGCCGTGAGAGCGGGTGAAGCGAGGCTGACCCCGGCCGCAGGCCTGAACACGCGGTTCAGTGCGCACGCGGCGCGGCCGGCAGCACGCACAGCGAAAGCAGATGCACGCCGGGTGCGCCCGTGCAGCGCGCCCAGACCCGCAGCAGCCGCATCGCATGCAGCTGCCGACCGTGCTCGCCGTCGAGATGGAGGCGCATCTCGCCGGTGACCAGCACCATGGCGCCGCAGGCGAGCTGCTCGGTCTGCTGCCGCTCGATGGCAACGATGCGGATGCGCCGCGCATTCCAGCCCGCCAGCAACGCCGAGGCATCCTGCCGCTGGCCATCGTGGTCGGTCAGGAACAGCGCTGGCGAGAGCAGTGCGTTCACCTGCTGCGGCTGCCATTGGATCAGCGCGTCCCACAGCCGCGCCTCGGCCGCCTCCACGTGCGCCGGTTGCAGTATCGCGCTCATGGGCGCACCGGACATCGTCGTCGCGGCCCACTGGCGTGCACGCCCAGCGTCTGGATTGCCGCCACCAGGGCGGCATGCGTCTTCCTGCTCTTCATCTGCACAGCTGCCGGAACACCGGCCGAAATCACGATGGCGGCAGTCTGCGCGGCCTCGGTGGGGTTTCGATGGAGGAAGTGTGGAGATACGATGGAGCCCAAGCACCTTCCGGCTTTGCCCTGCATGCCCGCCTCCGATCTACCCGGCGCCCCGACCGCGCGCTGGGATCATTCGCTCAATGCCCTGGTCCTGATCGTCGAGGACGAACCCGAGATCGCCGACATCGTCGCGGCCTACCTGGCCCGCGAAGGCCTGCGCACACTGCGCGCGCAGGATGGCCACACTGCCCTTTCCCTGCACCGCAGCGCACGCCCGGACCTGGTCCTGCTCGACGTGCAGATGCCGGGCATGGATGGCTGGACCGTGCTCAACACCCTGCGCCAGCGCGGCGACACGCCGGTGATCATGTTGACCGCGCTGGACCAGGACCTGGACAAGCTCACCGCGCTGCGGATGGGCGCGGACGATTACGTGGTCAAGCCGTTCAACCCGGCCGAGGTGGCCGCGCGGGTGCGCGCGGTCCTGCGGCGCACCTTGAACGCCGCGCGCCAGAGTGCGCCGGAGATCCTGCGCGTGGGCAGCCTGGTGATCGATCCGGAGCACCACACGGTGCATGTCGAAGGCGACGGCTACAGCCACGAGCTGCTGCTGACCCTGACCGAATTCAAGCTACTGCACTGCATGGCGCTGGCACCGATGCGCATTTTCAGCCGCAGCGAACTCATGCATGAGTGCCTACCGGAAAGCGAAGCGCTGGAGCGCACCGTGGACAGCCACGTCAGCAAGCTGCGCCGCAAGCTTGACGATGTCGGCCTGGCGAACGTGCCGGCCAGCGTGCGCGGCGTCGGGTACCGGCTGGCGGCGGACCACTGATGCGCCGCTCGGGCCTGAGCCGGCACATCGTGGTGTCGATGTCGATGATGGTGCTGGCGGTCATCGTGATGGTGATCCTCAGCTCCTACCTGCTCTACGCGGTCCTGGTGGCGTTTTACCCCGGCGGCGTGGACGAACCGGTCAGCTGGGTGCCCAGTGGCCCGGAACTGGTCTGGATGGTGGGCGTGACCCTGATCGGGTTGACGCTGGCGGTCGCCGCGTCCGTGCGCCTTTCCCAGCGCATCTTGACCCCGCTCAACGCGGTGGTGGACAGCATCGGACGGCTGGCCGATGGCGACCTGGGCGCACGCGCGGCAGTGAGTTACCGCTCGCTGGGCGAAGTGGCGCTGCTGGTGGACGACTTCAACGCCATGGCGCGCCGGCTGCAGAACATCGAGGCCGACCGGGTGATGTGGCACGCGGCGATCGCGCATGAACTGCGCACGCCGGTCACCATCCTGCGCGGCCGCCTGCAGGGCCTGGCCGAAGGGGTATTCGCCCCGGACGAAGGCCAGTTCCGCAGCCTGCTGGCGCAGGTAGAGGGGCTGTCGCGGCTGATCGAAGACCTGCGTGTGCTCAGCCTGGCCGACAGCGCCCGCCTGGACGTGCGCCGCGCCCGCAACGATGTGGTGCAGGAAGTGCACACGGTGATGACCCTGGTGGATCCGGGTTTCCGCAGCAGCGGCTTCGTGCTGGAACTGGAGACCTCACGCGAGGAGCATCCCGCACATTGCGACCCGACCCGCGTGCGGCAGGCATTGATGGCACTGCTGGAGAATGCACGCCGCTATGCGACGCCGGGCCGGGTGCGCATCGCGGTGCACGACACCGCTACCCATGTGCAGATCGCCATCGATGACGAAGGCCCCGGCATCGATGCGGCGCTGCGCGAGCAGATCTTCGATCCCTTCCTGCGCGGCGATGGTTCGCGCTCGCGTCAGCGCGGCGGCAGTGGGCTGGGCTTGGCGGTGGTCAAGGCGATCGCCGATGCGCATGGCGGCCAGGTCGCCTGCAGCGCCAGCACCCTGGGCGGCGCACGTTTCGTCATCGAGCTGCCGCGGCAGTAGCAGCGTCCTGGAGGGCCAGCTCGCGCATCCGCGTGCCGAGCCGGGCCAGATTGCGGTCGATCGTGGCCAGTTCGCGTTGCTGTGCGGCCGGCAGGCGCTGCTTCAACTGCGCCTGCAGCGCCTTCCAGGCCGGGACGCCCTGGGCGCTCAGCTGCGCCGCCGCCTCCGCAGCCTGCACGCGCTCCCCGGCCAATGGCAGCCCGTAGCCGCCACGGCTCACCAAGGCGGCCGGACTGACCAGCTGCCCGGTGTCCTCGAGCAGCGCGCGCAGCGTGTCGCGCGCCGCGGCATCGCCAGGGCGCGGATGGCCGAGCAGCCGTTTCAGGGCATCGCGCGCGCGCAGCTCCTCACGGTGCAGCGCCGCCTGCTCCAGCAGCAGCAAGGCGGAGGTGGCGCGCAGGTCGCCCTGCTCCACCCAGCGTGACCGGGCGCTGGCAGGCTGCCGCAACCAGTCGCCTACCGTTGTCGTGCCCAGCGGCAGCTGCCACCGGGCGACATCGAACAGCTGCTGGTAATGGTCTGCGGCCGAGGCGAAGTAGTAACCCTGGCGCGTCGCCTGCGCGCGATCGGCCAGCACGCTGGCATCAGCCACGCCCTGGCGCTCCAGCCGGGTCAGCAATCCGCGCGGGGTGATCCGGTTCAACCCGGGCGACGCGAGGCGTGGCACGCCTTCCTGCAGCAGCTTGCCGGTCTCCACCGCGCAGTTGTTGCTGACGAACAGATACCGACCGTCATAGCTCCAGTGCACCTGCGCGACACGCTCGAGCAGGCCGGCGATGTCCTGGTCATCCAGCGCCAGCGGCACCGAAGACAGGCCGCGCAGCTCGAGCTGGGTGTACTCGTTGATGACCTGGTTGAGCGGCAGCACGAACAAGCGCGAGGGATAGGAACCGGTCAGCCCGCGCCAGCTGGATATCTGCACATCGCCAACGAAGGCGCGGTAGGACAGCACGCGGTGATGGGACAGGTCCATCCGGCACGCCGGCCCGCGCGGCCGGCCCGGTGCGCAGATCACCAGCCGCAGCATGCTGTGGCCCCAGCGGCTCATCAGCTGCTCGTTGCCTTCGGCGAGCAGGTAGTCGATGGCGTAGATCCGGGCCGGGTCCAGTTCCAGCAGGCTCGCCGCGCCTGCGTCTTCCTCGGCCTGCATCAACGGCAGGCGGCTGTCGCAGGCCACGGTGTGCTCGATCGGCCCGAGGTGCTCGGTGAACCACGCGGCCACCGCCGGCCGACGGCAGGCGTAATCGGGATCGAGCAGCAGGTGCTCGGCATTCACCGCCAGGAATTCCGCGGGGCGTGCGCGCTCATAGTCGTCGGGGCTGCGCCCGCTGAAGGCGTTGGCGGTACGGCCAAGTTTCCACGGTCGCCGCTGCCACCCGGCCAGATCGCGCAGCCGCGCATCGCGCGACCAACCGCCCTGCGACGAACGGTCCAGTACGTGGGTCAGTTCATGGATCAGCGCGGCCTCGAGCGCGCGCGGCAGCGGTTGATCGTCTTTCACGGTGTCGAGCAAGGCGCGCTGTAGGGTGATCGCCCCGTTGCGGGCGCGGCCATGCACGTGCGCGGGGAGCGTGTCCGACCAGCGCACCTGCACCGGGTGCTGGAACCGTGCCTGCCACTGCGGCGGCAAGCGGCCGCGCACCTGCTGCAGGGTACGCTCGGCCGCGACGATCTGCGCCGGATCCAGTCCCTGCGGCTGCAGCTCCAACGTGAGTGCCGCGTGCGCCCACGGCGCGGCAAGCCATGCGACCAGGACCGCCCAGCGCCAGCGGCGGACCTGACCGGAAGGGCGCATCAACGGGCCAGCAGCGTCCTGGCCAATGCCATGTCACTGGCCTGCTGCTGCGCGACACTCTGCTCGCGCAGGTGCAGCAGCGCCGCTTCCAGGCGTGCACCGCGGATGGCGCCATCGCTGGCCACGAAGGCAGCCGCGTCGTCGCGGGCGTCGATCACGATCTTGTCGTCGCCGGAGCTGGACGAACCGGCCGACGACGCGCCGGAGGCGGAACCGGCGGAGCTGCCGGCAAAACTGGAGGCCATCGCCGACAACGGCAGGGCGAGCACGGCAAGGAGCAGGATCGGACGCATCATCGGGGTGTCGTTCGCGGTGGAAAACACAGAGCGTATAGGCTGCGTGAAATCCTGTCTCGCCTCAGAGGTCGAAAACCTTGCCCGGATTCAGCAGCGCTTGGGGATCAAACGCGCGTTTGACCGCCTTCATCAGCGCGATTTCCGGCGCACTGCGCGTGCTGTCCAGATAGCCCTTCTTGACCAGGCCGATGCCGTGCTCGGCCGAGATGCTGCCATCGAAACGGCTCAGCACACCGGCGAGCAGTTTGGTGACGTGCTCGCACTGGGTCAGGAACTCCGTATCGGCGGTATCGTCAGGCTTGAGCACATTGATGTGCAGGTTGCCGTCGCCGATGTGCCCGAACCAGACCACCTCGAACTGCGGGTACGCCTGCCCGATCAGCGCCTGGGTTTCGGCGAGGAAGGCCGGCATGGCCGAGATGCGCACCGAGACATCGTTCTTGTAGGGCTTGTAGCGCGCCACCGCCTCGGTGATGCCCTCGCGCAGGCGCCACAGCTGCGCGGCCTGCGCATCGCTCTGGCTGACCACGCCATCGCTGACCCAGCCATGCTCCATGCAGTCTTCGAACGCCGCCATGGCCGCCGCTTCCTGGACCTCATCGCCGGCCGCGAACTCAGTGACCACGTAATACGGGTAGACCTCGGCGAACGGTGCCTGCGCCCCATGCGCCAGCACATGCTCGAGCGCGCGGTCGGTGAAGAACTCGAACGCCTGCAACTGCAGCCGCTCGCGGAACGCGGCGAACACCTGCATCAGCACCTCGAACGAGGGCAGCGCCAGCAGCATCACGTTGCTGGCCGGCGGCGGATCGGTGAGCTTCAGGGTGGCTTCGACGATCACGCCGAGCGTGCCTTCCGAGCCGATCAGCAGCTGACGGAAATCGTAGCCGCTGGAATTCTTGATCAGGCCCTTGTTGAGCTCGACCAGCTCACCGGCCATGGTCACCACCTTCAGCCCGGCGATCCACTCGCGCGTATTGCCGTAGCGGATCACCCGGATGCCGCCGGCATTGGTGGCGATGTTGCCACCGATCGAGCATGAGCCTCGCGCAGCGAAATCCACCGGGTAGATCAGCCCGTGTTCGAGCGCGGCGTTGTGCACCGCCTCCAGTGCCATGCCGGCCTGCACGGTCAGAGTGCGGTCGACCGCATCGAAGGCCAGCGGTTTGTTCATGCGCTCCAGGCTGAGCACCAGCTCGCCGTGCGCCGCCACCGCGCCACCGGACAGGCCGGTACGGCCGCCGGAGGGCACCACGGCCACGTGTTGGGCGCTCGCCCAGCGCAGGATCGCCTGCACCTCATCGACCGTTCCCGGCAGTGCGATCGCCAACGGTGCCGGCACCCAGCGCCGGGTCCAGTCGCGGCCGTAGTGCTCCAGATCGGCCGGGTCGGTCTTCAGGCGCAGCCCGGGGCAGTCGTGCAGGAGCGAATCAAGGCGCGGATCGGTCATGGGGCGTCTGGCGGTGCCGGGGGAGCCCGCAAGCCTGCCAGCCACCACGGGCCGCGTCCAGTAGCGGAGCCCCGGGTGCCGGAGCCCGTGGCGATCCCCAGGGCGGGCAACGGAAATAGGTGCATCTGAAACCGTTTCGCCACCGATTGGCGCACCGCACCATCGCCGCCCGCTTCTGGCATAGTTGAGGGCTCCCGCCGCCACACGTCGCACGCCGCCCATGTCGCCGAAAAAGACCTCGTTCCCGAAGCAGGATATCCGCGTACTGTTGCTCGAGGGGGTCAGCCAGACCGCGATCGACGTGTTCACCGCGGCCGGCTATTCGCAGATCGAACTGCACAGCAAGGCGCTGCCCGAAGACGAGCTCAAGGCACGCATCGCCGAGGCCCACATCGTCGGCATCCGCTCGCGCACGCAGCTCAGCGCGGACGTCCTGGTACATGCCAAGCGCCTGATGGCGGTCGGCTGTTTCTGCATCGGCACCAACCAGGTGGACCTGGAGGCGGCAGAACTGGCCGGCATCCCGGTGTTCAACGCGCCCTACTCCAACACCCGCAGCGTGGCCGAGCTGGTGATCGCCGAGGCGATCATGCTCACCCGTGGCATCCCGCAGAAGAACGCCGAATGCCATCGCGGCGGCTGGTCCAAGTCGGCCGCCGGCAGCCATGAGGTGCGCGGCAAGACGCTGGGCATCATCGGCTACGGCCATATCGGCACCCAGGTCGGCGTGATGGCCGAAGCGATGGGCATGCAGGTGCTCTTCCATGATGTCGAAACCAAGCTGTCGCTGGGCAATGCCCGGGCGGCGATCAGCCTGGACGACCTGCTGGCACGTGCGGACATCGTCACCGTGCATGTACCCGAGACCCCGGCCACCCAGTGGATGATCGGCGCCGATGAACTGGCCCGGATGCGCCCCGGCGCGCACCTGATCAATGCCGCGCGCGGCACCGTGGTCGACATCGACGCGCTGGATGCGGCGCTGCGTTCAGGCCACCTCGGCGGCGCGGCGGTGGACGTGTTCCCGGTCGAGCCCAAGGGCAACGGCGATGCCTTCGTCTCGCCGCTGACCGCGCACGACAACGTGATCCTGACCCCCCACGTGGGCGGCAGCACGCTGGAAGCGCAGGACAACATCGGCGTGGAAGTGGCGGCCAAACTGGTGCGCTACAGCGACAACGGCAGCACCCTGTCGGCGGTCAACTTCCCGGAAGTGACCCTGCCCGAGCATGCCGAGAGCCTGCGTCTGCTGCACATCCACCAGAACGTGCCGGGCGTGCTTTCCAAGGTCAACGAGATCTTCTCGCGCCACAACGTCAACATCGACGGCCAGTTCCTGCGCACCGACCCCAAGGTCGGCTACGTGGTGATCGACATCACCGCCAGCGAAGCCCAGGCCGGCGCGGTCCGCGAAGAGCTGGCCGCAATCCCGGGCACCCTGCGCACCCGCGTTCTTTATTGACGGGTCAGCCAGCGCTTGGCCATGCGCGGCAGCGAATCATCCCCATCGGGGGTCTCGATCGCCGCGTTGGCCACGTCACGGATCTCGCGCCAGGCCAGCGCCAGTGATTCTTCGCTGATCGCGAACTGCTCGCTGCCCAGCGCCCGCACCACGTAGCGGGCGTCGTAGTGCCAATGCCCCGGCACATCCTTGCGTTCCGGGATCCAGTGCTTGTCGATGTCGAACAGTTCGCCATCCTCCAGCACCAGCGCGGTCAGCCCGGATTCCTCCTCGGCCTCCTTCAGCGCCACCTGGGCCAGATCGCGCTCGCCATCGGCGTGGCCGCCCAGTTGCAGCCAGCGGTCCAGCTTGCGGTGGTGGGTCAGCAGGACCCGCTGCCCGTCGGCGCTGACCAGCCAGGCACTGCCGGTGAAGTGGCCGGCCAGCCGCTCACGCAGGAAGGGATTCAGAGGATCGTCCAGGAGTGTGCTGAATTCGTCAGCCAGTGCGGCTTGATTCGGGTGGCGGCGGGCGTAGGCATCAAGCTGACTGCGCAGTGCAGCGTCAGGAATGGCAACGGATTCGGGGTTCAGCGACATGGCAGGAGCAGGCATCGTGCGGATTTGGCCGATTATCGCTCGGCCATGCTGCATTTGTGCTTGTACAGCGGCTTCAGCTTTGGCTAAGGTACAGCGGGCCCCGCACCGCTGGGGCGCCCAGTCGCCATCAGGGCGTGCGGCAATGTATCGCGCGCCTCACCTTTGTTCTTTTAGGGAAGCACTGCATGCTGAAGTCTCTGTTGAGGGTCAAACCGGTCGCACCGGCACCGCACGTCGATGCTGGCGAGCCCATCGAAGGCAGCCTGGATGGCGAGCCCACACTGAAACGGACCCTCACAGCGAAACACCTCATCCTGCTTGGCATCGGTGCGGTGATCGGTGCGGGCATCTTCGTCATGACCGGCCAGGCCGCGGCCTTCCATGCCGGCCCTGCCGTCACCCTGTCATTCATCGCAGCAGGCCTGGCCTGTGCTCTTGCCGGCCTGTGCTACGCGGAGTTCGCGGCCATGATGCCCGTCTCGGGCAGCGCATACTCTTACTCATACGCGACCCTGGGCGAAGGCATGGCCTGGTTCATCGGCTGGTGCCTGGTACTGGAGTACCTGTTCGCCTCGGCATCCGTTGCGGTGGCTTGGTCGGCGTATCTGATCAGCTTCATCACCACCACCCTGCATCTGCCCTTCCCGGACGCGCTGGCATCGGCGCCGGTGGCGTGGGAAGCAGGACAGTTCGTGTCCTCTGGGAAGCTGTTCAACCTCCCCGCCGTTCTGATCGTGGCGGCCGTCACCGGCCTGCTCTACGTCGGCATCACCCAGTCGACCTTCATCAACGCCATCATCGTCGCGATCAAGGTCGCGGTGATCTGCCTGTTCATTGGCGTCGGCGTGGCGTACATCGATCCCGCCAACTGGACTCCGTTCGTTCCAGATAACACGGGCACGTTCGGCGAGTTCGGCTGGAGCGGCGTCCTTCGCGCGGGCTCCATCGTGTTCTTCGCGTTCATCGGGTTCGATGCGGTGTCCACCGCCGCCGGTGAAACCAAGGATCCACAGCGCAACATGCCGATCGGCCTGCTGGGTTCGCTGGCCATCTGCACCATCATCTACGTGATCGTGTGCCTGGTGCTGACCGGTCTGGTGCCCTACACCCAGCTCGGTACTGCCAAGCCGGTAGTGACCGCGCTGGAAGCCCACCCCCAGCTGTCGTGGCTGAAGACCTTCGTCGAAGTCGGCGCCATCGCCGGCCTGTCCTCGGTGGTGCTGGTGATGATGATGGGGCAGACCCGCATCGCCTACACGATCTCGCGCGACGGTCTGCTGCCAAGGCTGTTCGGCAAGGTGCACGCACGGTTCAAGACCCCGTACGTGGCCACCATCATTGTGGGCGTCATCGCAGCGGCGCTGGCTGGCCTGATGCCCCTCAATGTCCTCGGTGAACTCGTGTCGATGGGCACGCTGCTCGCGTTCGCCACTGTCTGCGTGGGCGTGCTGATCCTGCGCTACACGCGCCCGGAACTGCAGCGACCGTTCCGCGTCCCGGCCGTGTGGCTGATCTGCCCCCTGGGCGCGCTGGCATGCCTGACGCTGTTCGGCATGGCATTCCGTGAGCATTGGCATCTGTTTGTTGGCTGGACCTTGCTGGGGACACTGATCTACTTCGGCTACGGCATCCGCCACAGCAAGCTGAACAAGAAGTCCGCCTGAGTGCTACCGGGCCGGCCCAGTGCCGGCCCGGTCGTTTGTTACATCGCGCCTGAGAAGAAATCCAAACCATGTTCAAGCAACTGTGGGCCACCAAGCATCCGCACGCCGCCCATGAAGACGCCAATGGCCTGAGCCTGCGCCGTACCCTCGGCCCGTGGGGCCTGACCGCGCTGGGCATCGGTGCGGTGATCGGCGGCGGCATCTTCGTGATCACCGGCCAGGCCGCAGCCAACCATGCCGGCCCGGCGATCATGCTGTCGTTCGTGCTGGCCGCGATCTGCTGCGCGTTCTGCGCGATGGCCTATGCCGAATTCGCGGCGATGGTGCCGGTCTCCGGCAGCGCCTACACCTATACCTATGCCACGTTCGGCGAGCTCTCGGCCTGGTTCATCGGCTGGATGCTGGTACTGGAATATGGCGTCTCCGCCTCGGCGGTGGCCGTCAGCTGGACCGGCTATTTCCTGAGCCTGCTCAGCCATTTCGATATCCATCTACCCGCCGCGCTGGTCAGCGCGCCGCTGGATGGCCAGCTGCGCCCGACCGGCGCGATCGCCAACATCCCGGCCGCCGTGCTGGTCCTGCTGCTGACCTGGCTGTGCTACGTGGGCATCAGCAAGTCCTCGGCCATGAACATGGCGATGGTGGTGCTCAAGACCGCGCTGATCCTGCTGGTGATCGTGGTGGGCTGGAAATATGTGGATCCGGCGAACTGGACCCCGTTCATTCCGGACAACGAAGGCCCGGGCAAGTACGGTTTCGACGGCGTGCTGCGCGGTGCCGCGATGGTGTTCTTCGCCTATATCGGTTTCGAGGCGGTGTCCGTAGCCGCGCAGGAATCGCACAAGCCGCAGCGCGACATGCCGATCGGCATGCTGCTCTCGCTGGTGATCTGCACCGTGCTGTACATCGCCATGGCCGCGGTGATGACCGGGCTGGTGCCGTACCAGCTGCTGGGTACCGATGAGCCGGTGGTGACCGCGGTGGCCGCACATCCGCAGCTGGGCTGGTTGCGCGTGGTCGTGGAGATCGGCGCGCTGATCGGGCTGTCCTCGGTGGTGCTGGTGATGGTGATCGCGCAGCCGCGCATCTTCATGATCATGGGCCGCGACGGGCTGCTGCCGCCGCTGTTCACCAAGATCCACCCCACGTACCGCACGCCGCACATCAACACCGTGATCACCGGCATCGGCATCGCGCTGCTGGCGGCGGTGTTCCCGCTGGACGTTCTGGGCGAGCTGACCTCGATGGGCACGCTGATCGCGTTCGCGGCGGTCTGCGCCGGCGTGCTGATCCTGCGCCGCACCCAGCCGGACCTGCCGCGTCCGTTCCGGATGCCGATGGCGTGGCTGATCTGCAGTCTGGGGGTGCTGAGCTGCATCGCGCTGCTGACCGCGATGACGGCCCACAACTGGATGCTGATGGGCTTCTGGACGCTGGGCGGTTTCGCGATCTACTTCGGTTATGGGTATCGCCATAGCCGCCTGCGCGGGAATTAAAGATCACGCCTAAGCCAACGGCCGAAGCACCGGCCGAAGCGTCAGCTCTCCTGTTTCGGTCGGTTTGGCGGGGTGGTATGGGTTCGCGGGGGACGCCGTGAATCCATCCATGGAGGCTTATGTCGCCGCATCCCTGCGGCTCATACCCCCGCCAACCCACACCACCCCGCCTCTGACAGCGTGCGGGTGACGGTGCCCACGTCAGATGCAACGCCAAACACCCGGCCTTCGGCTTCCGGTTCGGCTTCGCCTCACTGTGCGGAAGGACGGACGGGGTGGGGTTTGAGGGGGTATGAGCCGCATGGATGCGGCGACATAAGCCTACAGGGACGTACTTGCGGCGTCCCCCGCAAACCCCACCCCGTCCGGCCCAGTCGACAAACCTGCTTTTAGCGTTTGACCTAGCTAAAATGACCGGCATGAGCACCCCCACCTTCCCGTACGACACCGCGCGCCTGAGCGAGCTGGCCCAGCTGCTGATCGACAACGTCCGCGAGCTGGCCCACGCCGGCTGGACCCCGGCCACCAGCAGCAACTTCTCCCACCGCCTGGATGACCGCCATGCCGCGATCACCGTGTCCGGCAAGGACAAGGGCCGGCTGGTGGAGGACGACATCATGGTGGTCGATTTCGACGGCAAGGCCGTCGGCCGGCCGCTGCGCCCGTCTGCCGAGACGTTGCTGCACACCCAGCTGTATCGCCGCTTCCCGGAGATCGGCTGCGTGCTGCACACCCATTCGCCGGTGCAGACCATCGCCTCCCGGCTGTATGCGCCGCAGGGCCATATCCGCCTGGAAGGCTACGAGCTGCTCAAGGCCTTCCACGGCAACAGCACCCACGAGATGGCGGTGGATGTGCCGGTGTTCGCCAACACCCAGGACATGGATGTGCTCTCGGCCCAGGTCGATGCCCTGCTCGACACCCAACCGCTGTGGGGCTACCTCATCGATGGCCACGGCCTGTATGCCTGGGGCCGCACCATGGCCGAGGCACGCCGGCACATGGAAGCCTTCGAATTCCTGCTCCACTGTGAGCTGGAGCTGCGCAAGCTGCGCGGCTGATCGCGCTCAGATTCCTGAAGAGAATCTGTATTCCGCGCATCGCCATCAGTGCGTCGCCCCCGCCCCGGCGCCGCACTGGTACCCTTTCCTTCCCCCTCTTCGCCTCGATGCCGCCGCCATGAGCCGACTCCGCATATTTGATGACACCGCCCCGGATGTCCCGCTGTTCGACAGCCGGGATGGCGAGGCGATCGCTGCCGAACTGACCCCGATCGGCGTGACCTTCGAGCGCTGGCAGGCGGCCCATGAGGTCGCCCCGGGCGCCAGCCAGGACGAGGTGTTCGCCGCCTACAAGGTCGACATCGACCGGCTGGTCGCCAAGCACGGTTTCAAGAGTGTGGATGTCGCCTCGATCGCGCCGGACAACCCCAACCGCGCCGAGCTGCGCAAGAAGTTCCTGGACGAGCACTTCCACAAGGAAGATGAAGTCCGCTTCTTCGTCGCCGGCTCGGGGCTGTTCACCCTGCACGTGGATGGCAAGGTCTACGAGATCGAGTGCGTGAAGAACGATCTGATCGCCGTGCCCGATGGCATCACCCACTGGTTCGACATGGGCGAGGAGCCGAGCTTCGTGGCCATCCGCTTCTTCACCGAGCCGGATGGCTGGGTCGGCCATTTCACCGGCAGTGACATTGCCCAGACCTTCCCGCGTTACCACCCCGCACAGCACCAGGCCGACTGATCCATGCCGCATCCGACCGTCATCCTCACCGATATCGAGGGCACCACCAGCAGCATTTCGTTCGTCAAGAACGTGCTGTTCCCGTATGCGCGCAAGGCGCTGCCGGCGTTCGTCGCCGCGCATGGCCAGGAGCCGCAGGTGCGCCGCTGGCTGGATGCGGTGGCGGTCGAGATCGGCGGCGCCTGCCAGGACAGCCTGATCGTGGAGACGCTGCAGGGCTGGATCGACCAGGACCGCAAGCACACCGCGCTCAAGGCGCTGCAGGGCATGATCTGGGAAGCCGGCTACCGCAATGGCGACTACAAGGCGCACTTCTATCCCGAAGTGGCCGCCGTGCTGAAGGGCTGGCATGCCGAGGGCAAGCCGCTGTACGTGTATTCCTCCGGCTCGGTGCCGTCGCAGAAGCTGTTCTTCGGCTTCAGCGAAGCCGGCGATCTGACCGGGCTGGTCTCGGGCTGGTTCGACACCGAGGTTGGCGGCAAGCGTGAGGCGGACAGCTACCGCCACATCGTCGCGGCGATCGGCGTGCCGGCCGGGCAGATCCTGTTCCTGTCCGACGTGGTCGAAGAGCTGGATGCCGCGCGCGACGCCGGCCTGCAGACCCGTCTGCTGGATCGCCTGGACGATTACCCGCTGCCGCGCAGCGGTGAAGCCACCCACGGCCACGACCGCGTCGAGAATTTCCAGCAGATCACGCTGTAAGACCCCCCATCGGTAGCAACTGTGTTGCTGGAGGAGCTTCAGCCCCCCACCGGACGGGCATGGTAGTGCCGGCCGCTGGCCGGCAGCCGTTGGAGATGTGCCCCGGCGCGCTTCAGGCGGGGATCGATTCGCTTTGG
>NZ_JAMYED010000008.1:0-237372 GCF_033843685.1 Stenotrophomonas sp. RG-453
GCCCAGCCTCCCAGCAACGGCATACAATCCAGCTTGGCCACGGCCGGCCTCGGTTTGTTTTCTCGACAACTACAAATCTAGCTGGTCGGCCGTGCGCCTTCTCCCCTCAGATGGGAGAAGAACCAAATAAAGGGGGAGGGGGCGGCCGCAGGCCGACGCCGGAGGACATTCGCCGGAAAGGGTATAGGGGCCCAGTGCCCGCCCCAGCGACCCGGCTCAGCGGAGCAGCAACCCAAAAAAAACGGCAGGGTTTCCCCTGCCGTTTTGGTTTCAGCGTGTACCGGTGGCAGGCGTACCGACCAACGGTCGGTACCTACCGGGATGCCGCGATTATTTCAGGCCACGATTGACCAGCAGCGGTTCCACCGACGGATCCTTGCCGCGGAACTCGCGGTACAGATCGGCCAGCTCCACGCTGTTGCCGCGCGAGAGGATCTTGTCGCGGAAGACCTGGCCGTTCTCCGGGGTCAGGCCACCATTTTCCTTGAACCACTCGAAGGCATCATGGTCCAGCACCTCGGCCCAGAAGTAGGCGTAGTAACCGGACGAATACCCGCCACCCCAGATGTGATCGAAGTAGCTGGTGCGGTAGCGCGGCGGCACCTGCGGCAGGTCGACCTTGAACTTCTTCAGCGCGGCCGCTTCAAACGGGGCGACGTCCTGCAGCTTGGCGTCGGCCGGCTGGGTGTGCCAGGCCAGGTCGAGCAGGGCCGCCGAGAGGTACTCGGTGGTCGCATAGCCCTGGTTGAAAGTGCGGGCCTTGAGGATCTTGTCGACCAGCGCCTGCGGCATCGGCTCGCCGGTCTTGTAGTTCTTGGCGTAGTTGGCGAAGACCTTCGGGTCCAGCGCCCAATGCTCGTTGAACTGCGAGGGGAACTCGACGAAGTCACGCGAGGTGCTGGTACCGGCGATGGACGGGTACTTCACCTTCGAGAACATGCCGTGCAGCGCGTGCCCGAACTCATGGAACATCGTGGTCACGTCATCGAAGCTCAGCAGCGCGGGCTGGCCGGCGGCGGGCTTGGTGAAGTTGCACACGTTGTAGACCACCGGCTTGGCACCGGTCAGGCCATCCTGTTCGACGAACACGTCCATCCAGGCGCCCCCGGACTTGCTGTCACGCTTGAAGTAGTCGGTGTAGAACAGGGCCAGCGAGGTGCCGTCCTTGTCGAACACTTCATAGACCTTCATGTCCGGATGGTAGGTGGGGATATCGGTACGCGGCTTGAAGGTGATGCCGTACAGCTGCGTGGCGGCGTAGAAGACGCCGTTCTGCAGCACGTTGTCCATCTCGAAGTACGGCTTGATCTGCGATTCGTCCAGGTCGTACTGCGCCTTGCGCACCTGTTCGGCGTAGAAGTCCCAATCGGAGGCAGCGAGCTTGAAACCGCCCTTCTGCGCATCGATCACCTTCTGCATTTCGCTGATCTCGCCACGCGCCTTGGCAGTAGCGGCCGGCACGGTGTCGGTCAGCAGCTTGAGCGCGGCGGCCGGGGTCTTGGCCATCTGGTCGGCCAGGCTGTAGGCGGCGTAGTTCTCGAAGCCGAGCAGTTTGGCCTTCTGCGCGCGCAGCTGGGCCAGGCGCTGGATGGTCTCGCGTGTGTCGTTGGCGTCGCCCTTTTCAGCACGGGTTTCCGACGCCTTGAGCACGGCGGCGCGCTGCTCGCGGTCGCTCAGCGAGCCGAGCACCGGCTGCTGGGTGGTGTTCTGCAGCGGCAGCAGGTACTTGCCATCGAGGTTGCGGGCCTTGGCATCGGCGGCGGCGGTGTTGATCGCATCCTCGTCCAGGCCGGCCAGCTTGGCCTTGTCATCGACCACCACGGCACCGGCGGCGGTCGCAGCCACCAGACGGGTGTGGAACTGCGTGGCCAGCGTGGTTTCTTCCACGTTGAGCTTGCGCAGCGAGGCCTTGTCGGCATCGTTCAACTGCGCGCCGGCGCGCACGAACTCCTGGTAGTCACGTTCGACCAGGCGCTTCTGCACCGGGTCCAGGCCCAGCGCATCGCGCTGGTCGTAGATGGTCTTGATGCGGGCGAACAGCTTCGGGTCGAGGTTGATCTCGTCCTGGTGTTCGGCCAGCTTCGGGGCGACTTCTTCCTGCACCTTCTGGCGTGCATCGTTGGTGTCGGCCTGGACCAGGCCGAAGAAGATGCGCGACACGCGGGTCAGGGTCTCGCCGCTGCGCTCCAGCGCTTCGATGGTGTTGTCGAAGGTGGCCGGCTCGGGGTTGTCGGCGATCTTGCGGACTTCAGCCAGGTGCTGCTTCATGCCTTCGTTGAAGGCCGGCAGGTAGTCACTGTCCTTGATCCTGTCGAACGGCGGCGCCTGGAACGGCAGCGTGCTGGCGCTCAACAGCGGGTTGGCGGACGCATCGGCCGGCTGCTGGGTCGGGGCGGGCTGGGTATCGGTCACGGGGGTGGACTCCTTGCCGGAACAGGCCGCCAGCGCCAGGCTGATGGCAGCGGCCAAAACTACGGTACGCGACATGAAACGGGCTCCTTGGATGAGGGCGCGGGACGGAAAATCCCGCAGCCGGTCACCCTACTCCCAAAGCCCGCAGGCGGCATGTGCCGGTCGTGGCGCGTGGCTGTGCGGGCCGTGGGGGCTACCCCGCCCGACCCGCCTGGCGGCGTTCAGACGGTGCCGCGGGTCTTGCCCTGCCAGGGGCGGTAGTACTCGCGGATCGCAGCCATGTCGGCCACGTCGTTGCCGGTGGGATGGAACAACGGGCCGATGCCGATGGTCTTTTCCGGGTAGTGGAAGTACGCGGCCAGCACCGGCACGTCGGCCATGCGCGCGATCTTGAGGAAGCCGGCCTTCCAGTGCTGCACCGCTTTGCGTGTGCCTTCCGGGGTGATCGCGTACCACAGGCGGTCCGAGCCACGGATCAGGCTGACCGCCTGTTCCACGGTGCCCTGCGGCGAGCTGCGATCCAGCGGGATGACGCCCAGCTTGCGCAGCAGCGGGCCCAGCGGCCACCAGAACAGCGAGGCCTTGCCCAGCACCTTGACCTGCATGCCCAGTGCGATCTTCGCTGCCATGCCCCAGAAGCCGTCCCAGTTGGACGAATGCGGGGCGATGATGAAGACCAGCTTGGGTACGTCCGGCAGGGTGCCGGTCACTTTCCAGCCGCCCAGGCGCAGCGTGCAGCGGGCCAGCCAGCGGAGGAAGCGGTTCGGTTTGACCTGCGGCATGTTCGGCGGAACCACCGGCAACAGCGGACTTCGGTTGTTCAAGCAATCACTCCCAATTGCGTGTGGTGCGCCCGCGCTTGATCTGCGCGCGCCCCTTTTTGGCGTCCAGACGACGCAGTTTCGACCCGTAGGTCGGCTTGGTGGCCACGCGCGCCTTGGGCACGCTCAGCCCCGCCTGGATGAAGGCGGCCAGTCGATCGCGCGCGTCCTCGCGGTTACGGTCCTGGGTACGGAAACGCTGTGCATCGATGACCAGCACGCCTTCGCCGGTCATGCGCCGGTCGCGGCGGGCCAGCAGGCGCGCGCGCAACGGCTCGGGCAACGAAGGCGAGCCGGCCACGTCGAAGCGCAGTTCGACGGCGGTGGAGACCTTGTTGACGTTCTGGCCACCGGCACCGCTGGCGCGCACGAACCGCTCGACGAGTTCCGTCTCCGGAATCGTCAGGTGCGCGCTGATGGTGACTGACCCGTTGCCCATGGGCGGCATTGTAAGGGGAGGACCCGCCGGTCGGGTGACTGCAACGTGCGTGGATGTCGCCGATAACGTCCTCAATTACGGCCTGATGACGCCATCGCAGGTATTCTCCGGACTCCACGCAACGCAGGATGCTCCGCCATGTCACTGATCCGCCCGCTGGCCCGCCGCGGCCTGACCCGCTTCACCCTGGCCCTCGCGCTGGGCCTGGCCGCGATCGCGCCGGCCCTGGCCGCGCCGCCGTCGGATGCCGACATCAACCGCCTGCTGGCCGCCTCGCGCGCGCAGAGCATGCTCGATACGATGCTGCCGCAGATCGAGGCGATGCAGCGCCAGCAGTTCCAGCAGGTGGCCCAGCAGCGTCAGCTGGATGCGACACAGCAGGCCCAGCTGCAGCGGATCGAGCAGCGGACCAGCCAGACGGTGCGCCAGGCGTTGTCGTGGAAGGAACTGCGGCCGATGTACGTGGATCTGTACAAGCAGACCTTCAGCAAGGAAGACGTGCTGGCGATGGCCGAGTTCTATGAGAGCTCGGCCGGGCAGAGCCTGTTGGACAAGACGCCGGCGCTGATGCAGAACGTGATGGTGGCGATCCAGGCCAAGATGCAGCCGCTGTTCGTGGATCTGCAGAAGGACCTGGAAGCGATCGTCAATGAACCGGCGCCAGCAAAAAAATAACCGGTAGAGCCGACCGTTGGTCGGCTATCGCACGTCCCAACCAAACAGATCCATCGCCTTGCGGAACTCCCCGTCCACCGGCGCGCTGATGTCCATCGGCGTGCCGTCCGGATGCGGGAAGCGCAGGCGCTCGGCGTGCAGCAGCATGCGGTGGATGCCCTGCATGCGGAAGCTGCGGTTGTGCCGGCCATCGCCGTGGCTGGTGTCGCCGATCAGGTGATGCGAGAGGTGCTTGAGGTGGCGGCGGATCTGACGGAACCGGCCGGTCTGCGGCTGGCAGCGCAGCAGGGCGTAACGTGAGGTCTCGAACCCGCCCATCGGAATGGCGATCTCGCCCACGGCGACGCGCTGGAAGTGCGTGATCGCCTGCTTCTTGACCGGTTTGCCCGGGCCACCATCGAGGTCGTGATCGACGGTGAAGGCCTCGTCGGCCGGCCAGCCACGGCAGATCGCCAGATAATCCTTGGTGACGTCCCCACCCATCAGCGATTTGCCGAGCACGCTGGCGCTTTCGCGATCAAAGGCGAGCAGCAGGCAGCCGCTGGTGGCGCGATCCAGGCGGTGGACGAGGAAGATCGGCTTGCCGAGCTGTTCGCGCAGGCGGTCGGCGAGGAAGTCGTCTTCGCCGCGGGCGAGCTTGCTGTCGTGGACCATCAGCCCGGCGGGCTTGTTGACCACGGCAAGCTGGTCGTCCAGGTGCAGCAGTTGCAGGGGCGGAAGCGCAACAGGCGCCTCGGCGATGGCCTCGGCCTGCAGCTCGACCGCGCTCATCGGCGCCACCAGGCACTGGCCAGCGAGAACACGCCCGCCGCGCCGGTCACCCAGCTCCACACCGGGGCATCGCCGAAGTACCAGCCGCCCGGCTGCAGGCCATACAGCACCGCAGCGACGATCATCAGGCCGACGCCGGCGATTGCGGCCACCGCGCGCTTCTGCAGCTTCTGCACGCTGACGTTCAACGCCGCCAGATCGCGCGAGCGCATCGACAATTCGTGGTCACCTTCCACCTGCTGGCGCAGCCAGGCATGGACCAGGCGCGGCATGTCCGGGGTATGCGTCATGATTTCAGGCAGGCGCTTGCGCACTTCCTTGAGCACGCGGCGCGGGCTGTAACGTTCGCGCAGGATGCGTTCGAGCACCGGCCGTGCGACCGCCCAGATATCCAGTTCCGGATCGAGCTGACGGCCGACGCCTTCGATGTTGAGCAGGGTCTTCTGCAGCAGGATCAGCTGCGGCTGCAACGTGAGCTCGTAACGCTGGGCCACCCGGAACAGCTTGATCAGCACCTCGGCCAGCGAGATCTGCGACAGCGGGCGGGTGAAATAGGGTTCGCACACCGAGCGCGCGGCCGCTTCCAGCTCATCGATGCGCACGTTGTTGGGCATCCAGCCGGCTTCGACATGCAGCGCGGCCATGCGCCGGTAATCCTTGTTGAAGATGGCCATGAAGTTCTCGGCCAGGTAGTACTGATCTTCTTCGGAGAGCTGGCCCATGATGCCGAAATCCAGCGCGATGAAGCGCGGGTTGTCCCGGCGCGCCGGATCGGTGTCGACCCAGATGTTGCCGGCGTGCGCGTCGGCGTGGAAGAAGTTGTCGCGGAACACCTGGGTGTAGAACACCCGCACGCCCTTGGCGGCCAGCGCCTTGCGGTCGATGCCGGCCTTGTCCAGCGCGACGATGTCATCCGACGGAATGCCCCACACGCGCTCCAGGGTCAGCGCGCGCTCGGCGGTATGGCTCCAGATCACTTCCGGTACGTACAGATCGTCCGAGTCGATCCAGTTGCGACGCAGCACGCTGGCATTGGCGCCTTCGCGCTGCAGATCCAGCTCGGCGGCCAGGGTGTTTTCAACTTCGGCGACCACTTCGCGCGGGCGGATCTTGTCGGCGCGCGGGTGCGCGCGTTCGATCAGTGCGGCGGCCGACTTCAGCAGGGCGATGTCCGCGTCGATCTGCTTTTCGATGTCCGGGCGCAGCACCTTGACCACCACCTGGCGTCCATCGGCCAGCGTGGCCGCGTGCACCTGCGCGATCGAGGCCGAGGCCAGCGGCTGCAGATCGAAGCTGGCGAACGCTTCGCTGACCGGGCGGCCGAGCGCACGTTCGACGATCGCCTGCGCGGTGGCGCCATCGAACGGCTTGACCCGGTCCTGCAGCAGGGTGAGCTCGTTGGCGACATCGGCCGGGATCAGGTCGCGGCGGGTGGAGAGGATCTGGCCGAACTTGACGAAGATCGGGCCGAGGTCCTGCAGTGCCAGGCGCAGGCGCGCGCCGCGCGACTGTGCGGCGATGTCGGCCGAGGCGCGTGGCACGAACGGTTTTGCCAGGCGCAGCCAGCGTTCGGCCGGGGTGCCCTGGAGCAGATCGTCGAGGCGGTAGCGCAGGATG
This sequence comes from Stenotrophomonas sp. RG-453, assembly GCF_033843685.1. Lineage (NCBI taxonomy): Bacteria > Pseudomonadati > Pseudomonadota > Gammaproteobacteria > Lysobacterales > Lysobacteraceae > Stenotrophomonas > Stenotrophomonas sp. RG-453. The sequence goes on from NZ_JAMYED010000008.1 coordinate 6,736, forward strand.
ATGCGGCCGATGCGGCTGGCCCGGAAGATCGCCTTCATGCGCCCACCTGCCGCAGGCGCTGGACGCGCACGGCCATGCGTTCAACGTCGTCGCGCATCACGTCCACATCGTCGTGGAAGGCATCCAGTTCTGCTCGGGGTACCACGTCGCGCGACTCCTCGGTGACAAATTCAGCGGCGCTGTGCGCCAGGTCGGACGCGCCGCGGCGCGCGTGCTGCAGTGCCGAGCGCAGGGTGTTGGCGATCTGCACGCCCATCACCTCGCCGAACACGCGCACGAACGGCTGCTGCCAGTCCGGATCGAAACGGGTCGCCAGCTGCTGCAGGCGGCGGGCCAGTTCGGCATCACCGGAGACCTTGACCCGCCCGGCCGGCGCATCACCGCCACGGCGGGCGTTGGCCAGGAACGGCAGCTGGGCCAGCACCCCGCCCAGCGTGCTGCGCACGGCCAGGTCCGGCTCCTGCTGCGGATCGACCGGGCCGACCGTGAGCCGCTCACCGTCCACCCCGATCCGCATCGCCAGCGCGGGCGATTCCAGGGTCAGGGCGATGTGGCGGCCATCCAGCGCGGCCAGCGCGCTGCGGGTGTCCGGGTCCAGCGCCAGTGCGCGGTTGAGCGTGAGCTGCAGCGCATTGCCAGCCAGCGGCTTGAGGGAAGAGAGCAGGGAACGGGCCATCACCGCATTCTACCGCGCGCCCTTGAACGGCGGGCGTCCGCTGGCATCACGCCTGGCCACGCGCCAGGTGCCCACCACATCGACACCGGACACGCGTTTTCGCGGGCGCCGACTCGGTTCATGCTATGGCTCCCCAACACAGCGACAGGAGCGGCAACAGGCATGGGCAAGACCCGGGTAGGCATCATCTTCGGCGGCCGGTCGGCCGAGCACGAGGTTTCGCTGCAATCGGCGAAGAACATTCTCGATGCGCTGGACAAGGACCGGTTCGAGGTCAGCCTGATCGGGATCGACAAGCAGGGCCAGTGGCATGTGAGCGACCCGCGCGACTTCCTGCTCAACGCCAGCGACCCCGCACGGATCGCGCTGCACCGCTCGGGCAATGCGGTGGCGGTGCGGCCCGGCCTGGAGCGCCAGCAGCTGGTCCCGACCGATCCGGCCATCGCGCTGGAGCAGATCGACGTGGTGTTCCCGATCGTGCACGGCACGCTGGGCGAGGATGGCTCGCTGCAGGGCCTGCTGCGCATGGCCAACCTGCCCTTCGTCGGCTCCGGCGTGCTGGGCTCGGCGGTGGCGATGGACAAGGACGTGGCCAAGCGCCTACTGCGCGATGCCGGTCTGGCGGTGGCACCGTTCGCCTGCTTCAACCGGGTCACTGCGGCGCGGGCCGATTACACCGCGCTGGTTGCCGAACTGGGCACGCCGCTGTTCGTGAAGCCGGCCAACCAGGGCTCCTCGGTGGGCGTGAGCAAGGTCCGCAGCGAGGCGGAGTTCCACACCGCACTCGCGCTGGCGCTGTCGTTCGATCACAAGGCGCTGGTGGAATCAGCGATCACCGGCCGCGAGATCGAGTGCGCCGTGCTGGGCAATGAACACCCCGAGGCCAGTGTCTGCGGCGAGGTGGTCGTGCACGATGATTTCTATTCCTACGACACCAAGTACATCAGCGAAAGCGGTGCGGACGTCGTGGTGCCGGCGGCCATCACCGATGCCGAGCAGTCCCGTATCCGGGAGATCGCGGTGCGGGCCTACCAGGCGCTGGACTGTGCGGGGCTGGCCAGGGTGGATGTGTTCCTGACCCCGGCTGGGGAGGTGGTGATCAATGAGATCAACACGCTGCCCGGCTTCACCCGCATCAGCATGTACCCGAAGTTGTGGGCCGCCAGCGGGCTGGATTACACCGCCTTGATTACGCGGCTGCTGGAACTGGCGATGGCCCGGCATGCCCACGAGCGCGATCTGCGCAGCTCCATCGCAACGACGGCCTGATCATCGTCGCCGATGTCAGGCCGTCGTGGTTTCCGCAGCGCGTCCCACGCCGGAGAGAGGTGGCGTGGGACGCGCCGGACACTAGGTCCGCTTGCGGAACATCGACACCACCGCCAGGATCAGGAAGACGACGAACAGGATCCAGGCGACGTTGCTGGCAGCGCCGGCAATGCCCGAGAAACCAAGTACCGCCGCGATGATGGCGATGACAAAAAAGATGACGGCGTAATGCAGCATGTCGACCCTCGCGTTGATGCGTGCCGGAGTTGGCGTGGGTCCATGTTCACCAACCCGCGGTGTTCAGGGAGTGATGGATTCCTGTGCGTTCGATGAAGATGCCAGCCGCGCAAGCCCTTCTTCGATGCTGACCCGGGGCACATAGCCGAAGTCCCGGCGCGCCGGTTCCATGCTGTACCAGTGCGGCGTGCACAGCTGCTCGGCCAGGAAGCGGGTCATCGGCGGTTCGCCGCGCAGGCGCAGCAGCGGCCACAGCCGCTCGCAGACCGCGCCGATCCGGTAGGCCGCCTTGAAGCTGATCGACTTCGTCACCGGCGGGGCCTCCACGGCGGCCAGCAGCTTGTTGAGCAGCTCGCGCATCGGCAGCGGCTCGCCGTTGGAAATGAAGTACGCCTTGCCGGCGCAGGCCGCGCCCGGGGCCAGATGTTCCAGGGCAAGGAAGTGGGCCAGCGCGGCGTTGTCGATGTAGGTGGTATCGACCTTGTTCTGGCCATCGCCGACGAAGCGCAAACGGCCGGCGCGGGCGCGCTCGGCCAGGCGCGGCACCAGCTGCTGGTCGCCCGGGCCCCAGATCAGCCGGGGGCGCAGCGCGATGGTGGCCAGCTGCGCATCATTGGCCGCCAGCACGCGCTGCTCGGCGATCGCCTTGGTGGCCGCGTACGGCGCCTGGAAGTTCTCGCCATACGGCACTTCGTCCGCGCCCAGGCCCTCGACCGGATGCGTGGCGCGACGGGTCACGCTGGGCGTGGAGGTGTAGACCAGCCTGCCCACGCCGTGCGCCCGGCAGGCGGCAATGACGTTGTCGGTGCCGACCACGTTGGCCTGGTGGTAGCTGTCATAGCTGCCCCAGGCACCGGCCTTGGCCCCGTTGTGGAAGACCGCATCGACGCCGGCCACCGCGTGCATCACCGCCTGCACGTCGGCCAGGTCGCCGCGGATCTGGCCCACGCCCATCGCCTGCAGCGCAGGGTAATGACCGCGGTTGAACGCCAGCACCTGATGACCGCGCTCGATCAGCCCCTTGCACAGGGCCTGGCCGAGGAAGCCGCCGCCACCGGTAACGAGGATCTTCATGCGTGCTGCTCCAGTTTCGCGGTGGCCCAGACCGCGAGCTTCTCGCGGCCGATCTTGGCGTTGTGGCGGATGTCGACCGGGAAGGCCGGGTGCGGCAGGAAATGCTCGATGCGCGCGGTGTGTGCGTGTGCCGCCGCTTCCCGGCGCAAGCGCTCGACCAGGGCGGGCGAATCGACGGTGCCGGGCTGCAGTTCGTAGCACAGCACCGGCTGCTGCCGGCCCGGCGCACCCACGCCGACCAGCGCGGTGCGGGCGATGCCATCGAGCGCGTTGAACACCGGCTCGACCTGCTCGGTATACAGCGGCCCCTGCGCGGTTTCCACGCGCTGGGTCTTGCGCCCGCAGAACCACAGCCGCCCCTGCGCATCGAAATAGCCGACATCGCCCATCCGGTGCACGACCCGCGTGCTGCCGTCGGCTAGAGTCTCGGTGATCTTCGCCGCCGCGGTGGCCTGCGGGCGGTTGAAGTAGCTGTCGGTGGCAGTCGGACCTGCCACGGTGATCTCGCCGACCTCGCCGGCGGCCAGCTCGCGGGCCTGCGACCAGCCCGGCAGCGGCGCGTCATCGATGGCGATGATGCGCACCTGGTTCGGCGCGACCACGCGGCCGACGCAGGTACCGGCGCCGGCCTCGGTGGCCTGGCGGGTGTTCTCCAGCTCGCGACCTTCGATCACCGCCACCGGCAGGCACTCGGTAGCGCCGTAGGGGGTCCAGAACTGGGCGTCGTCGGGCAGCAGGCGGCGGATCCGCGCGACCACGTCCGGCGGCACCGGTGCCCCGGCCGAGGTCACCCGGCGCACGCCGGGCAGCGGCTGGCCGTGATCGGCCAGCACCCGCATCAGCGCCGGCGAGCCGAACAGCTGGGTGACACCAAAGCGGTTGATCGCGTCATGCAGCTTGCGCGGATCGGCCTGGGCCGGCCGGGTCGGATCCATGTCCGGGATTACCGAGGTCAGCCCCAGCGCCGGATCAAACAGCGCGAACGGCGGGAAGGTCGGCAGGTCGACCCCACCCGGCTCCATCCCGAAGGCGGCGCGCAGCAGCTCGACCTGGCCCACGAAATGACGGTGGCGGTAGACCACGCCCTTGGGCACGCCGGTGGAGCCGCTGGTGAACAGGATCGCGGCGACGTCCTCGCCATCGGTCGGGGCCAGCGCAGGCGCCACCGTGGCGCCCTGGGCTTCCAGCCGGGCCAGGGTGGTGCCACCCCAGCCCCAGCGGCGGCCAACGGTCACCAGCAGGCGTGCAGAGCGGCACCAGCGCAGCGCCAGGCGCGCCACGTGGGCCAGGCCGATGCCGATGAAGGCCTCCGGCTGGGCCTCGTCCAGGCATTGCTTCAGCGCGCGCTTGTCGATGCCCGGGTCGACCAGCACCGGGACCGCGCCGTTCTTGAACAGCGCGAACATCAGCAGGAAGAATTCCGGCGAGGGCCGCACCATCACCACCGCGCGCACGCCGCGGCCGATGCCGTGCGCGGCCAGCCCGGCCGCCATCGCATCGCTGCGGGCGTTGAGGGTGCGGTAATCCAGGGTGACGTCGTAGCGCGCCATGCCGCCGGGCCCGGGCGTGCCGGGGCAGCGGATGGCGATCTGGTCGGGGCGTTCACGGGCCAGCTCGGGCAGGCGCGCGGCGATATTGATGGCGCTGTTCATCCGTTCATTGTCGCCGCTGCAGAAAATTCTTGCGCGCCGGCCGTTGGCGTGGAAAATTCGCGCCCTTCCCTCCTGCTTCGCTGCCGCCCAAGGCCGGTGCCCCATGCCCCATCCCTGCCTCACCTGCGGCGCCTGCTGCACCCAGTACCGTGTGGCCTTCCACTGGATGGAATCGGACGAGGTCACCCCGGGGGGCGTCCCGCACGAGCTCACCCAGGTGCTGGACCCGCACCGGCTGTGCATGCGCGGCACCCTGTCCAAGCCGGTCTACTGCGTGGCGCTGGATGCGGAGATCGGGGTGTATTCGCGCTGCAGCATCCACCCCAACCGCCCCAGCGTGTGCCGTGAGGTGGACGCCTCGTGGGAGTACGGCAAGGCCAGCCCGCAGTGCGACAAGGCGCGCATCGCGCACGGCATGCCGGCGCTGACCCTGGCCGACTGGCGCTGGCGGGACGAGGCGGGCAATGATGATGATCATCCCGATGACAACGGCAATTCGCCGGCGCCGCAGGCGCCGATCGCGGCGTAGTTGGGGGCGCCGGGGTTATGGCGCGAGGGCGGAAGCAGCCGACCGGAAAGCAGCCGACCAACGGTCGGCTCTACCGGTGAGGGTGCCTACCGGTTGATGGTAGGTGACGACCGTGGGTCGTCACGCCGATCAGATCGGATTCGCGTCCAGAAACGCGCGGATCTTCGGCACCAGCACCTCGTGCTTATCCTCCAGCACGTAATGCCCGGCATCCTCGAAGGCATGCACCTGCGCCTGCGGCAGCGCGGCCTGGAAGCCCTTCAGGAAGTGATGGTCGAACACGAAGTCGCGCAGGCCCCAGCCGATGAACGCCGGGCGATCGGCGTAGCTGGGCAGGGCCTGGCCGGAACGCTCCAGCAGCGACCAGGCCTTGTCGGCCGGTGACAGCGGGATGTCCTGCATGAAGCGGATGGTGCTGATGCGGTTGGCGTAGCTGTTGTACGGCGACACGTACGCGCGGCGCACATCGGCCGGCATCTTCCGTTCCACGCCCAGCCACGAGGCACCGGAGGAGAAGGCGTTGAAGGTGCGGATGAGCCACTCGCCGATCTTCCAGTGGCGGCCCAGCGCGATCTGCCACGGCATCTTCTTCGCGGCCGGCATCGGGAAGGCGGCGGTGTTGAGTACCACCAGGCGCTTGACCTGTGCGTGGTGCGACAGCGCCCAGCCAAAGCCGATCATGCCGCCCCAGTCGTGCACGGCCAGGGTCACCGGGCCGGTGATGCCCAGGTGCGCGAGCAGCGCGTCCAGATCATCCACGCGCGACTGCAGGGTGTAGTCGTAGTGCGCATCATCGGGCTTGTCCGACAGGCCCATGCCGATATGGTCCGGCACGATGCAGCGGTACTTGTCCGAGAGGCCGGCCACCAGGGTGCGCCAGTAATAGCTCCACGACGGGTTGCCGTGGACCATCACCACCACCTCGCCATCGCGCGGGCCTTGGTCGAGATAGCTCATCGACAGGCCGGGGCGCACTTGGAAGCGGTGCGGATGGGCGGGGTAACCGGGCAGCTGGGGCATTCAATCGCACCTGTGAAAAGGGCCGGCAGAACCGGCCCTTGATGTTCAATTCCGGCGCAGCAGACACGGCCCCGGAAGCAACGCCGCAGCAGGCTGCGGCCAATGGGTTACCAGACCACTTCGGCCATCGAGCAGTTCAGGCCCGAGCCGATGCCGAGCAGCGCGATGCGATCGCCCTTCTTCAGCTTGCCCAGCTGCTTGAGCTTGCTCAGCACGATCGGCACCGAGGCCGGGCCGATGTTGCCGTGCTCGCCGAAGATCGTCATCACCTTCTTCGGGTCGATCCCGAAGTTCTTGATGAAGGCGGCGGTATGCGGCTGGCTGACCTGGTGGATCACGAACTGGTCCAGTTCCTCCACGGCCCAGCCCAGTGCTTCACGGGCGGCGACGAAGGTCTTCTGCGCCAGCTTGATGCCTTCGATCAGCAGCATGCGGGTGTCGGTGACCATGCGGTCCAGGTTGCCGCGGCACAGCTGGTTCCACTCGGTCGCCGAGCGGGTCACGCCACCGCGGTAACGCGGGGCATCGGGCACCAGCTCGGTGCGCGCCATGACCATCGCCGCGGCACCGCAGCCCAGGGTCAGGGCGGCCATCTCGTTGCGGAAGTCATCGGCGGTCACGCCCGGCAGGGCCATGCGCTCGAGGGTCTTCTCGTACACCAGGTTGGCGGTTTCACCGTCGACGATCAGCGCGTAGTCGATCTCGCCGCGTTCGAGCATGCGGGCGGCGATGTCCATGCCGTTGATGAAGGCCAGGCAGGCATTGGCGACGTCGAAGGTCATGCATTCGTCGCCGACCCCCAGGTTGCCCGAGACGATGCTGGCCGTGGACGGCTCCAGGTAATCGCGGCTGACCGAGGTGTTGACCAGCAGGCCGATCTTGTCGGCGCCGATCCCGGCGTCTTCCAGGGCTTTGCGGGCGGCCAGCGTGGCGGCGTCGGAGGCCAGCATGTCGGCATCCCACAGGCGGCGGGCGTGGATGCCCGCGATATCGCCGAGCACGTCGGTACGGATGCCAAGGCGATCCAGCGTCGGCTTCAGCCGTTCGTTGATTTCCTTGGACGTCAGCGTGTGCGGCGCGTCGATGTGCGCCAGGCCGGCGATCGAGACATTCTTGAAGAGCATCAGTTAGCGCCAAGGCTCAGGCGAAGGGGGCGCTATTGTAAGCCGGCACGGCTTTCACCGCACCTTTACGAATTCACGCCCGGGCGTATGGTCCGGGCACGGGGTGAAGGGTTCAGCGTGGCGGGCACTGGAAAGCCAGGAATCGCTGGCTGCCATCGGCCGGCAGGCCCGAGGCCTGCACGGCGTTGGCACCGGCGCTGGGGGCCTCGTTGCGGGCCAGGGTTTCCAGCTCTTCCTGCACGCGCAGCGGGTTGCGGTTGTAGAAGCCGACCTTGCTCTTCACGGTCACCACCACTTCGCCCTTGCTCTGGCAGCCGCTGGGAACCGCACCGGCCGGCAGCACGCGGACCGTCTTGCCGGAGGATTCGATCGGCACCCAGGTGCAGGCGGAAACGCTGAGGATCAGGGCGGACAGAAGCAGAATGCGCATGGGCAAGGCCTGGCTGGAATACGTAAGGGAGTGTGCGGGAAACAACTGAATCGGGGGTGATCAGGTGCCGGGTGGGTCCCCGGCACCTGAGCGGCTGGCGGGCGCGGTGGCCGGCCCGCGTTGGGCGTCACCGGCTCTTTGGTGCCGGGGCAGCCGGAGTGGCCGGGGCGTCGACCACCTTGCCTTCGGCATCGATGACCTGCACCTGGCCAAGCTTGAGCGCACGCACCGGTACCTCGGTCTGCTTGAGGTCACCCACCACCACCCAGGTCAGCGCGTTCGGGTCCAGCGTGGCCGCGGCCTGCTGCACCTGGGCCGGGGTCATCGCTTCGATCTCGGCCTTGCGCTGGACCACGTAATCGTCGGGGCGCTGGTAGCGCACGATCCCGCTGATGGTGCCCATCACCGCGCTGGCGGTCTCATAGGCGCCGGGCAGGCTCAGGTTCTGGATGTTGCGGATACGCGCCACTTCGGCCGGGGTGGCCGGCTTGGCGCCGCTGGCGAACTCGGCGATTTCCTTCTGCATCTCCTGCATCGCCTCGGCGGTCTTGTCGATCTGCACCGGCGCGCGGGCGCCCCACGGGCGCTGGCCCAGGGTGTTGCTGGCGCTGCTGCCGGCCCCGTAGGACCAGTGCTTCTGCTCACGCAGGTTCATGTTCAGGCGCGAGGTGAAGTCGCCGCCGAGCACGCCGTTGGCGATATCGAAGCGGGTCGAACCCGGGTCCCTGGACGAGGGCACCACCTGGCTGGCGAACAGGTTGGCCTGCACCGCGCCCGGCTGGTCGATCAGGTACACGCGGGCATGCGCCGGACGGGCGACATCCACGGGGGCCTTGACCTGCGGCGCCGGGCCTTCGGCCTTCCAGTTGCCGAGCTGGCGCTCCAGCAGCGGCACGATTTCCTTCAGCGTGGTGTCACCCACCACGATCAGCGTGCCCTGCTCCGGGCGCAGCCAGTCACGGTGGAAGTCGACCAGGTCTTCGCGGGTCATGGACTGGATGTCCACTTCATTGCCGCTGCCGGTGAACGGGATCGCATACGGATGGCCCGCGCCGTACAGCAGGGTCGGCATCACCCGCATCGCCACCGCGCTGGGGTTGACCTTCTCCTGCTGGATGCCGGCGATCCAGGTCGCCTTGACCCGGTCGATCTCGGTCTGGTCGAAGCGCGGCTGGCGCAGCATGTCCGCATACAGGGCCAGCGACGGGGCCAGGTTTTCCTTCAATGCGGACAGGTACACGCTGGTGCTGTCCAGCGAGGCCGAGGCATCGAGCTTGGCGCCCAGTGCATCGGCCGCATCGGCGAACGGCAGCGCACCGAGCTTGCCGGCCCCTTCGGTGAGCAGGCCCATGGTGAAGTTGGCCGTGCCGGACTTGCGGCCCTGGTCGGCGGTGAAGCCACCCGGGAATTCATAGCTGAACTGCACGACCGGGATGTCATGGCGCTCGGCCAGGATCACCTGGGTGCCGTTCTTGAGCGTGGCGCGGCGCAGTTCGGGGAATTTCAGGTCCGGGAAGGTCTTGGTCTGCGGCACGCCGGTGCTGCGGTCGACCTGCTTGGGCAGCGTGGTGAAGCGCGGATCCACGGCGGGCACGGTGAACGGCTTGGGCGTTTCCGACGGCAGTTCGGCCAGGGCAACGCGCGCGCCCGGCTCGACCACGATGGTGTGATCCCCGATACCCAGCCACTTGGCGCCGACATCGCGCACCTGCGCGGCCGTGGCCCCATCGATGGTGGCCAGCGACGTGCGGAAGCAGCCCGGGTCACCTTCGTACACGGTGCACTCGGCCAGCGCGTCGGCCTTGCCGCCGAAGCCCCCGATGCGCTCGATGCCGCGGATGAAGCCGGCGCGGAACGCGGTCTTGCCACGGCTCAGCTCATCGGCGGTCGGACCGTCCTTGGCCAGGCGCTTCACTTCTTCATCGATGATCGCCTCGACCTTGGCCGGATCCACACCCTGCTTGACGCTGGCCATGATCACGAAGTTCGAGCCCAGCTGCGAGCTGTAGGCACCGGCGCTGATGTTGTCCACCAGCTTGTCCTGGTGCAGCAGGCGCTGGTCCAGGCGCGAGGACTTGGCACCGCCAAGGACCTGCGCGAACAGCTGCAGCTGGTCGATATCGGTGGTGCCGACCTGGGCGACGTTCCAGGCGCGGTAGATGCGCGCCTGCGGCACCTTGTCGGTCATCACTTCGCGCGTGCTCTTCTCGCGCTTGGCTACGTCCACCTTGGGCTGGGCCATGCTCGGGCCGGCCGGGATGTCGCCGAAGTACTTGGCGACCTTTTCCTTCGCGGTGGCCACGTCGATGTCACCGGCCAGCACCAGCACCGCATTGTTCGGGCCGTACCAGGTGCGGAACCAGGTCTTCACGTCGTCCAGCGAGGCGGCGTTGAGATCGTTCATGGAGCCGATCACGCTGTGGTGGTACGGGTGTCCGGCCGGATACATCGCGCGGGTCAGCTTTTCCCAGACCTGGCCATAGGGCTGGTTCTCGCCCTGGCGCTTCTCGTTCTGGACCACGCCGCGCTGCTCGTCCAGCGCCGCCTGGTCGATCGCCCCGAGCAGATGCCCCATGCGGTCGGACTCCATCCACAGCGCCATGTCCAGCGCGGTGGTCGGCACGTTCTCGAAGTAATTGGTGCGGTCGGTATTGGTGGTGCCGTTCTGGCCGGTCACCCCAACCTGCTTGAAGGGCTCGAAGTATTCGCCGTCGTGGTTCTCGCTGCCCTGGAACATCAGGTGTTCGAACAGGTGCGCGAAGCCGGTGCGGCCGGCGGGTTCGTCCTTGCTGCCCACGTGGTACCAGATATTCACCGCCACGATCGGCGCCTTGCGGTCGGTGTGCACCACCACGCGCAGGCCATTGGGCAGGGTGAACTGTTCGAACGGAATGTCGACCTTGGCCGCCGTGGCCGGCTTGGCCAGGACCGGTGCCGGCGCGAACGAGCCCAGGGCGGCGGAAAGCGCTACAGCCAGCAGCGCGGCACGCGGTCGAAGTTGGACGGTCATTCCGGTTCCTTGGTCATGAAAGTGAAGCCGGATGCTAGCGCGCCGCCCGGGCAAAAGGCATCGGCCAACAGTCATTGACCTGCCGATGGCGGCGGATCCGCCACGAACCGCACATCCGAGCGTGGCCGCACGCGGCCGGGCGGACAGTCCGCGGCCCTGCGGCGGACACGTGTCCGGACATCGGACACCGCTACTTCGCAAAAAACCCTTTGAAATCAATGCGTAAAAGTTGGCACGCGACCTGCTTGGTACATGGCAAGGGAAACAAGGATCAAACCGAAACTGACTGGATGCTGAACAACAACAAGAATAGTGAAATTATTCTTGCAAGCCCCGAATCGGTGTACTACCTTACTACCACACCACTGATCACCAACACTAAACAGGACCTCGCCATGAACACCAAGACTCTCGCCATCGCCATCGCCTTTGCCGCCGGTTCCGCGTTTGCTTCGTCGGTGCAGGCCGCCCCCGCCATCGTCACCCTGGACACCGTGCAGGTCCGCCCCTCGGCCGACCAGATCGCCCAGGCCGAGGTTGAGCGCACCAGCGACATCCCGACCCTGGCGGTCGTGGAAGTCCGTCCGACCGCTGGCCTGATCGCCGAGTACCGCGCCGAACTGGCCGCCAACCGCCGCGTCACCACCCTGGCCGCCGTGGAAGTGCGTCCGACCGCCGAACAGCGCCAGGCCCTGGCTGCCGAACAGACCAACGACCGCGGCTACGTCGCCACCTTCACCGCTGCCGCCACTGCCGTGGCCAACGAAGTGATCATCAACCTGCCGACCCTGCAGGTGCGTCCGTCGGCTGCCGACCTGCAGGCCCTGGCCCTGGAAACCGCCGCTGCCGCCGCCACGACCCTGATCCGCCAGTAAGCCGCTGCTGCGGTCTTCCGCAGCCACGGCGTACACTTCGCCGATGACTGCCACGCCCACGTTCCATGTCGTCCTGTTCCAACCCGAAATCCCGCCGAATACCGGCAATGTGATCCGCCTCTGCGCCAACACCGGCGCGCGGCTGCACCTGATCGAGCCGCTCGGTTTCGACCTGAGCGACAAGCAGCTCAAGCGCGCCGGCCTGGACTATCACGAATACGCTCGGCTGCAGGTCCATCCTGATCTGGAAACCGCCCTGCAGGTCATTGCGCCCAAGCGCCTGTTCGCGCTGAGTACCCGCGGCAGCGTGCGTTACGACACCCAGCAGTTCGAAGACGGCGATGCCTTCCTGTTCGGCCCGGAAACCCGCGGCCTGCCCCAGGACCTGCTCGACAGCCTGCCCCACGGCCGCCGCCTGCGCCTGCCGATGCAGCCGGACAACCGCAGCCTCAATCTGTCCAACACGGTCGCCGTGGTGATGTACGAGGCATGGCGCCAGAACGGGTTTGCCGGCGGGGAATAAGATGCCGTGCCGACCAACGGTCGGCACCTACCGGTGACACAGGCACCTGACCGTTGGTGTAGCACCTGACCGTTGGTGTAGCACCTGACCATTGTGTAGCACCTGACCGTTGGTCAGGTGACCTCAGAACGCATTGATCCCGGTCAGCTCGCGGCCGATCACCAGCTGGTGCACGGTCTCGGTGCCCTCGTAGGTGATCACCGATTCCAGATTGAGTGCATGCCGGATCGCCACGTGCTCGGTGGTGATGCCGGCGCCGCCGAGCAGGTCGCGGCATTCGCGCGCGATGTCGATGGCCATGCGGCAGTTGTTCCACTTGGCCAGGCTGACCTGCTGCGGCTGCAGTTGGCCGGCGTCCTTCAGGCGCCCCAGCTGCAGGGCCAGCAGCTGCGCGGTGGTGATCCGCCGCGCCATGTCGGCCAGCTTGATCTGCGCACTCTGCGTGGCCGCCACCGGCCGGCCGAAGAGCACCCGCTGCTTGGTGTAGCCCAGGGCTTCATCCAGGCAGGCCACCGCAGCGCCGATCGGACCCCAGCTGATCCCGTAGCGCGCCTGGTTCAAGCAGCCCAGCGGCCCCTTCAGCCCCTGCACGTTCGGCAGGCGGTTGCGGTCGGGCACGCGCACGTTGTCGAAGAACAACGCACCGGTCAGCGAGGCGCGCAGGCTCATCTTGTGCTTGATCTCCTGCGTGGTGAACCCGGCCATGCCCTTTTCCAGCACGAAGCCCTGGATGCCATCGTCGGTATGCGCCCACACGATCGCGATGTCGGCCACCGGTCCGCTGGTGATCCACATCTTGCTGCCGTTGATCAGCCAGTCACCGCCATCGCGCACCGCGCGGGTCTTCATCGCCGCCGGATCGGAGCCGCCATGCGCCTCGGTCAGCCCGAAGCAGCCGATCACCTTGCCGGTGGCCATGTCCGGCAACCAGCGCAGGCGCTGCTCTTCGCTGCCGTAGGCATGGATGGGGTACATGCACAGCGAACTCTGCACCGAGACAAAGCTGCGCAGGCCCGAATCGCCGCGCTCCAGCTCCTGGCAGATCAAGCCGTAGCTCACCGCATTGAGCCCGCCGCCGCCGTACTGCTCGGGCAGGCTGGAGCCGAGCAGGCCCAGCGCGGCGATCTCGGGAATCAATTCGTCCGGGAAGCGCCCGTCGTCGAACGCATCGCCGATGATCGGCAGCACCCGCGTATCGGTGAATCGCGCCACCGTCGCCTGCACCGCGCGCTCCTCCTCGCTGAGCAGCGAACGGATATCGAACAGATCGAACGGATTCAGTGACATGGCATCCCGGCAGGTGGCGGTGGAACCGGCCCCCATTGTGGTCGTTGTGCGCGAAGCGGCCAAGGGACGGCGAGGCAGCGCGGATGCTGCGCCGCAGCATCCTGGTATCGAACGCGCGGCGACACCGCTGTCATCGTCGGCGATCTAGGCTTAAATGCGCCGTGCCGGTACTCTGGCGCACTGATCCACCGTTTCGCCGTGGTGTGACACGCGCGATTCCCAGGCAACCGCCGCCGTTCAACCCGCGGCACTACCCACGAGTTACGCAGCCCCATGAGCGAAGAAATCAACGTCCTGCCCCCGCGTGAAGTGATGGAATTCGATGTGGTGACCGTCGGTGGCGGTCCCGCTGGCCTGGCCACGGCGATCCGGCTGCGCCAGCGCGCCATCGAAGCCGGCCGCGAGCTGTCGGTGTGCATCCTGGAGAAAGGCTCTGAACCCGGTGCGCACATCCTCTCCGGTGCGGTGATGGATCCGCGGGCACTGAGCGAACTGTTCCCGGACTGGGCCGAGCGCGGCGCACCGCTGAAGCAGAAGGTCACCCGCGACGAATTCCTGTTCCTCAGTGAAGCCGGCTCGCGCAGCACGCCCAACGCGCTGCTGCCGGAGTGCTTCCACAACGAAGGCAACTACATCGTCAGCCTCGGCGAGGTCACCCGCTGGCTGGCGCAGCAGGCCGAGGCGCTGGAAGTGGCGATCTTCCCCGGCTTCCCCGCGGCGGAGGTGCTCTACAGCGAGGACGGTGCGGTGATCGGCGTGGCCACCGGCGACATGGGCATCGAGAAGAACGGTCAGCCCGGCCCCGCGTTCGAGCGCGGCATGGCGCTGCACGCCAAGTACACGATCTTCGCCGAAGGCTCGCGCGGCCATCTCGGCCGCCAGTTGATCGCACGCTTCCAGCTCGATGCCGGCAAGGATCCGCAGGCCTATGGCATCGGCATCAAGGAGCTGTGGCAGATCGATCCGGCCAAGCATGAGCCGGGCCTGGTGGTGCACGCCGCCGGCTGGCCGCTGGACAACGACACCTACGGCGGCGCGTTCCTGTATCACGCCGAGGGCGGCAAGGTCTCGATCGGTTATGTGGTCGGCCTGGATTACAAGAACCCGTGGCTGAGCCCGTTCGAAGAGTTCCAGCGCTTCAAGACACACCCGGACATCCGCAAGCACCTGGAAGGGGGCAAGCGCATCGGCTACGGTGCGCGCGCGATCACCGCCGGTGGGCTGATGTCGCTGCCCAGGACGGTGTTCCCCGGTGGCGCGCTGGTCGGCTGCGAGGCCGGCTATCTCAACGTCAGCCGGATCAAGGGCAGCCATGCCGCGATCAAGACCGGCATGCTCGCCGCCGATGCCGCCTTCGATGCGCTGGTGGCCGATCGCCAGCACGATGAATTGAGCGCCTATCCGCAGGCGTTCGAGACCAGTTGGCTGCATGCCGAACTGCAGCAGGCCAAGAACTTCAAGCAGTGGTTCAAGAAGGGCCAGACCGTGGCCACGTTGATGACCGGCATCGAGCAGTGGCTGCTGCCCAAGCTGGGCATCCGCAATCCGCCGTGGACGCTGCGCCACAGCACCCCGGACCACGCCTGCCTGGAGCCGGCCTCCAAGCATGCGAAGATCAACTATCCCAAGCCGGATGGCGTGCTCACCTTCGACCGGCTCAGCTCGGTGTTCCTGAGCAGCACCAACCACGCCGAAGACCAGCCCAGCCACCTGACCCTCAAGGACGCCAGCGTGCCGGTGCGGATCAACCTGGCCGAGTACGCCGGTCCGGAAGCGCGCTACTGCCCGGCCGGCGTGTACGAGTTCGTCGGCAGCGATGGGCACGAACAGCTGCAGATCAACGCGCAGAACTGCGTGCACTGCAAGACCTGCGACATCAAGGACCCTACCCAGAACATCGTGTGGGTGACCCCCCAGGGCGGCGGCGGCCCGAACTACTCGGGGATGTGATCGGCATGGCCTGCGACCACCGGTCGCAGGCCATCAGGCGCGGCAGGCACCGCCGCGCTGGCTATCCTGAGCGTCCTGTTGGACGTGACCGTGGCGCCATGGCCCCTGCTTTCCGATCGACGTTGCCGTTACTGGCCTGCCTGCTGCTGGCGGCGTGTTCGCGCACCCCGCAGACGCCGGAGCAGGCCCATCAGCAGGACCTGCAGCGCGCCTTTGCGATCTGTGCCGGTTGCCACACCGTCAGCCCGGGTGGCGTGCATCGGTTCGGCCCGAACCTGCATGGCGTGATCGGCCGGCGTGCCGGCAGTGTCGCCGGCTATCCGTATTCCAACGCGATGCGCGATGCAGGGCTGACCTGGAACGAACAGACCCTCGATGCGTTCCTGCGCTCGCCCACGCAGGCGGTGCCGGGCACGCGCATGGTCAACTCCACTGCTGACCCGGAGCGCCGGCGGCAGGTGATCGAGTATCTGCAGCAGCAGCGATGACCGGCAGGCGCCGGTCAGGACGCCTGCAGCTGCACCAGATAAGCGCGCAACGCCGCATCGAATGCGCTGACCGCCTCGGCGTGCGCCGCCACGCCTTCGTCGTCGACGCGTTCCATCAGGCTGCGCGCCTGCAGCGCCAGCGCGTCGGCCCCCAGCGTTGCCAGCCCCCCCACCAGCCGGTGCAGCACATTCACCAGTGCGGGCCCGGCCTGCGCATCCAGGGCTGCCTGCAGCTTCACCAGATCCTCGGCCGAGGCGGTGCACAGGCTCTCGATCAGCACGCCGGCCACATGCTCCGAACCAAACCGGCGCACCAGCGCGGCCCGGTCCGGCGGCGCGTCATCCGCACCCGGTGCCTGCTCCGCGCCGGACAAGGGGCCATCCCCGTCCGGCAGCCACTGCAGCAGTGCCTGGCGCAAGGCGCCCAGTGGGACCGGCTTGGCCAGCAGATCGTCCATGCCGGCCTCGCGGCAGCGCTGCAGATCGTCCTCCATCGCGCTGGCGGTCAGCGCGATCACCGGCAGCCGGGCACCGCCGCGGTCACGCTCCTGCTCGCGGATGCGGCGGGTCATGGCATAGCCGTCCATGACCGGCATCCGGCAGTCGGTCAGCACCAGGTCGAAACGGGTGCGCGCCAGCAGCGCCAGTGCCTGTTCGCCGTTCTCGGCCAGCACGTGTGGCAGGCCCAGCTGTTGCATGCGCCACCCCATCAGCGCCTGGTTGGTGGGATGGTCCTCCACGATCAGGATGCGCCGCTGCTGCAATGCGGCCGGCAACGGCACCGCCTGCGTGTGTTCTTCGGCGGCACTGGGCTGTTCGTCCACCGGCACCACCGGTACGGTCAGCAGCACCTCCACGCGCGTGCCCTCACCGGGGACGCTGTGCAGCGTCAGCGTGCCGTGCATCATCGCCACCAGGCGCTGGCAGATGCTCAGCCCCAGCCCCGTGCCACCGTACTGGCGGCTGGTCGCCGCGTCCGCCTGTACAAACGGCGCGAACAGCCGTTCGCGCTGCTCGGGCGAGATGCCGATGCCTGTATCGCGAACGGTCAGGCGCAGCTGCTGCGCGCCGTCGGCATCACCGTCGAGCACCTCCAGCGCGATGCCGACCTCGCCGGCGCGCGTGAACTTGATGGCATTGCTGAGCAGGTTGAATGCGATCTGCCGCAGGCGCATGCCGTCGACCAGGTGCATGGCCGCGAGCGCGTCGTCGATCTGCATCTGCAGCTCCAGCCCCTTGGCCACCGCCTGTGGGGCAAGCAGCTGCTGCACGTTGCCAAGCAATGCGCGCAGCGCAACCGGATGCGGTTGCAGGGACAGCGCGCCGGCCTCGATCTTGGAGTAGTCCAGCAGGTCATCGAGGATCTGCCGCAGCATCTGCGCCGAGTCCTCGATCACGCTGATGATGCGGCGCTGCTCGCCATCCAGCGAGGTATGCGAGAGCACCTCCACCATGCCCAGCACGCCGGACATCGGCGTGCGGATCTCGTGGCTCATCGTGGCCAGGAATTCGGATTTGGCGGCGGTGGCGCGCTCGGCTGCCGCCTTGGCCAGCGCCAGCGCGTCGGCCTGGGCGCGCGCATCGGTCACATCGATCCAATAGCCGCTCCACAGCAGCACCCCGTCCTCGGCGTCGTAGGGCAGCGCGCGCGAACGTACCCAGCGCAGCATGCCACTTGGGCGGGTACGGAATTCCATGTCCAACGGGGCGAAGTCACGCGCGGCGCTTTCCATGGCCTGGCGCACACTGGCGCGATCACGCTCGTCGATGCGCGCCATCAGCGCGCTTTCATCGGCCATCGCCTCGGCCGCGGTGAGCCCGAACAGCGCTTCGGTGTCACCGGCGATATACGGCAGCGACAGCCGGCCATCCCGTTCGCGACGGCCCTGGTAGACGATCGCCGGCAGGTTGTCGGTGACGTCGGCCAGGCGCTGCTCGGCACGGCGGCGCATCGTCACCTCACTGCGCAGGCGCCAGTGCCCCCACCCATGGACGAGCAGTGCGGTCAGCAGCACCAGGGCCAGCGGCACCGCCCAGCGCGCGATCCTGCGCCAGTCCAGATCGCTGCGGTACTCGGCCGACAACCAGTCGCTGCGGATCGCTTCGTGCTCGCGCGCGCTCATGTTCAACAGCAGGCGGTCGAACGTGGTGGCCAGCGGCGCGTACTGGCGTTTGACCGCCAACGACAGGCGATCGCTGAATCCCGCCGGCGCTGCCACGTGCAGCTGCGCGGGATAGTGATCACGCACGATCCGATCGATGACGGCCAGGTTGCCGATGTACGCATCGGCGTCTCCCTTGGCCAGCCGTGCCAGCGCCAGTTCGGCGCTGCGCGCGGGCACGATGCGCGCATTGGGGGCCTGCTGCAGGACATACCCGCGCAACCGTTCCGGATCGGACAGCAGGATGCTGCGGCCATCCAGATCGGGCACGCCCAGCACCGACGCACTGCCACTGGCCGTCACCACGACGTTGGGAACGGTGATGAAGGGCTGGCTGAACACCCAGCCGTCGCCCAGGTAGTTCGAATCGTTGGGGATGCCCATGATCGCGTCGACCTCGCCGCGGCGCAGCTGCTCGCGCACATCGAACCAGTCGTGCGCCGGCACCCGCGTGAGCTGCGCCCCTACCGTGCGCAGCAGGCGCAGGTACTCGGCCGAGACACCGCTGGGCCGGTCGGCACTGTCGATGAAGGCCAGCGGTGCCGCGTTCGGCGCGAAGGCCAGGCGCAGGGGGGTGGCCAGGACACGCCTCTCCGCATTGCCCAGGATCACCTGCGACTGCACCGACCATCGCGGGGTCGGGAGCCAGCGCCGTTCCAGGCGCTCGCGCTCGGTCTCGGCGAGCGCGGCCAGGCCCATGTCCAGCGCTTCAGCCAAGGGCTGCTTGGCGTTGGGCACACCGAAGTGCAACCGCTCCGGTGGCAGGTCGCTGGGGCGCAGCAGGCTGACATCGGTCAGCCGTCGCTCGGCGATCAGGGTCGTGGCCACATACGCGTTGCCGATGTAGACGTCGGCCTCGCCGCTGCCGACCATGGCCAATGCGGCGGTGGTGCTGGCCGCGGTCACGCGCCGGGCGCCGGGAAAGCGCGAGCGTACTTCGTCGCTGGTGACGAACTCACGCTCGGTGACCACGCGCAGGCCGCGCAGGTCAGGATCAGACGATGCGCGGGTTTCGCCGGGGCGACCCACCAGCGCCAGTGGCGCCCGGGCGTAGGGGCGGGTGTAGACCATGCAGCGCGTGCGATCGGCGGTGAGCGTGATGTTCATCACCACATCGACTTCACCCCGGCATGCCGCCTCCAAAACCTCGGTCCAGTCGCGATACATCCGCACCTGCACCTGCACCCCCAGCTGCCGGGTCAGCAGGCTGAGGTAGTCGTAGCCGAGGCCGACCGGCTTGCCGTTCTGCATGGACTCGAACGGCGGCCAACCGCTGTCGTACATGCCCAGGATGATGGTAGGGTGCCTGCCAAGCCACTCGCTCTGGTGGGGGGGCAAGGGAGGCGACGCAGCCGCGGATACCTGCATGCCCGTCGCCATCGCGAGCACGAACAGAACCAGCCAGCGAATGACGTGGGTACGCATGCTGCCTGATCTCCGTAGAATGACATCCCCATCCCGGCACGGCCCGACGGCTGCCTCACAGGCAATACTAGTCCATGACCCTGCGCATTATCATCGCCGATGACCATCCGGTCGTACGGATCGGCACGAAGGCCGTGATCGAGTCCAGCGGCGTTGGCCAGGTGGTGGCCGAGGCCAGTACCGTGGCCGAGCTGATGACCGTACTGGGCGACCACGAGTGCGATGTTCTGGTCACCGATTACTCCATGCCCGGCGGCGCGCAGGCCGATGGCTTCGCGATGATCGCCATGATACGCCGGCGTTTTCCCGAGCTGCCGGTGCTGATGCTCAGCGTGTCCAACAACCTGGCGATCCTGCGCATGGTGGTCGCGACCGGCGTGCTTGGCCTGGTCGACAAGACCTCCTCGATGGATGAGCTGCCGCTGGCGATCCAGACCGTGCAGCGCGGCGTGCCCTACGTCAGCCTGTCGCTGAAGGAACGCATTGACGCAATCGGCACGGAGAGTGTCGAGGAAGGCGGAGCCAGTCCTTTGTCGCCACGCGAAGTGGAAGTGCTGCGGCTGCTTGGCAGCGGCATGACGGTCAAGGAGATCGCCCTCCATCTGCACAAGAGCGTCAGCACCATCAGCCGCCAGAAAGGCGTTGCGATGTTGAAGCTCGGGCTGAAAGGCGACGCCGAGCTGTTCGACTACCTGCGCGACGGCGAACGCTGATCCCGGTCCGCCTGCGGACGCGCGCTCTTTTTTCTTCGATACCCATGCGATGCACGTCATCGCGATGGTGTCCTGTCGTGTGCGCGCTTTACGCATGAGACGGAGTGCGCGTGCGTAGCAGATAGCGAACGAAGAGTTCCCAATATCGCCGCTTCATTTATGTACTGCTCAGTTTGATATTCAGGGCTAATTCGGGTGACTAACGGATAATTCACACCTGTCGCCAGCAGCGATTCCCCCTTCCTCTGCTGGCGGACAAAACCAAAAAATAAAAAGGTGTTCCCGAAAATGAAGACTTCCCTGCTTGCTCTGGGTCTGCTCGCTGCACTGCCGTTCGCTGCGTCGGCAACCGACGGCCTGTCGTACAACTACGTCGAAGGCGGCTACGTGAACACCGATGCCAAGGGCGGCGACGCCGATGGCTGGGCGGTGAAGGGCTCGGTCGCCGTGGCGCCGAACTTCCATGTCTTCGGTGACTACAACGCGCAGGAAACCAAGCGCGGCAGCAACGACGTCGACCAGTGGCGCGTCGGTGTGGGCTACAACTACGGCATCGCCCCGACCACCGATCTGGTCGCCCGCGTTGCTTACCAGAAGTTCGACCCGAAGCACGGCCCGGACTTCAACGGCTACTCCACCGAAGTCGGCGTGCGCAGCGCGTTTACCCCGAACTTCGAAGGCTACGTGATGGCCGGTTACGAGGATTACAGCAAGAAGCACGGCATCAATCCGGACGGCGAGTTCTACGGCCGCGTCGGCGCCCAGGCCAAGCTCAACCAGAACTGGGGCCTGGCCGGCGAAGTGAAGCTGGCCAAGGGCGGCGACAAGGAATGGTTCGTCGGTCCGCGCTTCACCTGGTAATACGCGATACGCAATACCGCGGTACGTTGTTGGATGGCGCGGTCTCTCTCCCCTGCGCCATGAAGCCCGGCTCACGCCGGGCTTCACTTTTACAGCAGGCGACCAACGGTCGGCTCTACCTGCACGGCCGTCGCGGTTTTTTTGCGGTTGGCATGGCCACACCCTCGTCGGTACGCCACGAAACAACCCGGCCACGTGCCGGGTTGTTTCGTTCTGGCGTGGCCCAGCGCCCGACCCATCCGCCGTCGCGCCTCAAAAGAATGGACGAAGACCCCAAAAAAACCCCGGCATCTGCCGGGGTTTTGGGTGCCTCACTTGAACAGCGTGTCCGGATACTCCGGCTTCTGCTCGCGTGCCAACAACGCACGCAATCCTTCTTCGGGGGTCTGCTCACCGTGCAGCACGGCGCGCACCCGGTCGGAGATGGGCAGGTCGATGCCATGACGCCGCGCCTGGCGCATCACTTCATCGGCGGTCTGCACCGATTCCACCACCTGGCCGATCTCGCGCACCGCATCCTGCAGCGTCTGCCCACGGCCCAGGGCCAGGCCCAGCCGACGGTTGCGCGAGAGGTCGCCGGTGCAGGTCAGCACCAGATCGCCCAAGCCGGCCAGCCCCATCAGGGTTTCCGGCTTGGCACCGATCGCCGCGGCGAGCCGCAGCATTTCGTTGAGGCCACGGGTGATCAGGCCGGCACGGGCGTTGAGGCCCAGCTGCATGCCATCGGCAACGCCGGTGGCCACGGCCAGCACGTTCTTCATCGCGCCGCCGAGCTCGGCACCGACCATGTCATCGCCGGTGTAGGCGCGGAACGCCGGGCCGTGCATGGCATCGGCCACCTGCTGGGCGAAGTCCGGCGCGTCACCGTGGACGGTGATCGCGGTCGGCAGACCCTGGGTGACTTCCTTGGCGAACGACGGGCCGGTCACCACCGCCAGCGGCACGTCCGGCCCGAGGACCTCACGCGCCACTTCGTGCAGGAACCGACCGGAGCCGGGTTCGAAGCCCTTGGTCGCCCACGCCACGCCGGCATCAGCCGGGCGCAGCGGCGCCAGTGCACGCACGGTTTCACCGAAGGCGTGCGACGGCACCACCACCAGGATCCAGGCGGCGTCCTTGACGGCAGCGGCCAGGTCGGTGGTCGCGCGCAGCGACTCGGGCAGCGGAATACCCGGCAGATAACGGGTGTTCTCGTGGCGCTGGTCGATGGCCTCGACCATCGCCGCATCGCGCCCCCACAGCACGGTCGGGTGACCGTGCCGCGCGAGCAGGCTGGCCAGGGCAGTGCCCCAGGAGCCGGCGCCGAGAACCGCGATTTTGTCTGCGTGCTTGCTCATCCGTACGACTGCAGCGCCGATCAGGCGTTGCCGGCCGGCTCGGAATCGGCGAGCGAGGTCTCGCCCTGTTCCTGGCGCTGGCGCAGGGTTTCGGCGTAGAGGCCTTCGAAGTTGATCGGCTGCAGGAAGAACGGCGGGAAGCCACCGGCCTGGATCAGCTCGCTCACCAGCGAACGCACGTACGGGAACAGGATGTTCGGGCACTGGGTGCCGAGCAACACGTCGATCGACTGCGGGTCCAGGCCCACCAGGCCGAACACGCCGGCCTGCTGCACTTCGGCCACATAGGCGGTCTTCTCGCCGGCCTTGCAGGTCAGGGTCACGGCCAGCACGACTTCGAAGGCGCTCTCGCCCAGGCGCTGCACGCGCTGGTTCAGGTTGAGCTGCAGTTCCGGCTGCACGGCGTCGTTGAAGACGGCCGGAGCGTTCGGCGATTCGAACGAAACGTCCTTGACGTAGATCTTCTCGACGGTGAACGAGGGACCGGTGGCGGCGTCGACCGGCGCGACGGCGCCGTTGGTGTTCTCTTCGGACATTTCCTGTTGCTCCAAAAATGAATGCTGTAAAAACGGATTGTTACATGCCCTGCGATGGGGGCGCTGTGCGCCGCGTACAAGGCGTGCGCTGCAATCCGACGGGGATCAGTTGCGGCCCTTGACCAGCGGCAGCTCGGCCTGCTGCCACGCCGGGATGCCGCCATCGAGCACGTTGACCTGGGTGAAACCAGCCTTCTTCAAGGCCTTGGCGGCCGTCTCGGAGGCGTTGCCGCTGCGGCAGACCAGCACGACCGGGCTCTGCTGGGCCTTGGCGACCAGTTTGTGCTCCGGACCGAACTGGCTCGGCTGCACATTGCGGCTGCCGGCGATATGGCCCTTCTCGAAATCGCTGCTCGAGGACAGATCGACCACGATGGCACCACCGGCGTTCATCAGCTGGGTCAGTTCCGCCGGCTTGAGCGATTTGAAGCCTCGGAACAGACGGCGGACTTCGGTCACGATGATGGCCACGGTCAGGCCGACCAGGGCCATCGACAACATCGGGTTTCGGCCGGCAAAGGCCAGCAACTCTTCGTAATTCACTAAGATCACGGGTCGATAAGCGGGCGCCGATTGTCGCACATGCGGGCGAATCGGCGTCCAGCCCCGTGTGGCCGGGCGTCAGCGGTCCTGCCAGAGGTCGGGCAGCCCGTTGGCCTGGAGCCAGCGCTTGTCTTCGGCGTCCCAGCGCCAGATCTCCCGAACCCGCACCGTGCGCTCGGCCTGGGTGTTGTTGTTGATCACCCGCACCTCGGCGGTGCGCCCTACCCGGCCATCGGGCATGGGCACGTTGTCGCTGGCGCGATAGCTGGAGATCTTCACCTGCTCGAAGCGGCGCAGTTCCAGATCGGTCAGCGGGTGGACCCGGGTGTATTCCGGGTCCAGGTACGGCAACGCGTCTTCAACGGTGCCCCAGCGCATCGTGGCGTCGTACTTGATCTGGGTTTCCTCCAGATCCTTGCGCTGCTTCCGGGTTGTTTTTTGCTCGGCGGCCAGGGCACTCACGCTGGTCAGCGCGAGCAATGCCAGCAGCAGGATCTGAAGCGTACGACGCATGCGAATTCCCCAATAGGCAAGGCGCCCATCCTACCGCCTGGCGAAGGCCACGAAACGGCCGCTCAGTTCAGCGGCGGCCTTGTCGCCCTCGCCCGGCTGCCGGGCGGTGAGGCTGATGCGGGCCTTGCCGCGCTGGGCGAAGGTGGCCAAGAAGCTGTCCCAGTCGGTTTCCGCATCCGCCTGGGCCTGCGCATGCAGATCGCCGTAGACCGGCGCCAGGTAGCGGATGTGGCTGTCGGCCACGTAGACATCGGCATCGAACCCAGCCAGGCGCAGCCGCAGCGTCACCAGGGCCCAGCCGGACAGGGTCAGGGCCGAGGCCAGGCTGCCACCGAAGGCGTTGCCCTTGTCATTGACGTTGGCCGCCAGCGGGGCATGGATGTGCAGGACGCCGTCGCGATAGTCGTGGACACGGATCTGCATGGCCGCCACCGGCGGCATGGCATCCAGGACATGCTGCAGCGCGGACAACTGCGCCGGCAGGGAATCGGTTGCGGACATCTGGTTGATCACGTCACATCGAAGGGCTCGCATAATGCCCGCAATGAACACCGAAACGAAAGTCGCGCCCTGGACCCTGATCTCGCTGCGCCCGCGTGGCCAGCATGCGCCGCTGCGGCGTGCGGCGAAGGCGGCGGGTGCCCACCTCATCGCGCTGTCGCCGTGGGCGCTGCAGGCCCAGCGCGATACTGCCGCCCACGCCGACCTCACCGCCGCGCTGGCGGCCGAGCGGGTGGTCTTCAGCAGTCCCGCCGCGGTGGAGGCCGCCGCGCGCCTGGTGGATCTGGCCGCACCCCACCCGGGGCAGTGGCTTGCCGTGGGCGCCGGCACGGCAGCGGCGCTGCACCGCCAGGGCGCGCAGGACATCGCCGCACCGGCACGGATGGACAGCGAGGGCCTGCTTGCGTTGCCGGCATTGGCTGACCTGCGCGGCCTGCGCGCGGGCCTGGTCACCGCCCCCGGCGGCCGCGGGGTGATCGCCCAGACCCTTGAGCAACGTGGTGCCCAACTGCTGCGCGCCAACGTCTATGCGCGCCAGCCGCTGCCGCTGGCCCCGCGCACCCTGCAGCGCCTGCGCCGTGCGGCCATGCCCTGGGTGCTGGCGCTGAGCAGCGGCGAGGCCCTGGCGCTGTTGCTGGCGCAGTTGCCCGACGATCTGCAGGCACCGCTGCGCGCGGCCACCGTGGTGGCCGCCAGCGAGCGGCTGGCCGCACAGGCGCGCGCCGCAGGCTTCGGGCAGGTGCGGGTCGCCGCCGGGCCGATGCCGGCACAGCTGGTTGCGGCTGCACACGCCGCGCTCATCCCGCCCGCATCTTCCTGAACAGGGAGCCGGGGCGGTCTTGCAGGGGCCTTGGGCGGCGGGCGATGCTGTGTGCCACGTCGCTCGCCAGCCAAGCGGATTGCCCGGCGCGCGCGACAAGGATGCCCGTATGAATGACCCTGTTTCGCCCCCCTCTCCGAGCCGCCCCCTGCGCTGGATCGTGCCGATCACGGCGCTTGTCGTGTTGGCCGCCGGCGGCGCCTGGGGCTGGACGCAGTGGCAATCGCGACAGGCGCAGGAACGACTGCGGGAAGAGAACGACCAGCTGCAGGTGCAGGGCCTGCTGGACAGCGTGGAAGCACTGCGCCGCGACCAGCGTTCGACCTCACAGCGCGTGCAGGACGCCGCCGCCACCAACCGCGTGCTGCGCGATGAAATGCTCGGCCTGAGCCAGCGCAATGCGCTGCTTGAAGAGAACCTGGCCAAGCTGGCCGACAGCACCCGCCACGGCGCGCAGGCACTGCAGCTGGAAGAAGCCGAACTGTTGTTGAGCCAGGCCGGCCAGCGGCTGGCCTATGCCGATGACGCAGAAGGCGCCAAGCGCCTGTACGCGTTGGCGGCCGCCTCGCTGGACGATGTGCAGGGCAACGAGTATCTGAACCTGCGGCAGGCATTGATGCAGGAGCGCAATGCGGTGGACGCGCTCGGCCCCGGGGTGCGCGCGCAGACCCAGGCACGGTTGGGCCGGTTCGCCCAGGCCCTGACCACCCTGCCCGAACAGATCGACGCCCCCGCCGATACCGCTGGCGCCACGCCCTGGTGGCACCAGGTGCTGGCGCCGTTCGTGACCATCACCCCCACCCGCCTGCAGGGCCCGCTGACCGAAGCCGACCGCGTGGCCGCGTGGGATTCGCTGCAGCTGGAACTGACCTTGGCGCGGGCAGCGGTGGAGCGCGGCGATCAGCCGGGCTATCTCCAGGCGCTGGACCGCGTGGCGCTGTGGCTGCCGCGGCTGTGGCCGGATTCACCTGCTCTGCGCGAGCAACGTGCTGAACTGCATCAACTACGCGCCTGCGAGCTGCGTCCATCGTTGCCCGAACTGGGCAGCACCCTGCAGCAACTGCGCTCGATGCGTAACGGGAGGTAATCGATGAAGCCCTTTCAATCTCTGGTGGTCCTGCTCTTGGCCGTCGCCCTGGGCGTGATCGCCTCACAGTGGCTCGGCACCGAACAGCTGCGGCAGTTCGGCGAAGTGATCTACCGCTACGGCGGTACCGACTACCGCTCCACCGTGCCGCAGGTCGCCCTGATGGTGCTGGTGGGTCTGCTGGTGCTGTGGCTGCTGTGGAGCCTGCTGGCCTCGCCGTTCCGCGCCTGGGGCCGCTACCGCCGCAAGCAGGGCCGTGCGCGCCTGACCGAGGGCCTGCAGGCCCATGAACAGGGCCACTGGCAGCGTGCGGAAAAGCTGTTGACCAGCGCCGCCGAAGACAAGGAAGTGAGTGCTGTCGCCTTGGTCACTGCGGTGCGCAGCGCGCAGGCGCGCGACGACGACACCGCGGTCAACCAGTATCTGCAGCGCCTGGCCGCCGAAGACGCCACCAGCCATGCCCTGCTGCAGGCCGAACGTCTGCTGGCACAGGAGCGCCCGGTGGATGCGATCAACGTGCTCGACATCGCCGCGATCCAGCCGCTGCCGCCCCGCGGCCTGTGGCTGCGCACCGAGGCACTGGCCCGTGCCGATCGCGCGCATGAGGCGTACGGGCAGCTGGGCGCGCTGCGCAAGCAGAAGGTGCTGCCGGACACCGCCGTGGCCGAACTGGAAATCCGCCTGGCGGCCCAGTCGCTGCTGGAGGCCGGTGATGTCAACGCACTGGCCGCGCAGTGGGAGGCCACGCCGAAGGCCCTGCGCAGCGATCCGGACGTGGTTTCGGCCTATGCCCTGCGGGCGGTTGCCCTGGACTGGGACGAACCGGCCCTGCTGAACCTGGAGCAGGCGCTGGACACGCGCTGGGACGACTCGGTGGTGACGCTCTACGGCCAGATGCCGGTGGAGAAGCTGGCCACGCGCCAGGCCAACCTGCAGCGCTGGTTGACCACCCAGCCCTCCAGCCCCGCACTGCTGCTGGCGCTGGGTCGCATTGCCGCCCGTCAGCGCCAGCACACGCTGGCCGAGGATTACCTGCACCGCGCGATCGCCGCTGGTGCCGGCCCGGCCGCTTGGGAAGCGTTGGGCGAGCTGCTCCTGGAACGCGGCGAGACCGCACTGGCCTCGCAGTGCTTCGCCAATGCCCTGCGCCAGCAGCGCGGCGACGACAGCGTGGCGCTGGCCCGTGCCTCGACCGCGACGTCGCTGGACCCGATCGTGCCCGAGCGCGCCACCGTCGAAGAGCAATCGCTGATGGGTGAACCGGCGCCGGTGCATGATCGCCTGCACGTGGAGCAGGGCCGCATGCACGCCGAGGAAGATCGCCTGCACGTGGAACGCGACGAGTTCGGCAACCCGCGCCTGCCGTAACAGCCGGCGCGGGATTTGGGACATCCACGCATGGCGTGGATCTACCCGGAAACGAAGAAGGCCGCCCTTGGGCGGCCTTCTTCATTTCCTGCGTCGGCGATCAGCGCTCGACGATCGCCACCACGCCCATGCCGCCGGCGGTGCAGATCGAGACCAGCGCGCGGCCACCGCCGCGTTCGGCCAGCTGCTTGGCCGCCGTGGCGATCACGCGGGCGCCGGTGGCGGCGAACGGGTGGCCGGTGGCCAGCGAGGAGCCCAGCGGATTGATCTTGGCCGGATCGATCTTGCCCAGCGGCGCCTCCAGGCCCAGCCGGTTGCGGCAGTAGTCTTCGCTTTCCCACGCGCGCAACGTGCACAGCACCTGTGCAGCGAAGGCCTCGTGGATTTCGTAGAGATCGAAATCCTGCAGGGTCAGGCCATTGCGCTTGAGCATCTCCGGCACCGCGATGGTCGGCGCCATCAGCAGGCCTTCGCCGTGTACGAAATCAACGGCCGCCACCTGCGAATCACGCAGGTACGCCAGCGGCTCGTGGCCATGCGCGCGCGCCCACTCTTCGCTGGCCAACAGCACCGCCGAGGCGCCGTCGGTGAGCGGGGTGGAGTTGGCGGCGGTCAGCGTGCCGCGCCCGGAGACCTTGTCGAAGGCGGGCTTCAGCGTGGCCAGTTTTTCCAGCGAGGTATCGGCGCGCAGGATGTTGTCGCGCTCCACGCCGCGGAACGGCGCGATCAGGTCGTTGAAGAACCCGCGCTCGTAGGCAGCGGCCAGCTTCTTGTGCGAGGACACCGCCCACTCATCCTGCGAGTCGCGGGAGATGTTCCACTCCTTGGCCATGTCTTCGCAGTGGTCGCCCATGCTCTTGCCGGTGCGCGGCTCGGCCACGCCCGGGAACTCCGGCTTGAGCTCGCTCAGCTTGAAGCCGCGGGTCAGTGCCTTGAGCTTGTCGCCGGTGCTCTTGGCGCGGTTGGCCGCCAGCAGGCGCGCGCGCAGCTTCTTGCCATAGACGATCGGCACATCGGAGGTGGTGTCCGAACCGCCGCCGATGCCCGAATCGATCTGGCCCAGCGCGATCTTGTTGGCCACCGCGATGATCGTATCCAGCGAGGTGCCGCAGGCGCGCTGCATGGTGATACCGGGGGTCAGCGGAGACAGGCCCGAGGACAGCGTGGCTTCGCGGCCGAGGTTCCAGTCGCTGGAGTGCTTGATCACCGCGCCCATCGCCACTTCGCCCAACTGCTGGCCGTGCAGGCCGAAGCGTTCGACCAGCGCACCGAGGGTGCGCACCGACATACCGAGGTTGCCGACGTCCGAATAAGCCGTGTTCTGGCGACAGAACGGAATGCGGACGCCGCCGAGGATGGCGACGGGACGGGCGTTGGGCATGGAGATACCTGGCATGGGAGGGGTGTCTGCAACATGGCCTGCACGAAGGAGCAGGCATAATGGGGCCAAGTGTAGCTGCCGCCCTGTGATGGGCCAACCGTGAAACCATGAGCAAACCCGACCACGGCATGAATGCCATTGGCGTACTGGCATTGGAACTGGCCGGCGGCGACGCCCCGCGCCATGCCGCGCTGTCCTCCGAACAGGCTGGTGAACTGGCCGAGCGCGTCGGCCGCGATCTGGCCAAGCTGGTGCCCGGCGTCAGCGGGCTGGACTTCGTGTTCGCCGGCGCCCATTTCGATCCGGCGGAAATCCTGCGCCCGGGCTGGCCGGTGCACCGGCGCCTGGAAGAACTGCAGATGCGCGCCCCGGGCCGCAACCAGGGCCCGCGCGTGCTGGCCTTTGGTGCCGGCGCCGACGGCGATGTGCCGTTGCCGTTCCAGGCCGATGCCAGCCTGACCGGTGGCGGCCTGCGGGTCGTCCCGTTCCTGCTGACCGGCACCGAAGTCGTCCAGACCCAGGCCGTGGCCGAAGCACTGGAAGAGGTGCTGCTGGCCCAGGGCATGGCGCAGGCCGATACCGCGCTGCAGGCGCAGAACGCCTTCGGCGCGCAGATCGAGCACGCCCGCTATTTCACGGTGAATGATCTCGCCGCGATGATGTCGATGCAGTACGACAACCAGGGCCTGGCGATTCTGTGGCCGCTAATCGAAACCGCGCTGATGGCACCGCACGTGGAAGAGTGGCTGGATGCCGCGCCGGAGCCGCTGCTTCGATACGCTGATGGCGAAGTGCGTATGGCGCTGTTCGATCCCGCCGGCTGGTGTGCGTACTACAACCACGGCACCGGCGACTGCGATCGCCTGCAGGGCATCTACGACCAGTACCTGATCCGCCAGCGGCAGATGGCCGCCGTGCTCGAAGCGCATGGCCTGCCGGTGCTGTTCGTGCATTGCGAGGCCGGACAGGACGCGCGCGAGCTGCTGGCGCGTTGACGGTAGTGCCGGCCGCTGGCCGGCTCCCTCGGGAAAATCGATATCGCTCATGGCAGCCACGCATGGCGTGGCTCTACCAACGTTCAAAAAAAACGCCGGCGTTCGCCGGCGTTTTTCGTCAAACACGGCCCGGATTACGGGGCCGCTTTGATCACCGCACAGGCCAGGCGCGCACCGGCATTGCCGGTCGGCTGGGTCTTGTAGTCATCCGCGTCGGCATGGACGATCAGGCCGCGGCCGATGATGTCAAAGCCATCCCCCTTGCCGATGTTGACGTTGGTCGACACCGGGGCGTCGACCACGGCGTTGCCCTGGGCGTCGGCCTTGATGTTGGGCATGTCGCCGCCGTGATGCGGTTCGCTGGCCACGCTGCCATGGTCTTCCTGGCCCGGGTTGAAGTGGCCGCCGGCGCTGGCGCCGTCCGGCGCGCTGCAGTCGCCCTTCTCATGGATGTGGAAGCCGTGCTCGCTGTTCGGCTTCAGGCCGCTGACCTGGCCTTTCACGTGCACCTTGCCGTCAACGACGCTGAAGGTCACGGTGCCTTTGACGTCATTGCCCTGGGTGGCCGCGAGATCGGCACTGGCGGTGTGGTTGGCATGGGCTTCGCTGGTCATCGCCGGCGGTGCCTCGGGGGTCGCTTCAGCGGTCGGCTGGGCGGCAGTGGCTTCGGCGGCCGGGGTGGCTTCAGGGGTGGTGTCGGCCGGCTTGTTGCAGGCGGTCAGGCCGAGCGCGGCGATGGCAGCGAACAGCGTGGTGTGGATCAGGCGCATGTGGATCTCCTTGCGGGTAGCGTTGATAGAAACGACGTCGTGGGAGGGCGCGATCAGCGCACGACCCGGATGACGCCGCAGGCAATGCGGGCGCCGGCGTTGCCGGCCGGCTGGCTGCGGTAATCGTCGGCGTTGGCGTGCACGATCAGTGCACGCCCGGCGATATCGGTGGCTGCGCCGCCGCCAAGCGTAACCGCTGGCAGGCGGATGTCGACATTGACGCGACCCTGCGCATCGGCGCGCAGGTTGTCCATGTCACCGGCGTGATGCGCACCGGCACTGTTGCGGCCGTGCGGCTGACCGGCGGGATTGAAATGCGCGCCAGCGCTGCTCGCGTCGACCGCACTGCAGTCGCCGCGCTCATGCACGTGGAACCCGGCCACCTGCAGCGGCTGCAGGCCACCGATGACCCCGGTGATGTGCACGCCACGGGCATCCGGCACCAGAGCAAGGCGCCCACTGACCAGGCTGGCCGAGGCGGGCGACAGATTGGCCTCTGCCATCTGCGCGGTGCTGACCACCGGCACGACGGGGGCGACGGGGCGCGGCGGCGGTGTGCTGCCGCAGGCGGCCAGACCGACCGTGATCGCCGCAGCGAGGACGACATGGGAACTGCGCATGGGAAGACTCCTTGGTTGCAAACTAACCGTGTGCTCGTCCACAGGCCATGAAAGCGGCCCGGACATGGCGCACACGCGGTGTGGACATGCGGTTCATCCGCCGCGACGGCGGCCGGCGCCGAGCTTGCGGGTCAGGGTGTTGCGGCCCATGCCCAGCCGCGCGGCGGCCTCGGCACGGCGGCCGTGGGTGATCTGCAGCGCCGCTTCGAGCAGGGCCTGGTCGACCCGGTCACGCACCTGCGCGTGCAGGCCTTCGGCACCTTCGGCCAGACGCTGGCGCGCCCATGCCGAGAGCAACGTTTCCCACTGCCCCGGATCGCCGGCACTGCGCGAGCGCGGTGCGCCGGCACCGCGGTGCAGTGCGCTGTCCACATCGGCCACGCCGATGCTGTCGGCCGCGGCAAGCGCCGCCATGCGCCAGCACACGTTCTCCAGCTCACGCACGTTGCCGGGCCAATCGTGTTCGCGCAGCGCCTGCAGCGCCGCCGCGGTCAGCCGCTTGGGAGGCGTATCCAGTTTGCGCGCGGCCGCGGCCAGGAAGGTCTCGGCCAGTTGCGCGACATCGTCGCGACGCTCACGCAGCGGTGGCAATCGCAACCGCACCACATCCAGCCGGTGCAGCAGATCGGCGCGGAAGCGCCCCTGCGCGACCAGCGTTTCCAGATCCTGATGGGTCGCGGCGATCACACGCACATCGACCCGGATCAACTCGCGCCCGCCGACGCGGAAGAACTCGCCCTCGGCCAGGACGCGCAGCAGGCGCGTCTGCAGCGGCAACGGCATGTCGCCGATTTCATCCAGGAACAAGGTGCCGCCATTGGCCTGCTCGAAGCGGCCGATATGGCGACGCTGTGCACCGGTGAACGCACCCGCCTCGTGGCCGAACAGCTCGCTCTCCAGCAACTCGGACGGAATCGCCGCGGTATTGAGGGCGACGAACGGCCCCTGCACGCGCGGCGACTCGTGGTGCAGCGCATGCGCGACCAGCTCCTTGCCGGTGCCGGTTTCGCCGTTGATCAAGACCGACAACGGCGCCTGCGCGAGGCGCCCGATCGCGCGGAACAGCGCGCGCATCGCCGGCGTATCGCCGACCAGCTGCGGACGCTGATCGGGCGGTATCGTGCTGGCGGTCTCGCTCGGCTCGGCCAAGGTGACATCCGGGGCCGGCAGGACGCGCTGCGCCAGGGCGACCGCATCGTCCAGATCGAATGGCTTGGACAGGAACTCCTGTGCACCGCCGCGGAAGGCACCTGCGGTGCTCGCCACATCGGTATAGGCCGACATCACGATCACCGGCAGCTGCGGATGCGCTGCCTTGAGCTTGTCGAGCAACACCAGCCCATCATCGCCGGGCATGCGGACATCGGTGAACAGCAGATCCGGCGGCGCCTGCTCGGCGAGCATCGCCAGCGCGGCAGCCGCACCGTCGAACCCTTCGACACGGTAGCCGGCCTCGCGCAGCGCGGTGCACAGCACGAAGCGCACCGCGCGGTCATCGTCGACCACCCAGACGCGCTGGGCAGTGGTATCGACCTGGTCAGCCATGAGTGGCGGTGTCCTCGGCGGGGGTGCCCTGCCCGATCGGCAGCAGCACGGTGAATACGGTATGGCCCGGGCGCGAGCGGTAGGTCAGGGTGCCGCGATGCTCGCGCGCGACCTGCTGCGCCAGCGCCAGGCCCAGCCCGGTGCCCTCGGCACGACCACTGACCAGCGGCAGGAACAGGTGCTCGGCCAGGTCTTCGGGCACGCCACGGCCGTCATCGGCGATTTCCAGCCGCAGTGCCAGCGGGTGCAGCTGATCGGTGATCCGCACGCCGTGCTCCACGCGCGTGCGCAGGGTGACGGTGCCCGCACCGGCCTGGATCGCATTGCGGACCAGGTTCCACACGGCCTGGGTGAGGCGGTCGGCGTCGCCATCGAACTCGGGAATGCTGGGGTCGTAATCGCGCTGCATCCGGACGGCCCAGCCACCCTCGCTCTCGGCCAGGCGCAGCACGCGCTCCAGCGAGGCATGGATGTTGAGCGCTGCATGCGGCGCGGCCGGCGCCGGCGACAGCAGCTGCTCGAGCAGGCCGTTGAGGCGTTCGATCTCCGAGCCGATCAGCTCGATCAGTTCACGCTCGTCCGGATCGCGTTGCGCGTTGCGCCGTGCCAGCAGCTGGGCCGCGCCTTTCAACCCGGCCAGCGGGTTACGCAGCTCGTGCGCCAGACCCTTGAGCGCGGCACTGAGCGCGCTGGGCAGCGCCTGCGTGGGATCCAGCCCCGGGAATTCATCGACCGGATGCGCCTCCAGCAACCAGCCACCCTCGTCCCAGCGGCTCAGCCAGCCCTCGGCAAAGCGCGGCGCATCGCCCGGCAGCGCCAGGGCCAGCCGGTGCAGGCGCAGGGTGTCGCGCTCGTCACGGGCCAGGAAGTGGGCCAGGGCGTCGCCCTGGGCCTCCAGCGAGGCCATCGGCTGGCCCAGCAAGCGCCGCACGCTCACGCCCAGCCAGCGCGCGAAGGCGGGATTGCAGCCCACCAGGCGGCCACTGGCATCGGCCCAGGCGACCGGGGTGCCGAGGGCGTCGAGGGCGGGAGGCGGGAGCGCGGTGGTCATTGCACCAATGTAGTGCAAAACGGCAAGCCTGTTGATCCCGGTTTCCTGCCTCGCTCACGCATGCTGCAGGATGTTGACCAGCCGGCCCAACGGATCGCGGAGGTAGAACCGACGCACGCCCCACGGTTCGTTGGCTGGGCCATAGGCGATGGGGAGGTTGGCCGCGTTCACCCGACGAAGCAGTTCGTCCAGATCGTCGACCTCGATGGAGAGATCGGGCACGGCGGTACCGGAGCCGCCTTCGGACGCCACACTCACCTGGACGGTCATATCCGCGGATCCCGCATAGGTGCGGATCCAGCCGTGATCCATGACCAGCTCCAGGCCGAGGATGTCCCGATAGAAACTGTCCGCGGCGGACGGATCGGACGCGGCGATATTGGCGATGATGCGTTTGACCTTCATGAGCCCTCCCGGGCGCTGCAACAACCGCACGTATACCCGCCTCCACCAGATCCGCGCGTCGTCAGTTCGCCGTGACCGGCGCCTTCGGCAACGCCACGCCCTTCGGCCACAACATCCAGATCGTGCCCTTCTGCTTCATGTGCCCCGCCAGTTCGCCGGCCGCATCGCCGGTGCCCCAGAACAGGTCCGCGCGGACCTCACCGGTGATGGCACCGCCGGTATCCTGCGCGGCGACCGGGCGCACCAGCGCGGTGCCGCCCGGGCGCGTGGTGGACAGCCACAGCAGGCTGCCCAACGGCACCACGTTGCGATCCACGGCAACGCTGTAGCCGGCGGTCAGCGGCACGTTCAACGAGCCGCGCGGGCCTTCGTCGCTGTCCGGGCCGCGGGTGAAGAACACATAGCTGGGATTGCTGGCAAGCAGTTCGGGCACACGGGTCGGGTGGGCATCGGCCCAGGCGCGGATGGCGGCCATGCTGACGTCGGCTTGCTTCAGTTCACCCTGCTCCACCAGCCAGCGGCCGATGGGGCGATAGGGATGGCCATTCTGGTCGGCGTAGGCGATCCGCAGCTGACGGCCATCGGCCAGCTGGACGCGGCCCGATCCCTGGATCTGCAGGAACTGCAGGTCCATCGGGCTGGTCAGCCAGGCCAGTACGGGTGCCTTGACGCCGTTCGCGGCGATCCGCGCGGCATCGTCATACGGCTTGAGCACGCGCCCTTCCACGCGTCCGCGCAGGCGCTTGCCCTTGAGTTCGGGATAAAGACTCTCGAGCTGGACGCTGATCATGTCGTCGGGCACACCGTACACCGGCACCGCCGCCTTGGCGGTGCGGGTGAGGCTGCCGGCATAGATCGGCTCGTAGTAACCGGTGATCAGGCCATCGGCCCGGTTGCCACCGGCGCGCAGGGCATAGACGTCGAGATTCGCCTGCAGGAACTGGCGGATGGCGGCCGGCGTGGTGGCAACCTTGGCGGCCGCGGCGCAGGTGGGTGCCCAGTTGGCCTCTGTCTTCAGGCGCGGGCAGGCACTGCGCCAGGCGGCGAAGCCGGCCTGCAGATCGGCGTCCGCGACGGCGGGCAATGCGTTCCAACTCGTCTTTGCGTAGGTGCTGGTGGGCACGGTCGCTGGCGATGACGCAGGGCGCTGCGGCGCGACCGCGCAGGCGCTCAACATGGCCAACCCGACCCCCGACAGCGCGGCGTGCTTGAGTGCGTGGCGAAGGGAATCGGACTTCATGGGCGGCGTTCCTGTTGCAGCAGCAGCGAGTGCAGGATGCGGGCGTCTTCGGCATCAAGATCTGCGGGAAGATCGTCGCGCCCGCGGAAGCGGCGATGGAAGGCGCCGACGGCGGCCGCCCGGTCGTCCATCGGGTAGCCGAAGGCCTGCAGGGCCATCCAGGCATCAAAGCCGGCCGGTGCCGGGCCATCGGCTGCGCGCGGCCATACGCCGAAACCGGCTTCGGCCAGTTGCTGCCACGGGAAGAAACGGCTGGGATCCTGCTTGCGCGAGGGGGCCAGATCGGCATGCGCGATGATCTGGCTGGGCGGAATGCGCAGGCGCGTGCACAGGTCATCCAGCAGGCGGATCAGGGCCGCGATCTGTGCCGGTGCGAACGGCGTGTCGCCATCGTTGTCGATCTCGATGCCGATCGAGGCCGAGTTGAGATCGGTGATCGTCCCCCAGCGACCGGGACCGGCATGCCAGGCGCGCCGGTCATCGCCGACCAGTTGGTAGATGTGGCCATCGGCCCCGACCAGATAGTGCGAACTGACCTTGCCGCCGCTGTTGGCGCTGCGCAGCGTGTCCAGGCTCTGCTGCACGGAATGCTGATCGGTGTGGTGCAGCACGATCACCACCGGCGCGCGCGCGTTGTGGTTCGGCGACGGCACCCAGGTGGCGAGCGGGCTGCGGACCTCGGTGCTGGCGCAGGCGGCGAGCAGCAGAAGGGCGAGCAGTGCGAGGGAAGTACGGGTCACGTGCATGCCTGCATTGTGCGTGATTGCACGATCAGCTGCCAAAGCACGGTAATGCCCGGCAGGCGCCCACAAAAAACCGGCGACCCGAAGGCCGCCGGCAAAGGTAGAACATCTCTCTCTCGTTTCTAATGCGGTAGCGCGCGCGGATCAGGCCTCGTAGGCCGACTCGCCGTGCGAGGTGACGTCCAGGCCGGTGCGCTCTGCTTCTTCAGTGACGCGCAGGCCAAACACCATGCGCACCACCAGCAGGATCAGCACGGTGGCTACGGCACACCAGACGATGGTGAAGCCGACGCTGACCAGCTGCACCCAGACCTGGTGGCCGATGTCCAGGTCGGCCTTGGTGCCGCCCAGCGATTGCGCGCTGAACACACCGGTGAGCAGCGCACCGACGATGCCGCCGATGCCGTGCACGCCGAACACATCGGCGGTGTCATCGACCTTGAGCAGGCGCTTGAGGCCGGTGACGCCCCAGACGCAGACCACGCCGGCGACCAGGCCGATCACGATCGCGCCCAGCGGGCCGACGGTGCCGCAGGCCGGGGTGATGCCGACCAGGCCGGCGACGGCGCCGGAGGCAGCGCCCAGCGCGGACGGCTTGCCCTTGCTGACCGCTTCGACCAGGGTCCAGCCCAGTACCGCGGCGGCGGTGGCGAGGATGGTGTTGATGAAGGCCAGCGAGGCGACGGTGTCGGCGGCGGCGGCCGAGCCGGCGTTGAAGCCGAACCAGCCCACCCACAGCAGCATCGCGCCGATGTAGGTGAACGGCACGTTGTGCGGCTTCAATGCGGTCTGGCCGTAGCCGATGCGCTTGCCGACGAAGTACGCCCCCACCAGGCCCGCCACGCCGGCATTGATGTGGACCACGGTGCCACCGGCGAAGTCGATCGCGCCCATCTCACCCAGATAGCCGCCGCCCCACACGATGTGCGCCATCGGGATGTAGCTCAGGGTGAACCACAGGGCCGAGAACAGCAGCACGGCCTTGAACTTGATGCGCTCGGCGAACGCACCGACGATCAGCGCGGTGGTAATGCCGGCGAAGGTCGACTGGAAGGCGACGAACAGGTAGTCCGGCAGGCCGGCGATCGGCGTGTTGCCGACGGTATCCGGGCCGAAGCCCTTGAGGAAGGCGAACTCGGTGAACGAGCCGAAGAAGGCGTTGCCTTGGCTGAACACCGCGCTGTAGCCGTAGGCCACCCACAGCATCAGCACCAGCGAGAACACCACCAGGATCTGGCTGAGGATGGACAGCACGTTCTTGGAGCGCACCAGGCCGCCGTAGAACAGGGCCAGGCCCGGCACCACCATCAGCAGCACCAGCAGGGTGGAGGTGAGCATCCAGGCGACATCGCCGTGATCGAACGTGGCCGCCGCGGCGGCTTCGGCGACCGGGGCGGCCGTGGCTTCCGGCGTGGCCGGCAGCGGCTCGACCGCGACCGTCTCCGACGGTGCCGGGGTAACCTGGGCCTGGGCGTGCGCACTGGTGGAGAAGGCACCGACGGCCAGCGCGCTGAGCACCATCATCAGGCACACGGCATGGAACCGGGCTTGCCACCCGGTGAACAAAGAGGTCTTCATTGTGGGCTCCGAGTGGGGTTAGAGCGCGTCAGCGCCGATTTCGCCGGTGCGGATGCGGACGACCTGTTCGACCGCGGTGACAAAGATCTTGCCGTCGCCGATCTTGCCGGTGCCGGCCGCGGTCTGGATGGCCTCGACCACGGCCTCCAGGCGATCGTCGGTCACGACGGTCTCGATCTTGATCTTCGGCAGGAAATCCACGACGTACTCCGCGCCGCGATACAACTCGGTGTGGCCCTTCTGGCGCCCGAAGCCTTTGACTTCGGTCACGGTGATGCCCGACACGCCAGCGTCGGAGAGGGCCTCGCGGACCTCGTCGAGCTTGAACGGCCGGATGATGGCGGAGATCAGTTTCATGCGCATATCCCGATGGTGGATGGAACCGGCCCGCATGGGGCCGATGTCAGGTCAACCGGCGGCCACTTGCACATGGCCGCCGGTCGTTGCGCCGAACGTTGCATGGGCCACGCCGTTGCCGACGCCCGAAGGGCGACGCCAGCGGTGACGCGGGAGGGAGGAAGGGCCCATGACACGCGTCCGGTCTCTCTTGCCCCTGGTGGTAGAGCGGACCAACGGTCCGCTCTACCTTTTTCAGCGGACCAACGGTCCGCTCTACAACATGGTCGCCTTGCCGGCTCCCCAGCCGGAAAAGCGGCGACGATGACGAAGGGTGGGAGGGAAATCCTTCGTCATCGTCACCTGTTGCTCAGTTCGCGTAGTACATCTGGTACTCGAGCGGGTGGGTCGCCGCGCGGAACTTGGTGACTTCCTGCATCTTCAGTGCGATGTAGCCGTCGATGAAGTCGTCGCTCATCACGCCACCGGCCTTGAGGAACTCGCGGTCCTTGTCCAGCGCTTCCAGGGCCTGGTCCAGCGAGGAGCAGACCTGCGGGATCAGCTTCTCTTCTTCCGGCGGCAGGTCGTACAGATCCTTGTCGCTCGGTGCGCCCGGGTCGATCTGGTTCTTGATGCCGTCCAGGCCGGCCATCATCAGCACGGTGAAAGTTAGGTAGCCGGACTGGATCGGATCGGGGAAGCGCATTTCGATGCGGCGCGCCTTCGGGTTGGACACCCACGGAATGCGGCACGAGGCGGAACGGTTGCGGG
Source organism: Stenotrophomonas sp. RG-453 (assembly GCF_033843685.1). NCBI lineage: Bacteria > Pseudomonadati > Pseudomonadota > Gammaproteobacteria > Lysobacterales > Lysobacteraceae > Stenotrophomonas > Stenotrophomonas sp. RG-453. The sequence goes on from NZ_JAMYED010000008.1 coordinate 46,181, forward strand.
CCGAGTAGGCCAGCATCACCGGGGCTTCGAAGCCCGGGACCAGGCGCTTGTAGCTGTTGGTGCCGGAGTTGGCGAAGGCATTGATCGCCTTGGCGTGCTTGAAGATGCCGCCGATGTACCACAGCGCCAGCTGGCTCAGGCCGCCGTAGCCATCACCGGAGAACAGGTTGGTGCCGCCCTTGGAGAGCGACTGGTGCACGTGCATGCCGCTGCCGTTGTCGCCGACCAGCGGCTTGGGCATGAAGGTGGCGGTCTTGCCGTTGCGGTGGGCAACGTTCTTGATGACGTGCTTCATGCGCAGCAGTTCATCGGCCTTCTGCACCAGGGTGCTGAACTTGGTGCCGATTTCGCACTGGCCGGCGGTCGCCACTTCGTGGTGCTGCACTTCCACTTCGATGCCGACCTGTTCCAGGGTCTTGCACATTTCCGCACGCAGGTCGTGCAGCGAATCGGTCGGCGGGACCGGGAAGTAGCCGCCCTTGACGGCCGGACGGTAGCCGCTGTTGGCGCCGTCGTACTTGTCACCGGTGCTCCAGGCCGCTTCTTCGGAATCGATCTTGAAGAAGGTGTGGCCCATGTCGTTGGCGAAGCGGACCGAATCGAAGATGAAGAACTCCGGCTCCGGACCGAAGAAGGCCTGCTCGGCGATGCCGGAGGACTTCAGGTAGGCCTCGGCGCGCTTGGCGATGCCGCGCGGGCAGCGGCCGTACGGCTGCATGGTGGCCGGATCGAGGATGTCGCAGCTGATGACCAGGGTCGGGTCGGCGTAGAACGGGTCGATGTAGGCGCTGGACGGGTCCGGCAGCAGGACCATGTCCGACTCGTTGATGCCCTTCCAGCCGGCGATCGAGCTGCCATCGAACATCTTGCCTTCTTCAAACAGCGACGGCTCCACGATGCTGACCGGGAAGGTGACGTGCTGCTCGATACCACGCATATCGACGAAACGCAGGTCGACGAACTCGATCTGGTTGTCCTTGATCAGCTTCTCAACATTTTCCACGGACATCGGTGAAACCTCAGATGGGTGATTGCCTGAGTGGATAAAGCAATCCCCGTGCCAACTTTTCAGACTTCACAAACCCTTGATTTCACTGGGCTGCCCGACCCCGCAGTGCACGGCTATCCGCACCAAAATAGTGCGCGCCCTGCACCACGCACACATTTGGTGCGGGACGCGGATGTTTTATGCTGCCTCCCGATTTCACCCATTCCGAGCCCCAGCCCCCCCGATGTCCGACCTGCTCTCCGCCCTCCTTCTGGGCATTCTTGAAGGCCTCACCGAATTCTTGCCGATCTCCAGCACCGGCCACCTGCTGATCGCCCAGCACTGGTTGGGCGCACGCTCGGACTTCTTCAACATCATCATCCAGGCCGGCGCGATCCTGGCGATCACGCTGGTGTTCCGGCAGCGGCTGTGGACCCTGGCGACCGGCCTGCATGAGCGCGCCAACCGCGATTACGTGCTCAAGCTCGGCACCGCCTTCCTGGTCACCGCCGTGGTCGGCCTGCCGGTCCGCCTGGCCGGCTGGGAACTGCCGGAGACGGTCACGCCGGTAGCCTGGGCACTGATCATCGGCGGCCTGTGGATGATCCTGGTGGAGGCCTACACCGCACGCCTGCCCGAGCGCGATGAGGTGACCTGGAAGGTCGCCATCCTGGTCGGTGTGGCGCAGGTGGTGGCCGGTGTGTTCCCGGGCACCTCGCGGTCGGCGGCGGCGATCTTCATCGCGATGCTGTTCGGCCTGAGCCGCCGCGCGAAAGCCACCGAGTTCGTGTTCCTGGTCGGCATCCCGACCATGTTCGCCGCCAGCGGCTATGCCTTCCTGGAACTGGCCAAGGACGGCAAGCTCGCCAGTGAGAACTGGACCGACGTCGGCGTGGCCTTCCTTGCCGCGGTCGTCACCGGCTTCATCGTAGTGAAGTGGTTGCTGGGCTACATCAAGTCGCACAAGTTCACGGCGTTCGCGGTCTACCGCATCGCACTGGGCGCGGCCTTGCTGCTCTGGTTGCCCGCTGGCAACTGAACGGCCCGGCGCCGACCTGACCCCGTTGGGGGCGCGTCGGCGTTTTTCCCCAGGTTCCCAAGGAGATGTACATGAAACGCACCCTGATGCTGATGCTGCCGCTGGCCCTGATGGCCGCCTGCAGCAACCCTTCCACCGCCCCGGCCGGCCGCGATGACCTCGCCCCGGCACCGACCGCCGCCGCCGACCAGGCTGCCGTGGCCCGCCTGGATGTGCAGCGCCTGCAGGGCAGCCATTGGCGCCTGGAATCGGCCACCGATGCAAGCGGCAAGCGCATCGATGCGCTGTTCGCCCGCGCGGACAAGCCGGTCACGCTGGACTTCAAGGATGACCGCATCGCGATCAGCAACACCTGCAACCGCATGGGCGGGGGCTACACGCTGGCCGATGGTTCGCTGACCGTCTCGCCGATGGCCTCGACCATGATGGCCTGCACCGACAAGAACCTGATGGCGCTGGACCAGGCCGTCGGCAGCCGCCTGGAAGGCGCGCTCAAGACCGAGCTGGGCGATGCCGGCCAGCTGACCCTGCGTACCGCCAACGGCGATGTGCTGGTGTTCACCCCGGAGCCGACCGCTGAGACCCGCTACGGCGGCGAAGGCGAAACGGTGTTCCTGGAGGTGGCCGCGCAGACCAAGCCGTGCCCGCACCCGCTGATCCGCGACAAGCAGTGCCTGCAGACGCGCGAGATCCGCTACGACGCCAACGGCATCAAGCAGGGCGAGCCGGGCGAGTGGCAGAACTTCTACGACGTCATCGAGGGCTACACCCACGAAGACGGCGTGCGCAACGTGGTGCGCGTGAAGCGCTACACGATCGCCAACCCACCGGCCGATGCCTCGTCCAACGCTTACGTGCTGGACATGGTGGTCGAGTCGGCGAACGAGAAGAAATAAGAACGCAGAAGGGCGGCCGCTGGCCGCCCTTCTTCATCCTGTAGTGCCGGCCGCTGGCGGGCTCCGGACTGTAGTGCCGGCCGCTGGCCGGCTCCCGACAGCGCAGTACCGACCAACGGTCGGTACCTACCGGATGTAACGCCGACCAACGGTCGGCATCTACCGGATGTGGTGGCGACCAACGGTCGGCACCCACCGGGGGATCACGCCAGCGCCGGGTTCAACGTATACGTGCCATGCAGCGATGCTTCGGCCAGCACGTGCCCGTGCATCGCATGCAGCACATCGGCAGCCGTAAACGGCGTGGGCAGCTCCAGCTGCGCCACGTCCAGCGCGAACACGCGGAAGAAGTAGCGGTGCACGCGCTCGTCGTTGAACGGCGGGTACGGGCCGTCATAGCCCAGGTACTGGCCGGCCATGTCCGGATTGCCGGCGAACCAACCGGTGAAATCGTTCAGGCCCTGGCGGCTGCCCGCCGGGCCGGCCGGCTGGGTCTTGCCGCGCACGGTGAAGCCGTCGCTGCAGCTGCCCGCGGCCAGCGCGCGCACATCGGCCGGAATATCGGCCATCGCCCAGTGCGCGAAGTGCGCACGCGGTTGATCGCGTGGCACCGTGCAATCCTGGCGGCCGACCGTATCGGGCACGGTCGGCACATCCGGGTCGATGCACAGCAGCGCGAACGACCGGGTGCCGGCCGGCACATCGTGCCAGGCCAGCTGCGGGTTGCGGTTGGGGGCGAAGCCTTCGGCATCGCCGGCCGCGAAGGTGGCGGCGATCGGTTGGCCGTTGGTGATGCTGTCACTGCTCAGATGCATACAGGTCTCCTCATTCTTCCGGGTAACCCAGGCGCACCGCGACCGAGGTCAGCAGCGCGAACGCCGGCCCCATCACCTCGCGGTAATCGCGCCAGTGGCCGGGGGCCATGCGGGCCGGGCCCAGCGTGCCGGCCGGCGGGAAACGCATGCCGAAGTGGGCACCGAGGTACTCGGCCATCGCCTGCGGATCGTTGCCGATCTCGTCGATCTTCAACAGCGCGTGCGGGTACAGGCTCTGCTCGTGCAGGGTGGCGACCTGGGCCAGCGCACGCGCCAGCCATTCGGCCGCTTCGTGCACCGAGGTCACCGCGAGCGGGGCCGGGGCACTGAAGGCGATCCACTCCAGCAGCATGTCGCGCGGGTCGCGCAGCACGATGACCAGGCGTGCCTCCGGCAGCTGGGGGCGCAGCGCCCACAGCAGCGCGTTGTCCCACCACAGCAGCCAATCGATCACCGCCCCGTCGGCGATGCCCCGGGCTGGCAACTGGCTGCGCCACTGCTCCACCAGTGCCTCGGGCGTGAGCTTGCCGGTCGAGAGCTCCTGCAGCGTGTGATAGCGCTGGAAGGGATCGTTGGGCGGCGTCGGCCCGAAGCGGTCACCACGCATCACCGGGCTGGCGGCGGCCATCGCGGCGACCACGCGTTCAACGCCGGAGCCGGGTGCGCCCCAGATGAACAGCGGGGCGATCGCATTGTCTTCAGCCACCGGCGCAAGGTCCGGCCAGCTCAGCGGTGCCTTGGCCTGCGGCGGCAGCGGCAGGCGCTGCGGCGCCTCGGCCGCATGCAGGTCGACCCACGTCCGCAGCGCATCCTGGTACTGGCCGGCACGGTCCTGCACAGAGCCCAGCCAGGCGCGCAGCCCCGCCCGGGCATCCTCCGGGGCCGTGTCCAGCAGCGCCTGCACGCGCGCGATCGCGGCAGCCGGCTCACGCGTGAGCAGTCCATCGACCAGGCGCACTTCACCGGAAACCCGGCCCGGCTCCAGCGCGACGATGCGCTCGGCCACGGCCTCGGCCTGGTCGGCTTCGTTGTTCATGTCGTGCAGGCGCAAACGCGTTTCCAGTGCCGGCAGGTGCTCCGGCATGGCCTGCAGCCAGCGTTCGCCCACGGCCACCGCTTCCGGGCCACCCACCGGTTCCACGGTAAGGCGCGCCATCCACAGGTCATGCACCTCGGGATGATCGGCCAAGGTCGCATCCAGCGTCTCGCGGGCCTGCTGTTCACGGCCCAGGCGCTGCCACGCCATCAGCAGCAGCTGAAGCGTGTGCCGATCGGAGGGCCACTGCGCCAGCACCGGCAGCAGGTGCTCCAGCGCCTGCAACGGCTGGCCGGCCTGCAGTTCGAGCTCGCCGGCCAGGCGGCGCATGGCCGGCGTATCGCCGCCGGGCACGGCCAGGACCTGGCGCATCATGTCCGCTGCGCTCTCCAGGTTGCCCTGGCGCAGCGCGAGCTGGACGACCAGCCCCTGCAGGGCGGTGGTGGCCGGATTCAGGGCAAGTACCCGGCGGAAGGCCTGCTCGGCGAAGGCCAGCATGTCCTTGCCCAGGTAGGCAAAGCCCAGTGCGTAAAGCACCCGGGCATCATCCGGCAGCGCCTGGCTGGCCGCCGAGAGCTGGGCCAGCGCGCGATCCACCTCACCCCGGCGCAGCGCGACCATGCCCGAGAGGGCGGCCAGTTCCGGATGTTCCTCATCCACGCGCAGGCCCAGGCGGGTCAGGCGGTCGGCGTCGTCCACATCATTGCGGGCCAGTGCCAGGTGCGCCTGCATCACGTACGCGGACAGTTCGTTGGGGTTGAGTTCGGCGGTGCGGTCCAGCGCCGAGCCGGCCGCGTCGAACTGGCGCAGGGCCAGCAACAGGCCGGCCTGCTGCAGATGCAGGTCGGCGTTGTCCGGCGCCAGCGTCAGGGCCTGCTGCAGGCTGGCCAGCGCGTCATCGAACTGGCCCTGCTGCTGCAGCGACAGCGACAGCCAGCGGTGCGCCTGCGGCTGCTCCGGCTCGGCCGCGATCCACTCGCGCGCCAGCTGCACGGCATCGTCCACCGCATTGCGGCGCAGGGCTTGGAGAATCTGGTCTTGCATGACGGTCCGAACTCGAGGGCAAACCCCGATTGTAGCGGGGCCGGCCGGCCAGAACGGCTGTCAGGCCGGCGTGTTCGCCTCGATCCGCAGCCGCTGGGCCACCCAGCGTTCGGAGAAGCCATCACCACGCCAGTTTTCCAGGAAGCCGCAGTGGCCACCCCACGGGGCGATTTCCAGGTGGGCGTGGGCCGGCAGCCGCCAGCCGTTGAAGGTGGCGAACGGGATCACCGGGTCATCCTGCGCCATCAGGATGTCGGCCGGCACCTGCAGCCCGGCCAGGCGGTCGCCCGCGATGGAGTAACCATCGAAGTAGGCCTGCAGCGAACCGAACTCGGTGTGGTGCTCGACCAGCCAGGCGGTCAGCGCGCGGATGTCCAGCTTGAGCACGCGGTCGTCCCAGTCGCTCAGCTCGGGGAACAGATCGCGCTTGCGACGCAGCGAGCCGGCCCATTTGCGCCGGAAGTACCAGTCGTACATCGCCGGGCCGTTCTCGATGCTCTCCATCGTGATCGCCGGGTCCAGCACCGGGCACACCGAGGCCACGCGGCGCAGCGGCACGCCGGCCGAGGGCGCGCGCAGGGCCAGGCGCAGCACGAAGTTGCCGCCCAGCGAATAGCCGGCGGCGACCAGCGGCAGCTCGGGCCAGCGGCGGGCGATGTCACCGGCTGCGTGCACCACTTCATCGATGCGGTTGGAGTGGAAGATGCCCGGGTTGAGGTGGTGGGTATTGCCATGGTCGCGGAAATTCAGCCGCACCACGTCGTAGCCTTCTTCCAGCAGCCGCGCGGCGGTCATGCGCATGTAGCTCGATTCGGCACTGCCTTCCCAACCATGCAGCAGCAGCGCCATGCCGACCGGCTGGCGCCCCTGGAGGTAGCTGTGCCAGCCCTGCAGGCGCACGCCTTCACCGCCATCGAGGATCAGCTCGTCGGTGTGCGCGCCGGTCGCCGCCAGCAGCACCAGCCCGCGCTGCATCCGCATCCGGCTCGAGCTGAGCATCGACTGCAGGTGCGGGTTGCGCAGCCAACGCGGGGGGTGATAGTCGGCAGCGGTCAACATGGGCGCGAGCCTGCTCCCGGCCGCGACGCTGGCGTGTGAAGGACCACCACCGCTTACTCGGCGGACATGGCCGCCAGGATGCGCGCGCGCGAGGTTTCCGCGATGCGGCGACGGCCTTCCAGATCGTGGGTATCAATGGGCGCGAGGAAGTGCACCTCGGCCCGCCGTGCCGGCTCTCCCAGCAGACGCAGGAAGTTGGCGAAGAAACTCTCTTTCGGGCCGAACGCGACAATGGTCTGCGCGTCACCGCGCCAGCCGTAGCGCAACGCGACCGGCTGCACCGGGACCTGGGTCTCGACCGCGGCCTGGAAGATGCGCGCATGGAAGGGGCCGACTTCATGGCCACCGCGGGTGCGCCCTTCCGGGAACACGCCCACTGCCTTGCCCTCGCGCAGGCGCACGACCATTTCCTGCATCACCCCACCCAGCGACTCGGTGCTGCCGCGCTGGTGGAAGATCGTCTGCCCGCGCGCGGCCAGCCAGCCGACCACCGGCCAGCCGGCGATCTCCTGCTTGGCCACGAAGCCCATCATGCGCTGGCTGTGCAGCATCGAAATATCGACCCAGCTGACATGGTTGGCCACGAACAGCACCGCACCCGGCAGCGGTGTGCCGATCCGGTGCAGGCGGAAGCCGAAGATCCACATCAGCCCGCCCGACCAGGCGTTCACCGCCACATGCTCGAACGTGCGCTGGCCCACGCGCACGCGCCCCCACGGCGGCAGCATGGCGATCAGCAGCATCGGCAGGAACAGCAACAGGTGGACCAGCAGCAGCGGTACGCGGTACAGGTAACGGCACACACGCGCCACGCCGCCACGTGAGGCCGGAGTGGGGGAATTCATCCGCGAACGATACCCGAGCGCCGCAGGCTCTGCCAGCGGAATCCGGACAAATCGATGGCAGGCCCAAGCCAGCCGCCGCACGCTGTCAAGCCAACGGCCACCGGCGGCACAACGGCCGTGCGCACATGCGCCGGCGCACTGTCATGAGCCACGCAACACAGCATCCGTGCCATGCGTGCGATCAGCCCGGGCGCACCGCGGGCACCACCGCCAGGGTCAACCGCGACGTGCAGACCAGCTTGCCGGCCGCGTCCTCGATGCGGATGTCCCACACCTGGGTGCTGCGCCCCACATGGACCGCACGCGCAGTGCTGGTGACCGTGCCGGCGCGCACCGCGCGGATGTGGTTGGCATTGATCTCCAACCCGACGCAGACCTCCCTGGTGGTATCCACGCACAGGTTGCCGGCGCTGCTGCCGAGGGTTTCGGCCAGCACGACCGATGCCCCGCCATGCAGGATGCCGTACGGCTGGCGGGTGCGTTCGTCCACCGGCATGGTGGCGCTGATCCAGTCCTCGCCCGCGGCGGTGAACACGATGCCCAGGTGCTCGATGAGCGTGTTGCGGCTGAGCGTGTTGAGCGCCTGGATCGACACCGCGTCGCGGAATACCTGGGGCATGCAGCTTCTCCGTGGGGTTGCAGATTTACAGAATCGGAACCAGCCCGGCGCCGAAGGCGGTGAGCATGCGCACCAGCAGCCACTTCGGCCCGACATTCACCTCGGGGAAATCCCCGACGGCGACGTAGCAGGTGTGGAAGGCCGGGTCCTGCCGCTTGAGCGGATCCGGGCACTCGGGCCCGGGCTGGAACTCGTAATCGGTGGCGTAGCGCCACGGCCAGAAATCGAGCACGGGCAGCGCCTCGGAGGCCTTGCCGACACTGTAGTTCAGGCCGGACAGGACCGGCGGCTTGGCACGCGGCGCGACCACCCAGGAGTTCTGCGGGTGGATGTCGCGCAGGATGCTCTGCGCCAGCGCCTCGGCGAACACCGGGTCATCGATGATCACCGCCCCTTCGGTGTTGTAGTTCTCGCTGCGCGGGTCGAAGTTGTGGGTGCCGATCACGCCGATGCGGCGATCCACCACCATCGATTTGGCATGCAGGCCCATGCGGGCGCCCTTGCGGGTGACCGGCAGCGGCTTGTTGACCGCCTTGGTGCCCAGGAACGAGGGCCGGGTTTCAGCACGCAGCACGCGGCGCTCCACTTCGCTGCCATCGGTACTGCGGCGGCGCCCGCTGGCGCTGTTGCGGTCGGCGTTGCCACGGCGCGGGCCATCGCTGGCACGGCCGTCACTGCCACCGCGCGCATTGCTGCCGGCCGCGCTGCCCCCGAGCAGACTGCTGCGCTTGCCCTGCGACGGCGGCACCTCGGAACCCAGCGGTGCCGGCAGCAGGTTGCGGTAGTCCACCGGGGCATCGAGCGGGAACGGTTTGAACTCGTAGATGTTGAACCCGAGCTCACGCAGGTTGCGGCGTTTGTACTTGTAGGACAGCGCGTAGACGATCGGGTTGTCGGTGGCGGCCAGGCTGTTGGTGGACACCACCACGCGCGGTGCCTGCTCGCGTTTGCGCAGGTCGCGGAACAGGCGCTGCGCCGGCTTGGACAACACCAGATACGGCGTCTGCAGCAGCACCTCGGACTGTGCGCTGGCGATCAGCGCATCCAGCTGCGGCTCGGTCACGTGCTGGCCGTTGGCCGGCTGGCTGGCACGTTCGCGGCGATGCTTGCGCGGCAGATCGGCGACGTACTGCACCGAGGCCACCGGCAGGGCGGTATCGACGAAGGTGCGGCGCACGTAGTCCGGATCGTCGGCCTCTTCACTGACCCGCTCGACCCGCTCGGGCCGCCGGAAGTCGGCCGGCGGCATGGTCGGCACGCCCTGGCGGAGCAGCGTGCGGCCGACATCGTTGAGGCGCTCGGCCGGCACACTGCGCGGCGCGCGCCAGAACGCATCGAAGTTGGCGGCCATCTCACGCACTTCCGGGCCGGCCACGATCACATCGCGGTCGCGGAAGTTGTATTCGCTGTCCCAGTCGTAATAGTCGTCCTGGTAGTTGCGCCCACCGACCACGCCCAGTGCATCGTCGACCACCAGCAGCTTGTTGTGCATGCGCTGGTTGAAACGGCGGAAGCAGCACACCACGCTGGCGGCGTAATCGAAGTAGTTCAGGCGCGCCTTGCCGAAGGTCGGGTTGTAGACCCGCAGTTCGAAGTTGGCATGGCTGCCGGACAGGGCGCCGAGGATCTCCAGGTCGGAGATCGCCGAGAGCTGGTCGATCAGCACCCGCACCTTGATCCCGCGGCGTGCGGCCGCCTGCAGTTCGTCCAGGACCAGCCGGGCGCTGTCGTCCTTGTCGAAGATGTAGGTCTGCAGGTCGATGCTGCGCGTGGCGCTGCGGATCAGGTTCAAGCGCGCGACGAGGGAAACTTCCCCTTCGTCGAGGATGGTAGCGTAGTGCCGCGGCTGGCCGGCGTGCGATTCGGCGAAGGCGCGGCCACCGAGGGCACGCAGCGGCGAATCCAGCGCGCAGCGGTCCGGCTGGGCGCAATCGACCACGGTCGAACGCGCCTGTACGGCGATGCCGGCGGCACGGTCGCGCTCGGCGTTGGACAGCGAAGCACAGCCGCTGCCCAGCAACAGCGTTGCCAGCACCAACAGACGCAGCAATGGGTTCACGGTTTCGGCGCCTCGCTCAGACGCGCACGCAATACAAAGGTCACTCGATCACTCAGGGCAAGCTGCCAGCTGTCCATTCCATACCGGCCACGCTGGACGGTACCGCGGCTGACCACGTCGCAATCATACCCGGCCCGGGCACACTGCGGTGGCTCGACCCGCAGCGTTTCCGGGTGGCTGACCCCGCGCAGGATCAGCCGGCCCTGGATGCTGCCCCCCTTGTCGACCACCTCGGGCCAGTAGGGCAGCGAGTCGAACTCCACGACCGGGTAGCGGGCCGCGTCGAAGAACTCCTCGCCCCGCATCCAGCCGGTGTAGCGCGCCTTGCCGGGAATCTCGACATAGCGGGTGAACATCCGCAGGTGCACCTGGTGGCGGCCGTCGGAGAGCACTTCGATGTTGCCTTCAAAGCGGGGGAAGATGCCCTCGATGCGCTGCCCCAGCCGCGTCCGGATCTCAAACCCGAAGCGCGAGGTGGCCGTATCGAAGGCAAGGGCCTGGCTGGTGGCGGCCGGCACCGATGAGGGCGGGGCGGCATGGGCCGCCCCTGCCATCAACAGCAGCCCGACCCACGCCGCGCGGACTGCCCACACGGGTTACGGCCACCAGAAGGCGGTCAGGCTGGCCACACCCGGCTCGATGGCAGCCTCACGGTCGAAGGCCAGGACCGCGATTCCGCCCGGTGGCATGCCCCGGTAGTCACTGCTGGTGCCCTCGCTCATCAGGGCGACCAGTTGTTCCAGGCCCGGGTTGTGCCCGACCACCAGCAGGCGGTCGACGTCCCGGCGCGCATCGATCAGCCCCATCAAGGTGCCCGGGGTGGCCTCGTAGACGGCATCCTCCAGGCGCTTTTCGACGAAGCCGGTGATGCCCAGCACGGCCTCCAGGGTTTCGCGGGTACGCCGCGACGGCGAGCAGAGCACGCAGTCGGGGAGCAGGTTGTTTTCCTTCAGCCAGCGGCCGGCGGCCTCGGCTTCGGCCAGACCGACCGGCGACAGCGGGCGGTCCAGATCGGCCTGGCCGGTGCTGGCGGCTTCGGCATGGGCGTGACGCAGCAGTATCAGTTCTCGCATGGGATCTCTCGTGTCAGGCTTTCTTCAGCCACTTCAACAGCGGCTCCCAGTCACTCTGGTGCTCGCGCACCTGGGCCGAGCGGTAGTCGAACAGACTCCGTCCCAGCCCGACCATCACCACATAGCTCTGGCTGTCGCGCAACTGCGCAACGACCTCGTAAGGCCAATCGGCCAACATCTGTATCGCCTGCTGCGAGGTCTGCGTCCAGGGTTTGGTGCGGTTGAGCACCAACCCGACCGGCAGGCTGCGGTCATGGACGCGGGCCACGCGCGACAGGCTGTTGAGGAAGCCGACGATGGCTTCGATGTCCAGCGCGGACGGCAGCACGGGAACCACCACCGCATCGGCAACGTCAAGGAAATGCGGAATATCGTCGGCCATCGCACCGGCCGGCGCATCGATGATGACTTCGTCGGTGCCGTCGGGAACCAGTCGTTCCCAGCTCTTTTTGCGGTACACGTCGATCGGCAGCACGGCGCTTTCCAGGACCGAGCGGCGTTGTGCCCAGCGTGTGCTGGAGCCCTGTGGATCGGCATCGGCCAGGACGGTCCGCTTGCCTTCCAATGCCGAATGCGCCGCCAGGTGGGTGGCGACGGTGGTTTTGCCCACCCCGCCTTTGGAACCGGCCACCAGGATCGTCTTCATGCAGGCCTCGCTTCCGGGGAACGTTTCCGCAGCCTACACCGGCGCCTGTGACGGAGATAGTCGCGGCGCTGAACCAGAACCGGCGCCCACGGCTTTGCTATCGTGGATGGTTCCAATGGACTGACCGCCCGCATGAGCGAACTACAGGACCTGAGCGCGCTGATCCGCGCCAACACCCCGCTGATCATCATCGAGACCCAGGATGAAGGCCGGGTGGTGGAGTTGTTCCGGCAGACCCTGATGCATGTCTGGCGCGCCCTGCACCGCTGGTCGATCACCGAGGGGCTGCGCCGGATCGACATGGACCGCGAGGACGACCCGGTCGGCCCGCCCGACGCCAGCGCGGCCCTGCAGATGATCCGCCAGGCCGAGCAGCGCGGCATCTACCTGCTGCTCGATTTCCATCCCTACCTGGGCTATGCCAGCCACCAGCGCGCCCTGCGCGACCTGATCCAGCGGCGCCACTGCCAGGCCCACGTGCTGGTCCTGATCGGGGCCAAGGTGGAGCTGCCGGCCGAGCTGGAAGCGCTGGCCACCCGTTTCAATCCGCGCCTGCCCGACCTCAACGCGCTGTTGAAGATGCTGCGCGAGGAAGCCGAAGCCTATGCCCGCGAACATGGCGGGCGGCGCGTGGAGGTGGACAACGAGGCGGTCCAGAAGATCCTGCACAACCTGCGCGGGCTGAGCCTGGTCGACGCGCGGCGGATCGCCCGCCAGCTGATCTTCGCCGACGGTGCGCTCAGCCAGGACGACCTGCCGCAGCTGGCCCGGCTCAAGTTCGAGCTGCTCAACCGCGCCGGACACCTGCACTACGAATACGACACCACCCGCTTCGCCGACGTGGCCGGTGCCAACCGGCTCAAGCGCTGGGTCAACCAGCGCCGCCCGGTCTTCCTCGGCGGCGCCGGCCCGGCGGGCCTGGACCCGCCCAAGGGCATGCTGCTGCTGGGCGTGCAGGGCTGCGGCAAGTCGATGCTGGCCAAGGCGACGGCCGCCGGTTTCGGCGTGCCGCTGCTGCGGCTGGATTTCGGCAGCCTGTATGACAAGTACCACGGCGAGACCGAGAAGAACCTGCGCGATGCGCTGGCCTCGGCCGAGCAGCTGACGCCGTGTGTGCTGTGGATCGATGAGATCGAGAAAGGCCTGGCCAGTGGCGGCGAAGATGGTGGCGTCTCGCGCCGCGTGCTCGGCCACCTGCTGACCTGGCTGGCCGAACGCAAGGGCACGGTGTTCATCGTCGCGACCGCCAACCAGGTCCATGAGCTGCCGGCCGAGCTGCTGCGCAAGGGGCGTTTCGATGAGATCTTCTTCGTCGACCTGCCCGATGCCAACACCCGGGTGGAACTGCTGCGCCTGCACCTGGGCAAGCGCCAGCTCAACGCCGACGATTTCGCGCTGCCGGCGCTGGCGGCCGCGGCGGACGGATTCTCCGGGGCGGAGATCGAACAGGCGGTGGTCGCCGGGCTGTACGCCGCACACGCCGAATCACGCGGGCTGGATACCCAGCTGCTGATGCAGGAGATCCGCGGCAGCCGGCCGTTGTCGGTGCTGATGGCCGAGCAGGTCACCGCGCTGCGCGAGTGGGCCCGCGGGCGCACCGTCAGCGCGGACGGGTAGCGCCCGACCGTCAGCCGGCTGCCGGCTGCCTGATCATGACGACCCAGGAAGACCGGCCCCGCGCTGCAGCACCCACACCCACGCCGGCAGCGTCACCAGCGACAGCAGGATGCCGTAGCCGACGAGCGCGGCAGCCAGGCGCGGGGCCAGGCGATGTGACATCGCCAGCGCGGCGGCGGTGATCATGGTCGGCATCGCCGACTCCAGCACATTGGCCTGCAGCATCGCACCCTGCAGGCCGAACCCCCACGAGATCGGCAGCGCCAGCGCCGGCATCACCAGCAGCTTCAACAGCAACCCGATGCCCAGCGGCTTGAGCTCGTCCAATGGCAGGCGCAGCTGGATCGAAAAACCGACCGCCAACATCACCAGCGGCAGCATCGCATCGGCCAGCTGCTTCAGCCCGGTGCCGATCCAGCCCGGCGGCTGCTCAGGCATCAGGGTCAGCGCGAACAGCAACGCCCACAGCGGCGGGAACTTCGCGATCCGCAGCAGGATCTGCGCGGCGGTGGGCGGGGTGTCGCCGCTGTAGCGCGCGATCACATACAGACCAAAGGTGGACAGCAGCACGAAGGTGCCGAACTGGTCGTAGACCACCGCATAGGGCAGGACGTGATCGCCTAGCAGGGCACGCACCATCGGATAGCCGATGAAGCTGGAATTGGCCAGCGCCACACAGATCAGCAGCACCGCATGCACATCCCGGGCGAAGCCGAACGCGCGCGTGGCCAGGCTCACCAGTGCGAGCGTGCACAGCATCAACAGCCACGGCGTGGCGACCAGCCCGATCAGGCTGGTGTCCAGATGCAGCCGCGGGACATAGATCAGCACCGCCGCCGGCAGGCACACGTACAGCACGATGCGGTTGAGCACATCGGCCGTGTTCTCCGGCAGCGCGCGCAGGCGCGAGAACGCCATGCCCAGGCCGAGCATGGTCACGATCAGAGCGAATGCGTCGAAAGCCATCGCGACAGCCTAGCCCAATCGCCTGCATGGCATGTTCCGACCATGGTCGAAGCCCGCATCGCCCGCGCTATGGCCGGCCAGCCCGCCTGCACGGGCCGGCCTGCGGAATCATGGCCAGGCCGGTGGCTTCTCGGCCCATGCACGCTGCACCTCGGCCAGCGTGCTGCGCTCGCTGTCGCGCCAACCAGGCAGCAGTTCGGCGTAGCGATCGGCCCCACTCCACTGTTGCGGCTCGGTGCGCACGGCGGCGGCGTACCACTGCACGGCTTCGGTCTTGCGGCCCAGCGTCCACAGCGCCAGCGCGAAGGTGGGCGGCACCCATGCCGGATTCCCGCGCAGCGTGTTCTGCGCCGCGGTCCATTGCACCAACGCCGCGTCGGCCTCACCCAGCCGGAACAGATCCCAGCCGTAGTTCCAGCGCACCGACCGACCGGGCACCGAACTGGCCGATGCGGTCGTCGCGGCCTGTTCGTACAGACTGCGCCCCAACTCGGGCCGGCCCTGCGCGATCGCCACGCCGGCCAGCTGCACGGTCGCTTCCAGGCTCTTGCGGCCGCGCTCGCGCTGCTTCATCAATTGGTCGACGAGCTCCCCGCCCTGGCCCTGCACCACCACCATCGGGGCGGCCGCCACGTCGTTGTCGAAGTAGAACTCCTGCACGGCCGGCAGCGATTGCGCCGACGCGTTGAACACACACGCCCCCATGGCCAGCATCACGCCGGCCACCATCTGTCTTGCAATTGCCATGCAAACTCCCCCAGGTTGTCACAACAACCTCCCCTCCTGATCCTAACCGCAGCATGCGCCGGACACCAAGCGCGGCCGACCAGCGGTCGGCGCTAGCCGGCGCGCCGCCACACCCGCAGGCGGTTGTTGGCCGGCATCGCCACGTCCTCGATCAGCTGCAGGCCCGCCCCCGCCGCCAGCGCATCCACCGCCTCGGCGTCGCGGATGCCCGAGGCCGGGTCCCGCGCCTTGAGCCATGCGTCGAACTGGCGGTTGCTGTCGCTGCTGTACTCGCCATGGGCATTGAACGGACCGTAGATACAGAGCACGGCACCGGCCGCCATGACGGCCGGCAGCCCGGCAAACAGCGCCTGGACGTGCGCCCAGCTCATGATGTGCAGGGTGTTGGCGCTGAACACCGCATCGAACGCCAACGGCGCGTCCGGCGGCAGCGGCCCGAGCCCGGGCGCGGGGGACAACACGGCCTGCAGCGGCCACGGGGCCGGTGTGTTGGGCAGGCCCGCGGCGTCCAGCCGCTCGGCGATGCCCGGCAGGTGATCCGGATGGTCGCTCGCCTGCCACTGCAGGTGGGGCAGTGCCGCCGCGAAGGACTCGGCGTGCTGGCCGGTGCCGCTGCCGATCTCCAGCACCCGGTGGCGGTCGGCGAGGTGGCGCTGCAGCACCGCCAGGATCGGCGCGCGGTTGCGGTCGCAGGCCTCGGACCAGCGTATCTGGCTCATCGCAATGTCACATCGGCAGGGAATCGATGTCCATCCAACCATGACCGCAGTCACTTGTGCCACTGTGCGATGCCACCGAAAGTCGAAGACTTGTCCAACGCCGGCCGCCTGCGCGCCGCCGGCCGTCCTTGGGGGATGTGAGCTGTGCAACGTCGTGAGTTTCTAGCGCTGTCTGGAATGGGCCTGGCGGGCCTGGTACTGCCGCATGGCCGGCTGATCGCCGCCGAGCAGCTGCTCGAACCGGGCGATGTGGGTCGCCGCAAGGCCTTGGCCGAGGCCGCGCTTGCCGCCGCCAAACGCGCCGGTGCCAGCTACTGCGATGTGCGCATCGGCCGGTACCTCAACCAGGCGATCATCACCCGCGAGGCCAACGTCCAGAACGTCACCAACAGCGAATCCTCGGGCATCGGCATCCGGGTGATCGTCAACGGCGCCTGGGGCTTTGCCGCCACCCACCAGCAGACCCCGGCCGCGGTGCTGGCCACGGTCGAGCAGGCCGCGGCGATCGCCCGCGCCAACGCCGGCATCCAGAGCCGCCCGGTGCAGCTGGCGCCGGTGACCGGCGTGGGTGACGTGAGCTGGAAGACCCCGATCCGCAAGAACGCGATGGCGGTACCGATCAAGGACAAGGTCGAGATGCTGCTGTCGCTGAATGCGGCCGCGCTCAATGCCGGCGCCGACTTCATCAACTCCACCCTGTTCCTGGTCAACGAACAGAAGTTCTTCGCCTCCAGCGACGGCTCGTTCATCGACCAGGACGTGCATCGGATCTGGCTGCCGTTCACCGCCACCGCGATCGACAAGGCCAGCGGCAAGTTCCGTACGCGCGCCGGGCTGTCCTCGCCGATGGGCATGGGCTACGAATTCCTCGATGGCGACGCGCGCGGCAAGATCGCGTTGCCGGGCGGCGTGGTCGCCTACCGCGATTCCTACGACCCGGTCGAAGATGCCATTGCTGCCGCCCGCCACGCCCGTGAAAAGCTCAAGGCGCCGTCGGTCAAGCCGGGCAAGTACGATCTGGTGCTGGACCCGTCCAACCTGTTCCTGACCATCCATGAGAACGTCGGCCACCCGCTGGAGCTTGACCGCGTGCTCGGCTACGAAGCCAACTACGCCGGTACCAGCTTCGCCACGCTGGACAAGCGCGAGGCGGGCTTCCGCTGGGGCAGCGACATCGTCAACTTCTTCGCCGACAAGACCGCCCCGGGCAGCCTGGGCGCGGTGGGCTACGACGATGAAGGCGTGAAAACCAAGCGCTGGGACCTGGTCAAGGACGGCATCCTGGTCAACTACCAGGCCACCCGCGATGAGGTGCACCTCCTCGGCGAGAAGGAAAGCCACGGCTGCAGCTACGCCGATTCGTGGTCCAGCGTGCAGTTCCAGCGCATGGCCAACGTGTCGCTGGCGCCGGGCAAGGCCCCGCTGAGCGTGGCCGACATGATCAAGAACGTGGAGAACGGCATCTACATCCACGGCCGCGGCTCGTACTCGATCGACCAGCAGCGCTTCAACGCGCAGTTCGGTGGGCAGCTGTACTACCAGATCAAGAACGGTGAGATCACCGGCATGGTCGAGGATGCCGCCTACCAGATCCGCACGCCAGAGTTCTGGAATGCCTGCAGCGCGATCTGCGATGAGCGCGATTTCCGCTTCGGCGGCTCGTTCTTCGATGGCAAGGGCCAGCCGGGCCAGGTCTCTGCGGTCTCGCATGGCTCGGCGACCACGCGCTTTGATGGCATCAACATCATCAACACCGCACGCAGCCTGGGATGAGCCCGTCCCTGCTCCGTGCCGAATGTCACTACCGCGGCGCACGCATGGCCGCAAGAATCGGCTGTGCCGCCGCGGCGGTCGCCCTGATGTCGCTGTTTCCCTGCCACCCCCACACCGACGTGGAGAGCTGCCTTGCAAAGACGTGACTTTCTCGCCCTGACCGGGCTTACCGCTGGCGGACTGATCGTGCCGTCGTTCTTCGGCAAGGTCATTGCCGCCGAGCAACTGCAGAGCAGCCTCGACCCGGCCCTGAAAAAGCGCCTGGCCGACGCCGCCCTGGCCGCTGCGCGCCAGGCGGGCGCGACCTACTGCGATGTCCGTATCGGCCGCTACCTGCGCCAGTACGTGATCACCCGCGAGGACAAGGTCCAGAACGTGGTGAACACCGAGTCGACCGGCGTGGGCATCCGCGTGATCGTCAACGGCGCCTGGGGCTTTGCCGCCACCAACCAGCTCGGCACCACCGACGTGGCCCGCGCCGCACAGCAGGCCGCGGCGATCGCCAAGGCCAACGCCGGAGTGCAGACCGCCCCGGTGCAGCTGGCTGCCGCGCCCGGCGTGGGTGAGGTGTCCTGGCGCACCCCGATCCGCAAGAACGCGATGGACGTGCCGATCAAGGAAAAGGTCGAGCTGCTGCTGGACGTCAATGCAGGCGCGATGGGCGCCGGCGCCAGCTTCGTCAACTCGATGCTGTTCCTGGTCAACGAGCAGAAGTACTTCGCCTCCACCGACGGCTCCTACATCGACCAGGACGTGCACCGCATCTGGGCACCGATGACGGTCACCGCCATCGACAAGAGCACCGGCAAGTTCCGCACCCGCTCGGGGCTGTCCTCGCCGATGGGCCTGGGCTACGAGTACCTCGATGGCGTCGGCACCGGCAAGGCGGTCTCGCCCAACGGCGTGGTCAACTACCGCAACTCCTACGACATGAAGGCCGATGCGATCGCCGCGGCCAGGCAGGCGCAGGAGAAGCTCAAGGCCCCGTCGGTGAAGCCGGGCAAGTACGACCTGATCCTGGATCCGTCGCACACCTGGCTGACCATCCACGAGTCGGTCGGCCATCCGCTGGAACTGGACCGCGTGCTCGGCTACGAAGCCAACTACGCCGGCACCAGCTTCGCCACGCTGGACAAGCGCGAGCAGCATTTCCAGTACGGCAGCGACAAGGTCAACATCTTCGCCGACAAGACCCAGCCGGGCAGCCTCGGCGCGGTCGGCTACGACGATGAAGGCGTCAAGACCAAGCGCTGGGACCTGATCAGCGAAGGCAAGCTGGTGGATTACCAGACCATCCGCGACCAGGCCCACATCCTCGGCAAGACCGAGTCCGACGGTTGCTGCTATGCCGATTCGTGGTCCAGCGTGCAGTTCCAGCGCATGGCCAACGTGTCCATGGCACCGGGCAAGACCAAGCTGAGCGTGGCCGACATGATCAAGGACGTCGAGAACGGCATCTACATCATCGGCGACGGCTCGTTCTCCATCGATCAGCAGCGGTACAACGCGCAGTTCGGTGGCCAGCTGTTCTATGAAATCAAGAACGGCCAGATCACCCGCATGCTCGAGGACGTGGCCTACCAGATCCGCACGCCGGAGTTCTGGAACGCCTGTACCGCTGTCGCCGATGAAAGCGACTACCGCCTGGGCGGTTCGTTCTTCGACGGCAAGGGCCAGCCCGGCCAGGTCTCGGCGGTCTCGCACGGTTCGTCCACCGCGCGCTTCAACGGCATCAACGTCATCAACACCGCGCGCAGCCTCGGCTGACCGGTCAGGAGCCCCAATCCATGAGTATCTTCACCGAAGCCCAGGCCAAGGCCATCCTCGACAAGGTCATCGCGCTCTCCAAGGCCGATGAATGCACCGCCGTGCTGGCCGGCTCGATCGACGGCAACATCCGTTTCGCACTGAACAATGTCTCCACCAGCGGCATCGTCGACAACACCGAACTGGCCGTCACGGTCGCCTTCGGCAAGCGCGTCGGCACCGCCTCGATCAACGAATTCGACGATGCCGCGCTGGAACGCGTGGTGCGCCGCGCCGAGGATCTGGCCCGCCTGGCCCCGGAGAACCCGGAGTTCCTGCCGGCGATCGGCAAGCAGACCTACCGGCCCAGCCCGACCTTCAGCGAATCCACCGCGGCCATCGACCCGGCCTTCCGCGCCAAGGTTGCCGCCGACTCGATCGCACCGTGCCGTGGCAACGGCCTGATCGCGGCCGGCTTCCTGGAAGATGGCCAGAGCTTCCAGGCCACCGCCAACAGCAACGGCAACTTCGGTTACCAGCGCGGCACCAACTTCGATTACACCTGCACCGTGCGTACCGAAGATGGCCGCGGCTCGGGCTGGGTCGGTCGCAACCTCAAGGATGCCGCCGATTTCAAGGCCGACCAGGACATCCGCATCGCCATGCGCAAGGCCACCGAATCGGCCGAAGCCAAGGCGCTGGAGCCGGGCAAGTACACGGTGATCCTGGAGCCGGCGGCCGCGGCCGGCCTGATCAGCTTCATGATGAACTTCTTCGATGCGCGCTCGGCCGATGAAGGCCGCAGCTTCCTGTCCAGGAAGGGCGGCGGCAACAAGCTGGGCGAGCAGGTCTACGACCCGCGCGTGACCATGGTCGCCGACCCGTGGCACCCCGAAGCCGCCGTGCTGCCGTGGGACAACGAAGGCCAGCCGCGCGAGAAGCTGGACATCATCAAGGACGGCAAGATCGCCAACCTCAACTACTCCCGCTTCTGGGCGCAGAAGCAGGGCAAGACCGCCAACGCGCGGCCGGGCAACCTGCTGATGTCCGGCGGCGACAAGAGCACGGCCGAGCTGGTCCGTGGCACCCAGAAGGGCATCCTGGTCACGCGCACCTGGTACATCCGCATGGTCGATCCGCAGACCGTGCTGCTGACCGGCCTGACCCGCGATGGCACCTTCTACATCGAGAACGGCCAGATCAAGCACCCGGTGAAGAACTTCCGCTTCAACGAGTCGCCGGTGATCATGCTCAACAACATCGAAGAGCTGGGCAAGCCGGTGCGTGTGGCCGGTGACGAATCCAGCCTGGTGATGATGATCCCGCCGATGAAGCTGCGCGATTTCACCTTCACCTCGTTGTCCGACGCGGTCTGATGAACGGTCGTGACGGCCACTGGCCGTCTCCCCGGCTGGCCGGTTGCTCCCGGGAACGTGCGCGGCGATGAACCGCGCACAGTTCCTGCGGCTGATGCTGGGCAGTGCGGCGTTCGCGGCCCTGCCCGCGCCGGCGCGCGCCCAGGCCGGGCGGTACGACTTCTGGTTCACCCGCCTCAAGTACGACTCCGGCGACTGGGACGTGGACGCGCGCATGCCGTCCAACGTGATCACCTCGCTGATCGATTACACCACCCTGCGCGTGGACCCCACCGAGCACGTGATCGCGCTGTCCGATCCGCGCATGCTGGAGGCACCGTTCTGCTATCTGGCCGGGCACAAGCTGGTCGAGTTCAATGCCGCCGAGCGGCAGAACTTCGTGCGTTACGTGCGCAATGGCGGCTTCGTGTTCGTCGATGACTGCAACCACGATATCGATGGTCTGTTCGCGAAGTCCTTTGAAGCACAGATGGCCAAGCTGTTCGGGCCGAAGGCGCTGAACAAGCTGCCCAACAACCACGCGCTCTACCGCAGTTTCTTCCGCTTCCCCGAGGGCCCGCCGGCCACCGGGTTCGAGCTCAATGGCTGGGGCGATGATCTGGTCCACGATTACCTCAAGGGCATCCAGATCGATGGCCGCCTCGGCGTGCTCTACAGCAACAAGGATTACGGGTGCGAGTGGGACTACGACTGGCGCAACAAGCGCTTCCTGGCCGAAGACAACACCCGTTTCGCGGTCAACATCGTGATGTATGCCTTGAACAGCTGAGCTTCTTCCTGCTTTTTCAGCCACGCATGGCGTGGCTCTACGCCGATCCTGCGAGTGCCTTATGACGACCGACCGCCTTGATGCCCTTCTCCCCAAACTGCAGCAGTTGCGCGGCGCGCTCGCCCAGGCGGTGGTCGGCCAGCACGCCGTGGTCGAGCAGCTGCTGATCGGCCTGCTGGCCGGCGGCCACTGCCTGCTCGAGGGCGCGCCCGGGCTGGGCAAGACCCTGCTGGTGCGCTCGCTCGGGCAGGCACTGGAGCTGCAGTTCCGGCGCGTGCAGTTCACCCCCGATCTGATGCCCAGCGACATCCTCGGTACCGAGCTGCTGGAAGAGGACCACGGCACCGGGCACCGTCACTTCCGGTTCCAGAAGGGCCCGATCTTCACCAACCTGCTGCTGGCCGACGAGCTCAACCGCACCCCGCCCAAGACCCAGGCCGCACTGCTGGAGGCGATGCAGGAGCGCACCGTCAGCTACGCCGGCACCACCTATGCGCTACCGGCGCCATTCTTCGTGCTGGCCACGCAGAACCCGATCGAGCAGGCCGGTACCTACCCGCTACCCGAAGCCCAGCTGGACCGCTTCCTGCTGCACGTGCGGGTGGATTACCCCACCGAACAGGAAGAGCGCGACATCCTGCTGCAGACCACCGGCAGCGCCAACGGCAGCGTCCCCAAGGTGATGGAGGCTGACGAGGTCCTGGCGCTGCAGTCAGCCGTGCGCGAGGTCCACATCAGCGACGACGTACTCACCTGGATCACCCGCCTGGTGCGTGCCAGCCGCCCGGGCAGCGACGCACCGGCGGCGGTGAACCAGTGGATCAAGTGGGGCGCCGGCCCGCGTGCCGGGCAATCGCTGGTGCTGGCGGCCAAGGCGCGCGCGCTGCTGCAGGGCCGCTTCGCGGCCACCCGCGAGGACGTGCAGGCGCTGGCGGCACCGGTGATGCGTCACCGCCTGCTGCTGTCCTTCGCTGCCGAGGCCGAGCAGAAGAGCGCCGACGACGTGGTCGCCGCGCTGCTGCAGGCCGTGCCGTTCCCGGGTTGATCCGCACACCGTGAGCCGCAACGTACCGATCGCGATCCCCGCCGATGTCCGCAGCCGCCTGAAGGCGCTGCGGCTGCTGCCACGGCGTGCACGCGGCGCGCACGGCATCGGCCAGCACGCCAGCCGCAGCCGCGGCGCCGGGCTGGAGTTTGCGCAGTACCGCGCCTATGAACCTGGCGATGAACTGCGCCAGATCGACTGGAAGCTCTACGCGCGCTCGGACCGCTTCTTCGTGCGTGAATCCGAACGCGAAAGCCCGATCACGACCTGGGTGCTGATCGATGCGACCGCCTCGGCGCGCCAGAGCGACCGTGCGCGACCGGACTGGTCGCGCCTGGACTACCTCTGCGCCACCGCCGCCTGCCTGGTCGAACTGGCCCTGCAGCAAAGCGACCGCTTCGGCGTGATCGCCATCAGCGGCGAGAGCGTGCAACTGGTCCCCGCCGGGCACGGCCCGCGCCAGCGCGACCGCGTGCACCTGCTGCTGCGCCAACTTCGGGCCAGCGGCACGTGGCCGCCGGTCACTTCCCTGGCCCCGGTCTGGGAGCGGGTGCAGGCCGGCGACCTGCTGGTCGCGCTGGGCGACGGTTTCGACGAAGGTAGCATCGTGCTGCTGGAACGGCTGGCCGCCGCCCGCCGCGAGGTGCTGCACCTGCAGGTACTGACCGCCGAAGAGCGCGATTTCCCGTTCACCGACGGCCACCGCTTCCGCGATCCGGAAACCGGCGAGGAGCTGCTGGGCGATGGCCGTGCGATCCGTGCCGAATACCTGGCCCGTTTCGATACCGCCCAGCGCGCGTTGCAGGCGCGGCTGCAGAGCAGCGGCATCGTGCATGCCACCGGCTATCTCGACCAGCCGCTGGATCAGCCGCTGCGGGCGCTGCTCGGTGCCGGAGGCGGCGCGTGAGCCTGCTGTTTCCGCTCGGACTGCTGGCACTGGCCGCCTGGCTGGTCCCGCTGCTGATCCACCTGGCGCGGCGGCATCAGTACGCGCCACTCGACTTCGCCGCGCTGCGCTGGCTGCAGGCCCGGATCCGGCCGCGCCAGAAGATCCGCTTCGACGAGTGGCCGCTGCTGCTGGTGCGGCTGCTGCTGCTGGCTACACTGGCCCTGTTGCTGGCGCGGCCGGTGCTGCACGGTGGCGCCGCCGACATCCACCCGGTCACGGTGGTCGCCCCTGGTCTGGACGGTACGGCCCTGCGTGGCCAGGACGCGAAGGGAGATTGGCGCTGGCTGGCTCCGGGCTTCCCCGCACTGGCCGATGCCGCCCCGGCGACCGCTTCCGCGCTGTCCAGCCTGCTGCGTGAGCTGGACCAGACACTGCCTGCCGGCGCACCGCTGACGGTGTACGTGCCCGACCCGATGCCCGGACTGGATGGCGAGCGGCCGCGCCTGTCGCGTGCCGTGGATTGGCGGCCGGTGCCGTTGGCGCCGGCCAGCACGCGCACCGCCGCACCGCCGGTGCTACAGGTCGGTGGCGAGATCGCAGAAGGCGAGCAGCGCGTGCTGGCCGCGCTGCAGCGTGCCTGGTCCAACCAGGCGTTGTCTCCTGCCCGCGGTGCCGGTACCGCCCCCGATGCCGGGCAGACCGGCGTGTGGCTCGCCGCTGCGCCGCTGCCTGCTGCCTGGCAGGCGTGGGTGCACCAGGGCGGCAGCGTACTGGTCGCGCCCGGTGCTGCGGAGGCCGGCTGGATGCCCGTCCTGCGCGATGCAGACGGTGCAGTGGTGCTGGAACAGCGGTCCGAAGGACAGGGTCGCCTGCTGCGCTTCGCGTCGCCGCTGACGCCGACGGCCCTGCCGGTGCTGCGCGATCCCGGCTTCCCGCGCCAGTTGCTGGCCGTCCTCGCCGCACCCGCCCCGCCGACCCTCGCCGCGGCAGCGACACAGCAGCCGCTGCGCGGCGGCGCCACGCCGCTGCCCGCACCGCGCGAGCTGAGCCCCTGGCTGCTGGTGCTGATCGTGCTGCTGTTCGCGCTGGAACGGGTGATCGCGACCTCACCGCGCCGCGGAGCCGGCGCATGAACGCTGCCATCCAGCACGCCTGGCAGCGCGCGCGCCGGCGGCAGTGGTGGATCACCACCCTGCTCGCGGTGCCGGCCGCGTTGGCGATCAGCGCGGTGGCGTGGCGGCTGGCCGGCTTCAACGCGGCTACGGTAGTCCTGCTGTCGACGTTGCTGGTCAGCGTCGGCGTGGCGACCTGGCGCGCACGTGGTCTGGATCGCCAATGGCTGGTCCGCCGGTTGAACGACCATCCGGTCGCACAGGACAGTGCCGACCTGCTGTTTGCCCCACCGGCGGCATTGAACCCGTTGCAGCAGCGGCAGCGCACGCATGTCGCCGCCGCCCTGCAGGCGCGCATGCCCGAACTGCGGCCACGCTGGCCGCGCCGGTGGCTGCTGGCCTCGGTGATCACGTCGCTGGTGGTAATGGCACTGGCGCTGAGTTGGCCACGCGGCCATAACGCGGCGCCCCTGTTCCCGGGCGCGGCGGCACCGCCGGCCACACCCGCGCAGCCACCGCAGCTGCGTTCCGCCCGGCTGGAGATCACCGCCCCGGCCTACACCGGGCAGGCCGCGCGTGTGCAGAGCACGCTGGACGGCAAGGTCCCGCAGGACAGCCGCCTGCACTGGTCGCTGCGCTTCTCGGCGCAACCGCAGGCCGCTGCGCTCCAGTTCCACGATGGCCAGCGCATCGCGCTGCAACGCGATGGCGACCAATGGACCACGCAGTGGACCGCCACGCGTCCGGCGCTGTACCGCGTGGTCACCGAGCCTGCCCTGCGCGACACCCGCCTGTACCGGCTCGATGTGGTGCCCGATCGCCCGCCCGTGGTGCGCGTGATCGCTCCCGACCGCAGTCTCGTGCTGGGGACACCCGGCCAACGCCAGTGGCCGCTGCAGTTCGAGGCCACCGACGACTACGGCGTGGTTGCCGCGGCACAGTTGAAGGTCACCCTGGCCCAGGGCAGCGGCGAGAACATCACCTTCCGCGAGCAGACCTTCAACCTCGTCGGCACCGGACCGGCGACGCAGCGGCGCTTCGCGCGCACGCTCGATCTCGCCGCGCTGGGCGCCACCGAAGGCAACGATGTGATCGCGCAGTTGACCGTGCGCGACACCCACACGCCCGGCGCGCAGACCGCCCAGAGCAGCAGCGTGATCCTGCGCCTGCCCAGCGCAGCGGAGATCCAGGGCACCGACATGGAGGGCATGGTCAAGAAGACCCTGCCCGCGTATTTCCGTAGCCAGCGCCAGATCATCATCGACGCTGAAGCGCTGATCAAACAGCGTCGCCAGCTGCCGGCGGAGGAATTCGTGAAGCGTGCCGATGCGATCGGCGTGGACCAGCGGATCCTGCGCCTGCGCTATGGCCAGTTCCTCGGCGAGGAAAGCGAAGGCGGGGCCAAGCCACCGCCGACCAGCGATGCCCTGCCGACCAGTGATACACCGGCGGCCGCGCACGATGACGATCACGATCACGATGGCGACCATGCCAGGACCCAGGCGCAGGCCGGCCACGACGACCACGATCATGGCGCGCCGACCGACGGCAGCGCCCCGGTGTTCGGCAGCGCCACCGACGTGCTCTCCGAATACGGCCATACCCACGATCACGCCGAGGCCGCCACCCTGCTCGATCCCAAGACGCGCGCCACGCTGAAGGCGGCGCTCGATCAGATGTGGTCGTCGGAAGGCGAGCTGCGCCAGGGCCAGCCCGAGCGTGCCCTGCCCTACGCCTACAAGGCGCTGGGCTTCATCAAGGAAGTGCAGCAGGCCGAGCGCATCTACCTGGCACGGGTCGGCCCGGAACTGCCGCCGATCGACGAGAGCCGACGCATGAGCGGCGATCGCGCCGACCTGGCCAGCCGCACCTTGCCACTGCGTGCGCTGGAGGCACCCGACCAGGCCATCGTGCAGGTCTGGCAGCAGCTGGCCGATCCGGCCAGCGCGCCGGATCTGGACGCACTCACCCACTGGCTGCGACGCAATGAAGCGCGCCTGCCGGACCCGCTGAGCCTGGCCGCCGCCATCGAAACACTGCGCATCACCCCGGACTGCGCCGACTGCCACCAGGCCCTGCGCGCGCAGCTGTGGCGTGCGCTGCTGCGGCCACTGCCGCAGGTCGCCCGGCGCAACGCCCCCGATGCCATGGGTCAGCGCTACCTGGATGCACTGGAGGCCACCCCGTGAGCGACCCGCGCTGGATCCTGATCGCGCTGTTCGCCGTGCTGCTGCTGAGCAGCGCGCGTCTGTGCTGGCAGCAATGGCGTGGACCGGCGCGGGCACCCGGTGTGTTCGCCAGCCTGCTGGTGTTGCAGGCCGTGGCGACTGTGCTGCTCTACCTGACCCTGGTGCCACCGATGCAGCGCGTGGCCGGTGGCCAGCTGACCGTGCTGACTGGCGCGGCCGATCAGGTGCGCTGGTCAGCGGCGCCGGGCGAGACCGTGGTCGCACTGCCGGAAGCGACGAAAGTGGCAGACGCCCTCGCCGCGCCCGACCTGGCCACCGCGTTGCGCCAGCATCCCGGTCCCACCTCCCTTCGGTTGATCGGCGATGGCCTGTCGGCCCGCGATCGCGATGCCGCGCTGCCCCGTGGCGTGCGTATCGAATGGCCCAGCGCACCACAGGGCTGGATCGCACTGCAGCCGCCACCGGTTGCTGCGCCCGGTGCGGTGTTCACCGTCCGCGCGCGTGCGCAGGGCGTGCCGAACGCACGCGCCGAGCTTGTGGACCCGGCCGGGCTGGTGGTTGACCGCGCAATGCCAAGGGCCGATGGTCGCGTGCAGCTTGATGGTGTCGCGCGCGTGCCAGGGCAGAGCACGTTCCGTCTGCGCCTGCTGGATGCCGGGCAGCACGTGGTCGATACGCTGGAGGTACCGGTGGACACCGTGGGCGCGGCAGCGCCGCGGCTGCTGATCCTGGCCGGTGCGCCGGGGCCCGAGTTGAAGTACCTGCGTCGCTGGGCGACCGATGCGGGGCTGGCCGTACAAGCGCAGGCCCATGCCGGCGGTGGGGTGTCGCTCGGCGATGCACCGGTCGCGCTCACTGCGGCGACGCTGGCGGCGACGGATGCCGTGCTGCTCGATGAGCGCAGTCTGGCCGGGCTGTCGGCGGTGCAACGCAGCGCGCTGCAGCAGGCGATCCGCGGTGGGTTGGGCGTGCTCGTCCGCACCAGCGGCCCCCTCAACGACAGCGCGCGCCAGGCGCTGCGCGGCTGGGGTATGCCCATCAGCGGCAACAACCAGGCCGCCCCGCTGACACTGCCGGCCGACGCCGATGCCGCGTTGCTGCAGGCACGCCGTGGTCCCCAGCGGCCCGCGTCGGACACCACCACCTACATCGACGAAGCCGACACGGCCTCGCACCAGGCTGCGCTGCCGGTGCTGGAGCGGCTGGGTGTGACGGTCAACGACGCGACACCGCTGCTGCACGATGACAAGGGCAATGCGATCGGCGGCTATCGCCCGCTGGGCCGGGGCCGTGTTGCGCTGCTGCCGGTCACCGACAGCTATCGACTGGTGCTGGCCGGTCGCGACGATCGCCACGCCGAGCTGTGGAGCGGCGTACTGGCCCGCGTGGCGCGCCCACTTCCCGCCGCAGATGCTCCACGCGTCGACTCCGATACCCCGTGGGCCGGCGAGCGCGTAGCGCTGTGCCAGCTGCGGGAACCTGCACAGGTGCGCGCACCGGATGGCGCGCGCATTGCGCTGCGCATCGATCCGGCCAGCGGCGCGGAACGCTGCGCCGGCTACTGGCCGACGCAGGCCGGCTGGCATCAGCTGCAGCAGGGTGAGAGCCGCCACGCGTTCTACGTGTTCGATCCGGCCGCTGCGCGATCGCTGCATCGCCAACAGCTGCGTGAGGCCACCGCACAGCGTCTGGCCGTGGGCACCGCGGCAACGTCGGCCGGCGTGATCGAAACGCCAGGACCGCGTTGGCCATGGCTGCTCGCCTTCGTGCTGGCGGCCGGGCTGCTGTGGTGGATGGAGCGGCGGCGGGGAGCGAGGCCCGCTTGACGCGCGCCGGAGCGATGCTGTCCTGCCAGATCAGCGCGCCGGCGGCGCCGGGCATCCCCCCTGCTGCACACACACCTGCTGTGCCCGGCGCTGCTCGTCGTCGGTCAACTCCGGCGGTGGGCGGGCGGTCGCGGACTGGATCTGGTCGGGTCCGCCGGTGAGCTTGTTCACACCCTGCGCCGCGGCGGCCAGCCCCTTGTTGATGCCCATCATCAGATAGCCACCGCTCATGCTGACCTGCTCGGGCGAGGGGGGTTCGCTCCAGGTGCGGCTGAACCGGTTCGGCTGCACCTGCACCGGATTCTTGAAGCGGTACAGATCCAGCGGCTCGTCGTCGGGCTTGAGCGCACGCACCTCGCCCAGCGTGGTGACATCCCCCTGCGTCGGCGCAGGCGGCGGCTCCACGGGGTCGGGTGGCGCCACCTGCTGTGCCTGCACGGCAGCGGCCAGCACCAGGCCGGCCAGCAACGCTGCACCTTGCTCTCCACGTAATGCCACAGCGACTCCATCCATGTTGGTTGCGGGCTGGCCTCAAAGCATACGGAGGCCGGCGTCAGATTTCGTTGATGGCACCTGTCCGGCCGGCGCGGCGGGCACTGAACCATTCACCGGCCCGCATCGCGATGTCTCAGACATTGAGACGCGGTCATGTTTCCATAGCGTCCTTTGCAGACCGTTGTGACCATGGCTTACGAACTCGCCAAGCGGACCGAGGACGCCGAACGCCGCCTCGCCACCACCGATGGGCTGCCCTCGCGCGATGGTGCGCTGCTGACCGCACGCCTGCAGCGCCGCTACAACGACCGCATCACCGGCAGCTTCACGATTCCCGCCCGCGAGGGCCAGTACGCGCCGATCCCGGCCGATGTGCCCGCCGCGCTGGTCAATGCGCTGAAGGCGCGCGGCATCGAGCAGCTTTACAGCCACCAGGCGCAGGCCTGGGAGGCCAGCCAGCGCGGCGAGCACGTGGCCATCGTCACCCCCACCGCCAGCGGCAAGTCGCTGTGCTACACCCTGCCCGTGGTCAGCGCGGCGATGCAGGGCAAGGCCAAGGCGCTGTACCTGTTCCCGACCAAGGCGCTGGCCCAGGACCAGGTGGCCGAGCTGCTGGAGCTCAACCGCGCCGGCGACCTGGGCGTGAAAGCCTTCACCTTCGATGGCGATACGCCAGGCGATGCGCGCCAGGCGATCCGCCTGCACGGCGACATCGTGGTCTCCAACCCGGACATGCTGCACCAAGCGATCCTGCCGCATCACACCAAGTGGGCGCAGTTCTTCGAGAACCTGCGCTATGTGGTGATTGATGAGGTGCACACCTACCGCGGCGTGTTCGGCAGCCACGTTACCAACGTGCTGCGCCGGCTCAAGCGAATCTGCGCGTTCTACGGGGTGGAGCCGCAGTTCATCCTGTGCTCGGCCACCATCGGCAACCCACAGGCGCATGCCGAGGCATTGATCGAAGCGCCGGTCACCGCGATCACCGAATCCGGTGCGCCCAGCGGGCCCAAGCACGTGCTGCTGTGGAATCCGCCCGTGGTCAACGCCGATCTCGGCCTGCGTGCGTCCGCCCGCTCGCAGAGCAACCGCATTGCCCGCATAGCGATCAAATCCGGCCTGAAGACGCTGATCTTCGCGCAGAGTCGGTTGATGGTCGAAGTGCTGACCAAGTACCTCAAGGACATCTTCGACCACGACCCGCGCAAGCCGGCCCGCATCCGCGCCTACCGCGGCGGCTACCTGCCCACCGAGCGGCGCGAAACCGAGCGGGCGATGCGTGCCGGGCACATCGACGGCATCGTCAGCACCTCGGCGCTGGAACTGGGCGTGGATATCGGCAGCCTGGACGTGGTCATCCTCAACGGCTACCCGGGCAGCGTCGCCGCGACCTGGCAGCGCTTCGGCCGCGCCGGTCGTCGCCAGCAGCCCGCGCTGGGGGTGATGGTGGCCAGCTCGCAGCCGCTGGACCAGTACGTGGTGCGGCATCCGGACTTCTTCGCCGAGGCCTCGCCCGAGCATGCGCGCATCGCACCGGACCAGCCGCTGATCCTGTTCGACCACATCCGCTGCGCCGCCTTCGAGCTGCCCTTCCTGGCCGGCGATCCGTTCGGGCCGATCGACCCGCTGGTCTTCCTCGAAGCGCTGGCCGAGACCGAGGTCGTGCATCGCGAGGGCGACCGCTGGGAGTGGATCGCCGACAGCTACCCGGCCAACGCGGTCAGCCTGCGCTCGGTCGCCGACGGCAACTTCGTGGTGGTGGACCGCAGCGACGGCAAGCAGCAGATCATCGCCGAGGTGGATTACTCCGCCGCCGCGCTGACGCTGTACGAAGGTGCCATCCACATGGTGCAATCCACGCCCTACCAGGTGGAGCGGCTGGACTGGGAAGGCCGCAAGGCCTATGTCACGCGTACCCACGTGGACTACTACACCGACAGCATCGACTTCACCAAGCTCAAGGTGCTGGACCGCTTCGATGGCTGCATTGCCGGGCGCGGCGATTCGCACCACGGCGAAGTGCACGTGGTGCGCCGCGTGGCCGGCTACAAGAAGATCCGCTACTACACCCATGAAAACATCGGCTACGGCCCGGTCAACCTGCCCGACCAGGAGCTGCACACCACGGCGGTGTGGTGGCAGTTGCCGCAGGCGCTGCTGCTGACCGCGTTCGACAGCAAGCAGGAAGCGCTGGACGGCTTCCTCGGCGCGGCGTATGCGCTGCACATCGTCGCCACGGTGGCGGTGATGGCCGATGCGCGCGACCTGCAGAAGGCGGTTGGCAATGGCGATGGCGCGTGGTTCGCGGTGGCCGACCAGAGTGGCCGCGGGCAGCTGCGGGGCGCCGAGTTCGATGCCAGCGCGATCGAGCTGCAGCAGCAGTTCGTGCCGACGGTGTATCTGTACGACAACTTCCCCGGCGGTGTGGGCCTGAGCGAGCCGCTGTGGCTGCGCCAGGCCGAGCTGCTGCTGCGCGCGCGCGAGCTGGTGCAGGGCTGCGACTGCAAGGCCGGCTGCCCCGCCTGCGTGGGGCCGGTCCTGGCCGGCCAGGAAGACGATGCCACCACGCCCAAGGCACTGGCCCTGAAGGTGCTGGCGCTGTTCGACAGCGCGGCGTTGCCGTCTGCCGCCGAGCGTGAGCGCCAGAGCGCCGAGATGGTCGCCCCGTGAGCCTGAGCCTGGACAAGCTGCGCCTGCTGCGCCGGCAGGCCGGTGATGCAACGCCGGCGCCGGCCCGTGATCCGTCCATCGCCACTGCGGGCCGATCCGATGCGGGTGACACCATCGCTACCGGCGTCGCCGCCCCCGCGCCCCTCCCGGCCGCCGCCAACGACGCCCGTGCGCGCACGCCCGCGCCCGCCTCCGTGTTCGGCTGGGTGGAGCAGGAAATCCGACACAAGCCCACCGGTGAGGCCGCACGCGATACCGCACCGGCAGCGCCTGCCCTCCCGGCGCCCGCGCTGCGC
The DNA here is from genome assembly GCF_033843685.1 of Stenotrophomonas sp. RG-453. Classification (NCBI taxonomy): domain Bacteria; kingdom Pseudomonadati; phylum Pseudomonadota; class Gammaproteobacteria; order Lysobacterales; family Lysobacteraceae; genus Stenotrophomonas; species Stenotrophomonas sp. RG-453. The sequence goes on from NZ_JAMYED010000008.1 coordinate 78,535, forward strand.
AAGCCCGAGATCGGTGGCCTGCGCCGGCTGCTCGGCCTGCGCGAGCGGAGCCTCAGCACCGCCCACCCGCGCGAGAACGCCAAGGACCGCCATGTACCGGGCGAGGAAATCGCGCCGGGCCTGTTCCTGATCGAGTCGTTCGTCGCGCAGGCCATTCCCACCGAGCCCTTGTCGCTCGCCTTCGCCAAGCGCGAGGGCGAACAGGTGCAGCCACAGGACCTGCTGTTCTTCGATACCGAAACCACTGGCCTGGCCGGCGGTACCGGCACCCGCGCCTTCATGATCGGCGCCGCGGACTGGCACGCCCATCCCGAACGCGGCGATGGCCTGCGCATCCGCCAGCTGCTGATGACCACGATGGCCGCCGAAACCGCGATGCTGCGCGAGTTCGCCGGGTGGCTGCGGCCAACCACGGTGTTCTCCAGCTACAACGGCCGCTGCTACGACGCCCCGCTGCTCAAGACCCGCTACCGTTTGGCGCGGCAGCGCTGCCCGATCACCCCGCTGGATCACGTCGACCTGCTGTTCCCGACCCGCCGCCGCTATCGCGGTACCTGGGAAAACTGCCGGCTGGCCACGATCGAACGTCAGCTGCTGCAGATCGTGCGCGAAGACGACCTGCCCGGCTCGGAAGCCCCGGCGGCGTGGTTGAACTACCTGCGCGGGGGCAGCGCGGTGAACCTGCGCCGCGTGGCCGAGCACAACCACCAGGACGTGGTGACCCTGGCGCTGTTGATGCGACGGCTGGTGGCCGAGGAACAGCGTGACCGGGAGACGTTGGCGCTGCAGGCCATTGACGCGGTGTAAAGGCCGGCCCACGGACACTGCGGGTCCTTACCGTGGGAGGACCACCACATGCGTCTGAACCTTCTGTTCGCCCTGGGCTGCGCCCTGCCGCTGGCCGCGTGCAGCCATCCCGGCAAGACGGCGGCGACGCCGGCTGACAGCCCCACCTCCACCGCGCCACCCGCGTTGGCCGGCAGCGCCTCCCAATGCGACCCGGAAAAACTCACCGGCCTGACCGGGCAGACCGCCACCGAGGCGGTGATCCAGAAAGCGGTGAAGGACAGCGGTGCGCGCAACGCCCGCGTGCTCAAGCCGGGCATGGCGATGACGATGGATTTCCGCGAAGACCGGCTCAGCATCGAAGTGGACGCGCAGAACAGGATCGTGCGCGCCAACTGCGGGTGACCGGTTGAACCCTGCCGCGTGCTGCGACTGAAGGCGGCGGCCCGCCATTATCTGCGGGCCGCCGTGCCAGGCAGGCGGGGTCAGTCGCGCAGGCGCTCGGCCTTGCCACTGGCCAGCGCCTGATCGATGGCCGTGCGGACCTCGCGCACGGCGCGGGCCGAGGCCAGGCTCTGCTGCTGCGCCAGACGCGCCTGTTCGCGGCCCAGTTGCGCCTGCTCGCGTGCCACCAGGGTGATCTGGCGGGCATCCACCGCGTTGGCTGTGGCGACGCGCGCCTGGCGTGCTGCCTGGCTGGCGCTGGCTGACGCCGCACGCGCCTGCCGAGCGGCCTGGTTGGCCTCGGCGGCCGCATCCAGGCCGGCCTGGCGGGTGACGTGATTGGCTACCGCCTCGACATCCACCGCCGCCAGCGCGTCTGCGGTGACCTGCATCGAGACCTTGGCCAACTGCTGCCCGATCACGGCCTGGCGGTCGCCCAGTTCAGCCTGTGCGTTGCCCAGCGCGGCCACGTCGGATTGGCTGCGGCTGAGCTGGCTGAGCACGGCAGGATCGCGGATCAGATAGCGCGCCTGGCCACGGCGTACCCACAGCGCCGGCGCGCTGCCGCCCACGTCGCGTCGGGCCTGCTTGAGGTCGGCGACGGACGCATCGACGAAGTTGTCGTCGCCGCCCATCAGCACGAAAGCCTGCGCGGGCTGCCGGCTGATGTCGAGCCGGCCGTGGGTGACGTAGGACATGCCGTCGTCCAGATCCTTCGGCGGCTCCGGCGCACGGGGTGCGGCAGGCGCGGCCGGCGGTTCCGGGGCCGACAGCGGTTCCGGCGCGGGAGCAGGCTCAGGCGCGGGCAGCGCCGCAGGGGCCGGTCGCGGCGCCGGTGCCGGCAGCGCTGCCGGCGGGGTGGGTGCGCTGGGCGCGACCGGTGCCTGGGGTGCGGCCGGCGGCGGCGGCGGCGCAGCCACCAGACGCAGCGGCGCCACGCCGACCACCACGAACAACGCGGTGATCGCCAACGAAGCCACGCGCGGCACGCTGCGGGTCTGCTGCAGGGTCAACAGGCGGCGCTTGAGACTGCGCAGGTTGGGCGAGGCGCTGGCCACGCCCACCGCAGGACGCGGCGCGACACCGAGCTGCACCAGCAGGCGGCCATAGTCATGGCGGCAATGGCCATGCCCGGCCACGACGGCACCATCGCAGGCTTCTTCGCGGGCCAGCGCGTACTCGCGGGCTGCCACGTGCACCAGCGGATGGAAGAAGAACAGATGCTGCGACACCGCCGGCAGCAGGCCCCACCACAGGTCACGGCGCTGCAGATGAATCAGCTCATGGGTCAGCGCCATGTCCAGGTCGTCGGCCGACATCGCCGGCAGCTCGCGCGCCGGCAACAGCAGCACCGGCCGCCACGGACCGATCAACTGCGGCGAGCGGATCTGCGCGGAGAGCTTCAGGCGCGGCGCACGGCGCAGGCCATGGGCTTCGGCAGCCAGCTGCAATGCCTGCTGCAGCCCGGCGTCGGTGCACTCGGTGGCGCTGCGCACCAGCGCGCGGCTGGCGCGGTAGCCCCGCAGGCTGTGCGCCACCATCAACAGCACGCCGGCGGCCCACAAGGCCAGCAGCAGCGAGGGCCAGGACCACACCATCGTCGCCGTCTCGACCGCGGCCGGCGCATAGGCGACCGAGGCCGCCTGCACGGCGGCATCGAACGCGGGCAACGCCACCGTCGGTGCCGTCATGGTGGCCGGTGCGGGCAGCACGGCCAACTCCAGCGGGCTGCTCCACACCAGGCCCAGTACCGCCTGTGCGGCCACCAGCCACCACAGGCGGCAGCGGGTGGCGGCCGGCAGCTGCGGCAGCAGGCGGCACACGCCCCACACCAGCGCCACCAGCACCGCGCTCTGCACGCTGGTCCAGCCCAGCCGCATCAACAGCTCACTCATCATCGTGTCCATGGCTCAGCCCTCCCGCTTGCGTGACTGCAACTGTGCGACCAGCGCTTCCAGCTCGGCCAGTTCCTGATCGCTGACATCCACCTTGTGCGACATGAAGGCGACGAACGGCGAGACCGAGCCCTGCAGCGTCTTCTCCACGAAGCTGGCCACGGCGCCCTGCACCACGCTGTCCTGGCCACTGGTGGTGGCATAGCGGTACACGCCGTCCACCTGCTTGCGGCTCAGGTACGACTTGGCGCGCAGGCGCTCCATCATGGTCAGCACGGTCGAGCGTGCCAGCCCGCGCGGCTCCCCGAAGCCGGTGGCGACCTCCCCGACACTGGGGCGCTCCTGTTCCGCGATGTACTGCAGCAGGGCCAGTTCCTGGTCCCCGATGGTCTTGCCGCGCATGGCGCACTCCCTATGACTACACGTGTCGCTACCGTGCCAGTGACTACAGGTGTCGTCAAGTGCCGGATGGCGCGCGCCGACGAACGGTCGTTCGGCCGTGCCATTCCGCCGTGGTCACATATGTACTGCTCGCACGGATCATCGCCGCGCAGTCGGCCATGGCGTACGACCGCTACGTGGCGACGCGCCAGTTCGATGTCGCCGGGATCAACGCCGCCAGCACCCGCCGGATGTGGACCCCGGAACGGCTCAACGATGGCAGTGAGGGCGCCTGGGGAGACGGCTGGGCGGTATTGCAGGGAGCCCCGCAACGCCAGGTGGCCGGCATGGGCGGCGCGCGCTCGGCGTTCATTGCTTACCCCGACCAGGGGCTGGCCATCGTGGTGCTGACCAACCTGGTCGGGGCCAACCCGCAGAACTTCATTCCGCAGATCGCCGCGTTCTACGGCGCGGGTGCGCCGGTGCCGACCGTCAGCCGCGCGGCCCGCCCATCACCGGCAGGATCACGCCGCTGATGTAGCTGGCAGTAATCGGCGAGGCGAGGAACACGTACGCCGGCGAGAGCTCTTCCGGCTGCGCCGGTCGGCCCATGTCGCTGTCCTGGCCGAACTCGGCCACGTCCGGCGCCTTCTTGTCGGCGGGATTCAGCGGGGTCCAGACCGGGCCGGGCGCAACCGCATTGACGCGGATGCCGCGCGGCAGCAGCTGGCTGGCCAGCGCCTTGGTGAAGGCATGGATCGCGCCCTTGGTCGCCGAATAGTCCACCAGCGACTTGCTGCCGAACAGGCCGGTCTCCGAGCCGCTGTTGATGATGCAGGCGCCTTCGCCCAGGTGCGGCAGCACCGCGCGCGCCATCTGGATGTAACCGCCGATGTTGGTCTGCAGGGTTTCCTGCAGGTGCTCGTCCTCAAGGTCTTCAAGGCGGTCGCAATGCAGCTGGAAGGCGGCGTTGTTGACCAGGATGTCCACCCCACCGAACGCCTTGACCACCTGCTTGACCGCCTTGTTGCAGAACGCCGGGTCGCGCACGTCGCCGGCGATCACCAGGCAGCGGGCGCCTTCCTTCTCGACGTGCTCGCGGGTGATCTTGGCGTCCTTCTTTTCATCCAGGTGCAGCACGGCGACATCGGCGCCTTCGCGGGCGAACAGCACGGCCACCGCGCGGCCGATGCCCGAGTCGGCGCCGGTGATGATGGCGCGCTTGCCCTTGAGCTTGCCGCTGCCTTGGTAATCCGGCGCGAGGAAGCGCGGGGCCAGCTGCATCGCGTGTTCGTTGCCGGGTTTGGCCAACTGTTCGGCAGGCATCTTCTCCGGCTGGCGGCGCGGGCCTGCCTGGGTCGCCTTCTTGGTCGTGGATTTGGCGGCCTTCTTCGCCGCACGCGCGTCCTTGGCCTTTTCCTGGTCCTGCAGACGGCGCTGGCGGGCCGCCACGCGCGCAGCGCGCGGATCGGTGGCGGCGGCCTTGCGGGTCGCGGTTTTGACGACCGGGGTGCGGCTGCGCGGTTCGGCCGCGGTCGCGGCTGCTTCGGCCGGGCGCGGGCGCTTGCGGGAGGTGGGGGTCTTGGTGGTCTTACGGGTTTTGGCCGTGGCCATGCTCGACTCCTGTTGCCGGATCAGATGCGTGGATCAAACTCGAATGCGCGCCGTGTCGGGGATCCCGTGTCGGCAGTGCGCACTTCCACTATGGTCAACCGGGCGGCCAGGCACGGTGAATGGAGCGTGCCCACACCGTGTAGAGGATTCATCCGCTGCATACGGGCGCCGATGCACCCTGAGCGCAATTCCCATGGAGTACGTCTCATGCTTCGTTACCTGTCCGCGGCTGTGGCCGTCCTCGCTTTGTCCGCCTGCAGCAGCACCCCCGTCGCGCAGGTCCAGCCGATCGACGGCGTCATTTCCGGCCAGTGCCATATCGACAAGGTCCGCGGTGCGACCGGGCTGGCTGCGTCGGCGGCAACCGTCGAAAGGGCACGCGTGGACAGCGACAGCCTGGAAGTGATCGTGCTGCGCGGTCAGCGCCTGGAAAGCGGCCCGACCGCCAGCGGCGCGGTGCCATCCACCACCGGTGCGGAAAGCGGTGGCGAGCGGCTGACCATCGAAACCGGCAATACCAACAACATCACCGCGATCTATTGCGGCTGATCGCTACGCTCATCCCGCGCGGGCACGCCGGACGGTGCGCCGCGCGGCTTTGAGTACTTTCAGCGTGGCCAGTTCCCACTGGCGCTCGCCACGCAGGCCGGCAAGGGCCTTCAATGAGCCGGCCCGCCAGCCATCGAATACGCAAGGATCGATATACGCCTTGCGGCACACCGACGGTGTGTTGCCCAGCAGGCTGGCGACCTCGCATACCACCTCTTTCTGCAATGCTGCCAGCGCGCGCTCACTGGAGGGTTCGGGCAGCTCGGTCACGGCAAGCTGACGGATCGCCTCCAGCGTGCCGCCCCAGGTGCGGAAGTCCTTGGCGCTGAAATCCTCGCCCATCGCATCGTGCAGATAGTCGTTGACCATGCCCGAGTCCACCGGTTGGACCGCGCCATCGTCATCGCGATACTGGAACAGCGCCTGCCCGGGCAGCTGCTGGCAGCCACGGATCAGCTTGACCAGTTCGCGATCATCCACATCCACCTCATGCGCCTGCCCGGACTTGCCCCGGAAGCGCATCTGCGCCCGGCCGCCCTTGACCAGCGCGAGGTGGCGGTTGCGTAGCGTGGTCAGCCCGTAAGAGCGGTTGTCACGTGCATAGACTTCATTGCCAACGCGCACCAGCGTCTGTGCCAGCAGCGCCACCACGATCGCCAGCACCTTGTCGCGTGGGAAGCCGGGCAGCTTCAGATCGCGGCGCAGCCGTCGGCGCAGCGTGGGCAGGGCGGTACCAAAGGCAATGATGCGATCGAACTTGCCATCGCCCCTCACCCGCGCCCAATCAGCGTGGTAACGGTACTGCTTGCGCCCTCGCGCATCGCGGCCGGTGGCCTGCAGATGGCCGTTGGGCAGCGCGCAGATCCACACGTCGGTGTAGGCCGGCGGGATGGCCAGCGCGCGGATCCGGGCCAGGGTGGCCGCATCGCGCACCGCCGCGCCGTCGGCATCGCGGTAGGCGAAGCCCTTGCCGGCCTTGCGGCGGGCGATGCCGGGCAGTTCATCGCTGACGTAACGCAGGCCGGCCTGGCGGGCAGCGGCGGCTTCGGGGGTGACGGTGCGGCTCGGGCTCATGGACGCGACGCGGATCAGGGAAGCGCAGTGTCGCCGCTGCCGGTGCGGCACCGCGTCAATAACGCAACACAAACACCTCACACCGCGCTTGGCGATATCCTCCCCGGTTTACTGGCTCGCTTCCTGGAGTACCGATGTCGTCCTTGTCGTTCCGCCGCCTGCGGCGTTCTTTCGGGCTGATGGCCCTGTTCCCCGCCCTGTTGGTCCTCGGTGCCTGCAGCGCACCGCCCATGGACGAACAGGAAGCGGTCGCCACCGATGCACAGAAGGCCGCCGAAGCGGCTGCCGCGCCGACCGACGAAGCCGGCAAAGCCACCGAAGCCCCGCCGGTTGGCAACTGCGATGCCACCCAGGTGCAGAGCCTGGTCGGCCAGCCCTACACCGACGAGATCGGCAGCCAGGCCCAGCAGGATGCCGGTGCCAGCAGCCTGCGCGTGCTCAAGCCCAATGACATGACCACGATGGAGTTCATCGGCGAGCGCTTGAACGTGGAAGTGGATGCCAAAAACGTCGTGGCCGGCGTCCGTTGCGGCTGAACAGGCGCTGCGGAAACCCCTGAAACACAAGGGTTTGGTTGCGCCTGCAACCGTGTATTGCGGCGTTGCAGCAACTATGCTCTAGTCGAGTCATCCGGTGCCTCCAGATGCGCTCAACGGATTGAGCGGGGACGAGTGTCGCCGCTCACCCGACATTGAGGCAGAGATGGCCCCCCGCAACCGCCAAGGGCTTTACGACCCGCAAGATGAGCGAGATGCCTGTGGTTTCGGCATGGTCGCCCAGCTCGACGACCAGCCGTCCCGACTGCTAGTCGACACCGCTATCGCCGCGCTATCGCGCATGACCCACCGCGGCGGCGTCGCCGCCGACGGTGTCACGGGTGACGGCTGCGGCCTGTTGCTGCGCCGTCCCGACGTGTTTCTCAACGCGCTCGCCGCCGAGGCTGGCCTCACCCTTGGCGCGCGGTTCGCCGCCGGCGTGGTGTTCCTGCCGCACGACCCCACCGCCGCACAGGCCTGCCGCGACACGCTGGAACAGCAGCTGCGCGACGCCGGCTGCCAGCCGGTCGGCTGGCGCGTAGTGCCCACCGATCCTAGCGTCTGCGGCCAGCTCGCCCGCGACACGCTGCCGCATATCGAACAGGTGTTCGTCGATGCCGGTGCCACGCAGGACGAGGCTGCCTTCACCCTGGCCCTGTTCCTGGCCCGCCGCCGCAGCGAACAGCAGCTGCGTGACCACGCCGATTACTACGTCACCACGCTCAGCCCGAATGCGATCAGCTACAAGGGCATGGTGCTGCCGGACAAGCTGAGCCGCTTCTACGTGGACCTGCAGCGCAACGACCTGGCCTCCAGTGCGATCGTGTTCCACCAGCGCTTCTCCACCAACACGCTGCCGCGCTGGCCGCTGGCGCATCCGTTCCGGATGCTCGCGCACAATGGCGAGATCAACACCATCGAGGGCAACCGCCGCTGGGCCCAGGCGCGCAGCAAGGTGTGGAAGACCCCGCGCTTCGATATCGCCGAGTTCGATCCGGTGATCTCCATGCACGGCTCGGATTCGCAGAGCCTGGACAACATGCTCGAGCTGATGGTCAGCGCCGGCATGGAGCTGATCCAGGCACTGCGCATCCTGGTGCCGCCGGCGACCCAGTCGCTGGAGTTCAAGGATCCCGACCTGGCCGCCTTCTACGAGTTCTACGGGCTCAACAGCGAGCCGTGGGATGGCCCGGCGGGCATCGTGGCCTGCGACGGTCGCTATGCTGCCTGTACCCTGGACCGCAACGGCCTGCGCCCGGCGCGCTGGATGCTCACCTCCGACCGTCACTTCCTGGTCGCCTCCGAAGCGGGCGTGTGGGAAGTGCCGGCCGAGCGCGTGGTACGCAAGGGCAAGCTGGGGCCGGGCGAGATGATGGCCATCGACCTCAAGCGCGGTGACTTGCTCGATTCGGACGCCATCGACCGTATCAACCGTGGCCGCGCGCCGTACAAGCAGTGGCTGCAGCAGGGCGTGACCTACCTGCAGACCGAGCTGATCGATCCGTCGCTGGTGGAAGAGCCCTTCGACGAGCGCACCCTGCGCAGCTACCACAAGCTGTTCCAGCTCAGCACCGAAGAGGTCGAGCAGATCCTGCGCCCGCTGGCCGAGACCGAGCAGGAAGCCACCGGCTCGATGGGCGATGACACGCCCATGGCGGTGCTGAGCCAGCACAGCCGTCCGCTCTACGATTATTTCCGCCAGGCGTTCGCGCAGGTCACCAACCCGCCGATCGATCCGCTGCGCGAAGACTGCGTCATGTCGCTGTCCACCCAGCTCGGCAAGGAGACCAACATCTTCCATGCCGGCGCGGAGACGGTGAACCACGTCATCCTCAATTCGCCGGTGCTCAGCCAGCGCAAACTGCGCCAGCTGATCAAGATGGAGCAGTACGCCGACAAGAACCGGCTGATCGATCTGTCCTACAGCCTGGACGAGGGCCTGAAGGCGGGCATCGAGCGCATCTGCGCCGAGGCTGAAACGGCTGCACGCGAAGGCATCGTCATGCTGCTGCTGAGCGACCGTTATCCGGTGGCCGACCGGCCGATGGTGCATGCCCTGCTGGCCACCAGCGCGGTGCATCACCACCTCTCCAACGCCGGGCTGCGCTGCGACGTCAACCTGATCCTGGAAACCGGCACCGCGCGCGACCCGCACCACATGGCCTGCCTGCTCGGCTTCGGTGCCACCGCGGTGTATCCGTACCTGGCCTACCAGACGCTGTTCGACCTGGGCCGGCGCGGCATCCTGCAGCTGAGCAAGGGCGGCGAGCAGTCGCAGATCGGCCGCCGCTACCGCAAGGGCATCTACAAGGGCCTGTCCAAGATCATCTCCAAGATGGGCATCTGTACCGTGGCCAGCTACCGCGGCGCGCAGCTGTTCGAGATCGTCGGGCTGGATGACGAGGTCGTGGACCTGTGCTTCCCGGACACCGCCTCGCGCGTGGCCGGCGTCGGCTTCGCCCGTCTGGACGATGAAGCGCGCGAGCTCACCGTGCGTGCCTGGAACGACCTGCTGCGCCCGGATGTCGGCGGCGTGCTGAAGTACGTGCACGGCGGCGAATACCACATGTACAACCCGGACGTGGTCATGACCCTGCAGCGCGCCGCGCGCAGTGGCGATGCCGCGGACTGGCAGCGTTACTGCGAAGCCGTGCATGGCCGGCCGGTGTCGGCGCTGCGCGACCTGCTGCAGCTCAAGGCCGCGCCCACGCCCACCCCGCTGGACCAGGTGGCCCCGGCCGAAGACCTGTTCCGCCGCTTCGATACCGCCGCGATCAGCCTCGGTGCGCTGTCGCCCGAGGCGCATGAAGCGCTGGCGATCGCGATGAATCGCCTTGGCGGCCGCAGCAACTCCGGCGAAGGCGGCGAAGACCCGGTGCGCTACGGGACCGAGAAGCGCAGCAAGATCAAGCAGGTGGCCTCGGGCCGCTTCGGCGTCACCGCCGAGTACCTGGTCAACGCCGAAGTGCTGCAGATCAAGGTCGCGCAGGGTGCCAAGCCCGGCGAAGGCGGCCAGCTGCCCGGGCACAAGGTCAACGAACTGATCGCGCGGCTGCGCTACGCCAAGCCGGGCATCGGCCTGATCTCGCCGCCGCCGCACCATGACATCTATTCCATCGAAGATCTGGCCCAGCTGATCTACGACCTCAAGCAGGTCAACCCCACCGCGCTGGTCTCCGTGAAGCTGGTCAGCCATGCCGGTGTCGGCACCATCGCCGCGGGCGTGGTGAAGGCCGGCGCCGATCTGATCACCGTGTCCGGCCATGACGGCGGCACCGGGGCCAGCCCGGTCAGTTCGATCCGCTATGCCGGCGTGCCGTGGGAACTGGGTGTGGCCGAATCGCACCAGGCACTGGTGGCCAACGATCTGCGCGGGCGTACCCTGCTGCAGACCGACGGCGGCCTGAAGACCGGCCTGGACGTGATCAAGGCCGCGCTGCTGGGCGCGGACAGCTTCGGCTTCGGCACCGCGCCGATGATCGTGCTGGGCTGCAAGTACCTGCGCATCTGCCACCTCAACAACTGCGCCACCGGCGTGGCCACCCAGGACGAGCGCCTGCGCGCGCAGTACTTCACCGGCCTGCCCGAGCGCGTGGAGAACTTCTTCCGCCTGCTGGCCGAAGAAGTGCGTGGCTGGCTGTCCTACCTGGGCGTGCGCTCGCTGGACGAGATCGTGGGCCGCACCGACCTGCTGCAGCAGCTGGACGTCTCGCCGCGCCCGGGCGTCAAGGTGGATCTGTCGCGTCTGCTCAACCCGGCCGAGTACGCCGGCAGCCACTGCGCCGCGCAGCGCCTGTACGAATCGCCGGACAGCCTGGCCACGCAGATGGATGGCCTGCTGGCCCCGGCGATCGCCGGCAAGCTCGGCGGCGAACACCGCTTCCTGATCCACAATACCGACCGCTCGATCGGCACCCGCCTGTCCGGCGAGATCGCGCGCACGCACGGCAACCAAGGCATGGCCGATGCACCGCTGACGCTGCGCTTCCGTGGCACCGCCGGGCAGAGCTTCGGCGCGTTCAACGTCGGTGGCCTGCAGCTGGAAGTGGAAGGCGAAGCCAACGACTACGTCGGCAAGGGCATGGCCGGCGGCCGCCTGGTGGTGCGTCCGCCCCGTGGCGCACGCTTCGAGGCGCGCAACACCGCGATCATCGGCAACACCTGCCTGTACGGCGCCACCGGCGGCGAGCTGTTCGCCGCGGGCCGCGCCGGCGAGCGCTTCGGCGTGCGCAACTCCGGCGCGCTGGCGGTGATCGAAGGCGCCGGTGATCACTGCTGCGAATACATGACCGACGGCATCGTGCTGGTGCTGGGCAAGGTCGGGCTCAACTTCGGCGCCGGCTTCACCGGCGGCCTGGCCTACGTGCTGGATATCGACCGTGATTTCGTGGACCGCTACAACCACGAGCTGATCGACATCCACCGCATCTCGGCCGAGGGCTTCGAGAACCATCGCCAGCATCTGCATACGCTGATCAGCCGCCACCGCGAACTGACCGGCAGCATCTGGGCGCAGCAGATCCTCGACGAGTTCCGCGATTACGTGGGCAAGTTCTGGCTGGTCAAACCCAAGGCCGCCAGCATCGAATCGCTGACCGACTCGCTGCGCCGCGCCGCCTGACCGGGGTCAAGGCGCCGGCCCCACGCCGGCGCCGCACATCCCACCGCTGTAGTGCCGGCCGCTGGCCGGCAACCTCACATTGCAGTGCCGGCCGCTGGCCGGCAACTCATCACCGCAGGGCCCACCCATGAGCCGCAAGCAAGCTTTCCAGTTCCTCGATCTGCCCCGGACGATGCCGCAGCGCATCCCGGTCGAACTGCGCACCTCCGGCGACTGGGGCGAGCTGTACGGCAAGTTCGGCAAGGAAGACGCGCAGTTCCAGGCGGGGCGCTGCCTGGATTGCGGCAACCCGTACTGCAGCTGGAAGTGCCCGGTGCACAACGCGATCCCGCAGTGGCTGCAGCTGGTGCAGGAGAACCGCATCCACGAAGCGGCCACGCTGTGCCACTCGACCAATCCGCTGCCGGAAGTGTGTGGCCGCGTGTGCCCGCAGGACCGCCTGTGCGAGGGCAGCTGCACGCTGGAGGAATTCGGCGCGGTCACGATCGGCGCGGTCGAGAAGTACATCGTGGATACCGCGCTGGCCACCGGCTGGCGCCCGGACATGAGCGCGGTGGAAGCCACCGGCAAGCGCGTGGCGGTGATCGGTGCCGGCCCGGCCGGGCTGGCGTGTGCCGACAAGCTGGCGCATGCCGGCGTCCAGGCGGTGGTGTATGACCGCTACGAACAGATCGGGGGGTTGCTGCAGTTCGGCATCCCCAGTTTCAAGCTGGACAAATCGGTGATCAGCCGCCGCCGCAACGTGCTGGAGGGCATGGGCGTGCAGTTCCGCCTCGGCGTGGAGATTGGCCGCGATGTGAGCATCGATGCGCTGCTGGCCGAGTACGACGCGGTGTTCGTCGGCACCGGCGCGTACCGCTATACCGATGGTGGCCTGCTCGGCCAGGACCTCAAGGGCGTGCTGCCGGCGCTGCCGTTCCTGGTGCAGAACAGCCGCATCGTCAGTGGCAGCGACGCACACGGCCGGCCGATCGCCGGCTGGGAAGACCAGATCGCCCTGCCCGACCTGGAAGGCAAGCGCGTGGTCGTACTCGGCGGCGGCGACACCGGCATGGACTGCGTGCGCAGCGCGATCCGCCTGGGCGCGGCCAAGGTGACCTGTGCCTACCGCCGCGACGAGGCCAACATGCCCGGCTCGGCGCGCGAAGTGGCCAACGCCCGCGAGGAAGGCGTGCGCTTCCTGTTCAACCGCCAGCCGCTCTCGATCGAGGCCGGCGCGGACGATGAAGTGATCGGCGTGATGGTGGTGGAAACGCATCTGGACGAACCGGATGCACAGGGCCGCCGCAACGCGGTGCCGATCGCCGGCAGCGAATCGCTGCTGGAAGCGGACGTGGTGATCATCGCCTTCGGCTTCTCGCCGAGTGCGCCGGGCTGGCTGACCGAGCAGGGCGTGGAGGCCGGCAACAACGGCCGCATCGTGGCCGGTGGCAGTGGTCGCCTGCCGTTCCAGACCGCCCACCCGCGCCTGTTCGCTGGTGGCGATGCAGTGCGCGGCGCGGACCTGGTGGTGACGGCCGTGGCCGAGGGCCGCGACGCGGCCGGCAGCATCGTGCAGCTGCTCTCGGCGTAACGGCGCCGTTGCGATGCCGGGGTGAGGCGATGCCGGGCGCGTCGCCTCGCGCCCGGGCCCTCACGTACTGCGCGTGCGGCCGCTCAGGCGGCGCGCGATACCACCGGTACCGGCGTCTGACGCACGCCGGCGCGCTCGATCTCCAGTGCCATCAGCAGCTCGATGTTGTCCAGCTGGTCGCGGATGCGGCGGTTGCTGACCACATCATCGTGGCCGCGGCCCATGTGCGCATCGAGCATGCGCGCGAGCCCGGCCAGCAGCACCTCGGCATCGGCCTGGGGCGCCTCGCGCAGCACCATGGCCAGCGCGCGGATGCGGCGGCCCGTCTCCGAGGCGGCTGGCGAAGATGAGGAGACGGCGGGGGAAGGGGGGAGGGTCATGGCAGGGGGTTTCCTGATTGACGGACGACCACCACTGTCGGATACGGCCCCTCCCGAGACCATGCAACAACTACGAAACTGCGTGAAGACGCGTGATCTCCATCACTGTTCGACGCTTGCTTCCCCGCAACCTGGGCGGATTACACTGGCGCGGTCTCTCTCTGGACTGCCCTCATGCGCATCGGCCTGGCCGCGAACCGCCTGCACCACCACGACAAGCACGCCGCGTTGTTCCGCTGGCTGCGCGCCAGCGATACCGGCCTGCGCGAACTGGGCGTCGAGCTGCATGCGGTCGGGCGCACCTTCGATGCTATCCAGCGGCTGGGCTTCCTGCAGGACTTCGCGCCGCTGCGCCGCTACCCGAATGGGCGCGAGGGCGGCCTGATGAAGCTGGTCGCCGAGGTGGTGGGCATGGGCACGCCGGAGCGCACCTTGGACGGTGCCATCTATCTGATGGACCCGGTCGACCCGTCCTCGGTCTTTCCCGAAGCGACCGCGCTCAAGCGCCAGTGCGTGATCCACGGCAAACCCTTCATCTCCACCGTCGCCACCGCGCGCGACTGGGTGGAAGTCGAGCGCCTGCACGCCGGCCTCGCGCCGGACCCGGGCGCCGATGATCTGCACGCTTTCGAGCAGCACACGCTGGCCTTGATCGCGCACGACGCGATGAAGCCGTCGATGCTGGCCTTCGCCGACGAGCATTTCCAGGTGCTGTCACGCTTCCGCAACCGGGTCGGCACCGGCACTACCGGCCAGCGCCTCAATGAACTGGCGTGGAGCCGCGGCTGGCCACAGGGCGAGGAATGGGTGACGCGCTACCAGAGCGGCCCGATGGGCGGTGATGCGCAGATCGCCGACCGCGTGCTGGAAGGCCATTGCCAGCGCGCGATCTTCTTCGAGGACCCGCACGTGGCTCGCCAGCACGAAGCTGACATCCAGCTGCTGGAGCGTGCCGTCACCACCGTGACCGATCAGGCCGTGTGCATCACCGCGCCGCGCGTGGCGGCGCGCTGGGCGCAGGGGGCGGCGTTGCGGGAGGGGAACTGACGGAACCGTCGCACCGGTAGTGCCGGCCGCTGGCCGGCAATCGCGCGAGGGTGGGTTTGATGAGGAGCCGGCCAGCGGCCGGCACTACCCGGTAGAGCACGCGTTGCCGCGGCCGTTATGGTGTCGGGGTCAGCAGCTGCCGCAGCGTGGCCTTGAGGCGCCGCCCTTCGAGCTGGAAGTAATCCCGCTCGGCGCGCCACGCCGGGAAGCGCTTCTCCACTTCGGCCCAGAATGCCGGGGAGTGATTGGCCTGGATCAGGTGGCAGAGCTCGTGCACCAGCACGTACTCGAAGGCCGAGGGCCGCCCCAGCACCAGGGCCAGATCCAGCGCCATGCTGCCGTCCGGCGCCAGCGAGCCCCATTGCGAGGACATCACCTTCAGCCGCAGCCGCGCCGGTGCACGTGGCAGGCCGGGCAGGTAGCGCGGCAGCCACTGGCCGACGTCGGCACGCGTCTGTGCTTCATAGAACTCGCGCAGGGTGCGGCGCAGGGTGGCGTCGGTCCCGCGCGCGGGCCAGTGCAGGCAGGCACCGCGCTCGTCCACGCGCAGCGTGGCGTACCGACCGGCTTCCCAGCGCAGCGGCAGCAGTTCGCCGCGCAACGGCAACACACCCGGCTCGCCGATCACCAGCGGTGGCGGGAGGTTGGTGGCCTGGTAGCCGCGCAGCTGTTCGGACAACCAGCCGCGATGCTGCTCGAGGAAACGCTCGCCCATCACTAGGCTGGCGCGCGGCGGCAGGGTCAGCCGGACACCGCGCTCATCGACGCTGAGCTTGATCCGGCGCGCCCGCGGATCGCGCACCCGCAGCACGTCGATCTCGGCATCCTCCAGGCGCAGCCGTACCGTATCGCGCTGCAGCGTGCTGACAGCCGGCGAAATCAGGCGGCGGAGGAATCCGGACATGGGTACAGCATAGCGCCGGCCGTGACCGGCGCATGACTGGGGACTGATCGGTACCGGTCAGTCCGCCTTGCTCAGCTTGAAGGCCTCTTCCAGCAGCAGGAACAGGCGGCGCACTTCACCGCTCTGCAGGGCGAAACGGGCGTCCAGTTCGGCGCGGCGGCCGTCGTCGTCGGCATGCTCGAGCTGGTCCAGCGCGCCATCCAGGAACTTGAGCTTGCGCACGATCAGGTCATCGCCCAGCACGAAGGACAGGTTGTCCTCGAACACCAAGGCGAGCTTGGTGACCTGCTTGCCGGCATCCAGGTGCTTGTCGATCTCGTCGCAGCGCAGTTCCTGGTGCTGGCACTTGACCACCGCGCCACCCTCGGCCGGATCCTTCATCTCGCACTCTTCGCCCAGGCTCAGCCCAGTCGGCAGGGGTTCGCCGGCGATCCAGCCGGTGAGGATCGACCGTGGGGCGACTTCGGCGTTCAACGGCATCGCCGGGAAGCTGCCGAGCAGGCCACGGATGTCGGACATCATGTTCTCGCCCTTCTTGCTGCTCGAGCAGTCCACCGCCACGTAGCCGTGGGTCAGGTCGATCAGCGCGTCGGTACGCGAGCTCTTCACGAAGGCGCGCGGCATCAGTTCGTGCAGCAGGTCGTCCTTCATGCGCTTGCGCTCGCGGCCGCCAGGCTTGCGGCCTTCCTTCTCTTCGATCTCCTCGAGCTTGCGGGCGAGCAGATCATTGACCACCGCGCCCGGCAGGATCTTGTCCTCACCGCCAACGGTCAGCCACAGCGCATCGCCGACGCGGTGCGAGAACACGGCTTTTTCTTCACGGCCGAACGGCGAGATGAAGCCGCGCGAATTCATTTCAAGCGGACCGACCGGCTTGAGCAGCACCTGCGGCAGCAGGGTGTCCACTTCGGAAAAATCGGTGGCGGTCGGGAAGCGGAACAGCGTCAGGTTGCGAAAGAACATGGACGTCCAGGGTAAGAGCGTGAAAGGAAGGGCGGGCGCACCGGCGTGGCTCAGGCCGGGCCGGTGGCGTGCCCGGGGTCGTGGGCAGTGCCGGCCCAGGCCGGCGGGTCGGGCAACGGGACGGCCGCAGCGCGCCCCAATGCCATGAAATCAAACAGCGCCGGATCGGCCAGCTGCGAAGGATGGATGTTGCCCAGTGCGCGTGCGATCTGGTCGATGCGGCCG
The DNA here is from genome assembly GCF_033843685.1 of Stenotrophomonas sp. RG-453. Classification (NCBI taxonomy): domain Bacteria; kingdom Pseudomonadati; phylum Pseudomonadota; class Gammaproteobacteria; order Lysobacterales; family Lysobacteraceae; genus Stenotrophomonas; species Stenotrophomonas sp. RG-453. The sequence continues at coordinate 95,527 of NZ_JAMYED010000008.1, forward strand.
GGCTGGTCGCGCTCCCACTGCTGCAGCATCTGCTCCACCTGGCGGCGCTGCAGGGTGTCCTGGCTGCCACACAGGGTGCACGGAATGATCGGGAACGCGCGCGCCTGCGCGTAGGCGCTGATATCCGCTTCGCTCACATAGGCGAGCGAGCGGATCACGATGTGCTGGCCGTCGTCGCTGCGCAGCTTGGGCGGCATCGCCGAGAGCTTGGCGTGGTGGAACAGGTTGAGGAAGAACGTGGCCACGCTGTCGTCGCGGTGGTGGCCCAGCGCGATCTTGGTGAAGCCGTGTTCGGCCGCATGCCGGTACAGCGCGCCACGGCGCAGGCGCGAGCACAGCGAACACATCGTGCGGCCTTCCGGGATCACCCGGCTGACCACCGAATAGGTGTCCTGCTCGATGATCTGGAACGGCACGCCGATCGAGGCCAGGTAGGTGGGCAGCACCTGCTCGGGAAAGCCGGGCTGCTTCTGGTCCAGGTTCACCGCGACCAGTTCGAACGGCACCGGCGCTTTTTTCTGCAGCTGCAACAGGATGTCGAGCAGGGTGTAACTGTCCTTGCCACCGGACAGGCACACCATCACCTTGTCGCCGGCCTCGATCATGCCGAAGTCGGCGATCGCCTGGCCCACCTGGCGCCGCAGCTGCCGTGCCAGGCGGTCCTGCACGCCGCCGGGCGCGCGCGGATCGCGGGCGCGCGGAACGGGATCGGGCAGACGGATGACAGCAGCGCTCATCCCTTCATTCTACCGGCTGGGGCGCACCCTCACAGGGGCCGGGAAGTGACTGCGTTCACTCCCGGCGGTCACCGCAGATGTGTATGCTCAGCGCTTGTGGACACCATGACACCCACCGATATCAGTGCCCGCCTTGCCGCGCTCCGGCAGGAGCACCGTGCGCTGGATGAGCAGATCCTGGGCATGGCCGCCAACGGCGACGATGAGCTGGAGGCCAAGCGCCTGAAGCGGCGCAAGCTGCAGTTGAAGGACTGCATCGCCAAGCTGGAAGACATGCTGATTCCAGACGAACCGGCGTAGCGCCGACCGTTGGTCGGCTGCTGTTGCTCCCGATCCCCACCGATGTCCCAAGGGTAGAGCCGACCGTTGGTCGGCTGCTGTTGCTCCCGGCGGCATGAACCCCTGGCGTGAGGCTTCGGACGGTGGTCAGCGTCGGTCAGCCGGGGCACGCCGTGTTGCCAGGCCTCCGGACGCTTGTGCCGCGCTTGCGCGCGGGTACCGACCAACGGTCGGTACCTACGAATTGCTGGCGAACGCAACAAGATCCGGATACGTCCGGATGCGGCCGGATACGTCGGATCGACGATGTGCCGTCGTCAATCCGTGCTGACCGGCTCTTCCGGCTTTGCCGCTTCCGGGCTGACACGCTCGATGGTGTGGCGCAGTTCGCGGCCGAGGATGAACTTCGCATCCTTGGCCCACGCATCCAGGCGCGCATCGAACAGCAGCTTGCTGTTTTCATCCGGCCACACCAGGCGCAGCTCGCGCAGCTTCTGGATGAAGCCGCGGAACAGGGTGCGGTCGAAGAATTCCGGCGCGGCCGGCGCATAGAGCAGGCTCAGGCGCTGCGCGGCCTGCTGGCAGAGGCTTTCCAGCTCGGCTGCGCCCAGCGTGCCCGGGCCGTTCTTCACCAGCACCGAGATCGCGATGTAATAACGCTCGAACGCCTGCTGCAGCGAATGGCCGATCGCACGCAGGCGGAAGACTTCATCGGTCTGCCCGGTGTTGCGCGCCAGGATGCCGCCGTCGTCGTCGTTGATGTTCTGCAGCAGCCCTTCGCGCACGAACACGTTGATGGTCTGCTCGATGCGCTGGGCGAACTCGTCTTCGGTCCACGGCAGGAACAGCTCGGCCTGCAGGAACGGGTACACCGTACGGCCCAGCTGGACAAGCCCGGTGCGGCTCATGCGGCGGTTGTTCTGGAAGCAGCAGGCCACCCACGAGGAGGCGGTGAACAGATGGATGACGTTGTTGCGGAAGTAGCTCAGCAGCACCGCGGTATCGCCGCTCACACTGAGCACATCGCCGAGCGGATGCTTGATGCGGGTGAGGACGTTGATCTCCTCGGCGTGGGCGATGATCCGCTCCGGCGAGTGCGGAGTGACCGTCACCCGGTCCGAGTACGGCATCTCCACCAGCAGGGTCTTGCACAGTTCGATCTGCGCGATCAGGTCCGCCTCGCCCATCGCATGCTTGGGCGTGGACAGCAGCGCCAGCGCGAGCAGGTTGATCGGATTGACGTCGGCGGCGCCGTTGATATGCACCTGGATGCGTTCGGCCAGGTGATCCACCGTGCCGGACAGCCACGAGGGCTTCTCGTCTTCGCCGACCGGCTGGCCGTTCCACTCCGGCGCACGCTGGGCGAGCACGTCGTTGAGCGCGATCGGCTCGCCGAAGTTCACCACCACCTGGCCGTAATTCTGCTTGAGCACCTTGGGGATCGACCACAGCAGCGACCAGATCGATTCCTTCTCCTTCGGCCGGCCGGACAGTTCGTCCAGGTAGCTGCCGCCTTCCATCAGCTTTTCATAGCCGATGTAGACCGGCTGGAACAGCACCGGCTTGCGCGGCTGGCGCAGGAACGCGCGCAGCGTCATCGAGATCATGCCGCCCTTGGGCTGCAGCAGGCGCCCGGTGCGCGAGCGGCCGCCTTCGACGAAGTACTCGATCGAGTAACCGCCGGCGACCAGTTGCGCCACGTATTCGCTGAGCACCGCCGAGTACAGCGCGTTGCCGCGGATCGAACGGCGGATGAAGAACGCACCGCCTTTGCGCAGCAGCGTACCGACCACCGGCAGGTTCAGGTTGATGCCGGCCACGATGTGCGGCGGCACGATGCCGCGGTCGTACAGCAGGTAGGACAGCAGCAGGTAATCCATGTGGCTGCGGTGGCTGGGCACGTAGACCACTTCGTGCCCGGGCGCGGCGGCCTTGAACTTGTCCAGGTGGTGGACCAGCACGCCGGCGTAGATGCGGTTCCAGACATGGCTGAGCATGAAGCTGGCCGAACGCACCACCGGACTGGAGTAGTCCGCGGCGATTTCCCACGCGTAGGCGTGGGCTTTCTTCCAGGCGTCGGCCGGCTTGGAGTTGTCGCGCTTGGCCTGCGAGGCGATCGCTTCGCGCACGGTGTCCGCGTCGAGCACCTTGTCCACCAGCAGGCGGCGGGTCGACAGGTCCGGCCCGATCACCGATTCGCGGATGCGGCGGAAATGGGTGCGCAGCACCCGCTGCAGCTTGCGCACGGTGCGCTCGGGGTCCAGCCCCTCATCGACCGTGGTGCGCAGCGAGATCGGCGGGGCGAAGCGCACGATCGTGCTGCGGCCGTTGAGCAGCACCGCGAGCAGGCGACGGAAACGACCCACCAGGGCCCAGTTTTCCGAGAACAGCACCGCGAACCAGCCGCTCTGCTTGTCCGGCGCGCGGCCGACGAAGATCGACACCGGCACCAGGTGCACGTCCAGCTCGCCGCGGGCGCGGTGCGCCTGCAGGACCTTGGCCAGCGAGTCGGAGTGGGTCTTGGCCCCGCGCTGCTCGGGGATCAGCGAGTTGCTGCTGCTCCGGCGCGACAGGGCCAGGTAGGCGCGCTTGCGCCCGGTCGGATCACCGGCGATGGGCACCAGCGGGGACGGCAGGCCGGCCTCGCGGCAGGCCTTGTCCAGGATCAGCGCGTTGGACAGACCGTAGTCCTCCAGCACGTACACCACCGGCCGGCCATCGTTGTACTGGCCGGGATGTTCGGGTTCGATCTTCAGCGACAGCCACGGCTCGACCAGACGGCCAAGCAGGCGCGACCACCACGGCGGGCGGCCGCTGGGCGCACGGGTGCCGGGCACGATCGCCGACGGCACGATGGCCGCCGGCTCCGCATCGACGGCAACGGCCTCCGCGGGCGCGCCAGCGACCGGCGGAACCGGAGCGGCAGCACCGTCGGACGGCACGGTAGCGGGCGACGAGGACGTGGCGTCCGGCGTCTTGGGCGGCTCTTCGCCGGGGAAAGGCAGGGGATTCTGGTTCGGCATCGGCTTCATTATGGCTTAGCCGATGCGGAAGCATCGTCCTTGACCGCTGCAGCGGCTTCTGCCTCGGCCGCCTGGCGGGCGTCATGTTCAGCTTGTGCGGCGTCGGCGGCCTGCAGCAGCGCGTCGGTGTCTTCCAGCGTGCGGGTCACATACCAGTGGCCTTCGCGCCGGGTCATCCGCACCTGCGCTTCGATCTGCTCGCCGGCCAACGTGTACTGGATGCGCACCAGGGCGTCGTCGCCGAGCTCGGAGGTCAGCTCGCCGCGCAGCCCGGTCAGCGCCTCATCCAGCGACAGCCCGTAGCTGGCCAGGGCCGTCTTGAAGGCTTTGATGAAGGGACTCAGCCGGCGCAGGCTCTCTTCCATGCCGGCCGCCTGCAGCTCCGCATCGGTGGACAGCCCGGCGGTGCGCGCGGTGGCCGTCAGCAGGGTGATGGTGGTCCTGGCCCGCTGCTTGTCCGTCAGTGGCGCGGCGGCAGCCCAGCGGCTCAGCGCGTTCACCACCTGGGTGTAATGGGCGCGCTCGCTGTCGCTGTACTCGCTCTGGTTGCGCAGGTACTGCTCGCCGAACAGTCCCATCGAGTGGGCAGCCTGGCGGACCTGGGTCGCCTGGCCGGCGATCTGGGTATCGAACGAGCGCTGCAGCCGCTGCGGCGCATCCGGCCGCGACAGCGCGGCCAGCATCGGCAGCAACTGCCCATCCAGCGGCAGCTCGGTCAGCGGCCAGCGGCTGTGGCCCTGGCTCCACGCGCCCTGCAGGCGTGCGTACTGGCTCGGCGGCACCGCTGCCTTGGCGTACCCGACCAGATCGTTGTCGGCGACCCGCTGGGCCAGCTGTTGCAGGGCCGCGACCGGCTCGGACGCCGGCGCGTCCGGATCGATCTGCTTGTCCTTGCAGGCACTGAGCAGCACCAACCCGCACAGGGCCAGCGCCAACACCTGCCCTCGGTACTGCCACGGCTTCAACGACATGGACATGAATTCGGACTCCCCGGACCGGTCCGCATCTTGCGGCCTGTTCGGTGACAGCGGCAAGCCGGCAGACCTGCCGACCCTGCGCTTTATGCGCAAGCCCTTGAATGTACAGAAAAACCGGCGGTGACGGGGCCGCTCCGCCCCGTCACTGCCTCAGCGCGCGGCGAGCGCCTGGGCGATCTCGGCCTGGATCGCGCGGGCGGCGGCCTGCGGGTCGCTGGCGAGCCGGATCGGGCGACCGACCACGATCGCGTCGGCGCCGTCGGCAAAGGCCTGGGCCACGCCCACGGTGCGCTTCTGGTCATCACCGACCGGGCCACCGGGGCGGATCCCAGGGCACACGATCGAGAAGCCGGCGCCGGTGGCCGCGCGGATCGGGCCGGCCTCCTGGCCGGAGGCGATCACGCCATCGATGCCGGCGGCCTGGGCGGCCAGCGCGCGCTCGACCACCACCTCCACCGGCTCGCGGTCGATGCCCATGCCGGCCAGGTCGCTGCGGCCCATCGAGGTCAGCACGGTCACCGCCAGCAGGCGCATGTCGCTGCCGTTGGCGGCCGCGCAGGCTTCCATCATCGCCGGGTGCCAGCCATGGATGGTGGCGTAGCTCACCGGCCACTGCGACAGCCGCTTGATCACCGCAGCGGCAGTGGCGGGGATGTCGAAGAACTTCAGGTCGACGAACACGCGCTTGTCGCGCGCAGCCAGCGCATCGAGCACCTCGAAGTACTCGCCGGAGGCCAGCAGTTCCATGCCGATCTTGTAGAACGACACCGCGTCGCCCAGGCGATCGACCCAGGCCAGCGCGTCATCGCGGCCGGGCACGTCGAGCGCGAAGATCAGGCGCTCGTCGTCCCGCAGCGGCAGCGGCGCGAGGCTCACGGTGCGTAATCCAGCGCGGCGCGCTTGGCGTCGTGGCGGGCCTGGCGCGACTGGCTGTAATCGTTGTTGAACTGGGCCGGCTCGAAGCCGCCGTAGGTCGGGTTGGGCAGCATCCACCAGCGCTCGCCGAACCAGTCGTGGTACTGCTGCAGCAGCGCGTCACGGCCGTCGTTGGTGTTGGCGGTGACTTCCACGAAGTCGCCCAGCTGGTCGCCGAACTGCATCAGCACGCGGTACTTCTGGCCGGCCAGGCGGCGGCGGCAGTTCTTCTCGCTGCCGGCCTGCTCGCAGCCGTCCACCACGGTGCCCAGGCCGAGGAACACGCTGTCGTCGGCCACCGGCAGGCCCTGCTCGCGCAGGTTGGCCAGCGTGGCCTCCTTGAGATGCACGGCGCGGTTGGAGATGTACAGCAGGGTCACGCCCTTGGCGTTGGCCGCCTTGGCGAAATCGACCACACCCGGAATCGCCTTGGCCTTCTTTTCGGCCACCCACTGGTCCCAGCTCAGCTCGTCGTACTCCTTGCCATCGCGCACCAGGCGCGCCTGGTAGGGCGAGTTGTCCAGCACGGTTTCATCCACGTCCAGCACCACGGCCGGCTTCAGGCCCTTGGCGGCGTTGCCGCGTTCTTCCGGCACCAGCGCGTCCCAGTTGGCTTCCTTCAGCGCCGTGTCCAGGTGATCGGCGGCGGCGCGGTAGGTCTGCTCGGTGATCGCGCGGTATTCCTGCGCGCGCTGCATCCACAGCACGGCATTGAGGTTGTCATTGGCGGCCACGGCGGCATCGCCGGTGGCGGCCGGGGCGCTCGCGGCAGCCGCAGCGGCCGGCGGGCCGGCATCGGCCGGGGTTTCGGTGCGCTTGCAGGCACTCAGTGCCAGCACGGCACAGGCAAGCACGGACAGGGAAACAGCACTACGACGCATGGCATTCACCGGCAACAGATTCGCGCCAGTTTACCGGCTTGTCCGGCGGCATTCATGCGCAAGCCAGGGCTCGGCTATGCTGCACGCCCCTGAAACACCCCGGAGCGCCCCATGACCGACGACACCCAGACCCCTGCCCTGCCCGTGCTGAGCACGGCCCAGGCCCGCGCGTTGGGCTGCCTGATCGAGAAGGAGGCGACCACCCCGGACGCCTACCCGCTCACGGTCAACGCCGCGCAGGTGGCGGCCAACCAGAAGACCGCGCGCGAGCCGGTGATGGCCCTGTCCGCCGGTGATGTGCACCATGCGCTGCGCCAGCTGGAAAGCATGGGCCTGGCCCGCCAGCAGTTTTCCTCGCGCGCCGAGCGCTACGAGCATCGCGCCGGCAGTGCGCTGGACCTGACCCGGCAACAGCTGGCCATCGTGGGCCTGTTGCTGCTGCGCGGCCCGCAGACGGTGAACGAACTGCTGACCCGCAGCGAGCGGCTGTTCCAGTTCCAGGACGCGGAGGAGCTGCGCCACCACATCGAGCGCATGATCCAGCGCGGTCTGGCGGTGCAGCTGCCGCGCGCCAGCGGCCAGCGTGAGGACCGCTACATGCACCTGCTGGGTGGCCCGGTGGATGTGCAGGCCCTGGCGGAGAGCTACAAGGGGTCTTCGTCGAGCGGCGGCGGTGGTGGCGGCAGCCCGGCGCTGGAAGCGCGCGTGCATCAGCTGGAGGCCACGGTGGCCGAGCTGCAGGAGCAACTGGCGGAATTGCGCGCGCAATTGGGCGGGTGAGGGGCAGCCGACCAACGGTCGGCTCTACCTGTGTCGCTGATTGATTCGCTGGTGACGGGCAGCCGGCCAACGGTCGGCTCTACCGGCGGGTGGGTGTGGCGCCGTGCACGTCGCCGGTGTCAGGGCGCCGGTGCGCCGGGGGTGGCGAACAGCAGCACCACCTCCTCGTGTGGCGGCGGCAGCAGCAGGTCGCCACGATCCTCCATGCCCAGCTTGCGCAGCAGCGCGGCCGAGCGCACGTTGTCCGGGGACACGATGCCGTACAGATCGGTGTGACCGAGCACATCGCGCGCGTAGTGCATCACCCCGCGCGCGGCCTCGAACGCGTAGCCGTGGCCTTCGTACTGCGAGAGCAGTGCATAGCCGATATCCGGGGCCGGCAGCCCGGCGCGCCGGACCAGGCCGGCATTGCCCAACCATGCGCCGTCTTCGCGGCGGACGATGGCGTACATGCCAAAGCCGTTGAGCGTGTAGCTGCCCAGCACGCGCTCGGCGGTGTAGTCGCGCGCCTGCGCCAGGGTGCGTACGCCGCGGTCGGCGATGTTGCGGATGAAGCCCGGCTCGTTGAGCAGGGCCAGCATGTCGGCGGCATCGTGGTCAGGATCGATCAGGCGCAGGTGCAAACGGTCGGTCTGGATCACGGCGGACATGCGGGTACCGGTGAAAGGTGATACCTCGATTGTGCAATGCGCGCCGCGAACACGGTAGAGCCGACCGTTGGTCGGCTGCGCTTCGAGCCGGGATACGGCAACCGACGCGCTTTGGGCAGCCGACCAACGGTCGGCTCTACCCCCGGCGGTGGGTCAGTCGAAGAGGGCCTGGATCGCGGCCAGGCCTGCGTTGGCGCGCTCTTTCTTGCGCGCGGCGTCGGCGACGGGATCGGCGCCATCGCGCTGCATTTCCTCGGCCGGGATCTCATCGAAGAACCGGCTGGGCTTGAGCCGCACGTGCTCGCCGAATTTGCGGGTGAGCTTGCTGTAGCTCATCCACAGCTGCACCTTGGCGCGGGTGATGCCCACGTACAGCAGGCGTCGCTCTTCCTGCAGGTTGCCTTCGTCCAGGCTGACCTGGTGCGGCAGGACGCCGTCCTCGCAGCCGATGATGAACACGTACGGGAATTCCAGGCCCTTGGAGGCGTGCAGGGTCATCATCCGCACCTGGTTGCCACCGTCGTCCTTGTCGTTGCGCGAGAGCAGTGCCAGCTGCGCGGCCAGATCGGCGGTGGAGGCTCCGCGGGGGCCGCCCTCGAACCACTGCGCCAGTTCTTCCAGGTTGCCGAGGCGACGCTGGTACACCGATTCTTCTTTGCACGAACTACGCAGATCCGAGACCAGCCCGGATTCCTTCACCAGCTTGCGCACCAGGTCGCCGGAGCTGAGCTTGGGCATCTCCGCACGCAGGTCGCGCAGGATGTCGGTGAAGCGGCTCAGGCCATTGGCCGCGCGCGGCGGCAACTGCGAGAGCGCACCGATCGCTTCGGCGGCATGCGCCATCGGCAGATCCTTTTCCGAGGCCAGCTCGGCCAGCTTGGCCAGGGTGCCGGCCCCCACTTCGCGCTTGGGCGACTGCACCGCACGCATGAACGCCGTATCGTCGTCCGGGTTCACCAGCAGGCGCAGCCACGACAGCGTGTCCTTGACCTCCTGGCGCTCCAGGAACGCGGTGCCGCCGGTGATGTGGTACGGCGCGCGCACCAGCTGCAGCGCTTTTTCCAGCGGCCGCGACTGGAAGTTGCCGCGGAACAGGATGCAGAAATCGCTCCACGGAATCTTCCTGGACGTAGCCAGGAACGAAATCTCCGCGGCCACTTTTTCCGCTTCATGCTCGCTGTTGCGGCATTCCCACACGCGGATGCGCTCGCCGTCGGCCTGGTCGCTCCACAGCTTCTTCAGGTGTTCGTGCGGGTTGTTGGCGATCAGTGCGTTGGCCGCGCGCAGCACGCGGTTGGAGCAGCGGTAGTTCTGCTCCAGCTTGATGATTTCCAGCGCCGGGTAGTCGCGCGCCATCTGCTGCAGGTTTTCCGGGTTCGCACCGCGCCAGGCGTAGATCGACTGATCGTCATCGCCCACGCAGGTGAAGTTGCCCTTGCTGCCGGCCAGCTGCTTGAGCAGCCGGTACTGGGCATCGTTGGTGTCCTGGCATTCGTCCACCAGCAGGTAGCCGATGCGCTCGCGCCAGGCCAGTGCGATCTCCGGGTTTTCTTCCAGCACCTGCACCGGCAGGCGGATCAGATCATCGAAATCGACCGCGTTGAAGGCCGTCAAACGCAGCTGGTAGCGCTCATAGACGCTGGCCGCTTCCTTCTCGCGCGTGCTGCGCGCCGCGGCCATCGCCTGCTCGGATGAGAGGCCGGCGTTCTTGGCGCGCGAGATCAGGTTCTTCACGTCCTCGATGTCGTCCGGCTTGGCCCCGTACATCAGGTCCTTGACCTGCGCGGTCGAATCGTCGGCATCGAAGATGGAGAACCCGCGCTTGAGCCCCACCGCAGCGTGTTCGATCTGCAGGAACTTCAGCCCCAGCGCGTGGAAGGTACAGATCGTCACTTCATCGGCATCGTCACCGCGCAGGCGCTTGGCCACGCGCTCGCGCATTTCCTTGGCCGACTTGTTGGTGAAGGTGATCGCCGCGATCCGCCGCGCCGGGTAGCGCTTGCTGGCGATCAGCTGGCCGATCTTCTCCACGATCACGCGCGTCTTGCCGCTGCCCGCGCCGGCGAGCACCAGCAGAGGACCTTCGCAATGCATCACTGCCGCGTGTTGGGGAGGATTGAGACCGTGCATGCCATCTCCAGGGGAGGGGCATTGTACCGGCCTTGGTCGGCCCGCATCGACGCGCCACCGCCCGGATTGACGCCTTCACGGGGGTGGGGTATCCATTGTCCTGATCGACGCAGAGGACGCGACGCATGGCAATGAGCAGGAAAGGACGCGGGGTGTGGATGTTGGTCGCGGCCCTCGCGGCCCTGCCCGCCTGGGGGCAGTCGAGCCAGCCGGACCTGCGTGCCCAGGATGCACAGGACACCGACGCCTTCCTGAACCGGCACCCCGACCTGCGTTACCGCAAGCTCGGCAAGGAGGCCCAGGCGCGCGGCCGCCTCGAGGAAGCGCGGCGTTTCTACCGCCTCGGCGCCCGCCATGCCGACAAACTGTCCCAGGCGGCGCTGGCCGAGATGTGGTGGAACGGCCAGGGCGGCGGGCAGGACCGGGCGCTGGCCTATGCCTGGATGGACCTGGCCGCCGAGCGCGGGACCGAGTTCCTGCTGGTGCTGCGTGAGCGCTACTGGGCTGCGCTGACCCCGGACGAGCAGACCCGCGCGGTGCAGGAAGGCCAGGCCCTGTACGCCGAGTTCGGCGACACCGTGGCCCAGCCCCGGTTGGAGCGTGAACTCCGGCGCGGGCTGAGTGAGGTCACCGGCAGCCGTACCGGCTCGGTCGGCGGCATGCGCATGCTGGTCCGCGATGATCGCGGCCAGCGCTACGTGGAGCCGGACGTGTTCTATCGGGACGAATACTGGCAGCCGGCCCAGTACTGGCAATGGCAGGCGCGGCAGCTGGAGGCGGCCGGGCGTGCCATCGGCACCGGGAGCGTGGAGGTCGGCATGCCGACCACGGTACCGGGCTTGCGGGACTGAACCGATCCGGCGCCATGCCGGGGCCGCCGAACGGATAAAATCCCGGCATGGCCAAGCTCTATTTCTATTATTCGGCGATGAACGCCGGCAAGACCACGACCCTGCTGCAGTCGGCGCACAACTACCGCGAGCGGGGCATGCGCGTGGCCATCCTGACCCCGCGGCTGGATGATCGCGCCGGGCACGGCGTGGTCGCCTCGCGGATCGGCCTGAAGGCGGACGGGATCGCGTTCCACCCCGACACCGACCTGCAGCAGCTGATCGCCGAGGACATCGGCACGCACGGCCCGCTGGGCTGCGTCCTGGTGGATGAGGCGCAGTTCCTGAGCCGCAGCCAGGTGTGGCAGCTCAGCGAGGTGGTCGACCAGATGCGCATCCCGGTGCTCTGCTACGGCCTGCGCACCGATTTCCGCGGTGAGCTGTTCGAAGGCAGCCAGTACCTGCTGGCCTGGGCCGATGAGATGCAGGAGATCAAGACGATCTGCCACAGCGGCAAGAAGGCCACGATGACCGTGCGCGTGGATGAGCACGGCCACGCGGTGCAGGACGGGCCGCAGGTGGAGATCGGCGGCAACGAGCGCTATGTGTCGGTAAGCCGCGCAGAGTTCAAGAAGATCATGCGCGGTGAAGGCCGTATCGACCCGTTGCAGGCCGGTTGACCCGCCTCCCCGTCAGCCTCACCCAGGCGCCTCAGTACAACGTGCGCTCCGCCGCGCCCTTCGGCGGCGGGCTGTACTGATAGAGCCAGGTTTCGGTCAACGTTTTCCCGCCACTGCGCAGGTACAGGCGGATGTCGATCTGCTCGGTCGAGTCATCCGGCGGCACCACGTCAAACATCGCACGGTAGCCCTTGATCTCGCGCAGCGGGCGCGCCGAAACGATCTCGGTGCGGCCACGGCTGACCTGCACGACGGCCTCGACTTCGCCCTTGTCGATCATCGCGGCCAGTTCGCCACCTTCGAAATCGACCGCGAAGCGCCACGAGAAGTACTCGCGCTTCTTGCCGATCACCCCGCCCAGGCCGGTACGGGTGGCCACGCAGTGCGCCAGCGGCGGGCGCGCCGGCGGCTCCGCGCCCCAGTACAGGCGGTAGCCGAGCAGCAGCTCCTGGCCCGGCTGCGGCTTGGCCTCGGGATTCCAGAACGCCACGATGTTGTCGAAGGTCTCATCCACGGTCGGGATTTCAACCAGCTGCACCGAGCCCTTGCCCCATTGCCCCTTCGGTTCGACCCACAGGCACGGACGCTTCTCGTAGAAGACGCCGTCGTCCTGGTAATGGTCGAAGTTGCGGTCGCGCTGGAGCAGGCCGAAGCCGCGCGGGTTGTTGTCCACGAACATGTTGAAGCGCAGGTGGTACGGGTTGCACAGCGGGCGCCAGATCCATTCGCCGGCGCCGGTCCACATCGACAGGCCATCGGTATCGTGGATCTCCGGGCGCCAGTCCCAGGCCATGCGGCGGTCGTTCTCGCCGACCTGGTACATGCTGGTGCACGGGGCGATGCCCAGGCGTTCGATCGCCTTGCGGGGGTACAGCGCGCAGTCGATGTCCATCAACAGCACATCGCCGTTGGTGATCGCAAAGCGGTAGGCGCCGGTGGTGCTGGGTGAATCCAGCAGGGCATAGACCACCAGCGTGTTCGAGTCCGCTGCCGGTTGCTCCAGGTAGTAGGCGATGAAATCCGGGAATTCCTCGGGCTTGCCCATGCCGGTGTCGATCGCTAGGCCGCGCGCGGATTGGCCGTACTGGCCCTCCTTGCCGACCGCGCGGAAATAGCTGGCACCGAGGAACGCGGCGAAGTCGCGGTCGGTGTCCTTGCGGGTATTGAGGCGGAAGCCGGCAAAGCCCAGGTCGGCCGGCAGGTGGCTGCCCTTCAGGCCGCTCTTGCCGTAATCGAAGGCGGCGCCGTCATAGGCCAGTTCCTGCGCCTTGCCGTCGGTCACGTCGAACATCCGCACCGGGGAATGGAAGTACAGCCCCAGGTGGAAGAACTTGGCCTGGTAACGCCCGGGCTGGTCGGCCCACAGGGCGTGGTCCTGACGGTACTGGATGGACTGGTACTGGTCCCAGTCCAGCCCTTCCACCGGGCCCGGCAGAGTGCGCTTGTGGCTCTGGTAGGCGGCCTGGGACAGCGCGCGGGCCTGCCCTTTGAGCGAGGCGAAATCGAACGGCTGCGGCTGGCCCAGCCGGCGCAGGCCGACCTGGTTGCCCTGCGCGGCGCAGGCCGGCAGTGCGGGCAGGCCGAAAGCGGCCAGGGCCACGGAGGCATTGCGGAGGAAGTCGCGTCGTTGCATGCAGGCAGCGATGGCAGGGAAGGGCCGGCCATCATAGGCACGCAGACGTTAATTCGCCGAGGTGAATGCGCGGCGGCGTTCAGCCAGCACGGTCAGGGCCCGGCGGCGACCTGCGCCGGCACGCAGTCCTGGCGCAGCCGGTTCACCTCCTGCAGCAACTGCCCGCCCTGCGGCCACTGTGCCTGCAGCTCCTGCCGAAGCTGGCCCAGTGCTTCGCGCGCACGCGCCGGGGAGGTGCCGCAGTCCAGCTGCGCCATCGCCGCGCGCGCGCGCCAGCGCAGGGCACGGCTGTCCAGGTCGGCGGCGTCGCCCACCAGCAAGGGCGCCAGCGCGCGGCGCGCTTCCACGGTCTGGCCCATCCGGCCCAGGTTGCGGCCCCAGGCCAGCTGCAACGCGCGCTGCAGCGCCGGGCTGGAGGGCCCGGCACGGTCCACCCGACGCATCAGCGCCGCCAACTGCTCGCCGGCCTGGCGTGGATCACCCTGCGCACTGACGATCTCCGCCATCTGCCGATCGGCCTGCTGCACGGACGCATCGTCGTCGCCGCGTTGCGCGGCCTGCCACTGCCGTCCCTCATGCAGGGCGGCCAGGGCAGCCTGCCAACGCCCGCCCTGGGCCAGGGCAGCGGCATAGTCGTACAGGCCCTGCGGCAGCAGGCCGACGCAATCGGGTTGGCGCCAGATCGCCACGGCGCGGCCCAGATCATCGATCGCGGTGGCACTGTCACCGCGCTCCAGCGCCAGCCGCCCCAGCGCATGCCAGGTCAGGCCGGTATCGCGATGCTGTTCACCCAGCGCCTGCCGGGTCAGGCGATGCACCTGCTGCAACTGGGCCTGCGCCTGCTGCAGGTCACCGCGCTGCAGCGCCAGCAGCGCGCGCAGGCGACGGATCGACAGGGTTTCCGGGTGATCCGGCCCGTAAAGTGCCACCGCATCGGCGCCGGCCCATTGCAGCGCCTGCCCGGCAGCGTCGAGGTCGCCCTGTGCGGCCAGCGTCTCGCCCATGTGCCGCCGCAGCGCGATCAACTGCGGGTTGCGCGCGCTGGCCTTGGCCTGCAGCAGCTGCAGCGCCTGCCGGTAGCCGGCCAATGCGGCCGCCGCACGGCCATCGTCGCTGTCCAGCGCGGCCAGATCGGCCAGGCTCTCCGCAGTGCCCTGCGTATCACGCAGCACATCACGGCGCAGCACCCGCGCCTGCTCGAAGGAGGCACGGGCGTTGTCGCGGTAGCCCAGCAGCTGTTGGCAGCGCCCCAACTGGGTGTGGTACTCGGCCACGACCGTCGGCAGCCGCAGACGCTGCTGCGTGGCCAATGCCTGCATCGGCGTGAGGTGGGTCACGCACTCGCGCGAGCGCCCCAGCATGCGCAGGGCCCGTCCACGCTGGGTCACCGCTTCCAGCTGCAGCGCCGGTGGCACCTCGCCGGCCTGCTCGAGCAGCGCGCGCTGGTGATCGAGCGTCTGCAGCGCCAGCTGGTAGTCGCCCATGCCGATCCGCAGCCGGCCGATCACGCCTTCCAGCTCGGCCAGCGACAGTGGCTGATCGCGCAGTTCCGCCTCGCCCCGCTGCTGTCCGGTGGCCAGCAGCTGGCGCAGATCGAAACTGCCGTGTCGCACGCCGGCGGCCCGGTCGAACAAGCCCACGGTGAAATCCTCCATCGCCTGGGCGCGCGCCACTTCACGCCGGGCCTGCTGCATCTGCCACAGCGCGGTGAGCGCCAGTGCGAGCAGGGCCAGCACCGCCATGCTGCCCAGCGCCACGCCCCAGCGGTGGCGGCCCAGGTATTTGCGCAGCCGGTAACCCACGTGCTGCGGCCGGGCATGGATCGGGCGGCCTTCGAGGAAGCGGCGCAGGTCCTGGGCCAGCGCTTCCACCGAGGCGTAGCGCTGCCCGGGTTCCTTCTGCAGGGCCTTGAGCAGGATGGTGTCCAGGTCGCCGCGCAGGCGCCGCGACAGGCGCCTGGCCGCCACCGCCTGCTCACCCCCGGCTGCCGCCACGCGCGCCACCACCGCCGAGGCGCGCGGGGCCTGCACCTCCAGGATCGAGCGCTCCCACTCCGCATCGCTGTGCCGGCGCAGGCGATAGGGCTTCTGCCCGGTGATCACCTCGAACAACACCACGCCCAGGGAATAGACATCGGTCAGCGTGGAGACCGGCTCGCCGCGGACCTGTTCCGGCGCGGCGTAGTGCAGGGTGAACGCCCGCGCTTCGGTGGGAGGATGCACGGGCGGTTTGCCCTCGTCATCGTCGAGCAGCTTGGCGATGCCGAAGTCCAGCAGTTTCACCTCGCCCTCGGCGGTGACCAGGATGTTGGAGGGCTTGAGGTCGCGATGCACGATCAGGTTCGCGTGCGCGTGGCTGACCACCGCGCAGACCTGCAACATCAGCTGCAGGCGCCGCTCCAGCGGGAGCGCCAGGCGCTGGCAGTGCTCGGTGATCGGCTCGCCTTCCACGTAGGCCAGCGCAAGGTAAGGCTGCCCCTGCAGATCCACGCCGGCATCCAGCAGATGGGCCAGGTTCGGGTGCTGCAGCCGCGCCAGAATCTCGCGCTCGCGGCTGAAGCGCTGGCGCAGGCCGGGATCGGCGTAGCCGCTGCGCAGCAGCTTCAGGGCGACCTGGCGCTCGTACAGGCCATCG
Organism: Stenotrophomonas sp. RG-453; assembly: GCF_033843685.1. Lineage (NCBI taxonomy): Bacteria > Pseudomonadati > Pseudomonadota > Gammaproteobacteria > Lysobacterales > Lysobacteraceae > Stenotrophomonas > Stenotrophomonas sp. RG-453. Next base: position 111,676 of record NZ_JAMYED010000008.1, read on the forward strand.
GCGCGCTCGGCCAGCCAGACCTCGCCCATGCCGCCCTCGCCGAGCGGGCGCAGCAGCCGGTACGGGCCGACCCGCGTGCCTACCCGGCTGTCCTCCGGCGCGGCGGTCCACAACGGCTGGGCAAGGAACTCGTGGCTGTCGCGCTCGTGGGCGAGCAGGCGCTCCACATCCTCGGCCAGGCCCGGATCCTCCACACGCAGGCGCGACAGCCGCTGCTCACGCGCCGGTTCGGGCAGTTCCAGCAATTGATCCAGCAGGCAGGACAGCTGCCGCCAGCGTGACGCCTCCATCGGTCCTCTCCCCGGACGATGCGTGGGCTTTCAGGGCTCCCCGACCGACGCCAGCAGGAACATGCGCGCCTTCTGCCAGTCGCGGCGGATGCTGCGCTCCGAGCGTTGGCACAGGTCGGCGATTTCCTGCTCGGACAGGCCGGCGAAGTACCGCAGTTCCACCACCTTGGCCAGGTGTGCATCCACCGCGTGCAGCTGCGCCAGCGCGACATCCAGCGCCAGCAGGTCTTCATCCAGGCGCACGCCGCTGCTGCTGTTCTCCGGCAGTTCCACCCGCTTGAGGTCACCGCCGCGTTTGCGCGCCAGCCGGTTGCGCGCGTAATCGACCACCACGCTGCGCATCGCCGAGGCGGCGTAGGCGAAGAAATGCGCGCGGTCCTCGAAGCGCGCGGCGCCCCGCGAGCCGAGCAGCTTCAGGTACGACTCGTGCACCAGCGAGGTGGCATCCAGGGTGCGGCCCTGCTGGCCGGCCAGCTGCCGGCGGGCCATGCTGTGCAGTTCCTGGTAGAGCAGGGTCAGGACCCGGTCGAGCGCGGCGCGGTCGCCCGCCCGGGCCGAATCCAGCCACACGGTGATATCCGGTCCTTCGTCCATCGCACACCCCCGCCGGTGACGTTGGCCGGACTATACCGCCCGATGGGCGACAGGCGCGCGACGATTCAGCGCTGGCAGTGCCCGCACCAGACGCTGGCGCGCTGGCCGATGGTGGCGTGGCGGAGCAGCCGGCCACACTGCCGGCAGGGCTCGCCTTCACGCCCGTAGACCAGCAGCTCCTGCTCGAAGTACCCCGGCGCCCCGTCCGGATTGATGAAATCGCGCAGGGTGGTGCCGCCGCGGGTGATGGCATAGGCCAGGATCTGTTTCACCGCATCGGCCAGGCGCTGGTAGCGCGCGCGGGAGATCTTCCCGGCCTCGCGCAGCGGATTGATTCCGGCCATGAACAGGCTTTCGGCGGCGTAGATGTTGCCGACGCCGACCACGATGCCCTGGTCCATCAGGAAGGTCTTCACCGACGCGCTGCGGCCGCGGCTGCGGGCGAACAGGTAGTCGCCATCGAAGGCGTCGTCGAGCGGCTCCGGACCCAGCCCGGCCAGCAGGGCATGGGTTTCCCCGGCCGGCTGCCACAGCAGGCTGCCGAAGCGGCGCGGGTCGTTGAAGCGCAGCAGCCGGCCGTTGTCCAGGCTGATGTCCACGTGGTCGTGCGCGCGCACCGGCGTATCGCCGGGCAGCACGCGCAGGCTGCCGGACATGCCCAGGTGCAGCAGCGCGCTGCCGATGGCGGTATCAAGCAGCAGGTACTTGGCGCGGCGGCGCACGCCCTGGATGGCCTGCCCGGGGAGCAGCGTGCTGATCTCCGGCGGAATCGGCCAGCGCAGGTCGGGGCGACGCAGGATCACGCCGTGGATGCTGCGGCCTTCCAGGTGTGGGGAAAGGCCGCGGCGGGTGGTTTCTACTTCGGGAAGCTCGGGCATGAGGGGATTCTAAGGCGTCCCCCGATGAACCGCGGTAGAGCGGCGGACTGCCCCGCTACGGTCCGAGTGACGCTCAGCGCGGCGGCGCAGCCAACTCGCGCGCACTCAAATACCCGTCGCCATTGGCATCCTGTTTGTGGAACCGCTGGATCAGCGTCTGCCGCCGCTGCTCCCGCGTGATCGGCGGGCCTTTGCCACCGGGCAGCTCATCGGCGCTGAGCACGCCATCGCCGTTGCGGTCCATGCGATCGAAGGCGTACAGCAGCCACTGCACGTATTCCTCCACGCTGACCCGGCCGTCGCCGTCGGTGTCCATGCGCTGCAGGTAACTGCCCGTATCCGTGACCTGCGCCTGTGCCGTCGCACCCAGCACGCCAACGGCCAGGCCCAGACACGCAAAACGCCGCACAAGGCGGCGTTTTGCGGAGACGTTCCCGGTCGGGAAGCGCATCGATCAGTGCGCCGTCAGTGCGTAGCCCTTCAGGCGCGCGGCATAGTTCTGCAGCGCGGCGATGCCACTGGCTTCCGCTTCATGGCACCACGCCTGCAGCAGCTTCAAGCGTTCGGCGGCGTCATTGCCACGTGCTTCCAGCAGGGCTGCCAGACGCGCACGGTGTTCAACGAGCACGCGGATGCGCGGGCGCTGTTCGACCCACGTGCTGAGCTGGGCGCGGCAATCCGGCTTGAGCCAGCGGCCGTCGTTGACCAGGCCACGGCGCATGCGGCGCGGCAGCAGCTTGCGCAACTTGGCGCCAGCCATCGCGGCCTCTTCGCGCAGGGCCGGCACGAACACGTTGCGCTGGTAATCGGTCATCGCCTGGAAGCGGTGCGACAGCAGGGCCTTGAGGGTTTCAGCATCCGGCACGGCGATGTTCGGGCGCACGTCCATGCTCGGTGCTACGCGCAGTACCTTGGCCAGGCGCAGGGCCTGCAGGCCGCGGATCACCGCCCAGCCGATGTCGAACTCCCAGCGGCGCATGGAGAAGCGCGCCGAACTGGGGAAGGCGTGATGGTTGTTGTGCAGCTCTTCGCCACCCACCCAGAACGCCCACGGGGTCAGGTTGGTGGAGGTATCGGCCGATTCGAAGTTGCGGTAGCCCCACCAGTGGCCCAGGCCGTTGATGACGCCGGCGGCCCAGAACGGGATCCAGGCCATCTGGATCGCCCACAGGGCCACGCCGGGCAGGCCGAACAGCACGCTGTTGATGACCAGCAGCGCGACCGGGCCGAGATTGGCGTGCGGGGTGTACAGGTGGCGCTCGATCCAGTCATCCGGGGCGCCGCGGCCGTACTGCTCGATGTCCGCACGCATTGCGCGGGCCTCGCGGTACAGCTCCACGCCGCGCCAGAACACCATGCCGATGCCCTTGGTCACCGGGCTGTGCGGGTCTTCATCGGTTTCCACCTTGGCGTGGTGCTTGCGATGGATCGCCACCCACTCCTTGGTGATCATGGAGGTGGTCAGCCAGGTCCAGAACCGGAAGAAGTGCGCGATGACCGGATGGAAATCCACCCCCCGGTGCGCCTGGCTGCGATGCAGATACAGGGTCACGGCGAAGATGGTGAGCTGCGTGAATACCAGCAGCACCAGCGCCATGCCCCACCAGCCAAGGCCGACGACGCCGCCGGTCAGGAAGTTGAGGAGCGTATCGAGCATCGCAGAACTCCGGGCCGCAGTCGGCCAGCAAGGAAACGGGTACACCTTCGGACATGATGGGGCCTGACGTTGCAAACTTCATCCCTTCGATGCCATTTTTGCGCAGTCATTCAGTTCCTCCCTTACCTTCGTGAGCATGCCCCCGCATTCATGACAGTCGCAGCCTCGCCGGTGGTGCCGGCCTCCTCCGTCCCCCTGATCGAGCTCGACCGCGCCTGTGTCATCCGCGGGCAGGTCCGGGTCCTGCACGATCTCAGCCTACGCATCGAACAGGGCCAGCACACCGCCCTGCTGGGCCCCAATGGCTGCGGCAAGTCGTCCTTCATCAAGCTCATCACCCGCGAGCTGTACCCGCTGGCGCATGGCGATGGCACGGTGGCGGTGCGCGTGCTCGGCCAGAACCGCTGGCAGGTGGACCGGCTGCGCTCGCAGCTGGGCATCGTCACCGGCGACCTGAGCAGCAACCTATCGGACATGCCCGGGCTGACCGTGGAAGAGGCGGTGCTGACCGGCTTCTTCGCCAGCTTCGTGGTGCCGGCCTTCCGCGAAGTGACCCCGGGGATGCGCGAACGCGCGCGTGAAACCCTGGCCATGACCGGCGCCCTGCCCCTGCTGCAGCGTGGCTATGCCGAGCTGTCGGCCGGCGAGACCCGGCGCGTGCTGATCGCCCGGGCGCTGGTGAACCGGCCGCAGGCCCTGCTGCTGGATGAGCCCTCCACCGGGCTGGACCTGATCGCCCGCGAGCAGCTGATCGCCACCATGCGCGATCTCGCCCGCCAGGGCATCACGCTGGTGCTGGTGACCCACCACATCGAGGAGATCATTCCCGAGATCGAGCGGGTGGTGATGCTGCGCGGTGGCAAGATCCTCGCCGATGGCCCGCGCGCGGAACTGCTGCGGGATGGACCGTTGTCCGAGCTGTTCGGCGGCCCGATCCGCGTGGTGGAACAGGCCGGCCGGTTGAGCGCGTTCGCGGGGTGAACGCGAAAGGGGGCCCCGCGGCCCCCCACTGCGGCACGGCCATGCCGGATCTGGCCGGATGCCGCCCGGCCGCTCCCGTGGCCGGATGAAGCTGCGATCATGCGGCTCCCCCTCTTCGAGACCTGCCGATGTCGTCGTTCCTGCGCTCCGCTGCCGTCCGCCCGATGCTGGTGACTGCCCTGCTCGCCGCCCTTGCCGGCTGTTCGTCAACGGCGGCACCGCGCACCACGGCGGTGGAAGCGTCGGTCACCACCAAGGCGGTCGGCTACCTGCAGGGCAGCGCCGTGCCGGACAGCCTGGCACTGGTACCGGCACCGCCGGCGGCCGGCTCGGCCGGCTTCGCGCTGGATGAGCAGGTCAGCCGTGAAGCCCGTGCCCTGCGCGGCAGCCCACGCTTCGAGCAGGCCCACCGTGACGCCGAGCTCGCCTTCCCGGCCGGTGCCAACCAGTTCTCCTGCGCGATCGATGTCGACGTGGATGCGGTCAAGACGCCCGCCCTGTACCGTCTGTTGGAACGCAGCCGGATCGATGCCAGCGCGGCCACCCGCACGGCGAAGAAGCACTACCAGCGCGCACGGCCGTTCATGGTCAACAACGAGCCGACCTGCTCGCCGGAAGACGAGAAGGACCTGCGCGGCAATGGTTCTTATCCGTCCGGCCATACCTCGATCGGTTGGGCCTGGGCCCTGATCCTCTCGGAGATCGCCCCGGACCGCGCCGACGCGATCCAGGCACGCGGCCGCAACTATGGCGAGAGCCGCCTAGTCTGCAACGTGCATTGGCAGAGCGACATCCTGGAAGGCCGCTTCATGGGCGCTGCCGCCGTGGCACGCCTGCATGACAACGCTGTGTTCAACAGTGACCTGCTGGCGGCACGCAAGGAGATCGCTGCGGCACGCAAGGCAGGGCTGCATTCGGCGCAGGATTGCGCGGCTGAAGAAGCGGTGTTGAAGGTGCGGCCGGCGAGCGCGTTGTAAGCAGGGCAGCCGACCAACGGTCGGCTCTACCGCGCATGGCAAAAAAAAACGGCGCGGATTTCTCCGCGCCGTTTTCGTTTTCACGGGCGTGCCCACCCACGGTGGGCACCTACCGCATGACGTGCATCAGAACTTCGCGGTGAACTCCACGCCGAACGTGCGCGGCTCGTTGAGGAAGCCGGTCAGGTTGTTGAAGTCGATCGCGCCGACCACGCGGACCTGGTCGGTCAGGTTGCGGCCGTACACGGCCACGTCGTACTGGCCGTAATCCCAGTTGTAGCCCAGGCGCAGGCCCCCTTCCAGCGAAGAGCGGCTGCGGAACTCCGGGGACTCGTACAGGAAGAAGTTCACTTCGCTGCGGTAAGCCCAGTCGGTGTAGACATAGAACTCGCTGGCATCGTTGACCGGGAAGCCGGCGCGCAGGGTCAGGTTGTGGATCCACTTCGGCGCCTGCGGCAGCGGATTGCCGTTGACCAGCGCGTAGGTGCCGCCATCGATGACCGTGGTCGGGTCGGTGATGGTGCAGCCGCCGCCACAGATCGCCACCGCCAGATCCTTGTCCTTGATCTCGGTGTCGTTGTAGCTGCTGCCCAGGGTCAGCAGGACGTGGTCGGTCAGGTAGGCCTCGAAGTCGAGCTCGGCGCCCTGGCCGATGGTCTTGTCCGCGTTAAGCAGGGTCGCGGTGTTGTTGCTGCCACCCACGGCGATCAGCTGCTGGCCGTCGACGTTGTAGCGGAACACGTTGAAGCCCAGGCGTGCGCGGCGGTCGAACAGGTCGGCCTTGATGCCGGCCTCGTAGGAGATCACCTTCTCCGAATCCGCCTGCGAGACGCCACCAAAGGCCAGGCGGCCCTGGATCGACGGCGCGCGGAAGCCCTTGGCCACACGGGCATACGCGTTGAGGTTGTCAGTGATCTGGTAGACGCCGCTCAGGTCCCAGCTGACGTCGTTGACATCGGTCCTGGCGATGTACGGGCCGCTGACCGGGGTGCCGAACGGCACGGCCTGAAGCACGCTGGCGCTGAAGTCCTTCTTGTCCTGCGTGTAGCGCACGCCACCGCGCAGCTTGAAGCGCTCGGTCACGTCGAAATCGCCGGAGGCGAACGCGGCCCACGCCTTGTTGCGCTGCTGCTGCACGGCGTGACCGGTCTGCGGATTGCCCGGGGTCAGCGAGTCGTAGTTGAAGCTGTCGATGGTGACATCTTCATCGAAGTAGAACACGCCGGCCTGCCAGTCGAAGCGGCCCCACTCATTGGATTCCACGCGGAATTCCTGGGTCCACTGGCGGTGGTGCGGCAGGCCATCGGCCGATTCGGAGGCGAACGGGATGTTGCCCGGACCGTAGTTGCCGGCGCCCAGGAAGCTGGCACCGTAACCGCCGTCGATGTCGCCGTGGTTCAGCGATTCGGCGGTCTCGTAACCGGTGATCGAGTGCAGGGTCACGCGGCCCAGGTCCCACTTCAGGCGCGCGCTGCCGCCCCAGGTTTCCAGGTCGGAGAAGTTCTGGCCATCGGTGGAGACTTCATCGCGGTCGAAGTTCTCGACCAGCTGGTTGGTGCCCGGCTTGATGATGTTGGCGCGGAACAGGCGCGCGGTGCCGTTGAGCTTGCGCTTGTGCAGGTTGAACAGCGCTTCGACATCATCGCCTTCGTACAGGAACTGCACGCGGGCAGCGGCTTCGTCATACCCCTCGAAGCCCTGCGCCGGGGCGCCCTGGCGGGTGTTGGTGACCCAGTCGTCGCGGCGCTGGTACAGCGCGGACACGCGTGCCGACCAGCGGTCGGTCAGCGGGCCGCCGTAGGCGCCCTGCGTGTTCCAGGTGTTGTAGCTGCCGTAGGCGACCTTGATATAGCCGTCGGCATCCTGCGAGGGACGCGCCGAATCGAACTTGACCACGCCGGCCGGGGTATTACGGCCGAACAGCGTGCCCTGCGGGCCACGCAGCACTTCCACACCGGCCAGGTCGAACAGCGGGAAGCCCTTCAGCAGCGGGCTTTCCTGCACCACATCGTCATACACCAGCGAGACCGGCTGCGAGGCATTGAGGTCGAAATCGGTGTTGCCCAGGCCGCGGATGTAGAAACGCGGGAAGGCACGGCCGTAGGACGATTCGATGTTCAGGCTGGGCACACGCGCCGACAGGAAGCGGATGTCATCGCCGGCTGAACCGAGCACGTCGAGCTTTTCACCCTGGATGGCCGAGATCGAGACCGGCACGTCCTTGGCGTTTTCGACGCGGCGTTGCGCCGTGACCTGCAGCGTATCGAGGGCGACCGGATCCTTGGTGGCGGGGGCATCCTGGGCTGCGGCCGTCAATGGCAGCAGGGCGGCAAGCGCGACAACGAGCGGGTGCACGGACGGGAAACGGCCGTGGGCAGTGCGGTTCGGGAACATGGCGTTTAGGCTGTGTTGGGAGGGGTGGTGGACCGGCGCTACCAGACAATTGTTGCAGTACAGCAACAGAGCCGCAAACAACGCCTATTCATTACCTGCTCCCGAGCCTGCGCGTTGTGACGGCGATCGCGTCCCGACATCCCCGGTCATCGCCTGAATGCCCTGCCCTGCCGCCCTGCCGGGTCCGCCAGCGCTTCGGTATGCTGGCGGGCCTCGATGCCCATTCACGTTGCCACGCCGATGACCTCACTGCGCCGTACCCGCCTGACGCTGTCCGTTGCCCTGCTCGGCCTGCTGGCCGGTTGCGGCGGTGATCCCGTGCGCCCCACCCCGCCGCCGGCGGCCGTGCCGGTAACCCCGGCCAAGCCGGTCAAGATCGGCATCGCGCTCGGCGGCGGCGCGGCCAAGGGCTTCGCCCATATCGGGGTGATCAAGATGCTGGAGGCCAACGGCTTCGAACCGGTGGTCGTGTCGGGCACCAGCGCCGGCAGCGTGGTCGGCGCCCTGTACGCCAGCGGCATGGACGCGTTCCAGATGCAGTCCAAGGCGGTGGCCCTGGATGAAGCCAGCATCCGCGACGTGCGCCTGTTCTCCGGTGGCCTGGTCCAGGGCCAGAAGCTGCAGGACTACGTCAACGCCCAGGTCGACAACCGCCCCGCCGAGAAGCTGAGCAAGCCGTTCGCCGCGGTCGCCACCCAGTTGGAAACCGGCGAGCGCACCGTGTTCGTGCGTGGCAATGTCGGCCAGGCCGTGCGCGCCTCCAGCAGCATCCCCGGCGTGTTCGAGCCGGTGAAGATCGGCAAGTACAACTACATCGACGGCGGCGTGGTCAGCCCGGTGCCGGTCGATGCGGCGCGCCAGCTCGGCGCGGACATCGTGATCGCCGTGGACATCTCCAGCAAGGCCAGCGGCAAGGCGCCGACCGGCATGCTCGGCATCGTCAACCAGTCGATCTCGATCATGGGCCAGCGCCTGGGCGAGCAGGAACTGGCACGCGCGGACGTGATCATCCGGCCCAAGGTGCTGGACATCGGCGCGGCCGATTTCGGCCAGCGCAACAACGCGATCCTGGAAGGCGAGAAGGCCGCGATGGCGGCGATGCCGCAGATCCGCGCCAAGGTGCAGCAGCTGCAGAAGGCGCGTGCCGCCGCGCTCGCCCCGCCGCCGCCCAAGCCCAAGTGCGATGCGCCTTCGCGCGTGGGCCGGCTGATGGGGCGCAAGGAAAAGTGCGAGGGCTGAAACTCCGCCACCGGTAGAGCCGACCGTTGGTCGGCTGCCGTTCGAGCGACGTTGCCGCGGGGCCATGGGGTTGGGGCAGCCGACCAACGGTCGGCTCTACCGTGCGATCGCGAGGGCGATCGGCGTCATTCCAGCTGCGACAACGGCAGCGCGCGGAATTCCTTGACCGTGCGCAGCACGAAGCTGGAATTGACGTCGGCCACGCCGGCGGCATTGAGCAGTTTGTCGAGCAGGAAGCTGGAGAAGTGCTCCAGGTCGCGCACATAGATGTGCAGCAGGTAGTCCATGTCGCCGGTGAGCGCGTGGCAGGCCACCACCTCATCCCATTCCACGACGCTGTCGGCGAACACGCCGATGGCGTGCTGGTCGTGTTTTTCCAGCTGCACGCGGACGAAGGCCTGCAGGCCCAGGCCGATCTGACGCGGCTCAAGGCGGGCGCCATACCCGGCGATCACGCCCTCGCTTTCCAGCCGCTGGACCCGCCGCAGGCAGGCCGACGGAGACAGGTTGACCCGGGCGGCGAGCTCGGCGTTGGTGGCACGACCGTGTTGCTGGATTTCCGCCAGCAAGCGCAGATCCGTGCGGTCGAACTGGGCATCTCCGGTCATTGCTGCCCCGCAACATGATGTGGACGCAATGATATTGCGCCAACAGGCCATATCCGCGCAACTTTGCAAACCTCTTGCGCGCGCCCTGCCCTAGCATCGACAGGTGACTTCCCAGGAGACCACCACGATGGAAACCGCCACCGCCCCCCGCCGCGTCGAACACCAGCAGACCGACAAGGGATACGTGCCGGTCTATACCACTGCCATCGTGGAACAGCCCTGGGACAGCTACACCGCCGACGACCACGCGACCTGGAGCACCCTGTTCCAGCGCCAGCGCGAATTGCTGGTCGGCCGCGCCAGCAAGGAATTCCTGCATGCGCAGGATGAGATGGGCATGAGCGCGCACATGATCCCGCGCTTCGACCAGCTCAATGAGGTGCTCGGCGCCGCCACCGGCTGGACCCTGGTGGGTGTGGAGGGGCTGCTGCCGGAACTGGATTTCTTCGACCACCTGGCCAACCGCCGTTTCCCGGTCACCTGGTGGATCCGCCGCCCGGACCAGATCGACTACATCGCCGAACCGGACATGTTCCATGACCTGTTCGGGCACGTGCCGCTGCTGATGAACCCGGTGTTCGCCGATTACATGGCCGCTTACGGCCGCGGCGGCGTCAAGGCGCATGCCATCGGCCCGGAGGCGCTGCAGCACCTCACCCGCCTGTACTGGTACACGGTGGAATTCGGGCTGATCAACACCGATGAGGGCCTGCGCATCTACGGCGCCGGCATCGTGTCGTCCAAGGGCGAATCGCTGTACTCGCTGGAGTCGGCCGCACCGAACCGGATCGGTTTCGATCTGGAGCGGATCATGCGCACCCGCTACCGGATCGACACCTTCCAGAAGACCTACTTCGTCATCGACAGCTTCGAGCAGTTGATGCAGGCCACCGCGCCGGACTTCACCCCGATCTATGCCGGGCTGGAGGCGAAGGACCATCTGCCGGCCGGTGAGGTGCAGGACGGTGACCGCGTATTCCAGAAGGGCACGGGCGAAGGCTGGGAAGACGGCGGCGACGTGTGATCGGGAGCGCCGACCGTTGTGCGATCGGTAGAGCCGACCGTTGGTCGGCTGGCGCTCGAGCGACGTTGCGGCGGACGCCGTTGAGCGGGAGCAGCCGACCCACGGTCGGCTCTACCGCGGATACGCCAGCAGCACCACCAGATCCTGCTCCCCCACCTGCTGCAGCGCATGCGAGCTCCCTGTCCGCGTCAGCAGCGCATCCCCCGCCGCCACGTCGTACTGCTTGCCATCCAGCACGTAGCTGCCCTGCCCGCTGACGATGTAGTAGATCTCGTCCTTGTGCTGCGGGTGCAGGCCGATGCCCGCGCCCTTGTGCAGCACGCGCTTGCGCAGCACGAACGGCAGGTCATCCCCGGCGAAGAACGGATACGCCGTGGTCGGCCCCGCCCCGCCGTGCGGCCCCGGCTGGGTCACGGCGATATCGCGTTCGTGCACGACACGCGAGGGCTTCGCCGCATCACTGCCCTGCCCTGCACTGCGCACCTCGCAGTCGATATCGCGCTTCAGCGCCGAAGTGAGTCCAGGCTGCAACGCCGCCCAGTCACGCATCACCAGGCACGCCACCGCCGTCGCACCGGCCACGCTGAAGTGCGTGCCGTCGGCCTTGTTCTGCTCGGGTACGAACATGAAATAGGGCCTGGCACCCTGCTCGCCCAGCCCGCGGATCCAGCGCGTGGAGCTGTCATTGAGGTCGATCAGCGCGACCTGCTCACGGCTGGCCAGCGCTTTCACGGCCTGGGTGTACACGCCATGCGTATCCAGCAGCGAGCCGAAGTCGTACAGCAGCCGCGCCACCGGGGTGATCAGCACCGGCGTTGCGCCCTTGTCGCGGGCCAGCTGCACGTAGCGCATCAGGAACCGCGGGTAGGCAACGGCGGGATCGGTGTAGCGGGTGGGGTCTTCGAACTTGGCGTCGTTGTGGCCGAACTGGATCAGCAGCACGTCGCCACGTTGGAGTTCGGCGGCGATCGCATCCAGGCGCTTCTCATCGATGAAGCTGCGCGTGCTGCGGCCGCCCTTGGCATGGTTGCGGACCTCCCACACGGCGGGATCGAGATAGCTCTGCAAGGCCTGGCCCCAGCCGGCCTGTGGCGCGCGCTCCGGGCCGTACTCGGCGGCGGTGGAATCCCCGGCAATGAAGATGCGGTGCGGGGCGCACAGCGCGCTGGGGGCCGCGAGCAGGAATGACAGGGACAACAGCAAACGCAGCATGGTCATGCTCCTGAATGGAGAGCTGCCGGCCAGCGGCCGGCACTACCGGCGTGCATCTGGTGGAAAGCCCCCTGAGTCAGGGGGCGACCGCGAAGCGGTGGGGGTCTGGATGCAACGATTGCTCGGGGCCCACGATCTGCAGCGCAGATCGTGGGAGCGCCAGCGCATAGCGATGGTGTTACCGGGCGAGCCAACCACCGTCGACCGGCAGGACCGCGCCGTTGACGTAGTCCGAGGCGCTGGAGGCCAGGAACACGGCGGTGCCGCCGAGGTCTTCCGGGGTGCCCCAGCGCGCTGCAGGGATGCGGTCGAGGATGGACTTGTTGCGGTCCTCATCGGCGCGCAGTGCGGCGGTGTTGTCGGTGGCCATGTAGCCCGGGGCGATCGCGTTGACGTTGATGCCCTTGCTGGCCCACTCGTTGGCGAGCAGGCGGGTGATGCCGGCGATGCCGCTCTTGCTCGCGGTGTACGACGGCACGCGGATACCGCCCTGGAAGGACAGCATCGAGGCGATGTTGATGATCTTGCCGCGGCCCTGGGCGATGAAATGCTTGCCGGCGGCCTGCGAGATGAAGAACGCGGACTTGATGTTGACGTTCATCACGTCATCCCAGTCCTGCTCGCTGAACTCCACCGCGTCGGCGCGGCGGATCAGGCCGGCGTTGTTGACCAGGATGTCCAGGCCGCCCAGGCCTTCGATGGTTTCGCGGATGACGCGCTCGACCGGCTCGATGCTGATCAGGTTCGCTTCGATCGCCAGGCAGCGACGACCCAAGGCGGTGATCTTGGCGATGGTTTCGGTGGGCGGCGCGATGCCGGCCACGGCGACGTCGGCACCGGCCTGCGCCAATGCGACCGCGATGCCCTGGCCCAGGCCGGTGTTGCCACCGGTGACGAGGGCGACCTTGCCTTCCAGACTGAACGGATTAGCCATTGCGTATGTGGTCCTTGTCCAATGCATAACAGACGCCGCCAGCGCGATGCCGGCGGCGTGTCGGGGTTACTTCAGCTGGCAGATGTCCAGCACGTGCATGTCGGTGTAATCCAGGTTCTCGCCGCCCATCGCCCAGATGAAGGCGTAGTTGCTGGTGCCCGCGCCCATGTGGATGGACCACGGCGGCGAGACGACGGCTTCGTTGTTCTGGATGACGATGTGGCGCTGCGCGTCCGGCTCGCCCATGAAGTGGTACACGCGGTCGTTCTGGCCCAGGTCGAAGTAGAAATAGACTTCGCTGCGGCGGTCGTGCAGGTGCGGCGGCATCGTGTTCCAGACGCTGCCCGGCTTGAGCACGGTCAGGCCCAGCAGCAGCTGCGAGGACTGGCAGGTGGCCGGCACGATGTACTGGTAGATGGTGCGCTCGTTGCTGGTTTCCAGCGCGCCACGGTCCAGTGCCACGGCGTCCTTGATCGACAGCGCCTTGGTCTCGAAGCGCGCATGCGCCGGGGTCGAGGCCAGGTAGAACTGCGCCGGGTTGGCCGCGTCATCGGAAGCGAACACCACCTCGGTGCTGCCCATGGCCACGTACAGGCCGTCCTTCGGACCCAGCGTGAACACGGTGCCGTCTACGGTGACGGTGCCGCTGCCGGCGCCGACGTTGATCACGCCCAGCTCGCGGCGCTCCAGGAACGCGTGGCCGGCAGCCGAGGCCGGCTCGGTCTGCTTGGGCAGCGAGACCGGGCCGTTGACCGGGGCCGCACCGCCGAGCACGAAGCGCTCGTAATGGGTGTACTTGAAGGTCACCGCATCGGCGTTGAACAGACCGTCGAGCAGATACAGCTCGCGCAGGTCGTCATTGCTGGCGCCCTTGATGGCGTCGGGATGGGTGGCGTAGTGGGTCTTGCAGTACATGGCGTCTCCAGAGCAGGGGTGGGGCGATGCGTCGGCCCCGGCGCGATTTCAAGTGATTGTAGCGATTTGGTAAACCGGTGTCATTTTGCAGCGCACGATAGACCGGGGCGGGCCCGGCGTGGTGTCCATGTCAGAAAAGCCGTGCGATCGGCAACGGATGGCACGGGCGCGCGGCGACGCGTTCATCATGACCGCGCGTCGTTGCCATCGCGGCGCGCGTCAATCCTCGGGCGGCTGGCAGGAGTCGCGCACGATCAGGTGCGGGCGCACGCTGGCGTGCTGCATCACCGCCTGGCCATCGGGCTGGATCAGCATGGCCGCGGCGGTGCGGCCGGTGTCGCGCGTGTGGCGGCGCACCGAGGTCAGCGACGGCCACAGGCGCGAGGCCAGCGGGCTGTCGTCGTAGCCGATGATCGACAGCTGGCGCGGAATGTTGATGCCCGCCCGCAGGGCGACCTTGTAGATACCGGCGGCCATTTCATCGTTGCCGGTGAAGATGGCGGTCGGGCGCTGCTTGCCCAGCAGCAGCTTTTCGGCCGCGGCCACGCCGGATTCGAAGGTGTAGCCGGCCTCGACGATGCGAGCGGGGGGCAGCTCGATGCCGCGCTTGGCCAGCGCATCGATGAAGCCGGCGGTGCGTTCGTGCGCCGAGCGGTACGCGCTCGGGCCGGTCACCAGGGCGATGTCGCGGTGGCCCAGGGAAAGCAGGTAATCGGCAGCTTCGGCCGCGCCGTCGCGATCGTGGGTGACCACCATCTGCGAGGTGTCATCCAGCGGCAGCGAGGCGATCCGGGTGAAGCGGCAGCCGATCTCATCGAGCATGTCCACCAGCGCCTGGTCTTCGGAGGCTCGCGGCACCAGGATCACGCCGTGCAGCTTCTGCTGCTGCACGAAGCGGCGCACCCCCTCGATGTAGCCGGGGCTGCGCGAATCGCAGGGGTGCACGACCAGTTCGAAACTGGAGCCGCGCAGCGCGTCCAGCGCGCCGTACTGCATGTCCACGATGTACTGCGCGGTCGGGTTGTCGTACACCATGCCGATCAGGAACGAGCGCCGGAACGCCAGCCCCCGGGCCAGCGGGTCCGGCGTGTAACCGACCTCGCGCATCAGCGCTTCGACCTTCTCGCGCGTGTCCTTGCGCACCAGCGGCGAGTTGTTGATGATCCGCGAAACGGTCTTCTTCGATACCCCGGACAGACGCGCGATGTCGTTGATCGTGGCGGCCTTGCCTTTGGTCAATCCGTGCGGCGACGGATCGGTTTTGCTGCGCAATGACATGTCGTTCAAACCGGGGATGAGTCAGGGGATTCTAGCGGGGAGCTCAATCAAGGGCGCGGTAGCGGAAGTTCCGGAACTGGACCTTGCCGTCACCGGCAGCATAGATCGCCGGCTTCAAGGCCAGGAACTTGCCCGCCACATTGTGATGGTAGCCGGAGACTTCCATCTGAACCGGGTACTTCTGCCAGGTTTTGCCATCGGTGCTGGAGTGGATGGTCACGATGTGGCGGTTGTTGGTCACCCGCAGCCACAGCGTGCCACCGGTGGCGCTGGGGGCCAGCCGGGTGGGGCGCTCCTCGCCGTAGCGGTGCATGATGAACTTCTCGCCGTTGCTGCCCACGCCCACGTACAGGCGGTCGCTGTAGAAGAGCAGGGCACCGCCCACTGCGCCCGGGGCAATCTCCATCTCGACCTCGAACTGGTAGGCCTTGTCGCCGGCGATGGCGGTCAGCGGCGAGCTGTCGCGCGGGGTGCTGCCCTTGCCCTGCAGCACCATGCCCTTGCCGGTGAAGCCCAGGCGCTTGTACTCGTCCTGGGCCGGGTTGAAGAACGACCACTGTGCGCCGAGGGTCTTGCCGCGGAAGTCATCGGACAACGCCATGCCGTGCTGGCCGACCGATGTGCCCGAAGGCATGGCCAGCGGCTGGCCGAGGTCGCCGCCCTTGGCCACGAACCAGCCATCGGCGGTCCATTCGATCGGCTCCAGCAGGGCCTGGCGGCCCAGCGTCCAGTACCCGTTCTCGTAGCCGTGATACATCATCCACCAGCGCCCGTCGGTGCCTTCGATCACCGTGGCGTGGCCGCGCGACCACCACGGCTCGGCGGCCGACCGGGTGCGCATGATCGGGTTGTTCGGTGCGTTCACCCACGGGCCGTGGATCGAGCGCGAGCGCGCGGTGATCACCATGTGCCCGGTGGGCGGGCCGGCGGTGCCGCCCACGGCGGTGGTCATGTAGTACCAGCCATCGCGGAAATTGATCTTCGGGCCTTCCTGCGCATAGGCCTCCACATCCCAGCTTTCCGGGTACTTCCAGCCGTCGTAGACGTGCTTGGGCGTGCCGACCACGCTCAGGCCGTCGTCGGCCAGCTGCACATAGTCGCCGCCGCTGAGGAACAGGTAGCGCTTGCCGTCTTCGCCCACCGCATGGCCGGGATCGATGTAGCTGCCCAGGCCGATGTCGATCGGCTCGCTCCACGGGCCCTTGATGTTGTCGGCCCAGACCACGAAGTTGCTGCGGGTCTCCCCGGTGCGGGCGGGGAAGTAGATGTAGTAGCGGCTGCCGTGCTTGACGATGTCCGGGGCCCAGATCGCCCCCACGTTCCTGGTGATGGCATGGCCCAGCGGCTGCCAGTTGACCAGGTCGCGCGAGTGCCAGATCGGCAGGCCGGGGTAGGCATCGAACGAGGACAGGGTGAGGTAATAGTCGTCGCCATCCTTGAGCACGGACGGGTCCGGACGGTCGCCGGCGAACACCGGGTTGAGGAAGGTACCGTTGCCCAGGTCGGCCTGGCGCTGGTTCTCGATCCCGCGCTTCCAGGCGGTGGCCGGCTCGGCGGCGTGTCCGGCGCCGGCCAGCAGCAGGCAGGCGGTGGCGAAGCTCGCCAGGGTCTTCCTCAAGTGCATCGTCTCTCTCCCTTGAACGTATCGTGGGCCGGCCGCGCTCAGCGCGCCCCGGGCCCGGCAAGACGCTGTTGCCAGCGTGGGTACTCGGTGGTGATCAGGGCCTGCGGCCAGGTGCCGTACCAGTGGTAGCCGGTGCGGCGCTCGCGCGGAATCTGATCGAAGGTGGCCACGCGTTCGCCCTCCCGGTTGGCCAGCACCACCGAACTGTCGCGCAGGTCATGGAAGCGCCCCCACAGCAGTGGGGCATCCGTATCGGCGACCAGGCGGCGATCCACCGTGGTGCGATGGAACTGGAACTGTTCCGGCGTGGTCTGGAAGGTCTCCAGCCGCCAGCCGGTCAGCGCGTGCGCCTGGAACCACGCCATGGCGGCGTTGACCGAGGCGACCACCTCCGGCGATGGATCCGGGATCGACATCAGGTAGCGGACCACGCCGACACTCTCGTCGGTGACCAGCGCCGGCAGTTCGAACTTCCGGCCCTGCGCGGGCTGCAGGGTGGTGCGGTCGTACTGGCCGGCCCAGATCGTCGGCACACCGTCCTGGCGCACCTGCAGGCGCAGCAGGCAGGCATCGCCGGCGGTCACGGCCGCGTCCACGCGGGCACGCTGATCGGCCGTGATGAAGCCGAACACCGGCTCGCGCTGCACCCGCCGCAGCGTGGTCAGCACACCGCTGGTGACGTCGTCAGCGAAGGTGATATGGCCATGGTAGGAGGTGCGCGACGGCACCGAGTGCGGCCAGCCGCCACACGTTGGAATCTGCTCGGCGAGGATGAAGTCCAGGCCGCGCACGGCCGCATCGCGATAGCGGGCCTCCCCGCTGCGCGCGAAGGCCTCGCCCAGGTAGCTGACCTGGGTGTAGATGTTGCGGTTGTCGAAGCTGCCGCCGGGCGTGGCCTGGTCGGCCGATACCTGGGCCCTGGCGGCCTCGTCGAGGATCCGCTGGGGATCCTGGTTGACCGCCCAGCCACCACCGCGCCGCTGCAGCGCGACCAGGTTGTCGGCGATCTGCCGGTACTGATCGGGCCGATAGCGCGGGTAGTCCGTGCCGTGGCCGCTCTGCCAATGGTTGATGCCGTCCTGGAAGCCGCGCAGCGCGATGTCCTGGCCCTGCGCCATGGCGGCGCAGGGCAGGGCGACCCACAGCAGGGCAGCCAGCCGCCGCACGCTTACGCGCGCAGCAGGGCGGGCAGCCACAGCGACATTTCCGGGAAGAAGGTGACGATCAGCAGCACGCCGAGGGCAGCGAACCAGAACGGCCAGATCGAGCGCATGCTCTCACCCACGCTGATCTTGCCGATCGCGGTACCGATGAACAGCACCGAGCCCACCGGCGGCGTCACCAGGCCAAGGCCACCGGTCAGCACCAGCACCAGGCCGAAGTGGATCGGATCGATGCCGTAGGCCTTGGCCACCGGCAGGAAGATCGGCGTGCAGATCAGGATCATCGGCGCCAGATCCATGAAGGTGCCCAGCAGCAACAGCATGATCACGATCATCAACAGCACCATGAACTGGCTGTGCGCGAACGACTGCAGGAAATTGACCGCCGCCGACGGCACTTCCAGATAGGCCAGCAGCCAGCCGAACACCGCCGCGGTCGCGATCACGAACAGGATCACGCCGGTACTGCGCGCGGCATGGGTGACCGTGCCGAGGAACTCGCGCCAGTCCAGCTGGCGATACAGCACCGTGGTCACCAGCAGGGCGTAGACCACGGCGATCGCCGCGCTTTCCACCGCGGTGAAGATGCCGGCGCGGATACCGATGAAGATCAGCGCGACCAGGCCCAGGCCGGGCAGGGCCGAGACCAGCCGCAGCAGCACCGCCCGCCAGCCTGGGAAGATTTCCACGCCATAGCCGCGACGGCGCGCGACCACGTAGCCGGTGATCATCAGGGCGACGGTCATCAGCAGCGCCGGCACGATGCCGGCCGCGAACAGATCGGCGATCGACAGGCCACCCCCGGCCGCGGCCGAGAACAGGATCAGGTTGTGCGAGGGCGGCACCAGCAGCGCGACCAGCGCGGCAGTGATGCTGACGTTGACCGCGAAGTCACGGTCATAGCCGCGCTTGACCATCTGCGGAATCATCGTGCCGCCGACCGCCGAGACATCGGCGATGGCCGAACCGGATACACCGCCGAAGAACAGCGAGGACAGGATCGACAACTGGCCCAGGCCGCCGCGCATGCGCCCGACCAGCGAAGACGCCAGTGAGATCAGGCGCTCGGAAATGCCGCCGCGCATCATGATTTCGCCGGCGAAGATGAACAATGGAATGGCGATCAGCGAGGCCGAGCCGGTACCGGCCGAGATCTGCTGGACCAGCACCAGCGTCGGCAGATCCAGGTACCACAAGGTAGCCAGGGCGGCGGCGGCGAGCGCGAACGCGACCGGCACACCGAGCAGCAACAGCACCGCGAACACGGTGAAAAGAATGGTGATACCCATGACTCAGCGATCTCCCTCGGCAACGGCATCGGCCGGCCGTACAGCCAGCGCCATCTGGTTCACGGCGAAGATCGCCATCAAGGCGCCACCGATCGACAGGGGCAGGTAGTTGATGCTCTGCGGCAGGTTGGCGCCGGCGGCCTTGATGTCCAGGCCGTCCATCAGCAGCACGGCCGCCCACCAGGCGATGACCACGCCCAGCACGGCCACCACCAGCGCGGCGAACACATCGACCGCGCGGCGCAGGCCCGGGCCCATGTGCGCGGCGAGCAGGAAGAAGCCGAAATGGCGGCGGGTATGCACGCCGGTGGCCGCGCCCAGGCTCATCGCGGTGGCGAGCAGCAGCAGCGTGACCGGCTCGGTCCAGCTGGGCGAATCATTGATCACATAGCGGGCGAACACCTGCCAGCCCTGCACCACCACCAGGCCCAGCAGGGCGATGACGGCAATGTAGATCGCCACATCGGCGATGACGTTGAGCAGGCGCTGCGGCGCGGTCGGGGTGATGACGGTTTCGGAAGTCGAGTCGGACATCGCGTCGGGGCCTCAGGCGAAGTCGCGGATGCGACGGGTGAGGGCGGCCAGCTCCGGCTGCTGCAGGTATCGCTGCAGCAGCGGGTCTGCGGCCTTGCGGAAGGCCGGCATGTCGACCTCGTTGAATTTGATGCCGAAGTCGGCCACGGCCTGGCGGGCGGTGTTTTCCGAGGCATCCCACTGCTCGCGCATCACCTGCACCGACTCGCGTGCGGTCTCGATCACCAGGGTGCGGTCGGCCGGACTCAGCGCATCGAAGCTCTGGCGCGACATCAGCAGCACGTCCGGCGCGTAGGAATGATCGCTCTGCGACCAGTAGTGCGCGGCCTCGAAGTGGCGGCTGGAGTGGAAGCTGCGCATGTTGTTTTCCGCACCGTCGATCATGTGCGTTTCCATGCCCGAGAAGGTATCGCCCAGCGACATCGGGGTCGGGTTGGCACCGAGCAGGCGCATCAGCTGGATGAAGATGTCCGAAGACGCCACGCGCAGCTTCAGGCCGTGCAGGTCCTTGGGTTCCACGATCGGATGCTTGGTGTTGTAGAAGCAGCGCGCGCCGGAATCGTAGATGGCCAGGCCGACCAGATCGCGGGTTTCAAAGCCCTGCAGGACCGTATCGGCAACGCCACCATCGAGGGCGCGGCGCATGTGCGCCACCGACTCGAACACATACGGCAGGCACAGGCCTTGGGTCAGCGGAAATGCGTTGTTGAGCGCGCCGGAGTAGACGCGGGTGATGTCGATGGCGCCGAAGCGGGCCATGTCGATCGCCTCGGACTCGCGGCCGAGCTGGCCGGAGTGGTACTGGCGCAGGCGCAGCCGGCCGCCGGTTTTTTCTTCCAGCGTCTTCCCGATCCATTTCACCGCCGTGACGGTGGGGTAGTCGGCGACGTGGACGTCGGTGGCGGTCAGCAACTGCGCACCAGCCGGTGCGGCGTTGGACGACCGCGAACAAGCCGTCAGCGCGGGCGCGGCAAGCGCGCCCAGACTGGTGGCCAGGAAACTTCTGCGAGTGAACATCTGCGCCCTCCCAAGCGTGCTCGCCATGTCCGCGCGGTTACCCGGCGGCGATGGCCTTGCAGGTAATGTCGCCGTAGCCGACGAAACGGATCAATGCTTGCTGGCCCACGGCGATATCGTGGATGCCGGTAGCGTTGCCACTGGCGATCAGGTCGCCGGCCTTCAACGGCCGCCCACGCTGCGCCGAGCGGCCCAGGGCGAAGGCATAGGCGGTACGCAGGCCACCGGGCAGCAGGGTCGCGCCACCGGTGCCGACCACCTCGCCCTCGATGCGGGTTTCCGCACGCAGGTCGGCATCGTCCAGGCGGGTCCAGTCCGGGATTTCCGGGCCCAGCACCAGGCCATTGTTGTTGCCGAAGTCCGACACCACCACGCGCGGGCCGAGCTTGTTGATGGTCGCCAGCGGGCTGCTGGCCACTTCAACGCCGATGAAGAGCTTGGCGGCCAGGGCCTCGGCTTCTTCCGGAGTCCACTGCAGCTTGTCCGCCGGGGCGTCTTCCTGCAGCTGGATCACGTACTCGGCCTCGACCGCGCCGAAGCCCCCGACGAACACCGGAATCTCTACTGTTCCACCGGTAGCATTCCAGAGTTGACGCGAGAAGATCGGGCCCAGCAGCCGATCGTCGCCGGAGACATCGCGGCGCTCGGCGGCGATGTAGCCCACCTTCCAGCCGACCACCTGGTCGTCCCACAGCGCGATGGCCTGGTCCTGTACCTGATAGGCGGTGACGAGGTCTTCCGGGATGGTGCCCGGGAAATCCGGCAGGGATTGGCCGTGTTGGCGGGCGCTGACGAAGTGCCGGGCGATCTCGCCCAACCCCTGGTCGGGCAGGTCCTGTTTGCCGTGGTCGTTGCTCAAGCGGGTCTCCCGGAAAAATTGTTGCACTGCCAATCGACAGCGGTTGGATGTGCTGTATATGGTAAACCGGTGTCATTGGCAATGTGCAGCGCATCAGAACGGCTGCCGGTCAGGCACGATGCCTGTTCCCCTGCCGGAAGGACGTCCGCCGATGCGCCGCCCCCTAGTGTTGTCATTGTTGCCTTTCCTGCTGGCCTGCGGCCTCGCGCGCGCAGCCGAGCATGCCGTGCCGGACACCGAGCCGGCCGCTGGCGCGGCGGACCGGATCGCGTTGTGGCCGGCGGGCGAGGTGCCGGGCGAAGCCGGCCCGGCCAGCGTGCCCAACGTGGTGGAGCGCAGCCATGATCCCGCCCTGCCGGATCGCTACATCGACAACGTCAGTGCGCCCTACCTGGTGGTGTACCGGCCACCGCGCCCGAACGGCAGCGCGCTGCTGGTGGTGCCCGGCGGCGGCTACCAGCGCGTCGTGCTCGACAAGGAAGGCACTGCCCTGGTGCCGGCGTTCGTCGAGCAGGGCGGGGTGACCCTGTTCGTGCTGCGCTACCGGCTGCCCGCCGGCCGCAGTGATCGCCAGGCCGCCCTGGCCGATGCGCAGCGCGCGATGCGGGTGATCCGCGCGGATGCTTCGCGCTGGCAGATCGATCCGCAGCGCGTCGGAGTAATGGGTTTTTCGGCCGGCGGCCACGTCGCGGCACGGCTGAGCAATGGCTTCGATGCACCGGTCTATCCCCATCGCGATGCCATCGATGCGCTCAGCGCACGCCCGGATGTCGCTTTGCTGATCTACCCGGTGATCGACATGGGCGCGCACGCGCATACCGGCTCGCGTACGCGCCTGCTTGGCCCGCACCCCGATGCCGCGCTGCAGGCGCGGTTCTCGATGCAGGAGCAGGTCCGCGCCGATACGCCGCCGACCTTCCTGGTGCATGCGCAGGACGACACCGTGGTCTCGGTCGATAACAGCCTGGTGTATTACCAGGCGCTGCGGCGCGCCGGCGTCACCACCGAAATACATCTGTTCCCGTTCGGCGGCCACGGCTTCGGCGTGCGCATCCCGCCCGGTTTGACCGTTGCGCAGTGGTCCGAGCTGGCCCTGCGCTGGATCCCTTCGCGCCACACGGAGCCCGCGCGCCATGACTGATACCCCCGCCGATCTTCAACGGCGTCGTTTCCTGCGCGACAGTGCGCGCTACGCACTCATGCTCGGTGCTACCAGCCTGCCGCTGTTGCCGGCCTTTGCCGGGGTGCCCGGCCCGCGCCACGATGCCGCGCCGCTGGCGCGTGTACGCAGCGGGCGCCTGCGCGGGCAGCTCGAGC
This sequence comes from Stenotrophomonas sp. RG-453, assembly GCF_033843685.1. Classification (NCBI taxonomy): domain Bacteria; kingdom Pseudomonadati; phylum Pseudomonadota; class Gammaproteobacteria; order Lysobacterales; family Lysobacteraceae; genus Stenotrophomonas; species Stenotrophomonas sp. RG-453. The sequence goes on from NZ_JAMYED010000008.1 coordinate 134,460, forward strand.
AGGGCGTGAATGTGTTCCGCGGCATTCCCTACGGCGCCGATACCGCGCCCCGGCGCTTCCAGCCGGCCGTGCAGGAATCGGCCTGGCGTGGCGTGCGTGATGCACTGGCGTACGGCAATGCCGCGCCGCAGGGCGGTAACGAAGGGCCGGGCAGCGAGGACTGCCTGTTTCTCAACGTGTGGACCCCGGCGCTGCGCGACGGCGGCACGCGGCCGATCGTGTTCTATATCCATGGCGGTGCCTACAACAACGGCTCGGGCAGCGACCCGCTGTATGACGGCAGCGCGTTGTGCCGGCGTGGTGACGTGGTCGTGGTCACGGTCAACCATCGGCTCAACGTGTTCGGTTACCTGTACCTGGCGCAGCTGGGCGATGCGCGCTTCGCCGATTCGGGCAATGTCGGCCAGCTCGATCTGGTCCAGGCGCTGCAGTGGGTACGCCAGCACGCGCCGGAGTTCGGTGGCGATGCGGGCAACATTACCGTGGTCGGCCAATCCGGTGGCGGGGCGAAGATCGCCACGCTGATGGCGATGCCGGCCGCGCGCGGCCTGTTCCAGCGCGCGTGGACGATGAGCGGGCAGCAGGTCACCGCTGCCGGCCCGCGTGCGGCCACCCAGCGCGCGCAGATCGCGATGCAGGCCGTGGGGGCGGCCGATGCCGAGGCGCTGCGCACGATGCCGATGGAAGCGCTGCTGGCCGCCACCCGTGCACGCGATCCCTCGCGCGTGGAGAACAGCAGCCTGTACGTGGGCCCCGTGCTGGACGGTCGCTCGCTGCCGGTGCATCCGTTCTGGCCGGAGGCGCCGGCACAGTCCGCCGGAATCCCGATGGTGATCGGCAACACCCACGATGAAACCCGCGCCTTCCTCGGCAACGATCCGGCCAACTTCGCCCTGACCTGGGAGACGCTGCCGGCCAAGCTGGAAAAAGAGCAATACGTGGACCTGCTGCCCTCGGTGGTGATCGCCGAGTACCGCCGCCTGTATCCGCACTACACGCCTTCGGAGGTGTTCTTCGCCGCCACCACCGCCGGTCGTTCATGGCGCGGTGCGGTGGAGGAACTGGAGGCGCGTGCACGCCAGGGCGCACCCACCTGGGCCTATCAACTCGATTGGGGCTCGCCGCTGGACGGCGGCAGGTTCGGTGCGTTCCACACCCTGGATATCCCGCTGGTGTTCGACAACATCGACCGCCCCGGTTCGCGCACCGGCAACGGCGAGGAAGCCAGCCGCGTGGCGGCCACGATGAGCGAGGCCTTGATCGCCTTCGCCCGCCATGGCGATCCGAATCATGGCGGACTGCCACGCTGGCAGACCTATTCGCTCGCCCGCCGCGAAACGATGCTGTTCGATGCCACCTCACAGCAGGCCGACGACCCGCGCGGTGGCGAGCGTCGTCTCTATCAGCAGGCCCCCTTCATCCAACGAGGCACATTCTGATGCGGTGTACGTCCTGGCTGCTCGGCAGCGCACTGTTCGCCCTGATGAGCGCGGCGCAGGCCGCCGTGGATCCGGCGGTGATGGACCGCCCGGCACCGACCCCGATCCGCGCCAGCAAGATCGTGCTGGTCGGCGATTCCACCACGGCCGTGCAGGGCGGCTGGGGGCCGGCGTTCTGCGCACGGCACGTGACCTCGTTCCTGACCTGCACCAACCTCGCCCGCGGCGGCCGCAGCACCTACAACTACCGTGCCGAAGGCTCGTGGGCGCTGGCCGAGGCGGAGATGCGCATGCCGGGCTATGCGCAGACCTGGGTACTGATCCAGTTCGGCCACAACGACCAGCCAGGCAAGCCGGGCCGCTCCACCGATCTGCAGCGCGAGTTCCCGGACAATCTGCGCCGCTACGTGCGCGAGGTCCGCGCCACCGGTGCACAGCCGGTGCTGCTGACCCCGTTGACCCGCCGCCAGTTCGCCGACGGCGTGCTGATCGATGATCTGGCCCCGTGGGCCGAGGCCGTGCGCACTGTTGCGCGGGAACTGGAGGTGCCGCTGGTCGACCTCCACGCACGCAGCCGCGCGGTGGTGCAGGCGCTTGGGCCGGTAGCCTCGATGCCGCTGGCACAGGCGGCCGCCACGCCTGCGCAGGTGAGTGCGGCGCTGGGCGGTACGACGGTGGGTGCAGCGCCCGTCGCTGGCGCACCTGTCGCGCAGAACAACGCCGCCACCGAGCCCATGGGGCAGGCCAAGGTCGCCTTTGATTACACCCATCTGGGCCCGGACGGCGCGGCGCTGTTCGCCACACTGGTCACCGAGGAACTTGCCCGTCAGGTTCCCTCGTTGCGGACGCTGCTGATTCCCTGATCAATAGGCAAGTCCGACTATTTCTTTCGAATGGCGGGGTATGTCGGAGATCGTGGGGCAAACGGATGTGATCCAGGTCAAACACGTTGTTCACCCGGATCGCCTAGACTCGGGGCATGCAAGACCAATGCAACCCGTTTCCGCCGTTCCATGGCCGCGATCGATTGATCGCCGCGGTCGACCATGCGGTGCAGCACGAGCACGCGCACCAGATCGCCACCACGCTGCGCTCGGCGTTGCGTGAGGCGATCGCCGACAGCCGCATCCAGCTGCCGGCCTGCGTGCATCGCCCAATCCAGGACCACTACGCGCGCCGCGAGCTGTACCGCAGCCCCGTGCACGGCTACAGCATCGTGGCGATGAGCTGGGGGCCGGGGCAGGGCACGCCGCTGCACGACCACAGCGGGCTGTGGTGCGTGGAGGGCGTGTGGCTGGGCCAGCTGGAAATCACCCAGTACCAGCTGCTGGAGCGTGATGGCGAGCGGTTCAGCTTCCGCCCCGAAGCGGCCGTGGTGGGCGACTGTGGCAGTGCCGGCAGCCTGATCCCGCCGCACGAGTACCACACCATCCGCAATACCAGCGATGCGGAGCTGGCGATCTCGGTGCACGTCTACCAGGGCAAGATGACCCGTAGTGCCATCTTCGAACCCGAGGCCGATGGCTGGTACCAGCGCCGCGTGCAGGTGATGGAAACCGACGCGGCCTAGGGCGCGACGGGCGCACCGCTCGACCCGACGCCGCGGTGGCGCGCATCATGCGCGTTGCACCCGGTTACCGACGTTCCGCCATGCCTACGCTGCCGTTCCAACAGGTCAATGTGTTCAGCCAGGATCCCCTGCGGGGCAATCCGCTTGCCGTGGTTCTGGACGCCCAAGGCATCGACGCGGCGCGCATGGCCGCGTTCGCGCACTGGACCAACCTGAGCGAGACCACCTTCCTGCTGCCGCCTACCGATCCGCAGGCAGACTATCGCGTGCGCATCTTCACCACGCTGGAAGAACTCCCGTTCGCCGGGCATCCCACCCTGGGCAGCTGTCATGCCTGGCTGGCCCATGGCGGCGTGCCCAAGGACGAAGAGATCGTGCAGGAGTGCGGCATCGGCCTGGTGCGGATCCGTCGCAGCGAGGCGGGCCTGGCATTCCTGGCGCCGCCACTGCTGCGGGGCGAGGCATTGGCACCGGACCTGCGCGAACAGGTGCGGCGCGGGCTCGGCGTGGCGGCGGAGGACGTGGTGGACGCGCGCTGGGCGGACAACGGCACCGGCTGGCTGGCCCTGCGCCTGCGTGACCGCGCCGCGGTGCTGGCGATCCAGCCGGACTACGCGCAGCTGCAGGGGCTGAAGGTCGGCGTGTTCGGGCCGTGGCAGGCCAGCGATGGCGACGAGGCCCAGTACGAAAGCCGCGCCTTCATTGCCGGTGACGGCGCACCGGAGGACCCCGCCACCGGCAGCCTCAATGCCGGCATCGCGCGCTGGCTGCTGAGCACCGGCGAGGCGCCGGAGCGCTATGTGATCAGCCAGGGCACCGCGATGGGCCGTGCTGGACGGCTGCGGGTAGAACGCGTGGGCGAAGCACTATGGATCGGCGGGGACTGCGTGACCTGCATCGAGGGGCAGGTCACGCTGTGATCCGTCGCTGCCATGCATGGCATGGCACTACCGGTCCAGCACCACCAGGTTGTTGCGCTGGGTCACCTCGGCGGCGCCATCGGCCTGCATGACACGCACGCGCAGCCCACTGTGATCCCCGGCCGGCAGCGGCAGGCTGATCGTGGTGGTTTTCGGCACCAGATCGCTCGGCGCGGGCAGGCTGGGAATCTCCACCCGGGCAAGCGCACGGCCCTTGGCATCTTCCAGCACCGCCACGCCCACGCTGGTCGCGACGTGGCCCAGGCTGTGCACGGTCACCTGCACCTGGCCGCCCTCCACGCGGACATCGCTCCGCCCGATCCCGAGGTCGGCCCGCTGCTCGACCGGCGTGCCGGCCTGCACCAGCTCGAACTCGAACACCTGGCTCTGCCCCGGCGCGAAGCGCAGCGTGGTCGAGGCACTGCGTTCCAGCGCCAGATCGCGCGTCGTCGCCTTGCCGTCGATCCGGTCATCGCCGTCGCGGTCCACGCCGCTGGTCATCCGCCATTGCCCGGCGGTGACGTTCCAGGTGCTCATCTCCGCGTCCACCGCGCGCGTGCCCAGGTTGTAGGCGATCACCTTGAAGCGGTCCGGCGAAGGCGCGTGCACCAGCAGCGCCACCTGTTCGGCCGCGTCCGGCTGGGCGAAGCGCCAGCTCACGGTGTGGCCGGGCCAGCTCTGGTTGCGCTTGAGCGCGATACCGCCCAACCGCGCGCGCTGCAGGAACTCGCTCGGCGCCTCGACACGGTCGGACCACCAGTGGCCTTCGGTGTTCATGTACTCGCGCTGGGCCTTGGCCTGGATGCCATCAGCGTGCAATGCCTCCAGGTACTTCTTGTCGCCGGTGGCCTGCCACGCCATCAGACTGGAGAAGCCGGTGTTGCCACCGTCGGCATCGCTGATGAAGCGCGGGTTCCACTCGGCACCGCGGCCCAGCGCCTCGACGTAGTTCTCGCCCAGGTTGGACAAGGCACCCGGGCCACCGCGCTCCACGCGGTAGTCCAGCGCCTTGAGGTACTTGTCATCGCCGGTCCAGCGCCATGCCGCCCAGAAGGTGTGCATGATGTCGCCGCTGCCCGAGCCGTTGTTGAGCTCGCCGCCGCGGGTCTTGCCGGTCGCCCAGTGGATCTCGTTCGGCAGCGCCCAGCGCCCCTTGTCGTCGGTGTAGGCGTGGGCCAGGTAGCTGTCGGCCAGGCCGGTGACCAGCTTTCGGCCGGTCGGGTCGGCGTTGTACTGCCCGATCAGGAACGCCGGGTGCAGCACCGGGAAGGAGTACGGTTTCTGCCACTGCCAGTTCGGCTCGCGGTAGACCTTGTTGCCGCCGAACCAGTTGCTGGAGAACAGCAGATGCCCCTGCGGATTGGGCAGGATGATGCGTTCATCGAAGGCCTTCACCGTTTCCATCAGGCGCTCGACGGTGAGCGGATCACCCCAGTTGAGGTAGAGCATCGCGCTGTTGGTGTTGATGCCTTCCTCGTAGGCATGCAGCTCGTCGGTCTCGATGGTGCTCAAGCCATTGCTGAACATGCCATTGCGGTACACCGCATCGGACAGCGCGGTCAGCGAGGCATTGAGCTTGTCCGGCTGCACGCCCATCAGGGCCAGGCCCGGCCACTGCTGGGTGAGATCGGAATCATCGGAAATGCCCCCGCCGAAATCCCCGTACGCAATCTGGCGGTTGTCGATCCACCAGTCGATGAAGCGGCGTACGTACTTGAGGTCTTCGGTCTGGCGGAAGGCCCACAGCGGTACGCCCTTGGGCGCGTCGGGCTGGGTGAACGGCGGTTTGCCCTGGCTGTTGTAGCTGATGTAGTTCCAGTACAGCCGGCCCAGTTCGTGGTCCGGATCGACGCGCAGCAGATCGCTGAGGTCGGCATAGACGCGCGCATACAGGCGCTGGCGCTTGGAGGTGGTGTGCTCTTCGACCAGGAAGCCCCAGTTGTCGCGTACCTGATTGAAGCGGTCGGCGATGTGTTCCTTCTTCGCCTCCTCGCGGTCCTTGTAGACCATGCGGATTTCCGCACCATCCAGCGAGGTCGCATTGAAGCCGGGCGCCGCAGAGGCGATGGAGATCCACAGGCTGTCGGCGGTCAGGATGCGATCGCGCAGGTCCAGCCACAGGGTGCGCTTCTGGCCCGGCTTGACCGAGACCGACACGTCGATCATGTCGCGCGCCGGCCAGATCGGGTCCTTGATGCGGATGTTGAGCGGGATCAGGCCGTCCTGCGTGGCCGGCAGATCCAGCTTGGGCAGATCGATGGCGATGCCATCCAGGCCGTCATGCATGTTCTCCCAGCTGTGTGCCCAGCTGCGGATCAGCGGCTGCGCGGCCGGCGCGTCGCTCACGCCGGAGGGAATCAGCACGTGCACGATCGGCATCGGCTGCGCGGGCAGCGTGTCGGCCGTGCGCTTGCGCGAGCCGGCGCCCTTGGGCAGCGCCATCACCGTGCTGCGTTCGGCCGCCGGGTAGCGGCCGTCGATGTACTCGCGCAGTGCGGCGATGTTGGTGTAATCCGGCAGCGCCTGGCTGTCGATCAGGTAGCGCTGCTTGACCGTGCCCTCCGGCTCGGCGGCGTCGCTGACCTGGTAGGCCCAGATTTCCTGGATCGGGGTTTCCTGCGCGGTATTGCGGAAGTGCAGCACGCCGCCGTCCTGGGCTGGAATGCTGTTGACGCTGCGGACCACGCCCTGCGGGCGCTGGAACAGGGTCTGTGCCGGCTGGCCGTCCACGCTGTGGCTGAGCCCGCCAAACGCTGCACCGCGCACTTCGATGCGGTTGACGGTTTCACCGGCCGGCAGGGTCAGGTCGAGCTGCTGGCCACCCTCGACATAGGTATTCCAGTCCGGCAGCTGGAAGTAATCATCCCGTCCGGCCAGCCGCGAGCGGTTGTAGACGCCCGGCCAGGTGGTCTCGGCGATGCCGTCGGTCGCCTTCCACATCCACTGCTTGTGGTCCTTGGTATCGGCGAATTCGATTTTGCGGATCGTGGTGGTCGGGGCACTCAATGCCGGCGGCGGCGTGGCCTCCCACCCATGGCGATGGCGCCAGGCGCGCATCGGGTCAGGCGCGGCCACGGCCGTGGTCGGGGCAGCATTCCGGGCCAGTGCGGCCATGCCGGCCGGATCGAGCAGACGGTCGTAGACGCGGATCTCGTCGAAATCGCTGCCACGCAGGAAGTTGTAGCGGCTCTGCACCTGGTAGGGCGCCATCACGCGTCCGGCCAGGCCGAGCTGATCGAGTGCGGCGTCGTAGTCGGCGGTGGTCTCCTGGCGGGCAACCTCTTTGCCGTCCACGTACAGGCGCACGCCGTGGTTTTCGTCCCAGCCGAAGGCGATGTGCTGCCACTGCTGCGGCGAGGGGTTCTGGTCGAGCTTGAACGACACGCGGGTGCGCGCCAGGTTGGCATCGGTGACGAAGGCATCGAAGCCGTGGCCGTTCCAGTCGATGCGCAGCCAGGCCATGTCCCAGCTGCTGTGGTCGGCATAACCAACCCGGAAGATCACGAACGGTGCTTCACCCACCGCGTAGCGCGAACGCCAGAAGAAGCCCAGCGTACCGCGTTGGGCCTGGATGTTGCCGGGGGCATTCCACGACAGCACGCCGTCATCGGCCCATTCGATCGCACTGCCATGCGCCCCGTCGGGAACCCGCTTCACCTTGTCCACGAAGTTGGGGACCGGGTCGCCCGCGGCGGTATCGGCCTGCAGGCCCTGGTCGGCCGACACGTGGAACAGCAGCTGGGGCGCGGTCTGCGCCCAGGCGGTGCCACTGCCCGCAAGCAGCAGCGCCAGCAGGCTGGCGGACAGGCGGGAGGGGCGGATCGAGGCGGCGACAACGCGATGCATGAGACCTTCCTTTCGACAGCAGAAACAGTACAGCGGAACCAGCAGCGGGGGTCAGCCGCTCACGGTGGCCTCCCGCCCCGGCACCGCGCCCGCCATCCCGGAGAGAAGGATGCAAGCGGGCGCGATACCTGTGGCGGAAGACGCAGCACGGTCAGAACTTGTAACGCAGGCCGAGGTAGTACTGGCGGCCCGTATGGGTGTAGCGATCCGGCAGCGACAGCGCTGAATCGACGTAGCGCTCGTCGGCGGTGTCGAGCAGGTTGATCGCCTCGAAGGTCAGCGAGAGGTTCTTGTTGACCTTGTAGGACATGTTGAAGTCCACGTTCTCCACGCTGTACTTGCCCTGCACGTCGGCGGTGGCGAACTGGTTGCCGTCCAGGTCCCACACGTTCTCCTGCGAGAGGATCGTGCTGATGTACGCGTCGCGGTAGCTGGTGGAGACGCGGGCGCTGAAGCGGCCGTCGTCGTAGTACAGGGTGGCGTTGTACGAGTTCGGCGAGAGGTTCAGCAGGTCGTTCTCGGTGTAGGTGGTGACGATCGTGCTGCCGGTGCCCGAGCTGAACATGTATTTGATCTTCGACTCGACGTGCGTGTAGTTCAGCTGCACGCCGAAGTTCTTCCAGAAGCCGGGCAGGAAGCTGAAAGGCTGCTGGTAGGACACTTCATAGCCCTTGAGCGGGCCGCCCGGGGTGTTGAAGTAGCTCTGCACGTTGAACACGGTGTCCGGGCTGAAGCCGGTCGGCAGCAGGTCCAGCGAGTAGCCCATGTCCGCCCAGGTGGTGAGCAGGCGCGTGCGCTGCACGTAGCTGTCGATGTCCTTGTAGAACAGTGCCGCCGACAGCAGCGCCCCTTCCTCGAAGTACCACTCCGCGCTCAGGTCGTAGTTGGTCGAGCGGAACGGATCGAGCTTGGGGTTGCCCAGGTTGATCGAGTAGCTGCGGTCGTCATCGAAGTACGCGGTAGGTCCCCCGCTGACGCTGGGCGACAGGTTGGACAGGGTCGGGCGGGCCATGGTCTTGGCCGCGCCGAAGCGCAGCACGAAGGTATCGCTCAGGTCCCAGGCCAGGTTCAGCGAGGGCAGCCAGTCGTCGTACTTGTGGCCGACCCGGGTGGCGACCTGCAGGCGCTCGCCGGGATCGGCGGTGGCGCTGGCCACGCCGAAGAACGGCGCGCAGGCCGAAGACAGATCGGTCGCATTGGCCGCGGTGCACGGCGCATAGCCATCGGCGGTGATCCGCGTCTGCACATAGCGCACGCCGAGGTTGCCACGGAACGCACGACCCAGCAGATCGGTGTTGAAGTCGAGCTGCAGGTAGCTGCCGTAGCTCTTCTCGTTGACGTCGAAGTTGTTGTTGGACGCGCCGAAGTGGCCCACGCTGGCCAGGCGGTAGTCGCCGCCCAGGGTACCGGTGTCGCAGTTGCAGTAGATGTCCAGCAGCTTGGCGATCTGGTTGAAGTCCGGCACCAGCCAGCTGTTGGGCAGGTTGCCGTCCATGCCCTTGCCGAAGCCGCTCAGCGTATCGCTCAGGTCACCCACGGTGACGCCGGCCGGCAGTGCCTGCGACAGGCGCCCGTAACTGATGTTGCGGAACTCCTGCGTGCTCATGTCGTAGTCTTTGAAGGCCAGACCGCCGCGCAGGGTGAAGGTGGGGCTGATATCGAAGGTCAGATCGACCTTGGCCGTGTCGAAGGCGTTGTCGACGTACTGCGGATTCAAGCGCACTTCGCTGATGTTGCCGCCACGCGCGGTGCCGTTGGCGTTGACCGGCGTGCTGCCGTAGCCGAGCCACTTCCAGTTGTCCACGGCGTTGAGATCGAACGGGAAGGACATCGCCGGCACCTTGCCGTTGCGCATGTCCAGCACGAAGCCGTCCAGGTTGCTGTTGTCGAAGCTGACCATCGAGAAGACCGGCCGCTCATAGTTCGACTCGGAGTGGCCGACCACGGCATCCAGGCGCACCGCATCATTGAAGCGATGCTCCAGGTTCAGGCTGAACTGCTTGAACTCGGTGCTTTCTTCGATGGCGGTGGATTCGGTGCGGAAGTCGACGTTGTCGAACACGCCGTAGGTCAGGCGGTTCTGCTCATCGGCATGCGCTTCGCGGACCACGATCTGGGTCTTGCCGCCGTACTGCGCGGTGCGATGCAGGTTGGCGCCGATGGAGTCTTCGCGCACGTTCTTGTCGAGCTTGGAGTACAGCATGTCCAGGTTCAACTGCGTGTCGTCGCTGACCTTGAACTGCACTGCGCCGGTGACACCCAGGCGCTCGATCTCATGTTCGGTGCGGATATAACGCGGGTAACGCGGGATCCAGGCGTTGGTCGCGGTCTCGTAGGCGGCGATGTTCTCGGCGGTCGCGGCCGGGCGATCCAGGCCGGGGCCGCAGTGGGTCGCATCGATGCCGTAGCTGCCCCAGCCGTTGCTGCGCGCCTGGTTGGCGGCGCTGCCGACACCGGCGGCGGTTTCATTGGCCAGCGGGTTGCGCGGGGTCTGCGGGTCGTAGCCGGCCGGGCTGCAGAAGCCATAGGTGCCGTTGTTGGCCGCGGTGCTCTGGTTGGAGTTGCGGTAGTTGCCGTGCTCCCAGCGGACCGGGTTGTAGCCTTCTTCGAAGATGGTGCGCTTGCTGTAGGCCACCGACATCAGCGCGCCGACCCGGCCGTCGGCCCAGGTGTTGCTGATCAGCCCGGAGATGCGCGGGTCCTTGTTCCTGGAGAGTTCGTTGAAGCCGTACTGGCCGCCGAGCGAGGCCTGGAAGCCCTCGAAATCGAACGGGCGCGAGCCGCGCAGGTCGACAGTGGCGCCGAGAGAGCCCTCATCGGTCTGCGCCGACTGGGTCTTGTTGATCTTGACCCGGCTGAACAGCTCCGAGGCGAAGGTATTGAAGTCGAAGCCGCGGCTGCGGTTGACGCCGGTGGTGCCGCTGCCTGCGGTGGACAGCGCTTCCAGGCCGTTGATGCGCACGCGGGTGAAGTCCGAGCCCAGGCCGCGCACGGAAATCTGCTGGCCTTCGCCGCCTTCACGGTCGATCGAGACGCCGGCGATGCGCTGCATCGACTCGGCCAGGTTCAGATCCGGGAACTTGCCGATGTCTTCAGCGTAGATCGCATCGACCTGCTCGACGCTGTAGCGCTTTTCATCCAGCGACTGCTGCAGGCTTTCGCGGTAGGTCGCCTTGACCTCCACCTTGTCCAGATCGACCGCGTTGAGTGACGCGGCCTGTTCCGGCGTCTGCTGTGCCGCGGCGATGCCAGCCACGCCCTGCAACGCCAAGGCGACCGATACTGCGAGCAAGGTAACCGGTGTCTTTTTGCGGGTGTCGAGTCGTTCCATCGTGTGTAAGCCCCTCCCAGGGTTCGCCGCCATGCGACCGTGATGTTGATGAGTCATGACGTCCGGCCTCCCCCGGAGCGTCCAGCGCGCATTGCCGCGGTGACACCGCTGGTCATCCGAAACGTAACAAACCCTTCACGCGGCGGCATCTTGCGCCGCAGCAGCGTGCATTCGCTGGTGAGAGTCGTGGGATGGCAACGATGGCGGCGCGCGCGCAGCCGGCGGCGTGATCACTCACGCCGCCGGCGGGTACTGCCGTTGAATCAGAACTTGTAGCGCACGCCGAGCAGGAACTGGCGGCCGGTTTCGGTGTACTGCAGCGGCAGCCGACCGGTGGCCGGCGAGTAGACCCACTCGTCGGAAGCTTCGTTGGTCAGGTTGATGCCTTCCAGGCTCAGTTCGAGCTGGTCGCTGATCGTGTAGCGGATCGAGGCATCGATGACGGTGGTGCCGGTCATGCCGTGGTAACCGTCGAGGTTGAAGCCGGCTTCCGTACCCGGTGCCTGGGTCAGGTAGTCATCGCGGTTGGTCGCCGAGACACGGCCGGAGAAGACCTTGCCTTCGTAGAACAGCGTGGCGTTCCAGGACGACTTGGACAGGCCGGTCAGGTCGGTCTTCATCACCGGCTGGCCGGCCGCGTTGAGGTACTGGATCTGCGATTCCACCCAGGTGTAGTTCAACTGCACGCCCAGGTTGGACCACTTGCCCGGCAGGAAGGTGAACGGCTGGGTGTAGTTGGCTTCCACGCCGTGCAGTTCACCGCCCGGGGTGTTGACCGGGCGGCTGTAGGTGAAGTCGTCGGCGGGCGAGGCACCGGTGCCGATCAGCAGCGAGGCGGGCAGGCCGCTGTCGGAGTACGGACGCACTTCGCGGGTGGTCTGCACGAAGCTCTCGATGTCCTTGTAGAACAGCCCGATGCCGGCCATCGCGCCTTCGGCGAAGTACCACTCGAAGCCGAGGTCGACGTTGGTCGCGCGGATCGGCTCCAGGTCCGGGTTGCCGCTGGAGATGGTGCGCGCACCACCGGCCACGGCCACCGTTGCGCCCGGCGTCAGGCTGCCCAGGCCCGGGCGGCTCATCACCTTGGCCGCGCCGAGGCGGATCAGGAAGTCCGGGGTGACTTCAGCCACCAGGTTGAACGAGGGCAGGGTGTCGTTGTAGGTGCGGTTCTCGGTGGTGGAGACCGTACCGGTGGCCAGCGTGGACAGGCCGGTGGAGCTCTGCTTGGTGCGCACGTAGCGTACACCCACGTTGCCCGACAGCGGCAGGCTGCCCAGTTCGGTGGAGAACTCGCCCATCAGGTAGGCACCACGGTCCTTCTCTTCGACGCTGCGCACGTTGTTGGCGCGCGGGGCGACGGCGAAGATGCCGCTGTTGCTGTAGATGTCGAACTGGTCGGCAATCGCGTTCAGGTCCGGCACCACCCAGTTGGACGGGCTGCCGTTGATGCCCTTCAGGCCGGCCTGCTCGGTCATGTCCACCGGCACGATCTTGGTGCCATCGGCGAAGTTGGGCACGGCCAGTTCGCTGGCACGGCGCAGCTCGGTGGTCTTGAAGGTGTAGTCCTTGGCCAGCACGCCGCCCTTCAGGCGGAAGCCCGGGCTGATGTTCCAGTTGAAGTCGAGCTGGCCGGTATCGAAGTCATTGTCCACGTACTGCGGGCGCAGGCGGATTTCTGCCAGTTCCCAGCCCGCCGGGTTGGTCGGGTCGATGCCGTAGTTCAGCGTCGGGAACCGGCTGTTGCCCCGGTAGTCGTAGCTGTAATTGTCGACGTCGTACTTGTCCATGATGATCGTGGTCTGCACCGGGTTCTCGTGCTTGGAGCGCGAGATGCCGACCTTGCCGGACAGGGTGAAGTCATCACCGAAGCGGTGCTGGCCGTTCAGGCTGAGCTGCTTGAACTCGGTGCTCCACTCGTCATGGCGGTTTTCGGTGCGGATGTCGACGTTGTCGAACTCGCCGTAGACCAGTGCGTTGTTCTCGATCGCGCCGTTCTTGACGATCATCGCCGGCTTGCCGACCAGGCGCGGCGTGGTGCTGGTGCCACGGCTGAAGGAGATCGCTTCGATGTAGTGTTCGTCGCGGGTCGCATCGATCTTGGAATACAGTGCATCCAGCGAGAATTCGGTGGCATCGCTCGGCTTCCACTGCAGGGTGCCGGTCACGCCCAGGCGCTTCTGCTCATGCTCCATCTGCACGTAGCGCGGGAAGCGCGGGTGGTAGACGTCGGCCGAACGGGCGGCGGCGAACGGCGAGGCCGCATTGAAGTTGCCGTTGCTCGGGCCGTTGGCCCAGCGGCCGGTGTTGGAGCCCTCTTCCAGCGCCTGGCGCTCGGAATAGGCCACCGACAACAAGGCACCGAAGGTGCCGTCGGCAAAGGTGTTGGAGATCAGCGCGGCCATGCGCGGGTCGGCCTTTTCGGCCATCGCGTTGTAGCCGGCCTGGCCGCTGGCGGCGAAGGTGAAGCCGTCATAGTCGAACGGGCGCGCGGTGCGCAGGTCGACCGTGGCCCCCAGCGAGCCTTCCTCGACGTCCGCCGAGGCGGTCTTGCGCACCATCAACTGCGAGAACAGGTCCGAGGCGAACACGTTGAAATCGAAGCCACGGCCACGGTTGGTGCCGCCGCTCTGGTCGCCGGCGCCGACGGTGGTCAGCGCTTCCATGCCGTTGATGCGCACGCGGGTGAAGTCCGGGCCCAGGCCGCGCACCGAGATGTTGCGGCCTTCGCCGGCCTCACGGGTGATGACCACGCCGGGAATGCGCTGCAGCGACTCGGCCAGGTTCAGATCCGGGAACTTGCCGATATCCTCGGCGACGATGGCATCGACCACGCCGGCTTCGCCGCGCTTGATGTCCAGCGCCTTCTCGACACTGGCGCGGTAGCCGGTGACGGTGACGGTATCCAGGTCGGTGGGGTTGGTGCCCGCATCCTGGGCCAGCGCGGTACCACTCAGCGCCAGGCCGATCGACAATGCGAGCAAGGTAACCGGTGTCTTTTTCTGCGTGTTCTGGACTTGCATGTTTTCCCTCTCCCAAGGTGCTACATGAAACAGCTATCCAACGACATGTCAGTGCAATGACACCGCTGGTCAGGGCGGACGTTAACAGCCCGTTACTGATCCGGCATCTTGCACCGCAGCAGACTTTCAATGTCCCGCAGACGCTTGCAGGACAATGGTTCCGACATTCGGGACAGGTGGACGGGGCGGCGTCCATCGCTAGAATGACACCGCTAGCCATTGCTGCTGGGCGTCCTTGCGGCGTCTGCGGCCCTCACAAGGATCCAAGACCATGAGTCGTGTTGTCTGTTTCGGAGAGTTGTTGCTGCGCATGAGCGCCCCCGGCCGGGAGCTGTTGCTGCAGAGCCCGCAGCTGGCCGTGCACGCCGGGGGTGCGGAGGCCAATGTCGGTGTCTCTCTGGCCCATCTGGGGCATGCAGTGGCCGCGGTCAGCACGGTGCCGGCCAACCCGCTGGGCGAGTACGCCGTGGGCGAGCTGCGCCGCCACGGCGTGGACACCACCGCCGTGCGGCGCACCGACGGCCGGATGGGCCTGTACTTCCTGACCACCGGCGCCGTGCAGCGTGCCAGTGAAGTGGTCTACGACCGCGCCGATTCGGCCTTCGCCAACAGCAGTCCCGCCGACTACGACTGGGACACGCTGCTGGCCGGCGCCGACTGGCTGCACCTGTCCGGGGTCAGCCCGGCGCTCAACCCGGCGATGGCCCAGGCCACGCTGGCCGCAGCCCGTGCGGCGTGCGCGCGCGGCGTGAAGGTGTCCTTCGACGGCAACTTCCGCCCGTCGCTGTGGGCGCGCTGGCAGGGCGATGCGCCTGGCATCCTGCGCGAATTGTTCGCCTGCGCCGATCTCGTCTTCGCTGACTACCGCGATATCGGCGTGGTGCTCGGGGGTGCGTTCGAGCAGGCCGATGTGCGTGAGCGCGTCGATGCGGCCGCGGCGCAGGCCTTCGCCGCGTTCCCGCGGTTGCAGTGGATGGCCTGCACCCAGCGCACCCCGCACAGCGTGGACAACCATGCACTCGGGGCGATGCTGATCGGCCGTGATGGCACCCGCGCGGTGGCGCCAACCCGCGAAATGATCGGCATCGTGGACCGCATCGGCGGCGGTGATGCCTTCGCCGCCGGCATCCTGCATGGCATGATGCGCGGCTTCGCGCCGGACGCGATCGTGCGTTTCGGCCTCGCCGCAGGCTGCCTGAAGCATTCCATCCCCGGCGATTTCAACCCTGTCAGCGAGGCTGACGTCATGGCCCTCACGGGCGAGGAGCGATTCGATGTCCGGCGCTGATCCGCGCGTACGCGCAGTCCTGAAACTGGCCCCGGTGATTCCGGTGTTCACCCCGGAAAATGTCGAGGATGCGGTCGAGGTCGCGCGTGCCCTGTTCAACGGCGGCCTGCCGGTGATCGAAGTGACGCTGCGCACGCCGATGGCGATGGAGGCGATCCAGGCGATGGTCGAGGCCGTGCCCGATGCCGTGGTCGGCGCCGGTACCGTGTTGACCGCCGCGCAGATGGAGAAGGTCAAGCAGGTGGGCGGGCGCTTTGCGGTATCGCCGGGCGCGACCCCGCGCCTGTACGCCGCCGCGCGCGATACCGATCTGCCGTTCCTGCCGGGCGTGGCGACCTCGTCGGAGCTGATGCTCGGCCTGGAGCAGGGCCTGGATACCTTCAAGTTCTTCCCGGCGGTGCAGGCCGGCGGCGCGGCCATGCTGTCGGCATGGAACGGCCCGTTCGGCGATGTGCGGTTCTGCCCGACCGGCGGCATCAGCGCGCAGACCGCGCGCGATTTCCTGCATCTGCCCAACGTGCTGTGCGTGGGCGGTTCGTGGCTCACCACGCGGGCGCTGCTGCAGGCCAGGGACTGGGCCGGCATCGAGCAGCTCGCGCGCGATTCGGCCGCGCTGGTCGGCTGAGCCCGCACGGCCTGCCGCCTCAGTGGCGGCGGGCCGTCGCCCCGACGCGGCGATACAGGGTGCTGCGACTGATGCCCAGCGCGCGCGCGGCCTGGGCGACATTGCCATGGCTGGCGCGCAGCGCATCGCGCATGGCGGTTTCGGTCATCGCCTCCAGCCCCTCTGCCGTGGATGGCATCACCGCTGCGTGCACCCTGTGCAGATAGGCCGGCAGCATCCCATGCAGGATCACCTCGCCCGGATCGCTCAGCGCCACCAGCGTGCGCAGGCACGAGCACAACTGCCGCACATTGCCTGGCCAGGCATACCCGGCCAGCGCCTCCAGCGCGGCGGACTCCAGTTGCCGGCCCTGGCCAAGGCGTTGCCACAGGCCCTGCACCAGCGCCGTACGGTCGCCATGCTCGCGCAGCGCCGGCAGGCGCACGCTGTGATCGGCGATGCGGTAGTAGAGATCGCTGCGGAAATCACCGGCGGCCATTGCCTGGTCCAGATCGCGGTGGGTGGCGCAGATCAGGGCGAAATCCAGCTGCACCGGCTTGCCGCCGCCCAGCGGTGACAGCGTGCGCTCCTGCAGCACGCGCAGCAGCCGCGGCTGCAGCGCCAGCGGCATGTCGCCGATCTCATCGAGGAACAGCACCCCGCCCTGGGCCTGGCGCAGCAGGCCGGTGTTGCCGCTCTTGCGCGCGCCGGTGAAGGCACCTTCCTCGTAGCCGAACAGCTCGGCTTCGATCAGGCCTTCCGGCAGCGCCGCACAGTTGACCGCCACGAACGGCTTGTCGGCACGCGTACTGCGCCGGTGCAGCTCACGTGCGAAGACTTCCTTGCCGGTACCGGTCTCCCCCTGCAGCAGCACCGGCAGCTGCGCATCCAGCACGCGGCAGGCGCGCTCGAGCACCTGCTGCTGGGCCGCATCGAACAGCGGCGTGGCGTCCACCCGCACCGCAGCTGCGGCGGCGCGCGCGGGTGCCGCGGGGGTCGGCCGCGCGGGCAGTGGCGAGCGTACCGTGGCGCCACCGGACGGGCTCACGTGGCCATACAGCGCGCGTCCCTGGCGGTCGACCAGCGCGCCATCATCGTGCAGCCGCGACAGCGGGCCATCGAACAACGCCTCGTAGGGCGCCCTGCCGATGTCGCCGTGGTCCAGGCCGAACAGGGCCAGCCCGGCACGGTTGGCGGCCACCAGGCGGCCATTGCGGAAGCCCAGCACGCCTTCGCGCGCGGTGCCGAGCAGCCCGGCGTCGTGATGCAGGCGGACCACCTCGCAGTCGCCCAGCCCTGCCTCGAAGTAACGGTGTTCGATGTGCGCCACCGCCTGCCGCGCCAGGACGCGGGCATGCAGGTGCTGCTGGCGCGCATCGCCGGAGATATCCAGTACCCCCACGCGCTGCCCGTAGGGATCGAAGATCGGCGTCGCCGAACAGGTCAGGATCGCGTGCGGGGCAAAGTAGTGCTCACCGCCACGCACCTCCACCGAGCGACCTTCCACGATGGCGGTGCCGATCGCATTGGTGCCCACCGTGGTTTCATCCCAGCGCACGCCTGGCATCAACGCCACCCGCCCGGCCTTGTCGAGGAAACCCGGGTTGCCCTCCGCATCCAGGATCCAGCCGGCTTCGTCGGTGAGCAGCGCGATGCTGCCGGTCGCGGCGATGTCGGCGGCCAGGCCATCCAGCTCCGGCCGCGCCAACCGCCACAGTGTTTCCTGGCGCTGACGCAGCTCGCGCAGGCGGGCGTCCGGCAGCGGTTCGACCTCCGGCTGTGCATCCACCGAGAGCCCGCCGCGCTGGCAGCGCTGCCACGACTGCAGGATGGTGTCGGGCACGATGCCGACCGGCGCCGCGCCGCGCTCGAAAAAGGAGCGTCGCGCATTGCCGACACGGTGCTGGAGCGGGAGCTGGGACACCTGGATTCTCCAGTGTCGCAATCTGCGACAGTTGTAGCGGGGCCTGTTCCGATAAACACCACACCCGGCGTTACCGTGCAATGACCGGCGGTGGTGCACCGCACCAGTTTCCGCGGGCCTCCCCAATCGGTGCGCCGGGTGAGGCCATGTCGCACCGCACCACGTCGAACCTGGCATCGTCCTTGCGCCATGGAACAGACCCTTACCGGGCCTGTCCACCGCCATCCGGAGATGCACCCATGAATGCCGTCACGTCCGCCAAGCCGCACGCCACCGACCCGCAGTCCATCTTCAAGCCGCGCTACGGCAATTACATCGGCGGGGAGTGGGTGGCGCCGCGCAGCGGTCAGTATTTCGACAACACCACGCCGGTGACCGGCAAGGTGTTCACCGAGGTCGCCCGCTCCAACGCCGAGGACATCGAAGAGGCGCTGGACGCCGCCCACGCGGCCAAGACCGCCTGGGGCCAGACCTCGACCACCGAGCGCGCCAACATCCTCAACCGGATCGCCGACCGCATCGAAGAAAATCTCGAGCTGCTCGCCCATGCCGAGACCTGGGACAACGGCAAGCCGATCCGCGAAACGCTCAACGCCGACATCCCGCTGATGGCCGACCACTTCCGCTACTTCGCCGGGGCGGTGCGCGCGCAGGAAGGCAGCCTGTCGGAGATCGACAAGGACACCATCGCCTACCACTTCCACGAGCCGCTCGGCGTGGTCGGGCAGATCATCCCGTGGAATTTCCCGATGCTGATGGCCGCCTGGAAGCTGGCCCCGGCCCTGGCCGCCGGCAACTGCGTGGTGCTCAAGCCGGCCGAGCAGACCCCGGCTTCGATCCTGGTGCTGATGGAGGTGATCGGCGATCTGCTGCCCAAGGGCGTGCTCAACGTGGTCAATGGCTTCGGTGTGGAGGCGGGCAAGCCGCTGGCGTCCAACCCGCGCATCGCCAAGATCGCCTTCACCGGCGAGACCACCACCGGCCGGCTGATCATGCAGTACGCCAGCCAGAACCTGATCCCGGTGACGCTGGAGCTGGGCGGCAAATCCCCGAACATCTTCTTCGCCGATGTCATGGCCGAGGACGACGACTTCCTCGACAAGGCCATCGAAGGCTTCGTGCTGTTCGCCTTCAACCAGGGCGAGGTGTGTACCTGCCCGTCGCGCGCGCTGATACAGGAATCGATCTACGAGAAATTCATGGAACGCGCGCTCAAGCGCGTGGCCGCGATCAAGCAGGGCAATCCGCTCGATCCCAACACCATGGTCGGTGCGCAGGCCTCCTCCGAGCAGTTGGAGAAAATCCTCTCCTACTTCGACATCGGCAAGCAGGAGGGTGCCGAAGTGTTGATCGGCGGTGAGCAGGCCAAGCTGGACGGCGACCTGGCCGGCGGCTTCTACGTGAAGCCCACCGTGTTCAAGGGCCACAACAAGATGCGCGTGTTCCAGGAAGAAATCTTCGGGCCGGTGGTCTCGGTGACCACGTTCAAGACCGAGGAGGAAGCGCTGGAGCTCGCCAACGACACCCTGTACGGCCTCGGCGCCGGCGTGTGGAGCCGCGATGCGTCGCGCCTGTACCGCATGGGCCGTGGCATCCAGGCCGGGCGCGTGTGGACCAACTGCTACCACGCCTATCCGGCACATGCCGCGTTCGGCGGCTACAAGCAGTCGGGCATCGGCCGCGAGAACCACAAGATGATGCTCGACCACTACCAGCAGACCAAGAACCTGCTGGTCAGCTATTCGCCCAAGAAGCTGGGCTTCTTCTGAGCCCGCGTCGGGCTTGATCCCGATCAAGGCGCCGGCATGCGGCCGGCGCCACAGTGCTGTCATTGGCAATCCACGGAGATCCACGCATGAACAAGACCATGAAGGCCGCTGTCGTCCGCGAATTCGGAAAGCCGTTGCGCATCGAGGAGGTCGAGGTGCCGCGTCCGGGGCCCGGCGACATCCTGGTGAAGATCGAAGCCTGTGGCGTGTGCCACACCGACCTGCATGCGGTGGACGGTGACTGGCCGGTCAAGCCCAACCCGCCCTTCATTCCCGGCCATGAAGGGGTCGGCCACGTGGTTGCGGTGGGTGCGGGTGTCAGCCACATCCGCGAGGGCGACCGCGTCGGCATCCCGTGGCTGTATTCGGCGTGCGGCTACTGCGAGCACTGCCTGGGCGGCTGGGAAACCCTGTGCGAAGCGCAGCAGAACACCGGCTACTCGGTGAACGGTGGCTTCGCCGAATATGCGCTGGCCAATGCAGCCTATGTCGGCCTGCTGCCGAAGGGCGTGGGCTTCATCGAGGTCGCGCCGATCCTGTGTGCCGGCGTCACCGTCTACAAAGGCCTGAAGGTCACCGATACCAAGCCCGGCCAGTGGGTGGTGATCTCCGGCATCGGCGGGCTCGGCCACATGGCCGTGCAGTACGCCAAGGCGATGGGCCTGAACGTGGCCGCGGTGGATATCGATGACGGCAAGCTGGCGCTGGCCGAGCGGTTGGGCGCGACGATCACCGTCAACGCGCGCAATACCGATCCGGCCGCGTTCCTGAAGAAGGAGATCGGCGGCGCGCACGGCGCACTGGTCACCGCGGTCTCGCCGAAGGCCTTCGAGCAGGCACTGGGCATGGTCCGCCGGGGCGGTACGGTCTCGTTGAACGGCCTGCCGCCGGGCAACTTCCCGCTGGACATCTTCGGCATGGTGCTCAACGGCATCACCGTGCGTGGGTCGATCGTCGGCACCCGCCTGGACCTGCAGGAATCGCTGGAATTCGCCGAGCAGGGCAAGGTCGCCGCGACGGTCACCAGCGATTCGCTGGAGAACATCAACGACATCTTCGCGCGCATGCACGCAGGCAAGATCGAAGGCCGCGTGGTGCTCGACATGAACGCGTAGAACACACGGCGCGCTGCCGATGTACCTCGGCAGCGCCTGTTCCACGGTAGTGCCGGCCTCGCTGGCCGGCTCCCGGAGAATCCCGACCATGCCCGACCTCCCGCTCCAGGTAATGGCCACGCTCCCGGCCCTGCAGCTGATCGAGACATTGCAGGCCCGCCATGGCGACCTGCTGTTCCATCAGTCCGGTGGCTGCTGCGACGGCTCCTCGCCGATGTGTTTTGCCCAGGGCGATTTCATCGTGGGCGACCGCGACGTGCAGCTCGGCGAGATCGGCGGCGCCCCGTTCTACATCAGCCCGTCGCAGTTCGCGTACTGGAAGCACACCCAGCTGATCATCGACGTGGTGCCTGGCCGGGGCGGCATGTTCTCGCTGGAGAACGGCGAGGGCGTGCGCTTCCTGGTCCGCTCACGGCTGTTCAGTGATGACGAGTTCGCCCAGCTCAAGGCAGCCGGCCGGGTCTGAAACACGCCGCGGCAACCCGTCCATAATGGCGACTCCCCCGCCGTGACGCCCCTGCCATGCCTGTGTGGTCCGCCCTGAAGAATCCACTGCTGTCCGTACTGGCTGTCGTGTTCGCGTTCGCGGTGATGGTGCTGGTCAACAGCCTCGGTTCGTGGCTGGTGCCGTTGCTGCGCATTCCGCCGGGCGGCGAGCCGCAGCTGGCCTGGGACCTGGCCTGGACGATCCTCAGCGGCATCACCGCAATCGCCTTTGCCAGCCGTTATGCGCCCATCTGGCCGCGTGTGCACGGCGGCGTGGTGTGGGCGGTGATCGCGGCCGCATCGATCTACACCGCGTGGGATTTCGGCAGCGATTTCCCGTTCTGGTTCGTGGTGATCCTGCTGGTCTCGCTGCCGGTGCAGGCATTCGTGGGCCTGTGGGTAGGCACGCGGTTCCGGCCAGCGCGCGCCTGATCAGCTGCCGGGCAGCACCTGCTTCACCTGCTTCATGCCTTCCCACGGGTCCTGCTTCAGCCGCTCCGCGCGCTGCAGTGCTTTCGCCATCGGGAAGGCGTCCGGCGCCGCGATGCGGCCCAGCTCTTCCCAGCGCAGCGGCACCGCCACGCCGGCTCCGGGCCGCGCCCGCAGCGACCACGAGCTCACGCTGGTGGCGCCGCGCGCATTGCGCAGCCAGTCGATGAAGATCACCCCGTCGCGCTTGGCCTTGCTCATCGTCGCCACATAGCGATCCGGTGCCTGGGTGGACATGGCCTGCGCAAACGCCTCGCAGAAGTCCTTGGCCTGCGCCCAGTCGGCCTTGGGCTGCAGCGGCACCACCACGTGCACGCCCTTGCCGCCGGAGAGCCGGACGAAGCTCTCCAGCCCGGCTTCCTGCAGGCGCGCGCGCACGTCGCGTGCGGCGGCCTTTATCTGCGTCCAGTTCACGCCTTCGCCGGGATCCAGATCGAACACCAACCGGTCCGGATGTTCGGGGTCCTCGACGGTGGCGCCCCAGGGATGCAGCTCCAGGGTGTTCATCTGCACCAGCTGCAGCAGACCCTCCACGTCCTCGATGTAGAGGTAGTCTTCGCGCCCGCTCTTCTGCTCCAGCGGGATCGCCTTGACCGCGCCACTCAGGCCGGTGCCATGGTGTTTCTGGAAGAAGCAGGGCTTGTCCACCCCGTCCGGGCAGCGCAGCACCGACAGCGGGCGGTGCGCCACCTCGGGCAGGATCCAGCGCGCCATGCGGCGGTAGTAGTCGGCCACCTCGCCCTTGGTGATCTTCGCCTTGGCGAACACCACGCGCTCGGGATGGCTGATCGTCACGGTGCTCTCGTCCTGCGCGGCCGTAGCTGCCTTCTTTCGCCCGCGCGTTCCGGCCGGGGTGGCGGAGGCCGCGGTACTGGAGACGATAGGGGAGACGGCAGTAGCTGTGGCGCCCAGATCCTTGGCGTGTTTGTCCTCGCGCAGCCGCTTGAAGCTGGCCTGGCGCAGCAACCCTTCCTTGGCCCATCCACGGAACGCGACCTCCGCCACCAGCACCGGCTTCACCCAGTGCACGCTGCGTGCGGTGAACGGCACATGCGCAGGCAGCTCGACCACTGCGTCCTTCACCGTCAGCGGGGTCAGCTGCCTGGTCAGCGCGCGCAGCGCGGCATCGTCGAAGCCCGTGCCGACGCGGCCGACATAGCGCAGCCCGCGCTTGTCCGGGGTGGCCATCAGCAGCGAGCCGAAGCCACTGCGCGATCCCTTCGGTTCGGTATAGCCGACGATGAGGAACTCATCGGTGTTCTCGTGCTTGATCTTGATCCAGTCGCGCGAGCGCGCGTTGACGTAGGGCGCGTCGATCCGCTTGCTGATGATGCCTTCGAAGCCGGCCTCGCCACTGGCGGCAAACACCGCCGGGCCGTGGTCGCGCACGTGGTCGCTGTAGGCCAGGGTGCCCGGCGTGGCGCCCAGCAGGTCCTTGAGCAGGGCCTTGCGCGCCAGCAGTGGCACCCGGCTGACATCCACCCCGGCGATGCCGGGCATGTCGAACACCACATAGCGCAGCGGCTGTTTGGCGGTGCCATCGATGACCTTCTGCAATGCAGTGAAGTCACTGCGGCCCTGCGCATCCAGCACCACCAGCTCACCGTCCAGGCGCAGATCGCGCACCGGCAGCCGCTCGATCGCCTGCACCACCTCGGGAAAATCGTCGGTCCAGTTCAGCCCGCCACGCGAGCGCAGCGACACCACGCCATCGCGCACATCGACCAGCAGGCGATAGCCATCCCATTTGATCTCGTGCAGCCACTGCTCGCCGTCCGGTGCGGTGGCACGGTGATCGGTCAGCTGGGGCTTGAAGTCGTGCGGGTAGGGCGTTGTGCGAGCGCCCTGCAGGGCCAGCGCGCGCTTGGACCAGCGCGCGTCGGCCTTGCGTTCGGCCTTGCGTGCGGGGCCACCTGTCGCGGCCTTGGCCGGCGCGGTCTTCCTTGCCGGGGCAGCTTTGCTGGCGTTGGCAGCGGCAACCTTCTTCGCGCTCGTGCGCTTGGCTGCCTTCGGCGCCCCCTTCAACAGATCATCAGCCTCCATATCCCTGGCCTCCTCGTCATCGCGTTTGATCAGCAACCACTGGTGCTGCTTGCCCTTCATCGCGGTGCGCACCAGTTTCCACCCGCCCTTGAGCCGTTCACCGTGCAGGACGAAGTCCACCTTGCCGGCCGCGATCGCCTCCAGCGGATCGCCATCGCAGGCCCAGGTGCCGTGGTCGTAGACGTCCACATGCCCGGCGCCGTAATGGCCGCTGGGGATATCGCCGGCAAACGTCGCGTAGGACAGCGGGTGATCTTCAACCTCCACCGCGAGCCGTTTTTCACCAACGCGCAGCGAGGGGCCTTTCGGCACCGCCCAGCTCTTGAGCACGCCGTCGGCTTCCAGCCGGAAGTCGTAATGGCGCGAGCTGGCGTGGTGCAGCTGCACCACGAAGATCGGTCGCCGCGCCGGCGCGCCGCGGCGCTCGGCATCCGGCTCGGGGGTGCCATCGAAGCGGCGTTTGCGGCGGTATTCCTGCAGGGACACGTCGGCTTACCCGGCTTTGCGCGCGGGCGCGCGCTTGGTGGTTTTCTTGGTCGCCTTGCCTGCTGTCTTGGTCGCCTTTTTGGCCGCAGCGGGTTTGGCGACCTTCGCCGTGGCCTTCTTCGCCGCTGACTTTTTGGCGGCCGGCGTGCGCTTCTTGGCATCCAGGCTCTTCTGCAGCAACGACATGAAGTCGACCACATTGGTCGCATCGTCCTCGCGCGGGGCCGGCTCTTCCTCCACCTTGGTGGTGCCACCCTTGGCCTTGATCCGCTTTTTCAGCAGCGTGTGCAGGCGCTCGCGGAATTCATCGTGGTACTCATCCGGCTTCCATTCGCCGGACATGGAGGCGATCAACTGCTCGGCCATCGCCGTTTCTTTGCTGTTGATGCGGTACTCGGCGAGGCTGCCGCTGGGCAGCTTGTACTCGTCCGGGTCGACCAGTTCCTGTGGATAACGCAGGATCATCAGCACCAGCGCGTCGCCGTGCGGCATCACCGCGCACAGGTACTCGCGGGTGCGCACCACGACCCGCGCGATGCCGACCTTGCCGGTGCTGCGCAACGTTTCGCGCAGCAGCACGTAGCCTTTCTCGGCTTTCTTGGCGGGCACCAGCAGGTAGGGCTTCTCGTAGTAGCGCGGATCGATCGTGCCGGCATCGACGAAGGTCTCCACCTCCACCGCTTCATGACTTTCCGGCGCGGCCGAGCGGATGTCGTCTTCTTCCAATACGACGTAGCTGCCCTTGTCGTACTCGTAGGCTTTGACGATATCCTTCCACGGCACTTCTTCGCCGGTATCCGCGTTGACGCGCTCGAAGCGGATCGGTTTGCGGTCGCGCGAATCCAGCATCCGGAAGTGCAGATCCACATTGCGTTCGCCGGACATCAGCGACACCGGGACATTGAGCAGCCCGAATGACAGCGTGCCGGTCCAGATCGGTCGGGCCATGGTGGCGCCACTCCAACACTTCAGGGAGGGCAGCTGTACCGCGCAGCACGTGAAACGCCTGTGTCCGGCCTGTGCAGGCCGTGGCTGCACGCCCGCGGTTACTGCAGCAGGCCGTGCACCGCCGCCGCCGGCATGTGGTCCAGCGCCAGCCAGGCATCCTCGACCACCGCCCGTGCCTGGTGCCAGCCCAGCCGCGACTGGCCGCGCATCTGTTCCCAGTGCTCGGCCAGCTCGCCGTCGGTGTCATCGGCGCCGCGCGGCCAGTCGGCGTAATGCGTGGTCAGGGCGAAGGCATAGGCCGGGTACAGGTCGCGCCAGCTGCGGCGCCCCTGGCTGCGGCGCTGCTCGTAGTCACTGCGCATGTACTGCAGGTAGTCCTGGGCGACCGCCTGCGCGTCTTCGGCGCGGTCGCGGCGCGCGCGGCGCCCGCTCCGTTCCGGCTGCAGGTAGGCGTTGAACAACGCGGGTGCGGCACGGCGGTCCAGGCGGGGCATGACACGACTCCGACAGCGGTGGGGGAGGCAGGAATAGACCCGCCGCCGTTATCCAGCCGTGACAGATTCGTTGACGCACCGGGATTCGCAGCGACTTCACCCGCCGCGCGCTGTAGTGGGCTGCACAGCAACTGGAGAACTCCCATGCCCCGCGATCCCCTGCGCGACGCCACCGCCCCGGTCCCCGGCGAGCAGCGCGCCAAACATGACAACCAGGACGCCGAAGACCGCGGCGCCGGCATGTCCGTGCCCGATGACGCACCCGATCACCTGCCGGTGGCGGTCACGCCGGATCCGGTCCCGCGCGACCGCAAGGATTCGGCGGCCGGCGAGAAAGGCCCGGCCGGTCATCATCGCCGCGAGGATGAATACCAGCGCCGCCAGCGCAAGGAACACGCCAGCGACAACCAGGACGAGGCGCTGGAAGAGACCTTCCCGGCCAGCGACCCGACCTCACCGTTCGTGCCGGCCAAGCCGCCCAGGTAAGCCGCTCCGATCAGGGCGCCCACTGCCACTGCAGGCCCACGTTGTAGCGGCGGTCCGGGCCGGGTTCGAAGAAGCGCTGGTTGCCGTCGTTGACGATCACCGAGCCGATGTAGCGCTGGTCCAGCGCATTGTCGATCCGCGCGAAGGCCCGCAGCGTGCCCTGCGCGGTGGTCCAGCGCCGCGACACCTCCAGGTTCAACAGGGCATAGCCCGGCGCGCTGTCGGTGGCCACATCGTTGACCACGGTGTCGCTGGAGGCCACCACCTCGGCGGCCCACTGCCACGGGCCCGGGCGGTACTGCACCCGCGCGTTCCACTGCTGCCTGGGTACGCCCGGCAGGCGTGAGCCGGCCGCCACCGTGTTGCAGCCAGCGGCCGCGCACAGCGCATACGGGTCGCGCACGGTGGCCTCGATCCAGGTGTAGGCCAGCGTGAGATCCGCCTGCGCACCCAGCGGCTGTACATAGCTGGCCTCCGCGCCCTGGCGGCGGGTCCGGCCGATGTTGCGGTAGGTACTGCGGCCGCCGCTGTTGCTCGCCACCGCCAGCTCGTCATCGGTATCGGCGCGGAACAGCGCAGCCTCGACCTGTGCGCCACTCTGGCCGTGCCACTTGCTGCCCACTTCCAGGTTGCGGCTACGGGCCGCCGAGAGATCCAGCGCCAGCCCGGCCTGGCCATCGGCGCGGTAGCCCAGCTCGTTGAAGGTCGGGGTCTCGAAGCCACGCCCGGCCGACGCGTACAGCCGCCAGGCATCGCTGGCGCGGAACACCACGCCGGCCACCGGCGTGGTCGCTTCGTAGCGACGCGATCCGCTGTCGTCCGGATTGCCGGCGGTGATGTAGTGGTCGTTGGAGCGGAAGCGGACGGTGCTGTGGCGCACACCGAGCAGCAACGACCAGCGCGGTGCCCACTGCCACCACGCCTGCGCGAACTGGTCCACGTTCTCGACCCGGTCGCTCTGGTCGCGGCGCAGGCGGCCCTTGATACCGACCTGATCACCCACGAAGTTCTCGTAACCGCGGCGATCCTGCTGCTGACGGTCGGCATTGGCACCGATCACCACATCCAACGGGCGGCCGGCCCAGTCACCGTGCCACGCCCAGCGCGCGTCCAGGCCGCCATAGGCCCCGTCCAGATTGATCACCCCGCCGGCGTGCAGCGGGTTGGCCTGCGGCCCCGGTGGGATCGCCAGGTACTGCTCCACGCTGCGCTGGCCGGCATAGCCCATCGCACGCCAGGTCTGCGCGCCCTCCGTTCGGGTGAAGACCAGCCCGGCCTGGGCCTGGCGCACGGATTTGCGGGTGTTGTACTGGGTAGCCACCGCGGTCGCCTGACGCGGGTTCTCGCGCACCTGGGCGCGGGTGAGGCCGAGCGGATCCTGTGCGTCGGGCGCATCGAAGTAGTTCAGGACCAGATCCAGCTGGCCGCCGCCGACATCGGTGCCCAGCCGGGCGTTGACCGACTCGCGCCGGGCCTGGCTGTGATCGCGCCAACCGTCGGTGCGGAAGTGGTTGGCGGCCACGTTGTAGCGGATCGGCCCCTGCACGCCGCGCAGCTGGGCGCCGGCGCTGACAGTGTTGTCGCTGCCGGTATCCAGCCGCAGGCGCCACGGGTCGCCTTCGGCACCGTCCGCGCTCC
Organism: Stenotrophomonas sp. RG-453; assembly: GCF_033843685.1. Classification (NCBI taxonomy): domain Bacteria; kingdom Pseudomonadati; phylum Pseudomonadota; class Gammaproteobacteria; order Lysobacterales; family Lysobacteraceae; genus Stenotrophomonas; species Stenotrophomonas sp. RG-453. The sequence goes on from NZ_JAMYED010000008.1 coordinate 162,356, forward strand.
ACACCTGGACCACGCCACCGGAGGAGTTGCCGTACAGCGCCGAGAACGGCCCGCGCAGCACCTCCACGCGCTGCGCCGAAAGCAGGCTGGCGTGGGAGAGCTGGCCCTGGCCGTCGGGCATGGTGGCCGGCACACCGTCCACCAGCACGCGCACGCCGCGCACGCCGAAGGTCGAACGCGCGCCGAAGCCGCGGATCGAGAGCTGGGTGTCCTGCGCGTAGTTCTGACGATCGCGTGCGACTACCCCGGGGATGCCGTTGAGCGCCTCGGAGAGCTGGGCCAGCGGGCCGGTACGGTCTTCATCCACCCAGACCGTGGTCAGCGAGGCGGGCAGGTCGATATCGGCCACCTGCGCCACGCGCGCAGCCTGGACCTGGACCGTGGGCAGCCGCTCGATCGGGGCGGTGGGAGCGGGGGTGTTCTGGGCCTGCGCCAGCGACGGCAGCAACACGGCCGAGGCCAGCGCCCAATGGCGGGCCAGCGGGGTAAGACGGAGCATGCGGGGCGGGATCCTCGGTAAATGGGCGTGCCGCACGCCATGGTACGGAAGATGACGTGACGACGGCCTCGGCGCCCTTGGCAGGGCTTTGTTACGATGGGTCGGTTTTGGCTGATTCTGCCGCCAATCCTGCGTCGCGCCACCCTCCCCCTTCCGTCATCCGAATGAGTACCGCCGTGTCCTTCTTTGCAAATGTGGAACTGGTCCCAGGCGACCCGATCCTGGGCCTGACCGAGGCTTACAACGCCGACAGCCGTCCGACCAAGGTCAACCTGGGCGTGGGCATCTATTACGACGAGAGCGGCCGCATCCCGCTGCTCCGCGCCGTGAACAGGATCGAACAGCAGCTGGCCAATGACGCCAAACCGCGCGGCTACCTGCCGATCGACGGCCTGCCGGCCTACAACCAGGCCACCCGCGAGCTGGTCTTCGGCAAGGATTCGCCGCTGCTGGCCGCTGGCCGCGTGGCCACCTCGCAGACCATCGGCGGCAGCGGTGCGCTGCGCGTCGGCGCGGACCTGCTGCACAAGCTGCTGCCGCACGCCACCATCGCCATCAGCAACCCGAGCTGGGAAAACCATCGCGCGGTGTTCGGCGCGGCCGGTTTCGACGTGGTCGATTACACCTACTTCGATGCCGCCACCCATGGCGTGGACTTCGACGGCATGCTGGCCGACCTGGGCAAGCTGCAGCCGGGCACCGTGGTGCTGCTGCACGCGTGCTGCCACAACCCGACCGGTGCCGACCTCACCGTCGCGCAGTGGAAGCAGGTGGCCGAGCTGCTGAAGGACCGCCAGCTGTTCCCGTTCATCGACATGGCTTACCAGGGCTTCGACAAGGGCATCAGCGAAGATGGCGCCGCCGTGCGCATCATCGCCGAGGCCGGCATCGACAGCTTCGTGGTCGCCAACTCGTACTCCAAGTCGTTCTCGCTGTATGGCGAGCGCATTGGCGCGCTGTCGGTGGTCGCCCCGGACGCGAACGCGGCCAAGGCCGTGCAGTCGCAGGTCAAGCGCATCATCCGCACGATCTACTCCAGCCCGTCCAACCATGGTGCGGCACTGGTGGCCGGCGTGCTCAACAGCGCTGAGCTGCGCCAGGTGTGGGAAGCGGAACTGACCGAGATGCGTGAGCGTATCCACGCCCTGCGCCACGGTCTGGTGGAGAACCTGGTCGCCGCCGGCGCACCGGAGTACGCCTTCATCAACGACCAGGCCGGCATGTTCTCGTACTCGGGCCTGAGCCGCGCCCAGGTGGACCGCCTGCGCGACGAGTTCGCGATCTACGCCGTCGGCACCGGCCGCATCTGCGTGGCCGCACTCAACCAGGGCAACCTGGCATACGTGGCCAAGGCCGTGGCGACCGTCAGCAAGGGCTGAGCAGTAGTGCTCCTGTGAAGCAGAACGGCCGCCCTGCGCGGCCGTTTTTCTTTGCCGCGCCGGCAGCGCGTTGCGCGCGGTGGGAACGGTTACGGCGGCCCGCGCCTCGTAATGGCTCCGGCGAAGGGCGACAATAGGCGCTTCTCCTCTAAAGGCCGCCTGATTCCATGTCCCAGACGTCGCTGACCCGCTATCTGATCGAAGAGCAACATGCCGGCCGCATCAACGCCGATCTGCGCCAGCTGATCGCTGTTGTCGCCCGCGCCTGCACCAGCATCTCCATCGCGGTCAGCAAGGGCGCGCTGGGCGGTGTGCTCGGCGAAGCCGGTACCGGCAACGTGCAGGGCGAAGCGCAGAAGAAGCTGGACGTGATCAGCAACGAGATCCTGCTGGAAGCCAACGCCTGGGGCGGCCATCTCGCCGCCTGCGCCTCGGAAGAAATGGATCACTGCCAGCCGGTGCCGGACACCTACCCGCGCGGTGACTTCCTGCTGCTGTTCGATCCCCTCGATGGCAGCTCCAACATCGACGTCAATGTCTCGGTCGGCACCATCTTCTCGGTGCTGCGCTGCCCGCCCGGCACCGAACAGCCCAACGACGCCAGCTTCCTGCAGCCGGGTACCGCGCAGGTCGCCGCCGGCTACTGCATCTACGGGCCGAGCACGCAGATGGTGCTCACCGTCGGCCACGGCACGCACGCGTTCACCCTGGACCGCGAGAAGGGCGAGTTCGTGCTGACCACGCCGGACATGCAGATCCCGGCGGACACCCAGGAATTCGCGATCAACATGTCCAACCAGCGGCATTGGGAAGCCCCGATGCAGGGCTACGTGCAGGACCTGCTGGCCGGCAAGGAAGGCGCGCGCGGCAAGAACTTCAACATGCGCTGGATCGCCAGCATGGTGGCCGACGTGCATCGCATCCTGACCCGCGGCGGCATCTTCATCTACCCGTGGGACACGAAGGATCCCTCCAAGGCCGGCAAGCTGCGCCTGATGTACGAAGCCAACCCGATGGGCCTGCTGGTCGAGCAGGCCGGCGGCGCCGCCACCACCGGCCGCAAGCGCATTCTCGACATCCAGCCCGATCAGCTGCACCAGCGCGTGCCGGTGTTCCTCGGGTCGCGCAATGAAGTGGAAGAAGCCACCCGTTACCACCGCGAACACGACAGCGCGGCGGGTTGATTTGCTACACAGGGCTGGCCATCCGGTCAGCCCTGTTGATACGTGGCAACGGCGTGACATCGGCCACGGCAGCGTTCACCATCGGCCATTCGTGCCCACGGATGACCCCATGACTGCCGACGCGCCGCTCGATTTCATCGAAGTAATCCACAACGCCGTCCCCAACGAGGTCTGCGCGGCCCTGCAGGCCCAGATGCGATCCAGTGCGCAGTTGCAGCCGGGCGAAGTGGGCAGCGGTGTGTTCCCGGAACTCAAGCACAGCAAGGATCTTCGCATCAGCGGGCGCCCCGAGTGGCGGCAGGCCGAAGCAGTGCTGCAGCAGGCGGTTTTCAAGGGTTTGCTGACTTATCTACGCCGTTATCCACAGGCCCTGATCTCGCCGTTGATGTTGCAGATCCAGGACAGCCAGGGCCAGCCGCGCCGGCTGGGGGCCGAGGATTTCCCCGACATGGACGACGCCACGCTGTCCGACCTGGCCCGCACCTGCCTGCGGCCCGGTGCCATCAATCTGCAATGGTATGCGGCGGGCGAGGGTGGCTATCCGTACTGGCACTGCGAGCTGTACCCACGCGATCCGGCCGGCGAAACGCTGCACCGCCATCTGCTGTGGACGCTCTACCTCAATGACGATTTCGGCGCCGGCGAAACCGAGTTCCTGTTCCAGGGCCGCAAGGTCGCGCCGCGCACGGGCAGCCTGTTGATCGCACCGACCGCGTTCACCCACACGCATCGGGGCAACCGGCCGCAGGGTGGGGACAAGTTCATTGCGACGAGCTGGATTCTTTTCCAGAGTGCGCAGAAATTGTTTGGTGGGAATTGATCAGCGCGCCAACACCAGCAACACAGCACCGGCAACCACAACCACGGCCAACACCATCACCGTGATCAGCACATTGCGCCCGGTGCGCTTCGCCTTGGCCTTCAACCCGGCCAGCACGTCCAGATCGAGATAGAGACGATCACCGCCCGCGTCGCGGATGACGCCGTTGTCGCGGTAGTACTTCAGTGGCGCATGGAGTGCCGGGTCGATGCCGTCCGCCGCGATCGCGCTTTGCGGCGACAGCGCCTGATGGCCGGTGAAGTGTGCGATCAACGCGTCGCGCTGCTGCTGCACCGCTGCGGTGATGGCGGCATTGATCGCGATGTTGGCCGCGTTCGACGCGGCCGAGGTGGCTGCCGATGACATGGGGTTCCCCCTGGCTATCCGATATGGACGTCAGACCACCGCGACGCGGCGCCTTGGCCCGATTGTTGGGCGGGCGCGGCCCAAAGTCCATCGGGGGCGCTGGTTAGAACAGCGAGCCCTGGGGCGAGTCCACCCGCGGCGGCAACGGCCGCAGGAAGCGGGTGCAGTCCAGCTTCGGCCAATGGCTGTGCTGCGCATCGAAGCCCAGGCGCTTGCGGGCCAGCTTGAAACGGTTGGACAGCAGGTCCGCGTAGACCCCTTCGCCGCGCATGCGCGTGCCGAACCCGCTGTTGTAGTCCTTGCCACCGCGCAGCTGGTTGATGGTGCTCATCACGTGCGTGGCGCGGTCCGGGTGGTGGGTGTCGAGCCAATCGCGGAACAGCGGCGCCACTTCCAGCGGCAGGCGCAGCAGCACGTAGCCGGCGGTGGAGGCACCGGCATCGTGGGCGGCCTCAAGCACGGCTTCCAGTTCGGCATCGTTGATCCACGGGATCACCGGCGCGACCATTACCCCGACCGGGATGCCGGCATCGCTCAGGCGACGCATCGCGCGCAGCCGTGCATGCGGGGCCGAGGCGCGTGGCTCCAGCTTCGCCGACAGGTGCGGGTCCAGCGAGGTCACCGAGAAGTGCACGCTGACCAGCTGCTTTTCCGCCAGCGGTGCGAGCAGGTCGATGTCGCGCTCGACCAGCGCATTCTTGGTGATCAGCGAGAACGGGTGCTGCGTTTCCAGCATCACCTCGATCAGCTGGCGGGTGAGTTTGAGCTTGCGCTCGATCGGCTGGTAGGCGTCGGTGTTGATGCCCAGCGCGATCGGCTGCGGCACGTAGCCGGGGCGCGAGAACTCCTTGCGCAGCAGCTGCGGCGCATTGGTCTTGGCGAACAGCTTGGTCTCGAAGTCCAGCCCGGGCGAGAGATTGAGATAGGCGTGCGAGGGCCGGGCAAAACAGTACGAACAGCCATGCTCGCAACCGCGGTACGGATTGACCGACTGGCTGAAGCCGACGTCCGGCGACTTGTTGCGGCTGATGATGCTGCGTGCGGTCTCGGCACGGACTTCGGTGCGCAGGCGCGGGGCAGCGAACTCTTCACTCTCGTCCGGCGCCCAGCCGTCGTCCATCGCTTCGCTGACGGTGACCTCGAAGCGGCCCGCCAGGTGCGTGCTGGAGCCCCGGCCTTTGATCGCAATACCCATCTTCAAAGCCTATCGCCCGGATGTCTCAGGGAATGAGACGTCGTGGCGTCGGAACGGCGGGGATAGGGGATATCCATGGTTAGTAGTATTACTAACCACAGGCGTAATGGGAAGTGAAACCCGCGCCGGGTATGGGTCGGCGGAGGTGGAGACCGATTTGATCCCCTACATTATCCACAGGGCCAGAGCGCGTGCCTGCGGTGCCACGTCACGGGCCGCTGAGCCGACCAACGGTCGGCGCTACCTGATGCCGGGCGCCCCTTACGCGGCAGGGCTACGCGCCGCATCACAGCAGCCGCAGATAGCCCTTCACCGTGGCATCCAGCCCGTCATACAGCGCCTCGCTGATCAGCGCATGGCCGATCGAGACTTCCAGCACGTCCGGCACGGTCCGCAGGAAATCGGCCAGGTTGTCCTGCGACAGGTCGTGGCCGGCGTTGACGCCCAGGCCGGCCGCCTGGGCGCGGCGGGCGGCATCGGCGAACACCGCCAGCATGGCGGTGGCATCGCCGGCGGCATGCGCCTCGGCGTAGGGGCCGGTGTAGAGCTCCACGCGGTCGGCACCGATGGCCGCGGCCTGTGCGATGTCGGGGTTGCCCGCGTCCACGAACAGGCTGACCCGGCAGCCGTACGTCTTCAATTCGGCGATCAGCGGGCGGAGGCGCTGCGCATCCCGGGCGAAGTCGACGCCGTGGTCGGACGTGAGCTGGCCGTCGCCATCGGGCACCAGGGTGGCCTGGGCGGGGCGGGTCTGCGCGCACAGCGGCAGCAGCCCCGGGTAGCCCTCGCGCGGTGGCGCGAACGGGTTGCCCTCGATGTTGAACTCCACGCCGCGCTCGGCCGTCAGCGCGGACAAGGCCAGCACGTCCTCGGCGTGGATGTGGCGGCGGTCCGGGCGCGGGTGCACGGTGATCCCGTGGGCGCCGGCATCCAGGCAGGCACGGGCGGCCTGCAGCACGTCCGGGTCGCTGCCACCCCGCGAGTTGCGCAGGACGGCGATCTTGTTCACGTTGACGCTGAGTTGGGTCATGGCACTACGAGGGGTCGGATTCACCCTGAGCGGTCGGGGTGCGCGCCTGGAGGGCGAGCTCCCGCAGCCGACGGAGTTCGTTGGGATCGGTGATGGCTGCGCGGGTGGGCTGTACATCGCCGAAGCGGGCCACGTAGAGGCCGCGGACCCACGCCAGCAGGAACACCAGGGTGCCCAGCAGCGACAGCGCCATCAGCCCCATGTGGGGGGTCTTGAGCGCCATGCCGAAACAGGCCAGCGCGAACAGCAGAAACAGCCAGTACATGTCGTTCTCCCCGATTGACCGGGCCAGTGTAGCGCTGGCGCCGGGTGCGGTTCCACGGGGAGCAGCGGCTACAGCAGCGGCGAGGCCAGGCGGGCGAACGCCTCCGGAACACGGTGCCGCCAGAGCGAACGCTGGCGGTCGTTGTAGACGGGCGCGGCGCTGCTGTATTCGGCCAGCAGGATCTCGGCCAGCGCGGCAACGCGGCCGGTATCGCTGATCATCATCGAGAGCTCGAAGTTGAGCCGGAAGCTGCGGTGATCGAAGTTGGCACTGCCGACGATGCAGACGTCGTCATCGGCGATGAAGGCCTTGGTGTGCAGCATGCGCGGGCCGTACTCGTAGATCTTGACCCCGGCCTGCAGCAGCTCGTCGAAGTAGGAGCGCGCGGCCTGGGTGACGAACCAGGAGTCGCTCATCTTGGGCACCAGCAGGCGCACGTCCAGGCCACCGAGTGCGGCCGAGGTCAGTGCCATGCGTGCGGCTTCGCCGGGCACGAAGTAGGGCGTCACCAGCCAGACGCGCTCCTTCGCTTCGTGGATCGCCGCCACGTGCAGCCGGTGGATGGTCTCCCACGACGAATCCGGACCGGACACCAGCACCTGCGCATTGATGCTGCCCTCGCTGCGGCTGGGCATGGTTTCCGGCCACAGCTGGGCGATGTTGAAGCGCGCCGGCTCCTGGCCGGTGGCGTAGATCCAATCCTCGATGAAGACCAGCTGCAGGCTGCGCACCACGTGGCCACGCAGCCGCATGTGCAGGTCGCGATACGCATCCGGGCGGACGCTCTCGTCTTCCTCATCGGTGATGTTGATGCCGCCGGTAAAGGCCTGCAGGCCGTCGATGATGACGAGCTTGCGGTGCGTGCGCAGGTTCAACCAGGGCCGCTTGAACGGCTTGAGCAGCTGCCGCGGATGGAACCAGACGACTTCGGCGCCTGCATCCAGCAGCGGCTGCAGGAAGCGCTTGCGGATGGACGACGAGCCGACCGCATCCAACAACAGGCGCACGCGCACGCCGGCCGCCGCACGCTCGGTCAGCGCATCGCGCAGCGCGGTGCCGGCGTGGTCCGGATTGAAGATGTAGTACTCCAGGTGCAGGTGGTCCTTGGCCGTGGCCACCGCGGCAAGCAGTGCGCTGTAGGTGGCCGCGCCATCGACCAGCCACTCCACCTCGGTGGCCGAGCTCGGTGAGAGCCCGGTGGTGGCCTGGGCGATCTTGGCCAGCTCGGTGCAGTCCGCATCCGGTGGGCAGACGCTGCTGTAATGCTCCATCCCCGAGCGCGAACGACCACGGCGCAGGCGCTGCCGCTTCACCTTCTGCGGGCCGAGCAGGTAGTAGATGAACAGGCCAAGGTAGGGCAGGGCGGCCAGCGACAGGATCCAGCTCAGCGTGGCGACCGGCTCGCGCTTCTGCAGCATGATCCAACCGGTCAGCCACAGCAGATAGAGAATGTAGGCCGCCACCATCAGCGGGCGCAGGTGCGGGATGGCGTCGAGCCAGTCCCCGAAGAGATCGAAGGTTGCGAGCATGGCCGGATGATAGCGGGCGGCGTGGCGCTGGCGCGTATCCACGGGCGGTGGCACAAAAAAAACGCCCCTGTTTCCAGGGGCGTTTTCCAGTCGCGTCATGACTGCGTCTTGCGTATTAATGCTGTACGAAGCCGATCTTCTTCATCTGAGCATTCTTCGCGGCAGCCAACACCTTGGCCATCACGTCGTACTCGGAGTCCGGGCTGGCATCGATGCGCAGTTCCGGCTGGTTGGTCGGATCACGCTGCACTTCCTGCTCCATACGCTGCTGCAGTTCGCTCACAGCCACGGGGCTGTTGTTCCACGACACCTGGTTGCTGGCGTCCACCTTCAGCTCGATCGGCGGCGGCGGTTCGACAGTCACCGGCGGTGGGTTGAGCACGCGCTGCGGCAGGTCAACGGCGATCGGGTACGTCATGATCGGCGCGGTGACGATGAAGATGATCAGCAGCACCAGCATCACGTCCACGAGGGGCGTGACGTTGATGTCGGCCATGGGGCCTTTGTTACCACCAGTACTGAACGCCATGGCTTACTGCCCCTTCTCTTTGGTGGCGACGAAGCCAACGTCGAGCATGCCCTGTTCCTGCGCGATCTTCGTCATCTCGTTGATGACGCGCATCTTGGTGGTGCGATCACCACGCAGGTTGAGGGGCGGCTGCGGGGTCTGCTGGGCGGCGGTCGCCAAGCGCGACTCGAGCGTCTGCTTGTCGATTTCCTCGTCGTTCCAGTAGATCGAGCCGTCTTCCTTGACTGCCAAGGTGATCGGGCTCGAACGCTTCTCAGCGTCTTCCGGATTCTGCACCAGGTTGGCCTCAGGCAGATCCACCTTGACCTTGTGGGACATCAGGGGCGCCGTGATGATGAAGATGATCAGCAGCACCAGCATCACGTCCACGAGGGGCGTAACGTTGATGTCGGCCATGGGGCCGCCGCTGTTACCACTACTGAAAGCCATAACGGGCTCCGTCTAGATCGTGTTGACTACGTTCTCGCTGGGTGACGCGCGTCGCTATTAGCGAACGCGCGAACCGGTGGCGAAGAAGTCGTGCAGGTCGTGAGCGAACGTATCGAACTTGCTGATCGTGGCGCTGTTGATCTTGCTGAAGAAGTTGAAGGCGAACACGGCCGGGATAGCCACGAACAGACCGATGGCGGTCATGATCAGTGCTTCACCCACCGGGCCGGCAACGGCGTCGATCGAGGCGGAACCGGTGGCACCGATCTTGATCAGCGCGCCGTAGATGCCCCACACGGTACCCAGCAGACCCACGAACGGAGCGGTTGCGCCGACGGTGGCCAGCAGGGTCATGCCCGACTGCAGGTTGTTGCTTTCGCGGGTCACGGCCTGACGCAGGGCGCGATCGACGAACTCCGAACGGCTCAGGTTCTCACCCAGGCCACCGGAGGTGCCGCCTTCCGAACGCTGGTGGTGCGCAGCAGCCTGTGCAGCGTCCAGAGCGATCTTGGAGAAGGGCTCCGAAGCCGGCTGTTCTTCCATCGCGCGGATGGCGTCCTGGGCGTTCGGGGTATCCCAGAACAGGCTCACGACCTTGTCGGCAGCAGCCTTCAGACGGGTGGCGCGGAAGATGTTGATGACGGTCCAGTACCAGGACATGGCCGACATGATGATCAGGGTCAGCAGCACGACCCAGGAGACGGCGAAGTCACCCGGCTGGGTGGTCATCTCGTGGATCAGGTGCTCGAAGCCCATCTGCGACAGGGCGTTGGAGTTGCCCCCGGCAGCAGCGGCGATGAAAAGTTCCTGCAGCATGACGCTTACCTTTGTTGTGTGTGGTGATAAAGGGTATTGCTAGAAATAACCGCTAGAGGCGGTGGCCGGCGGGCCACCGGCCACTATCAGTTCAGCGCAAAGTTGACCGGGACGCGAACGCGACCTGCGACCTTCTTCCCGCCCGATTCCGCGGAACGGAAGCTCCACTTGCGAGCTGCTTCCATGGCGGCGCGGTCAAGGTCACGGTTACGGCTGGACTTCTCGACCGACACATTGGTGACGTTGCCATTGGCATCGACGTCAATGATCAGGATGACTTCACCCTGGATACCAGCACGGAACGCGGCCGGCGGGTAACGCGGAGGGTTCATGTTCTTCGACGAGATGTCGACGCTTGCCTCAATGGTGCTCGGCGGCTGCGGCGGCGACGGCGGCGAAGGCGGCGTGACGATGTCGGTCGGACGCGGGTCCGGGATATCGACCACAGGAGCCTGCGGCGGCGGCGGAACCGGGGACGGCTTCGGCGGCGACAGGTTCTTGACCGGCGGCGGCGGAGTGTCATCCGGCGGCGGCGGCGGCGGCGGCGGTGGGGGCGGCGGCGGAGCGTCGACCAGGGTCACCATGATGTTGCGTTCTTTCTCCGCGACGGCCTTGGGAGCCACAGCAGGGATCAGAAGCATCATGAAGGCGGCGAGATGCAGTGCGATTACAAAAGCGATACCCACGATACGCGGCCAGGAGAGGCCGGTGTCATCGCGTTGTTCGTACCTGTGAACGACTAGTTGTTCCGTCATGCGCCAAGAGCTCATTAGTGGGGCCGGGATACCCGGGGACAGGTAGCCCATGATCAGCGGTGCATGACACCGCAGGAACCTCCAAGCTTATACCAATCCTGAGCGCCTGCGCATCACTTGTGCAGGCATTCAGGCGTTATTCCTACTTACTTCAGGTTGATGATTTTCTTCGCATCCGCCTGGTTCTTCACACCCTTCGCCAGCGCTTGCTGGGCGGCCTGCTTGGCCTCCGGAATGCGACCTTCCGAATGCAGCACGCGTGCCAGATTCAGGTAGGTCTCGCCATCCTTGGAAAGCGGGGCAGCCTTCTGCCACGCCTCGATCGCCTTGTCCGCCTGCTGCGGCTCGGAGTAGTAGTACGCCTGGGCCAGTGCCAGGTATACCTGATAATCCGGCTTCAGGATGTTTTTCTGCAGGCCATCATTGATAACGGCAATGACGTCCTTTTCTTTGTTCTCGCTGTTGGCGTAGATCGAGTACAGCTGCTTGTACTCGCGCTCGTCGGTCAGCTGGCCGGCTGCGTACAGCTTGGCCATGACCGCGCCGGCCTTGTCCATCTGGTCGGCCTGCATGTACATGCTGGCCAGGTTCAGCTGGGCCTTCTTGTCGTTCGGGTTCTTGGCCGCCAGCGTTTCAGCCTGCTTGACCGCTTCGCCGGTCTGGCCGGCTTCGGCCATGGCGGCCATCAGCAACTGGTTCCAGTTGTCCTTCGGCTCGGGCGAGCCGGCGATGGCCTGCTGCAGCACCGGGATGGCCTCGGCATAGCGCTCGGCCTGGTACAGCGCCTGGCCCTTGGCGATCAGCTCTTCGGGCTTGTTCGACTTGGTCTCGGCGAAGTACTTGTCCAGGGTCGCCAGGCCTTCGTTGATCTGGTCGTCCTGCAGCTGCAGCTGACCCAGCATCAGCATCGACTGGTAATGGCCGTTGTTGTCCAGGCCGCCGAGCTGCAGCACCTGCTCGAGGTACTTCTTGGCCGAGGCGACGTCGTCCAGCTGGTAGGCCGCCTGCGAGGCGAGCTGCGCGGCGAGCGACTTGTCGTAGGTGTTGGCGGCGGGATTGGCCAGGATTTCGTCGGCCTGCGCGCGCGTCTCCGGGAACTTCTGCTCGTTGTAGCTGTCAATCATTTTCTGCAGCTTCGGGCCGACCTTGGCCGAGGACTTCTGCTCCGGCTCCTGGCGGGTCGCGTTCGGGTAGAGCACTTCGGCCTTGGCCTGCTTCTTCCCACCACGCGCGCCACGCTCCGACGAGCGGGCCTGGGCGAAGGCATCGGTGATCATGGCGCCACTTACAGCGGTCGCGATGAGGACGGAAAGGACGGCTTGCTTGTGGTTGCTGAAAATCATCTTTCACCTCGATCGAACCGCCGCAGCGGCATCAAAACGGACTGTCAGAAAAATCTGAGCCGCCAAACGTATCAGAAACTGATGGCGTGAGAAATCGTTTCCGATGCTGCAATACAGCATCTTTTGGTCGCATAAGGGCGCGTCAGCCACACTTCGGACGACGCCCGGCCGCCTGGGCTTGTTGGTATACACCACTCAGGGAGGGCGCGTCTCGCTGCAATTCCCGGATGCGGTTGGCCGGATCGGGGTGGGTGGACAGCCACTGCGGTGACCGGCCGCCGCTGGCAGCCATCATGTTCTGCCACAGATCGACTGCCTGGGCCGGGTTGAAACCGGCCTCGGCCATCAGGCGCTGGCCGACGATATCGGCCTCGCTTTCCTGGGTCCGCGAGCCTGGCAGGAGGAAGGCCGCCTGGGCACCGGCGCCGCCGAGCTGGCTGACGGTATTGGCCGCGCCCTCGCCGTAGGCCGCGCCTGCCAGCGCGCCGAGGACCGACAGCCCGGTCTGCGCACCCATCTGGCGGGTGATGCGTTCTTCGTGGTGGCGGGAGATCACGTGCCCGATCTCGTGGCCGATGACGGCGGCCAGCTGATCCTGGTTCTTGGCGACGGTGAAGATGCCGGTATTGACCCCGACCTTGCCGCCGGGCAAAGCGAACGCGTTGGGTTCCTTGTCGACCATCAGAGCCGTCTCCCACCGTACGCCACGGTACTGTGCGGGAAGCTGAGCGACCAGCGCATTCACCACGCACTGGACGTAGGCGTTCTGCTTCGGGTCGGTGCTCAACGTACCTTTGGACTTGGTCTCGGTAAACGCCTGCGCGCCCAGCTGGTCCAGCTCGGCCTGCGATACCCCGCCCACCATCTGGCGGCGGCCGGTGGGTGAGGTGGTGGTGGCGCACGCGCTCACCAGCATGGCGATGGCAATTCCCAACAGCACTGGTTTCATGTGCGATCCCCCGTGTTCATATGCGCAGTGTGGAACGTGGCGACGTAAATTTTCGTCAAGCCGCATGGTCGTTATTGGATGCCCAGGAACATCAGGGCGGCCAGGGCAATGCCGTTGTTCAACGCATGCGCGGCGATCGGCGCCCACAAGGTGCCGGTGCGCTGGTAGAGCCAGGCGAAGGCGGCGCCCATGCCGCCATAGACCAGCCACAGCTGGGCGATTTCCCATGGGCCGTTGGCGCTGGTACCGGGAATTTCATGCACCAGGGCGAAGGCCAGGCTGCTCAGCAACATGCCCAGCAGCGGCCGGCCGGCCTGCCACAGGCGACCGAACAGCACCCGGCGGAACAGCAGTTCCTCATAGGCCGGAGCAAGCACCACGGCAAACAGCGCCAGGAACCAGGGGAAGCGCGTCATCGCCTGTTCCATCAGCGCCAGGTTGGTCGGCACCGGCTCGATACCGCCCTGTTTGGCCAGCCACGCGATCAGATTGCTGCCGACGATCACCCCGGTGGCGACCAGCAGTGTCCACCCCCAGGTGGAAGGGCGACGGGCGGCCTGGAACGACAGCGCCCGTTCGGCGGGCGTGGCCCGACGACGGAAGAAATACAGCACCAGTGCCGCGCCACCGGTGGCGACCAGCGCCATCAGGATCTGGGCGAGGGCACCGGGTTGTCCGAGCTGCTGGGCAAGACCTGCGACGGCGGACGCATCCGCACCGTCGCGCGCCGCCTGGTAACCGACGATCGCACCGCGGTAGAGCCCCCAGGCCAAACCGCTGATCAGACTGAGCGAGAGCAGCACCGCCACGCCGATGCCCAGATCGATGAAGAACCCTGCAAGCGGAGAACCCGGCCTGCGCGGTGATGGTGGAACAGCGGGAGGCAGCGGAGGCGTCATGGACGCCGGGGGGGTAACGGACATCGGATTCCTGGCATCGGGGGGCGATGGCCGGCCAGGGTCGCCCCCGGCCGGCCTTGCCCCGATTGTGTCAGATATCCAGGTTGGCGACCTTCAGCGCATTGTCTTCGATGAAGTCGCGGCGCGGTTCGACCACGTCGCCCATCAGCGTGCTGAAGATCTGGTCGGCAGCCACGGCATCCTCGATCCGCACCTGGAGCAGGCGGCGGGTGTCAGGATTGACCGTGGTGTCCCAGAGCTGCTCGGGATTCATTTCACCCAGACCCTTGAATCGCTGGATCTGGCGGCCCTTCTTGGCTTCATCCAGCAGCCAGTTGCGCGCCTCGGCGAAGCTGCCGACCTCGGCCGATTTGGCACCGCGGCTGATCTTCGCACCGGCACGGACCAGGCCGTGGAGGAGCAGGGAGGACTGGTGCAGGGCACGCAGTTCGCCGGTCTCGAATGCGGCCAGCGGCAGCACCTGGATCAGCTGTTCGCCCATGTGGCGACGCGTGACCAGCACGGCTGCCGGACGTTCGTCGGTGGGTTCCTGCAGTTCCAGCGTATAGCGCGGCGAACCGAGGCTGCCCTGGTTGAGGCGGGTGGCCAGCGCGGCCAGGCCCTCGTCTGCGCCGGCCTTGCGCAGGTGTTCCAGATCCATCGGCGTGAAATCGATCAGCGCTTCCAGCACCTGGCGGTCATAACGATGGCTGTTGCGCGCGATGGTTTCCTGCGCCGAGGCGTAGGAAAGCAGCAGCTTCTCCAGCGCCACGCCTTCGATGCCGGGCTCGCTCTCGGCCGGGATCAACGAGGCATTTTCCACCGCGCTGCTGGCCAGGTACGCATCCAGCGCCGGGTCATCCTTCAGGTACAGCTCCTGCTTGCCCTGCTTGATCTTGTACAGCGGCGGCAGGCCGATGTAGATGTGGCCACGCTCGATCAGCTCCGGCATCTGACGGTAGAAGAAGGTCAACAGCAGCGTACGGATGTGCGCGCCGTCGACGTCGGCGTCGGTCATGATGATGATGCGGTGGTAGCGCAGCTTGTCCGGGTTGTACTCGTCCCGGCCGATGCCGGTGCCCAACGCGGTGATCAGCGTACCGACCTGGTCCGAGGCGAGCATGCGGTCGAAGCGGGCACGTTCCACGTTGAGGATCTTGCCGCGCAGCGGCAGCACGGCCTGGTTCTTGCGGTTGCGGCCCTGCTTGGCCGAGCCACCTGCCGAGTCACCCTCGACGATGAACAATTCGGACAGCGCCGGATCTTTTTCCTGGCAGTCGGCCAGCTTGCCCGGCAGGCCGGCGATATCCAGCGCGCCCTTGCGGCGGGTCAGATCGCGCGCCTTGCGGGCCGCTTCACGTGCACGCGCCGCGTCCACGATCTTGCCGGCGATCGCCTTGGCTTCGTTGGGGTTTTCCTGCAGGAATTCTTCCAGGCGCGCACCGAAGGCACTTTCCACCGCCGGGCGCACGTCCGAGCTGACCAGCTTTTCCTTGGTCTGGCTGGAGAAGCTCGGGTCGGGCACCTTCACCGACAGCACCGCGATCATGCCTTCGCGCATGTCATCGCCGGTCAGGTTGATCTTGGCCTGCTTGGCGATGCCGTTCTGCTCGATGTAATTGTTGAGCACACGGGTCAGCGCACCACGGAAACCGGCGAGGTGGGTACCGCCATCCTTCTGCGGGATGTTGTTGGTGAAGCAGTACATCGTTTCCTGGTAGGAATCGGTCCACTGCAGCGCCACGTCCACGACGATCCCGTTGGACTCACCGGTGACGGAGATCACGTTCGGGTGCAGCGGCGTCTTCAACTGCGCCAGATGCTCCACGAAGCTGCGGATGCCGCCTTCGTAATGGAAGTCGTCGCGCCGGCCGTCGCCGCGCTCGTCCACCAGCACGATCTTGACGCCGGAATTAAGGAAAGACAGCTCACGCAGGCGGCGGGCCAGGATGTCGTAGTGGAACTCGACGTTGTCGTGGAACGCCTTCACCGACGGCCAGAAGCGCAGGGTGGTACCGCGCTTGGTGCTGGCTTCAACCTGCTTGAGCGAGTTGACCGCAGCACCGTCAGCGAATTCCTGCTGGTAGTGGAAGCCGCCCTGGTAGATATCCAGCAGCAACTTCTGCGAGAGCGCATTGACCACGCTGACGCCCACGCCGTGGAGGCCGCCAGACACCTTGTAGCTGTTGTCATCGAACTTGCCACCGGCGTGCAGGACCGTCATCACGACTTCGGCGGCGGAGACTTCGCGATCGAGCTTCTTGCTCATCTGCTCGTGCTTGCCGGTCGGGATGCCGCGCCCGTTGTCCGACACCGAGACCGAACCGTCTGCGTGGATCATCACCGACACATGGTCGGCGTGGCCGGCCAAGGCTTCGTCGATGGAGTTGTCGACGACCTCGAACACCATGTGGTGCAGACCGGTGCCGTCATGGACGTCGCCGATGTACATACCAGGACGCTTGCGGACAGCCTCGAGGCCTTCCAGGGCGGTGATGCTGTTGGCGTCGTAGTTGCCGCTGTTTGCGGGGATGTTCTGTTCTTCAGTCATTGCGCTTGCCGTAGGCTCCGCAGGTCGGTCCGCCGCGGTGAGGCGGGGCGCCGAGTAATAAGGGGTTGCAACAGCAATTATACCAGCCGGGCACCGTGGCCCCTGGGGGACCACTATGGCACAGGCTGGACCTGTCCATGTTCCACGTGGAACCGCGTGATATCTGTCGCGTCGATCAGTGCCGCCGGAACTTCAGTGGCGGTGATGAAGATCTGCGCCGGGCCGGCCTTCAAGCGCTCCAGCACCCGTGCCTGGTGGTGCCGATCCAGCTCCGAAGACAGGTCGTCCAATGCGATGACCGGCCATTCGCCGCGCTGCTCGGCGTAGTCTTCGGCCTGTGCCAGCAGGCAGGTGAGGGCCGTCAGTTTCGCCTGCCCCCGCGAGAGTGCATCCCGGCCGGGAATGGTCTCGAATCCGACGCTCCAGTCGGCCCGGTGTGGACCGACCGAGGTATAGCCGGCCATCCGGTCACGTTCCCGGGCCAGAAGCAGGGCATCGGAGAGTGAAACCTCCTGCTTGCGCCACCCTGGGCTCAAGCTCAGCGACTGGATGCCCAGATTGGGGGCCAGGACGGCGGCCAGTTCCACGGTGCGTTCCTGCAACCGCTCCAGGTAGTGCTGCCGACGGGTGGTCAGCGGTTCGCCGGTTTCGGCGAGCTCTCGATCCCAGGCATCCAGGGCGTGCGGGTGCCCGCCCTGCTTGAGCAGGGCGTTGCGCTGCTTGAGGGCTCGCGAGTACCGCCGCCACAGCCCCATGAAGTCTGGTTCCACGTGGAACAAACCCCAATCGAGGAACCGCCGACGGGGCTCACCGCCGCCACTGACCAGCGCGTGGCTACCTGGTTCGAAGGTCACCACCGCCAGCGCCGCGCAGAGGGTGCCGAGCTGGGCGACATCCTCGCCGTCCAGTCGGCCTTTCCATTCCTGCCCACTGTGGCGGAGCCCGGCCTTCCGCCGCGTCGGGGTTTCGGCGCCTTCGCGCTGCTCATCCCATTCGACAAAGACATCCAGCGCCTCCCGGCCCTGGCGCACCAGCCCATCCCGCACCCGGCCACGGAAACTGCGCCCGTACGCCATGACATGCAGCGCCTCCAGGACACTGGTCTTTCCGGCGCCATTGTCGCCAGTGATCAGATTGATGCCCGGTTTCGGCGCGAGTTCGACGGTATCGAAGCGGCGAACCTGGTGCAGGGAGAGACGGCGGATATGCATGCGGAAGATCGACGCCGCGCCGGGCGGCAGAGGGGTAGCGGGGAATCGATCAGCTTACTGCATTGCCCTGGTTCCACGTGGTGCAAGCAGCCCTGGAAGTGCGTCGCCGTACAGTCCCCCGCGTTTCACCGAGCCCCGGGAGGAAGTGCCGGGCCCCGGCGGACGATGGCGAACCCCACTGCCCGATGTGGAGCAGGGCAGTGCAAGGCGGACGAGGCGGCGTACGGGACTCACTCAGGCGTGCCGTACCACGTGGAACATGCCCGTCGACCTCCACCCGGAGGCTCGAGAACGCGCTCAATTTCTTCAATTCTGAGGCTCATCCAGGCCCATGGTGCTGCAGATTTCAAGAAATCCGCGGCGTTTTCCAGGGCGCCCAGCAGCCCGATCAGTACGTCCGAGCGGGATTGTTTGAATTCTGCGCGCGTCGCCGAAGCGCACCCCGTCAGAAATGAAGGACGCTCGCGCAGACCCAAACGAGACTGTCCACATCCCCCATGTATGAGTTATGCACAACCTAAGGGCAATCTGTGGATAAAAAGAAGCCCTGAAACAGGCTTTAAAGATATCCACAGGATCACCCCCAGGCTCAGGCCCTGTTTTACCGGGGGTTTCGAGGCCCTAATTCCCTTTGTAACCAACCACTTAACCTACTTTTCAACCAAATCTGGCCCTACCACCACCACCTAGCTTTAGATTTATATACAGTTTTTAAAAGCATAGAGCTGTGATTCAGCGGCAGAAAAGCCGCTCGTCGCGGCGCTCCAGATCGGGAGAGAAATCTGTCCTGGTTCGCAGTGGCGGCTTAACAGGATTCGCGAGATTGGCGGCGGGCGGCGCTACCGAGCCACTTTTGCACCTGCGTTCGAGAACGATCACCCCATCGCAAGACCGCCACTGGTTTGTGAGCGCAGCGGGGATGCGAATCGCGTGTACCGGTGGCGAGCTTGGTCCACGTGGCCGGTAACCATGGACATCGGCGTTCACCGCCTACCCATGCAGCAGGCCTGCGTTTGCGGATACCCGGTCAGACAAGCAGGCTGGCGGGCGGGCAGACGAACCAAGCATCTCCAAAGGTTCAACGCTACGACGATGCTCCACGTGGAACATCGCTTCTTGAGCCCAAAAAGAAACCCGGCAGTGCCGGGCTTCTCAAACAACTCGGTTCCACGTGGAACCAGCGCGCCAGGTCAGAGACGCAGCGGCATCACCACATGACGCGACTTCTCGCTGCTGGCCTCGCGGACCAGGGCAGAGGAGTTCGAATCACGCAGCTGGATCACGACGTGCTCGTCGCGCAGTGCCGACAGGGCATCCAGCAGGTAGTTCACGTTGAAGCCGATGGCCAGGTCGCTGACCGTGGTATCGGCCTCGATCTCTTCCTGGGCTTCTTCCTGCTCCGGGTTGTGCGCGCTGATTTTCAGGTTGCCCGGCGAGACTTCCACGCGGATACCGCGGTACTTCTCGTTGGACAGAATCGCAGCACGCTGCAGCGAGGCACGCAGGGCGTCGCGATCGACCTTCACTTCGCGATCGGCACCGATCGGGATGACAGCCTCGTAATCCGGGAAGCGACCGTCGATCAGCTTGGAGGTGAAGGTCACATCGTCGCGCTTGACGCGCACGTGGCTGCGGCCGACTTCCAGCTCGATCTCGCGATCACCACTTTCCAGCAGGCGCTGCAGCTCGGTCACGCCCTTGCGCGGCACGATGATCTGCCGCTTGGCACCGCTGGCCTTTTCCAGCTCGGTTTCGCACAGCGCCAGGCGGTGACCATCGGTCGCCACGGTACGCAGGGCATCGCCACGCAGGTCGAACAACAGGCCGTTGAGGTAGTAGCGCACGTCCTGCTGGGCCATCGCGAACGCGGTGCGTTCGATCAGCTCCTTCAGGGTCGCTTCGCCGATGGCCACGCGCTCGGTGGCTTCCACTTCGTCGACAGACGGGAAGTCGTTGGCCGGCAACGTTGCCAGGGTGAAGCGGCTGCGCCCGGCCTGCACGGTGATCTTGTCACCGGTCTGCGAGACGGTGATCCGGCTGCCATCGGGCAGGGCACGGATGATCTCGAACAGCTTGCGGGCGGGGATGGTGGTCTCGCCGTCCTGGGCATCTTCCACCGCGATCCGCGACACCATTTCCACTTCCAGGTCCGTGCCGGTCAGCGACAGCTGTCCGTTCTGGACCTGAACCAGGAAATTAGCCAGAACCGGCAGGGTCTGGCGGCGTTCGACCACGTTGACGACTTGTGCCAACGGCTTGAGAAAGGCTTCGCGCTGCAGTGTGAAACGCATGTGGTTCCGTGCCCCTATGCTTTAAAAAAATGTGGAATAAATCAAAAGCTTGGTGGTGCTGGTAGGGCCAGAATCGCGGGAAAACACGACTAAGCCTTTGTAAACAAAAGGTTTTTTGACCTCGAAACCCTCTGCATTACTAGCCCCCAAGGGGTGGGGAAAGGTGTGGATAACTTTACCGCCGAATCGAGCGGCTTTTTTATCCACAACCTATACCTCGCTTACTACCGGATTCTGCACCGTTTTATGCGATGACGCCTTAGCGGCGTACATGCATCATTCGCTCAACTTCCGGATCAGCTTGTCCCAGTCTTCCCGCAACTTGCCGTCGGCTTCCATCAACGTCCGGATCTGCCGGCAGGCATGCAGCACCGTGGTGTGGTCCCGGCCGGCAAAGGCGTCGCCGATTTCCGGCAGGCTGTGCTCGGTCAGTTCCTTGGTCAGGGCCATGGCGACCTGACGGGGACGGGCCAGCGAGCGGGTCCGACGCTTGGAGAGCAGATCCTTGATCTGCAGCCCGTAGTAGTCGGCCACGGTTTTCTGGATGTTGGGAATGCTGATCGCCTGCTGCTGGGCGCGAAGCAGGTCGCGCAGGGTTTCCTGGGCGAAATCAGTGGTGATCGCACGGCCGGTGAAATTGGCGCGTGCGGCCAGGGTATTCAACGCACCTTCGAGGTCGCGGACATTGGAGCGCATCTTCTTGGCAATCAGAAACGCCACATCGTCGGGGATATCGGTGCCACGCTCGCGGGCCTTGGCCAGCACGATCGCTGCACGCGTCTCGAAGTCCGGCGGCTCGATCGCCACCGACAGGCCCCAGGCCAGTCGCGACTTCAGCCGTGCTTCCAGGCCTTCGACTTCGCGCGGGTACCGGTCGCAGGTCAGGATGATCTGCTGCTTGCCGTCGAACAGGGCGTTGAACGTATGGAAGAACTCTTCCTGGGTACGGTCCTTGCCGGCGAAGAACTGGATGTCATCGATCAGCAGCGCGTCCACCTGCTGGAACTGGCGCTTGAACTGGTCCATGGTTTTTTCCTGCAGCGCACGGATCATCGCGCTGAAGAACTGTTCCGAACGCAGGTACAGCACCTTGGCCGCCGGGTTGGCCTGACGCATCGCATTGCCTGCCGCGAACATCAGGTGGGTCTTGCCCAGGCCGGTTCCGCCGTACAGCAGCAACGGGTTGTGGGCCCGGTCGCCCGGCTTCTGCGCCGCCTGGAACGCCGCGGCCAGGCCCAGCTGGTTGCTGCGGCCCTCCACGAAGTTGGCGAAGGTGTAGTGCGAATCCATGTTGCCGGCGAACGGCACCAGGGGCTCGGCCGGTGCCGCCGGTGCGGACAGGCCCGGAATCGGCGCGATCTGCGCCTCCACCGGGCGCGGACGCGAGCCGATTTCAAGAAAAACGTCGCCGAAACCGGCGAAGTGCGCCAGCAGTTCCTTGATGCGCGGCAGATACAGCTCGCGCACCTGGTCGACGATGAAGGCGTTCGGCGCATAAAGCACCAGGCTGTCCGCGCGCAGATCTGCCTGCAGCGGCTTCAACCAGGTGTGAACATCCTCGGGCGGAAACTCCGCTTCGAGGCGTTCGAGGGAACGAGACCAGGCATCCATCGGCAATAATCGTCTGGGGCCAGCGGATAGGCGAACAAAAGCGCCGCACCGCAGGCCGGAAGGGGGGAAGAATGGATGGCGCAGACTACCACCGACGAGGGGGGCCGGGAATGGTTGTCCCAAAGTTATTCACAAAACGATCCACAGCTATTGCACAGCCCGGTGAATTCCCGTAGTGATAGACACTTGACGGGACCTCGATGAGGTCTATAGAATTTCCGGTTCTTTCCGTCCCCTTCATATAGAGGCCCGCATGGCCACCAAGCGCACTTTCCAACCCAGCAACCTCAAGCGTAAGCGCGACCATGGCTTCCGTGCCCGTATGAAGACCGCTGACGGCCGCAAGATCCTGTCGCGTCGCCGCGCCAAGGGCCGTAAAGTCCTGAGCGCTTGATTGCAATGCCGCTTCCCGCGGCAGACGCAATCCTGACTGTGAGCAGTTCCGACCCGCGCAAGCGATTTCCTCGCTCTGCGCGGGTTCGTACGCGTGCCGAATATACAACGGTCTTCAACGGCGCCCGCCGTGTGTCCGATCCGCTGATGACCCTGCACTGGCTGAAGAGCGATACGCCAGCCAGGTTGGGTCTTGCGGTGTCGCGCAAAGTCGATCCCCGAGCCGTGGGTCGCAACCGAGTAAAGCGTGTGCTGCGCGATGCCACACGCCACCTACGGCCGTGGATGAGTGCCGGCGATTACGTCGTCGTTGCCCGCAGCGCCGCCCGTACCGCCAGCAATTCAGATATCCGCCAGGCCTTTGAACGCCTGCTGCGCCGCCTTGGCGCATTGCCCATGCCGGGCGCGGACGGCACAATGCCGCCGCCCCTGGGCGTTGTACCCCTTTCCCAGTCCGAGCCGGCATTGCGTGCCGGCCCCGTCGAGCCTGCACGCTGATGAACCAGACCCGCGTTTTCCTGATTTTTGCCTGGCTGATGGTGGCCGTGTTGCTGTGGATGGAGTGGGGCCGCGACAAAGCCGCGCCGCCGACCCCGGCCGTGGCCGCCCAGACCACCCAGGCCAGCGTGCCGGGTGCGGCTGCCGGCAGCATTCCCGGTGCACCCGTGCCCCAGGCTGACGGTTCCCTGCCGGCGGCACAGCCGGCCGCACAGACCGAGGCCGGCCCGGCCCGCGTGACCATCACCACCGACGTGCTGCGTCTGGTGCTGGACGGTGGCACGGTGCTGGACGCCGAACTGCTGCAGTTCCCGCAGACCAAGGAAGAAGGCAGCCCGCCGGTCCGCCTGCTGACCGAAGAAGCCACCCACCCGTACCGCGCGGTCAGTGGCTGGATCAGTGAAGACAAGACCATGCCGGTGCCGGCCGCCAACGGCTTCAAGCTGGTCGGCGACAACCACGACTTCGTGCTGGCCAAGGGCCAGGACGAGGTCACCGTGCCGTTCGAATGGACCGGCCCGAACGGCGTGACCATCCGCCGCACCTACTCGCTGGGTCGCAACGAGTACGCGATCACGGTCAAGGATGAAGTGGTCAACGGTGGCAGCGCCCCGTGGAGCGGCTACGTGTTCCGCACCCTGGACCGCACCCCGACCATCCTCTCGCGCAGCATGACCAACCCGGACTCGTTCAGCTTCAACGGCGCGACCTGGTTCAGCCCGCAGGACGGTTACGAGCGTCGCGCGTTCAAGGATTACCTGGACGACGGCCACCTCAACCGCACCATCACCGGCGGCTGGCTGGCGATGCTGCAGCACCACTTCTTCACCGCGTGGATTCCGCAGGCCGACCAGGCCGCGCAGTACTCGCTGGCGCAGAACAACGGCCGCGACCAGATCGAAGCGCGTGGCCCGGCCTTCACCGTGGCCCCGGGCCAGCAGGTCAGCACCGAAGCCCGCCTGTGGGTCGGCCCGAAGCTGGTCAACCTGATCGCCAAGGAAGACGTGAAGGGCCTGGACCGCGTGGTCGACTACAGCCGCTTCTCGCTGATGGCGATCATCGGCCAGGGCCTGTTCTGGGTGTTGAACCAGGTTCACAAGGTGGTCGACAACTGGGGCTGGGCCATCGTCGGCCTGGTGGTGCTGCTGAAGCTGGTGCTGTATCCGCTCTCGGCCGTGCAGTACAAGTCCGGTGCCAAGATGCGTCGCTTCCAGCCGCGCATCGCGCAGCTCAAGGAACGCTATGGCGATGACCGCCAGAAGTTCCAGACCGCGATGATGGAGCTGTACAAGAAAGAGAAGATCAACCCGATGGGCGGCTGTCTGCCGATCCTCATCCAGATGCCGATCTTCTTCGCGCTGTACTGGGTGCTGGTGGAATCGGTGGAACTGCGCCAGGCCCCCTGGCTGGGCTGGATCCAGGATCTGACCGCACGTGACCCGTACTTCATCCTGCCGGTGATCAACGTGGCGGTGATGTGGGCCACGCAGAAGCTGACCCCGGCGCCGGGCATGGACCCGATGCAGGCCAAGATGATGCAGCTGATGCCGCTGGTGTTCGGCGTCATGATGGCCTTCATGCCGTCCGGTCTGGTGCTGTACTGGGTCGTCAACGGTGGCCTGGGCCTGCTCCAGCAGTGGTGGATGACCAAGCGCCACGGCAGCGACCCGCTGCCGGTCGTCACCGCCAAGAAGTAAGCTGCACAGGAGACCCGCCGCAAGGCGGGTTTCCTGCATCTGCGGCCCGCGCATCCGTGCGGTCCGTAGAATGCCCCTGATTCCCCGCACGCTGCAGTGAGCCCGACATGACCCATGCCCCCGACACCATCGTGGCCATCGCCACCGCGCCCGGCGCAGGCGGCGTGGGCATGCTGCGGCTGTCCGGCCCGCAGGCGCGCCCCATCGCCGAGGCGATCGGCGTGCGCGCGATGCAGCCGCGGCACGCGCACTACGCGCGCTTCCGCGATGCGGCGGGCGAGGTGATCGACGATGGCATCGCGCTGTGGTTCCCGGCCCCGAACAGCTTCACCGGCGAAGAAGTGGTGGAGCTGCAGGGGCATGGCAGCCCGGTGGTGCTGCAGCAGCTGGTCGCGCGTTGCATCGCCTTGGGCGCACGCCAGGCACGACCCGGTGAGTTCAGCGAGCGCGCCTTCCTCAACGGCAAGCTCGACCTGGCCCAGGCCGAGGCGATCGCCGACCTGATCGCTGCCAGCGATACCCGCGCAGCGCGCGCGGCCCGCCGCTCGCTGGATGGCGTGTTCTCGCGCCGCGTGGACGAGGTCGCAGAACAGCTTGTTCTGCTGCGGATCCACGTGGAAGCGGCGATCGATTTCGCCGACGAACCCCTGGATACCCTCGGCGGCGCCCAGGTGCGCAGCGGTCTGGTCACCGCGCTGCAGGCACTGATCCGGCTGCGCGACGATGCCGAACGCGGGCGCAAGCTGCGCGATGGTCTGCACGCGGTGCTGGTGGGCCCGCCGAACGCCGGCAAGAGCTCGCTGCTCAACTCGTTGGCCGGCAGCGAGCGGGCGATCGTCACCGACATCGCCGGCACCACCCGCGACACCCTGCGCGAAACCATCCGTATCGATGGGCTGGAACTGACCCTGGTCGACACCGCCGGCCTGCGCGAAGGCGGGGATGCCATCGAGCGCGAAGGCATGCGCCGGGCGCGCGCGGAGATGCAGCGCACCGACCTGGCCATCGTGGTGGTCGATGCGCGCGACCCGCAGGCGGGCCGCGACGCGGTGGGCGACAGCATCGCCGAGGTGCCGCAGCAGCTGTGGATCCACAACAAGAGTGATCTGCTGGACGCGATCCCGTCCGACGCCGCTGCGGACGTGGTGCATGTCTCGGCCGCCACCGGCGTCGGCCTGGATCAGCTGCACGCCCGCCTGCGCGCGCTGGCCAGCGGCAGTGCCGGCGACAGCGTGGACGGCGAGTTCTCCGCGCGTGCCCGCCATGTGGAGGCGATCAGCCAGGCCATCGGCCATGCCGAGCGCGCCGAATCGGAACTGGTCCTCGAGCACCTGGAACTGGCCGCCGAGGAACTGCGCCTGGCCCATGAGGCGCTGGGCGAGATCACCGGGCGGATGAGCGCCGATGATCTGCTCGGGCGCATTTTCTCCAGCTTCTGCATCGGGAAGTAGGCGGCGCCTTTCTTCGCGCTGTCACACCCCTGCAGCAGACTGACCCGGTTCTTTATCGACAGGGATCTGCAGTGTCCAAGCCGTTGTGGGGGTGTGTGTTGCTGGTGTCGCTGGCCGTGGCACCATCGGTGGCCATGAGCGCTGAATCGTCTTCCTCCACGCCGGCCAAGGCCGCCGTCTACGGCCACCGCGGCGCCAGTGCGCTGCTGCCCGAGCACACGCTCGCCGCGTACGCGCAGGCCATCGCCGATGGCGCCGACTACATCGAGCCGGACCTGGTGATGACCAAGGACGGCGTGCTGGTATCGCGCCACGAGAACGAGATCGGTGGCACCACCGATGTGGCCGCGCACCCCGAGTTCGCCAGCCGCAGGACCGTCAAGACCATCGACGGCGAGCGCATCGAAGGCTGGTTCACCGAAGACTTCACCCTGGCCGAGCTGAAAACGCTGTACGCCCGCGAGCGCCTGCCGCAGCTGCGCAGCACCGCCTTCGACGGCCAGTTCCGCATCGCCACGCTGGACGAGATCATCGCCTTCCTGGTGCAGCAGGCCGGCCGCGCCAACCGCGGCATCGGGCTGGTGCCGGAGATCAAGCACGGCACCTACTTCACCAGCATCGGCCTGCCGATGGAAGACAAGGTGGTCGCCGCGCTCCAGGGCAACGCCTACACGCGCGTGGCGCCGGTGACGATCCAGTCCTTCGAGATCGGCAACCTGCGTTACCTGCGTGACAAGCTCGGCCGCGACAGCAACATCCGCTTGCTGCAGCTGCTCGGCGATCCCGCGCAGCAGCCCGGTGACGTGCTGGCCGCCAAGGGCCGCCAGCGCTATGCCGACCTGATCACCCCGGC
Organism: Stenotrophomonas sp. RG-453; assembly: GCF_033843685.1. Taxonomy (NCBI): domain Bacteria; kingdom Pseudomonadati; phylum Pseudomonadota; class Gammaproteobacteria; order Lysobacterales; family Lysobacteraceae; genus Stenotrophomonas; species Stenotrophomonas sp. RG-453. Next base: position 188,899 of record NZ_JAMYED010000008.1, read on the forward strand.
CGGGCTGCGCGACGTGGCCACCTATGCCGACGGCATCGGCCCGAGCCTGCGCATGGTCATTCCGCTGGACGCGCAGGGGAAGCTCGGCACCCCGACCTCCCTGGTGCGTGATGCGCATGCGGTCGGCTTGATGGTGGTGCCGTATACGTTCCGGCCGGAAAACTACTTCCAGGCCGCGGAGTTCCGCAGCGGCGAGCCGAATACCCGCAACGCGGAAGGTTCGGTCGCCGAGATGCGGGCCTATCTGGCCACCGGCATCGATGCCTTCTTCACCGATGACCCGGCGCTGGGCAGGCGTGCGGTGGATGGGGATGGCGCACCGGCGAGCCGGTAGGTACCGACCGTTGGTCGGTACGATCGTGATCGGCGCGATATCGGAATGTCCGGCGCACGGCAGCCACGCATGGCGTGGCTCTACCCCGGCATGCCATCAGATGGCGTCGCCGGTCAATCCAGCGATGACCCTTCATCGCGCCGCCGGAACGGCAGCACCACGAAGTCGCGGCCCTCGCGCGGTTGCCACAGCACCGGCACGCGGGTCGGGGAGGGCGGCTCCAGATCGGCGTCGCGCGCTGCCTCGAGCTCGTCCTCTTCCTCATCCTCCCAGCTGTAGCGTTTGCGCGGCGCCATCGGGTCGGAGAGGCGGAACAGCAGCGCGCTGATGATGCCGGCAAAGGCACCGCCCATATGCGATTGCCAGGACACGCCCGGCTCGTGCGGCAGGATGGTGAGCAGCATGCTGCCGTAGAACAGGAACGCGATCAGCCCGGCGGCGATGGCCGGCCGGTCGCGGCGCAGCAGGCCAAGTACGAACACCAGGAACATCAGGCCGTGGGTGATGCCACTGGCACCGAGATGGCGGCTGCCCAGATCGCCGAGCAGCCAGGCACCGAGTCCCGAACCGAGCCACAGCAGGGGCAGCGCCCGCAGCGTTGCGTTGGGATAGACGCTGCCGGCCAGGGTGCCGAGGATCAGCAGGGCCGCCGCATTGGCACCCAGGTGCTGGATCGAACCGTGCAGCAGCGGTGCACCGAGAATGCCGAGCAGGCCGGCCTTGTCCAGCGGGGCAACCGCCCACGGACGCCAGTCGAAGTGGCCTTGGGCGGTATACACCGCCACCAGCAGCAGCACGAAGGCCAGGCTCAGGTTGAACGCCCGCAGTACACCACCACGGTCGTTGCGGGAGGGGACCGGCGGCGCGCCGGTGGGCTGGGGCAGGTTGGCGTTCATACCCTTAGGGATGGCGCCGCCCCGGATGAACACAAGGGCAACGCCGTGGGAGAGAGAGGTACCGCCTGCGGGACAATCCCGCAGGCGGCACGGTCGGTCAGGCGTGGCCGCCTTCCTTCGGCGGATTCTTCAGGCTCAGCACCACGGTCGCGGCGATGATCACCGCCACCACACCCAGCGAGATCGGGGTGGGGATCTTGAAGAGGTCGATCAGCATCATCTTGATGCCGATGAAGGCCAGCACCAGGGCCAGGCCGTACGGCAGCAGGTGGAAGCGATCGGCCATGCCGGCCAGCAGGAAGAACATCGCCCGCAGGCCCAGCACCGCGAAGACATTGGAGGTCAGCACGATGAACGGGTCGGTGGTGATGGCGAAGATCGCCGGGATGGAGTCCACCGCGAAGATCACGTCGGTGACCGCGATCAGGATCAGCACCACGAACAGCGGGGTGAACCAGCGCTTGCCATCGCGCATCACGCTCATGGCATTGCCGGCGTAGTCGGGCAGCAGGCGCAGGTGCTTGCGCATCCAGCGCAGGGCGGGGTTGGTCTCCAGATCCGGCTCGCTGCCGGCTGAGAACCACATCTTCCAGCCGGTGAAGAGCAGGAACGCGCCGAACACATAGAGCAGCCAGTGGAACTTGGTCAGCAGCACGCTGCCGGCGAAGATCATGATCGTACGCAGCACGATCGCGCCCAGGATGCCGATGATCAACACCTTCTGGCGCTGTTCCTCGGGCACCGCGAAGTAGCCCATGATCATCAGGAACACGAAGATGTTGTCCACGGCCAGGGCTTTCTCGACCAGGTAACCGGTCAGGAACTCCAGGCCGACCTTGTTGGCCACCACCTGGCCGGCAGTCTCGTTCAGGTAATACCAGAGGCCACCGTTGAAGGCCAGGGCCAGGGCGACCCAGCCGATGGACCACCACAGGGCCTCCTTGAAGGTGACCTTGTGGGGGCCGCCGTGTCGCATCAGGACGAGGTCGACCAGCAGCGCGATGATCACCACCGCGCCGAAGCCGCCCCACAACCACACATTACCGATCGTCTGCATTGGGTTTATCCGTTGGAAAAATAGATTGCCTCAAGCCGGATGGCGAGGATCTGCAACGGAGGATCGGGGGGATCCAGGGACAGAGCTTCGCCATACGGCGAAGGTCTCGCTCGCAGTCCCGATGGGTGGGACTGCCGTTGCACCGGAGCCTGCGGGCTCGAATTGACGGCGACAACGTCTGGGAGCTACTCCCCTTCTGGGGCCGATTCTGCGGGGTGCCTGGGCCGACGTCAAATCCTTTCCATGCCCCGGTGCGGCTGAACGAAACGCCCCAACCGGTAGTGACGGCCGCTGGCCGTCAACCACGTAGCGGCCGGGTTTAGCGCGCTGACGGCCAGCGGCCGTCACCACCAGAGCGCCAGCGGCGTCGCTCCCAGCGCCGAGGGCTGCAGGCTTCCCGTTTACAATACGCCCATGAATACCCCTGCCCCCGTTGTCCGCCTCAAGAACGCCTGGCGCTCCAGCCACCCGTGGATCTTCCAGAAACTGGTCGAAAAGCCGGCCGTCCGTCCCAAACCCGGTGCCATCGTCGACGTTGTCGGCGTGGACGGCGAGTGGATCGGGCGTGGCTTCTACAACGGTCATTCGCGCATTGCCGTGCGCATCCTGGAGACCGATCAGGGCATCCCGGTCGACGCCGGCTGGTTCTCGCGCAAGATCGCCCAGGCGGTGTCGCTGCGCCGTGAGGTGCTCAAGCTGGACGAGATCTCCGATGCCTGGCGCGTGGTCCACAGCGAAGGTGACGGTCTGTCCGGCCTGGTCGTGGATCGCTATGGCGACCTGGTCGTGGTCGAATTCTTCGCCGCCGGCATGTTCCGCCACCGCGAGTGGGTGTATGAAGCCCTGCGCGAACAATTCCCGGGCTGCCGTTTCCACAGCTTCGCCGACGAACACGTGCAGAAGCAGGAAAGCTTCGACTTCCACGGCAACACCACCACCGAAGCCTCGGTGATCACCGAGTACGGCGTGAAGTTCCGCGCCGACCCGGCCGGTGCGCACAAGACCGGCTTCTTCGCCGATCAGCGTGAGAACCGCCAATGGCTGAGCCAGCAGGTGGAAGGCAAGACCGTGCTGGACCTGTGCTGCAACACCGGTGGCTTTGCGGTGTACGCCGCCGCGCGCGGTGCGGCCGAGGTGGTCGGCATCGACATCGATGAAGACGTGATCGCCATCGCCAAGGGCAACGCCAAGCTCAACAACGTGCGCCCGAAGTTCATCCAGTCCGACATCTTCCCGTGGCTGCGCGATGCTTCCAACCGCGGCGAGCAGTTCGACGTGGTGATCCTGGACCCGGCCAAGATGACCCGCGACCGCGATCAGGTCATCACCGCGCTGAAGAAGTATCTGGACATGAACAAGCTGGCGCTGGGGGTGGTCAAGCCCGGTGGCCTGCTCGCCACGTTCTCGTGCACCGGCCTGGTGGCCGAAGATCAGTTCCTGGACATGCTGCGCCGCGCCGCCTTCTACGCCGGCCGCACCATCCAGATCCTGAAGGTGGCCGGCGCCGGTCCGGATCACCCGTTCATGGCCCACGTGCAGGAATCGCGGTATCTCAAGGCGGTGTTCTGCCGCGTGGTGGATTGAGGTCTGTCCGGGCCAGACCCGTTGAACCCGGGACCGTAGAGCCACGCCATGCGTGGCTTCGCGGGCCAGATCAAGCCCAGCCACGCATGGCGTGGCTCTACAACCAAGGTGAGGCGTCATGACGTTGCGCAGTCTGTCTTTGCTGGTTTCGCTGGCGTTGTGCACGCCACTGGCCGCCCACGCGATCGAATTCACCCCGCAGGAACTGGCCAGGGCGTCCAGGCTGCAGCAGCGGCTGCTGACCTTGGACAGCCACCTCGATACACCGGCCAACTTCCACCGTGACGGCTTCGACATCACCCAGCGGCACGACCACAACGCGCTGTCGCAAGTGGATTACCCGCGCATGGTGGAAGGCGCGCTGGATGGCGGTTTCTGGGCCATCTACACCGACCAGGGCGACCGCAGTGCGCAGGCGCACCAGCACGACCGCGATGCCGGCCTGCTGCGGCTGACGGAAATCCGCGAGATGCTCGCCGCGCATCCGGATACCTTCCAGCTCGCGCTGACCGCCGCCGATGCCGCGCGCATCAAGGCCGCCGGCAAGCGCGTGGTCTACATCAGCATGGAGAACGCCAGCCCGCTGGTCGACGATCCCACGCTGCTCAGCTACTACCACCTGGCCGGCCTGCGCCTGCTCAGCACCGTGCACTTCGCCAACAACGAGTTCGCCGATTCGGCCACCGATCCCAAGGGCGCCGAATGGAAGGGCCTGAGCCCGGCCGGCAAGGCGCTGGTGGATGAAGCGGTGCGTCTGGGGATCGTGATCGATCAATCGCATGCCTCCGATGCGGTGTTCGATGATCTGATCGAGCGCATGCCGGTGCCGTTCGTGCTCTCGCACAGCTCGGCCAAGGCGATCTACAACCATCCGCGCAACCTCGACGATGCGCGCCTGAAGCGGCTGGCCAAGGCCGGCGGCGTGATCCAGGTCAACGCCTATGGCGGTTACCTGATCGACACCGGCAAAAGCGAGGCGCGCAAAGCGGCCGAGACGGCGCTGATGGCGCAGCTCGGCACCGATTACGACGGGATGAGCATCCAGCAGGGGGTCGCGCTGAAGAAGGGGCTGGAGGAGATCGACCAGCGCATCCCGCTGCGCAAGGCCACGCTGGACGATTTCTTCGCCCACTTCGAGCACATCCTCAAGGTGGTCGGCCCCGAACACGCAGGCATCGGCCTGGACTGGGATGGCGGCGGTGGCCTGGCCGATCTCCAGGACGTAAGCCAGTTGCCCAAGATCACTGCGTGGCTGCTGCGCAAGGGTTACACCGAGCAGCAGATCGCCGGCATCTGGGGCGGCAACCTGCTGCGCGTCATGCAGCAGGCGCACGATCATGCCGCCAAGGCCGCGGCCGCGAAACCCTGAGGCCAGTGGCGCGTCGCGCGCTGCCCGGCAGGGCGTCGTCACCGCTGCCAACAACGAAAAAGGCAGGCCTTGGGCCTGCCTTTTTCACACCCGGTCATCTCATCGCCGGCCCGGTGGCCGGCGCGATAGCTCAGCCCTTGCCCAGCACCGCATTGCGGCGGCCATAGGCGAAGTAGGCGATCAGGCCCACGACGTTCCACGCCAGGAAGTACAACTGCGTGGTGCTCGGCAGGCTGAAGAACAGGTACACGCAGCCGATCACCGCCAGCGGGCCGACCACGTAGGCCAGCGGCGTGCGGAACTTGCGCACGCGGTTGGGCTCGCGCTTGCGCAGCACCACCAGGCACAGGCCCACCGCGGTGAACGCGGCCAGCGTGCCGGCGTTGGCCAGTGCGGCGATTTCATCCAGGCGTGCCACACCGGCCAGCGCGGCCACCAGCACCGCGGTGAACAGCGTGGTCGCGATCGGGGTGCCGGTGCGCGCGCTGACCTTGGACAGGCCACGCGGCAGCAGGCCATCGCGCGACATGACGAAGAAGATGCGGCTCTGGCCATACAGGAAGGCCAGCAGCACGGTCGGCAGGGCGATCACCGCCGCCGCGCCGATCCACTTGGCCGCGCCCGGGCTGCCCAGCTCGCGCAGGATTAGTGCCAGCGGCTCGGCGCTCTGGCCGAAGATCGTGTAGCTCATCGCACCCACGGCGGCCAGCGCCACCAGCACGTAGATGATGGTGCAGCCGACCATCGAGCCGATGATGCCGATCGCCAGGTCGCGCTCGGGTTTCTTGGTTTCTTCGGCCGCGGTGGAGATCGCATCGAAGCCGTAGAACGCGAAGAAGATGATCGCCGCGGCCGCCATCACTCCGCGCTCGACGCCATCGGCGCCCAGCGACTTGACGAAGCCGAACGGCATGAACGGCTCCATGTGGCCGGTATCGAAGTGCGGCAGGGCGATCGCCACGAACACGGTCAGCGCGATGATCTTGACCACCACCAGCACCGCGTTGAGCGTCGCACTCTCCTTGGTCCCGGCCATCAGCATGCCGGCCACCAGGAAGGTGATCAGCACGGCCGGCAGGTTGATGAAACCGCCTTCCACGTGCGGGCCGGCGGTGAGCATCAAGGGCAGGTCGATGCCCCAGCCGTGCAGGAAGCCGACCGCGTAGCCGGACCACCCCACCGCCACCGTGCTGACCACCAGCGAGTACTCCAGGATCAGGCTCCAGCCCACCACCCAGGCCACCATCTCGCCGAGCGCGGTATAGCTGTAGGTGTAGGCGCTGCCGGCGGCCGGCATCATCGTGGCCAGTTCGGCATAGGACAGCGCCGCGCAGGCGCAGACCGCGCCGGCGATGGCAAACGAGATCAACACCGCCGGCCCGGCCAGGTTCGCGCCGACACCGATCAGGGTGTAGATGCCGGTGCCGACGATGGCGCCGATGCCCAGCGCGATCAGGTGCGGCCAACTCAGGGTCGGGATCAGTTGCCTGCCGGCTTCATGGACGGTGACAGTGTCTAGGGACTTGCGCCGGAGCAATGACATGGGGCCTCGCGGTGGATGACTGTGAACGACAAGTCTGCGAGTTTTACCGAACGCGGCGCAGCATTACTACTGCCAAGCGTCGTAAGCAGCCGCACGGTCGCCATGACTGGGGCGAAGGTGACGAAACCAGCACAAAGTCCGGGCACTCATCCCTGTGACATCCGGTACCGGTCACGGCACCGGATGTCGTCGCCGAACGCGGTCTGGCTGCCGCGCACGCTGCTGGCCGGTGGATCTCAGCGGTTCAATGTCGCCATCGCCGCGGGGACATAGCGCGGGCCGGCGGCGGCATTGGCCGGGAAGAGGGCGTCGATGCGGGCCAGCTCGTCGGCGCTGAGCTGCACCTGCAGCGCGCCCAGGTTCTCGTCCAGATACGCCAGGCGCTTGGTACCCGGGATCGGTACCAGGTCCTCGCCCTGCGCCAGTACCCAGGCCAGGGCCAGCTGCCCGGGGCTCACGCCCTTGGCGTTGGCCATCGCCGTAACCGCATCGACCAGCGCCAGGTTGCGGTCGAAGTTCTCGCCCTGGAAGCGCGGCGAATGGCGGCGGTAGTCATCGGCGTCGAAATCGGCCGGGCTGCGGATCGCGCCGGTCAGGAAGCCACGGCCCAGCGGCGAGTACGGCACGAAGCCGATGCCGAGCTCGCGCACCGTCGCCAGCACGCCGTTGTCTTCCGGATCGCGCGACCACAGCGAGTACTCGGTCTGCACCGCGGTGATCGGATGCACCGCATGGGCGCGGCGGATCGTGCCGGCCGAGGCTTCGGAGAGGCCGAGGAAGCGCACCTTGCCCTGTTCGACCAGCCGCGCCATCGCCCCCACGGTGTCCTCGATCGGCACCGTGCCGTCCACGCGGTGCTGGTAGTACAGGTCGATGTGGTCCACGCCCAGCCGCTGCAGGCTGGCCTCGCAGGCGGCGATCACGTACTCGGGGCGGCCATCGACGCTGCGCGCGGCGGTGTCGCTCGGCTCCAGCCTGATCCCGAACTTGGTGGCGAGGAACACCTGGTCGCGACGGCCGGCGATCGCCTTGCCGACCAGCACCTCGTTGGTGTGCGGGCCGTACATGTCGGCGGTGTCGAGCAGGGTGACGCCGCGTTCCAGCGCGCGGTGGATGACCGCGATCGCGTCGGCATCGCTGCCGCGGCCGCCATAGAAGGCGCTCATGCCCATGCAGCCCAGGCCGAGCGCGGAAACGGTGGGGCCATCACGGCCAAGGGTGCGGGTCTGCATGAAGTACTCCGGGGAAGGGAAGGAACAGGACCAGCATCCTCCTGCGGACTATGTGGATAAACTGGCCGCTCCTGCATCGTCTTTGAAGCAAGCCTTCACAATGAGCGCTCAGCATCCCCTGCCCGCCGTGGTTGCCTTCGCCCGCGTCGCGCACCATGCCAGCTTCACCCGGGCCGCCGACGAGCTGGGCGTATCGCCCTCGGCGCTCTCGCAGACGGTGCGTGCGCTGGAGGCCCACCTTGGCGTGCGGCTGCTGCACCGGACCACGCGCCGGGTCGGCCTGACCGAGCAGGGCGCACGCTTCCTGGCGCAGGTACGCGAGGGCCTGGCCCGGATCGACGCCGCGTTCGACGACCTGGACCAGGTGCGCGATGTCCCCGCCGGCAAGCTGCGCATCAACGTGCCGCGGATCGCTGCCGAACTGCTGGTGCTGCCGCACCTGCCCGGCTTCCTGGCGCGTTACCCGCAGATCGAGGTGGAGCTGTTCGTGGAAACCGCGCTGACCGATCTGGTCGCCGGCGGCTTCGACGCGGGGATCCGCTTGGGCGAAAGCCTGGCCCGCGGCATGATCGCGGTGCCGATCGGGCCGCTGGAACGCCAGGTGGTGGTGGCCACGCCGGACTATCTGGCCATGCACGGCGTGCCCGCGACCCCGGCCGACCTGGTCGCGCACGAGTGCATCGTGCACCGGCTCAGCACCGGCCGGCGGATGGCGTGGGAGTTCACCGGCGAGGGTCGCGATTTCGAGGTCGAGGTGGCGGGCCGGCTGGTGTTCAACGACGCCGGGCTGATCCATGCCGCCGTCACCCGGGGCATTGGCCTGGCCCAGGGGTTCGAGGCGCTGTACGCCGGCGATGTGGCGGCCGGCCGGCTGCAGTGCGTGCTGCAGGACTGGCAGCAGCCGTTCGCCGGTTTCCACCTTTACTACCCGGCACGTGACCAGATGGCGCCCAAGCTGCGGGTGTTCATCGACCACCTGCGTGAGGTGATGCGGCGCTGACGCGCGCGGCTGGGCCGGTGCCGGGCAGCAGGGCGCGTGCCCAGTCTGCCTGCGGTGGATGGCCCTGGGGATAGATCACCTGCGCATCCCCGGGGAAGCGCTTGCAGCACAACACGCCGTCGGCATCGAACAGACGCCAGCCCTGCGCCGCCGCTTCGGCCTCGGCGATGCGATGGCGCAGCCCAAGCACCAGGCTGGCGTGGCAGTCGAACAGGCACGTACGCAGATCGATCCGGTCCAGCGGCTGAAGCCCCGCGACGATGCGGGTCACGGCGGGATGGGCCAGATCGATGCGCCGGGTGTGCATGCCGAGCAGGCGCTCGTCATGACCGCTCAGGTGCTGCACGAAGTAGACAGGTGGCGGCATGGGTCCCCGCAGTGTTGCGCACGCGCCGGTGAGGCGACGTTGGACGATGGCGCCGATTGGACACCTCGCCGGTACGCAGGGGAATCTCAATGTTTGAATGAAAACCGAGCGTCGCGATGATGCTGCCTATCCGCGGCCGAACGCGACGCGCGCTGTCGTCGTGCACCACGCTTGCGTGCAAGGGCTCAGCCGCTCACGCCCAGCCGCACACCGAACCCGACCAGGAACACCCCCGCCACGCGCCTCAGCCAAAGCCCGACACGCGGGTGCTGCAGAATCCGACGGCGCAGCAGGTTGCCCACCCCGATCAGCACCGAGCAGTAGGCCAGCCCCATGACGAAGATGATCAGCGCCATGGTCGCAAACGTCACCACACCCTGGTGCCGTGCCGGATCGATGAACAGCGGCAGGAAGGCCATGTAGAAGATGATCGCCTTCGGGTTGAGCAGGTTGATCAGCACCGCCTGGCGGAAGTAGTGGCCCGGCGTGAGGCGGATCCCACCTTCCTCGCCCTGGGCGCGCGGTGCGCGCAGCAGGCCGATGCCGATCCACACCAGGTACGCCGCGCCGAGGTACTGCACCGCGTGGAACACCAGCGGGTTGGCCTTGAGCAGCGCCGCCACACCGGCTACCGCCAGCCACATCAGGATCTGGTCGCCCAGCAGCAGGCCGAACAGCGCTGTGTAACCGCCGCGCACCCCGCCGCGCCCGGTGGCGGTGAGCAGGGTGAAGGTGCCTGGGCCCGGCAGGGCCAGGAACACCAGCACGGCAGCAACAAAGGTCCACAGATCCTGGATGCCCATCCACGGCATGGCGGCGACTCGACTACGGGGAAGGGGCATTGTCCGGCAGCCGCGCGCCGGGCGATAGCGTCAGCGCGCGCCGGCCGGCAACCCGGCGAGCAGCGGCTGCAGCCGTTGTTCGAACATCGCATGCAGCTGGCGGATCGCCGGGGAGAACTGCTTGCGGTGCGGGCACACCAGGTTCAACGGCAGGCTGTCGCCGGCCCCGTCCAGCAGCACCTGCAGGCGCCCGGCCTGCACATCGGCGCAGATATCCAGCCACGACTTGAACACGATGCCTTCCCCCGCCACCGCCCACCGCCGGACCACGTCGGCATCGTCGCAGACCATGTTGCCGCGCACCGGGATCACCGTGCGGCGGCCATCGGCCTCGAAGCTCCAGCGGTCATACGCACGCCCGGCCAGCTGGTAGAGCAGGCAGTGGTGCTCCTTCAACGCGTCCAGGCTGTCCGGCGTGCCGTGCCGGGCCAGGTAGTCCGGTGAGGCGGCCAGCACCCGCCGATTGCCGGGCAGCAGGGGCAGGGCGACATAGCTGGCGTTGTCGAACCGGCCCAGGCGGAAGGCGATGTCGACCGGATCGCGGAACACATCGGCCACTTGGTCGGACAACTGCAGGCGCAGCTGCAGCTTCGGGTGCGCGGCGCGGAACTCGGTCAGCCACGGCAGCAGCAGGTTGCGGCCCAGGTCCGATGGCGCCGCCACCTGCAGCGTGCCGCGCAGCTCGGCATCCTCGCCACGCACTCGGGCCTCGCCCTCGCGCAGCGCGGCCAGCACCTCCTGCGCGTAGGGCAGATACAGCGCGCCCTCGGCGGTCAGGCGCAGGCTGCGGGTGGAGCGCACGAACAGGCGCAGGTCCAGCTCGCGCTCCAGCCGCGCCACCGCCGCCGCGACCTGGCCGGGCAGCAGGTCGGCCTCGCGCGCGGCGTTGGAGAAGCTGCCCAGCGCCGCCGTGCGGACGAACAGGGCGAGATCGTCAAACCGGACCATTTTCATTCCTGGAGTGAAAGTGCTGCCCGATTTTGCGCCTTTCTCCGCTTGGCCGTGAAGCGCAGTCTGTCCGTCTTCCCCAACGGATCTCCCCCCGATGAAAGCCGTCGCCTATACCCAGCATGGCCTGTCGATCAGCGACCCCGCCGCGCTGGTGGACATCACCCTGCCGATCCCCACGCCTGGCCCACGCGACCTGCGGGTCGAGGTCCGGGCGATCTCGGTGAACCCGGTCGATACCAAGGTCCGCAACGGCGTGGCGGTAACCGAGCCGCGCGTCCTCGGTTTCGACGCGGTCGGCATCGTGGATGCGGTCGGTGACGAGGTGACCCTGTTCCAGCCCGGCGACGCGGTCTTCTATGCCGGTGCGATCGGCCGCGCCGGCAGCAATGCCGAGTACCAGCTGGTGGACGAGCGCATCGTCGGGCACAAGCCGGCCAGCCTGGATGACGCTGCCGCCGCGGCGCTGCCGCTCACCGCGATCACGGCCTGGGAGCTGCTGTTCGACCGCCTGCGCATCCCCGAGAACGGCGGTGAAGGCCAGACCCTGCTGGTGATCGGCGCGGCCGGTGGCGTCGGCTCGATCCTGGTCCAGCTGGCCCGCCAGCTGACCCGCCTGACCGTGATCGGCACCGCCTCGCGCCCGGACACCCAGGACTGGGTCTACGCGCTGGGCGCGCACCATGTGATCGATCACACCCAGCCGCTGGGCGAAGGCCTGCAGCGCCTGGGGATCGCCGAGGTCAGCCACGTCGCCAGCCTGACCCATACCGACCAGCACTACGACCAGATCGTCGCCGCGCTCGCCCCGCAGGGCCAGCTGGCGCTGATCGACGACCCGGGCCAGCTCGATGTGATGGCACTCAAGCGCAAGAGCCTGTCGCTGCACTGGGAATCGATGTTCACCCGCTCCAGCTTCAACACCCCCGACGTGCAGCGCCAGCACGAGCTGCTCGAGCGCGTCGCCGCGCTGATCGACGCGGGCGTGCTGCGCACCACGCTGGGCGAACACTACGGCCGCATCAACGCCGCCAACCTGCGTCAGGCGCACGCCCTGATCGAGAGCCACCGCGCGCGCGGCAAGCTCGTGCTCGAAGGGTTCTGACGCAGCCAATGAGACCGCCGCGGCCTACACTTGGCGCATGCAAACCGAATTCCTCATTCTCGGCGGCCTGGTGTGTGCCGTCCTCGTGCTGCAGCTGCTCGCGCTGCTGCGGCGTTCCGGCAACGGCGGCCTCGAACAGACCCTGCGCGAGGAAGCGCGGGTCGGCCGCAGCGAACTGCGTGAGCAGCTCGAAGGCCTGGGCCGCCAGCAGGATGCCCGGCTGGAGAGTTTCGCGCGCGCGCTGACCGATCTCTCCACCCGCACCGACCAGCGCCTGGACCTGCTGCGCGATGCGCTCGGTGAAGACGCGCGCAAGGCCCGCGAGGAAAGCACGCTCAGCCAGCAGCGCACCGGCGACCTGCTGGCACTGCGCATGCAGGAAGTGCGTGCGCAGCTGGAAGCATTCGGGCAACAGCAGCAGGCGCGCATTGAAGCGTTCGGCCAGCAGCTGGTGGACCTGACCACCCGCACCGACAGCCACATGGCCGCGCTGCGCCAGGCCCTGGCCGAAGACGCGCGCCTGGGCCGCGAGGAAACCGGGCAGTCGCAGCAGCGCCTGGGTGAATCGCTGGGCCTGCGCCTGCAGGAAATGACCCAGCGCAACGAGCAGCGTATCGGCGAGATGCGCGCCACGCTCGAGCAGCAGCTCAAGAGCCTGCAGAGCGACAACGCCGAGAAGCTCGACCAGATGCGCGTGACCGTGGACGAGAAGCTGCAGACCACCTTGGAAACCCGCCTGGGTGCTTCGTTCCAGCTGGTCTCCGAGCGGCTGGAGCAGGTCCAGCGCGGGCTTGGCGAGATGCAGCAGCTGGCCACCGGCGTGGGCGACCTCAAGCGCGTGCTGACCAACGTCAAGAACCGCGGCAGCTGGGGCGAAGTGCAGCTGGACAACATCCTCGAGCAGACGCTCACCCAGGAGCAGTACGCGCGCGGCGTCAAAGTGCGCCCGGACAGCAACGAGATCGTGGATATCGCGGTGCGCCTGCCGGGTCGTGGCCACGAAGACACGCCGGTGTGGCTGCCGATCGATTCCAAGTTCCCGCGCGAGGATTACGAACGCCTGCTCGATGCGCAGGAACAGGGCGATGTCGAGGGGGTGCGCGTGCAGGGCGCGCAGCTGGAGCGCGCGATCCGCATCCAGGCCAAATCGATCTGCGACAAGTACATCGCCCCGCCGCACACCACTGATTTCGCGGTGATGTTCCTGCCGACCGAAAGCCTGTACGCCGAAGTGATCCGCCGCCCCGGCCTGATCGACCTGCTGCAGCGCGACCACCGCGTGGTGGTGGCCGGCCCGACCACCGTCACCGCGCTGCTCAACAGCCTGCAGATGGGCTTCCGCACGCTGGCCATCGAACAGCGCTCCAGCGAAGTGTGGGGCCTGCTCGGTGCGGTCAAAAGTGAGTTCGGCAAGTTCGCCGGCATCCTGGAAAAAGCCGAGAAGCAGATCACCACCGTCGGCCGCAGCCTCGGTGAAGCCAGCCGCAAGACGCGCACCATCGAGCGCCGCCTGCGCAGCGTGGAAACGCTGGGCAGCGAACAGACCCAGGACCTGCTCGGCGACATGAGCGGCGAGGACGAGGACGTGGCCGGCGACGAGACCAGCGCCGCGCAGGAGTGAGCGCCGACGCCATGCATGCAGGCGATCACGCATGCTGCGCGGCACACGCTCTGCCCTGTCTCTCTTCCGCCTTCCAAGGAACGCCGATGCGCCTGACCCTGATGCTGTCCCTCCTGCTCGCCCTGGCCGGGTGCAGCAGTACGCCACCTGTCGATACCCCTGCCGACACCGCGGCGACCACCTCCGCCACACCGAGCGCTGCCGCATGCACCGCCGCCGGTGGCAGTCTGCAGCCGCTGGGTCGCCTGCAGCGCGTGCAGTGCGTGGTGCCCTACGCCGATGCCGGCAAGGTCTGCAGCGCCAAGGCCGACTGCAGCGGCCAATGCCTGGCCACGAGCGATGTCGCGCCGGGAACGGCCGCGCGCGGCGTCTGCCAGCGTGATGTCAGCCAGAACTTCGGCTGCCGCCAGCGCATCGATGGCGGCGTGGCACTGGGCACGATCTGCGTCGACTGAGCTTCCCGCGGCACGGCTATGCTGTGCCTCCCCTGATCCAACGCAAGGAACCTGCCGTGAGCCAGACCGTCTACGACATCCCCGTCACCACCATCGAAGGTCAGCCGACCTCGCTGGCCGATTACCGCGGCAAGGTGCTGCTGGTGGTCAATGTCGCCTCCAAGTGCGGCCTGACCCCGCAGTACGAAGGTCTGCAGGCGCTGTACGCCGACAAGCAGGCCGCCGGCCTGGAAGTGCTGGGCTTCCCCGCCAACAACTTCCTGGCCCAGGAACCGGGCAGCGAAGCGGACATCCAGCAGTTCTGCCAGCTCGAGTACAACGTCAGCTTCCCGATGTTCGCCAAGATCAGCGTGGCCGGTGAGGACACCCATCCGCTGTACCAGCAGCTGACCGCCGCGCAGCCGACCGCCACCGGCGAAGGCCCGATGCGCGAAAAGCTGCAGGGCGCCGTGGCCAAGTACCCCGAGCTGGTGGTCAATGCCGCCCCGGGCGTGCTGTGGAACTTCGAGAAGTTCCTGATCGGCCGCGACGGCCAGGTCATCGCGCGCTTCGCCCCGGACGTGCCGGCCGACGATACCCGTCTGGTGGCCGCGATCGACGCCGCGCTGGCGGCCTGATCGGCTGACGCGGGAACAAAAAAAGCCCCGCTTCGGCGGGGCTTTCTCGTGGGGGATCAGTTACCCCAGTTCGGCATCGGCATCGCATCGACCGGAATCGGGGCGTCCGGATCGTCCTTGCCGCGCGCATGCTTGCCACGCAGGTCGTTCTCGATCTGGTAGTTGCGGCGCTGCAGCCATGCATCGCGCACGAGCGAATACTCGTCCACGGCGTTGTCGCGCATGTCATCGACCGCCAGCAGCTGCGAACGCATGTCCACCAGCTGCAGGCCCTGCAGGCCGATGCGGATCTTGTCCTCTTCGATCGTGCGGATCGGCGAGAGCGGCATGTCGCCGGCCAGGCCGAACACATCGCGCACGGTACGCGGGCCGAAGAACGGCAGCTCCACGTAGCGCGAACGGCGCCAGCCCCACGTGCCCAGGGTCTGACCGAAGTCTTCCTTGCGACGCGGCACCATGGCCTTGCTGGCCGGATCGAACAGCCCGCCGATACCCAGCGTGGAGTTCATCAGGAAGCGGCCCAGGCTGTCCCAGGCATCGTCCGGACGGCCCTGCAGCAGCTGGTTGGTGATCGTCACCGGTGCGCGCAGGTTGCTGAAGAAGTTGCTCACGCCGGTGCGGGCGAAGCGCGGCACCACATTGGTGTAGGCCACCGCCAGCGGGCGTGCGACCGCACGGTCGACCACGTTGTTGAAGCTGTGCACCTTGCGGTTGAACGGTTCCCACGGATCGTACGGGGTGCCGCTGGGCTCGGTGCCATCCGCGCTCGGGGCGGGCCCGCCGTACAACGCAGCGAAGTCGTCCTCGGCGTTGGTCGGCGCGGTGCCGGCCGTGGCCGGTTCCGCCGCCGGGTCGGTACCGGCCTGCGCGGCCGGGGCCGTGCTGTCGGCGACGGCGTCGGCCGGTACCACGGGCGTGTCGGCCACATCGGCCACCGGTGCCGCCGCAGGGGCGACCTCGACGCTGACCGGTGCGCTGTCGCGTGCGGGTTTGCCGGCACAGGCGCTCAGGGCCAGCGCCAGCACGAGGAGGGGGAGGGTGCGTATGACGTTCATGTCAGCTCGCCGCAGAAAGGGCATGGAAATCCAGGGTGGGTGCCAGCCGGTAGGCGGCACTGAGGTCGGTGAAACCGTCCGGGCTGCCGATGATCGTCGGCGCGGTCCCGTTTGCACGCAGGCGTGCGGCCAGCTCGGCCAGCAGGGCCAGGCCGGCACTGTCCAGCTTGCTCACCGCCGCCAGATCCAACTGCTGCACGCCGTCCAGCGCGGCCAGCGAGGGCCACAGGGCCGTCACCGCCGCGCGGTCGAGCACCCCACTGAACACCAGCGAGGCACCGTTGCGCTGCACGCTGGCGCTGTTACTTGCCACGCGGGGCCTGCCCGGCCTGCATGCTGCCGTTGCGCAGT
This sequence comes from Stenotrophomonas sp. RG-453, assembly GCF_033843685.1. Lineage (NCBI taxonomy): Bacteria > Pseudomonadati > Pseudomonadota > Gammaproteobacteria > Lysobacterales > Lysobacteraceae > Stenotrophomonas > Stenotrophomonas sp. RG-453. The sequence continues at coordinate 205,275 of NZ_JAMYED010000008.1, forward strand.
TCGGTGGCGACCTGCTGGATCGACTTCTGGCGCAGCGGGGCGTCGAACTGGGTCTTGAAGGTCTGCACGTAGGAAATGCCTTCGATCATCACATCGAAGATCTTCCACTGGCCGTTGACGTTGCGCATCAGGTAGTCGACCGGGGTCGGCTCGTTGCCGGCGCGGATCAGCTCGGTGGACACGCGCACGCCGCGGTTGCCCGGCAGCGGCGACTCGCTCTTCAGGCGGAAGGTCGGCTTGCCCTGGATCTCGAGCAGGGCCGAACCGTAGCGCTGCATCAGGTTGTCGGCCATCGCATCGGCGAACAGCTTGACGTCGGCATCGGAGGCGCCGCGGCCGTGCACGCCCAGCACCAGGCGGGCGGCGTAGTCGCGGTCGAAGGTCTTGTTGAGCTCGCTGTTGATGAAGTCACGCAGCACGGCCGGGTTGGCCCGGAACTCGGTGCGGCGCTGCTGCAGCGAGGTCAGGATGCGGGTGCTGGCGTCCATCACCGCCTTGCTGGCCTGGCCCTGCTGGGCGGCAGCGGCAGCGGGAGCGGCCTGGGCGAAGGAGAGCGAGGGCGTGGCGGCGAGCAGGGCCGAGGCCAGCAGCGCCGGGATCAGGGTCTTTTTCATGGTTGCGGTTCCGTTGCAGGCGCAGGCGCGCCGTTGCCATCGTGGGAGTCAGCGCCACCGGTATTGGCCGGACCGCTGAACATGTACTTGCCGACCAGCTGGAGCAGGTCCACCGCCGGCTGGGTGAAGACGATCTCGTCGCCGGACTTGAGCACATCCGGGTCACCGCCCGGCTGCAGACCGATATAGCTCTCGCCGAGCAAACCGCTGGTGAATATGCCGGCCGAGGTGTCGGCCGGCAGATCCTTGAACTTGCCGTCCAGCTTGAGGGTCACGATCGAGTCGAACTTCTGGGGATCCAGTTCGATGCCCGAGACCTGGCCGATGGTCACGCCGCCGATCTTGACCGGCGCCTGCTTGCGCAGCTGGCCGATCTGGGTGAAGCGCGCCTTGAGTTCGTAGCCGCTGCCGCCGGTGCCCCACCGTTGATTGGTGGAGGCCACGGCCAGCACCAGCAGCGAGGCCAGCGCCAGCAGCAGGAACGCGCCGACGGAAAATTCGAGTCTGGGACCGCGGATGGCCATGGGATATCTCACTGTTCTTTGTCAGGTGCCTGGACAGGTGTCCGGGCGGGAAGTCTTTGCGTACTCAAGCGGGGGTGCTGGCCAGGGACAACGGCCGTACCGACCAACGGTCGGTACCTACTGGAACATCATGGCGGACAGCACGAAGTTGAAGACCAGCACCAGCAGCGAGGCGTTGACCACCGCGCGCGTGGTGGCGACCGACGTGCCTTCGATCGTGGGTTCGGCATGGAAGCCGACATAGGAAGCGACCAGGGCCGCGGTGCCGCCGAAGATCGCCGACTTCAGCATCGCCACACCGAAGTCGTCCCAGAAGTCCACGCTGTTGCTCAGCGCCGACCAGAACACGCCGTTGTCCAGGCCGAGCACATGCACGGCCTCGAAGTAGCTGGCACTGATCGCCAGCGAGCAGAAGATGCCGGTCAGCAGCGGCACGGTCAGCACCGCCGCCCAGAAGCGCGGGGCGACGACCTTGGCCACCGGGTCGATGGCCATCAGCTCCAGCGCCTTGATCTGGTCGGTGGCGCGCATCAGGCCCAGTTCGGCGGCGATCGAGCTGCCGGCGCGGCCGATGAACAGCAGTGCGGTCAGCACCGGGGCCAGTTCGCGGTACAGCGAGAGGCCAAGCAGCGTGGACAACGCATCGGCGGCGCCGAAGGTGGTGAGCGTGCGGTAGCCCTGCAGGGTCAGCACCAGGCCCACGAACGCGCCGCCTACGGCAATGATCGGCAGCGAACGTGCGCCGATCTTGTAGATTTCGCGGGTCAGCTCGGCAAGGAAATCGGCGGTCGGCAGCGAGCCGCGCAGTACCGTCAGCGAGAACAGGCCGGCGCGACCGAGCGAGCGGGTAGCGTCAACGAACGGCATCAGGCAACCCTCGCACGTGGTGCGGCATCGAAGGGGATCGGGCCGTCCGGCTCACCATGCAGGAACTGCCGCAGCAGCGGGTCCTGGCTGGATTCAAGTGCGGCCGGGCTGCCCTGGAATACGATGCCGCCGTTGGCGATGGCGATCACCTGGTCGCAGATCGGCAGGGTCTCGTGCACGTGGTGGCTGACGATGATGCTGGTCAGCCCCAGGCTGTGGTTGAGGCGCTGGATCAGGCTCATGATCACGCCCGAGGCGATCGGGTCCAGCCCGGTCAGCGGCTCGTCGTAGATCATCAGCGGCGGGTCGAGCGCAAGCGCACGGGCCAGGGCCACACGCCGCGCCATGCCGCCGGACAGCTCGCGCGGCCAGGCATCGGCAGCGGCCAGCAGGCCCACTGCGTGCAGCTTCATATGCACCAGGCGGCGCAATACGGGCTTCGGCAGGCGGGTATGGGTGCGCAGTGGCAGGGCCACGTTCTCGGCGACGGTCAGGTCGGTCAGCAGGCCATTGCCCTGCAGCAGCACGCCCACGCTCTTGCGCATCTCCAACAGCGCGCGTGCGCCGGTCGGAATGGGCTGGCCGAACAGGGTGACCTCGCCGGCCACCGGGCGCAGCTCACCGGTCAGCGCCGCCAGCAGCGTGGACTTGCCACTGCCCGACGGGCCAAGCACGGCGGTGATGCTGCCGCGCGGAACGGTCAGCGAAACGTCGCGCAGGATCGTACGTCCGCCGCGGTCGATGCGGACGTCGGACAACTGCACCAGACTCTCTTCGGAAACCGTCATGGGCGCCATTAACAAAATTCCAACGTTGTAAGATCGTGGTGAACGGCTGAACATAACCGAACTGGACCGTGCAGTATTGTCGCACGGGCGGGTGAGGGCAGTGCCGCGGCGGGCATGCCGTCACCTGCAACACAGCGTGTCGGGCCGGTGGTGGCCCGCGCCTTTTCCTCGTCCGCACCGCCAGCAGCGCTGCGTTCGTGCGTCGGCTACGGCACACTCCTGCGATGACCGACGCTGCTTCAGACTTTCGCCTGTACCACTCCAACTCGCTCGATGTGCTGGCCGCGCTGCTGGCCACGACGCTGCGCACGCCGGTGCCGGGCCAATCCATCCTGGTGCCGGAGGTGGTGCTGATCCCGCAGGTGGCGATGCGCCGCTGGCTGCAATCGACCCTGGCGGCCGAGTATGGCATTGCCGCCAACCTCGCGTTCCTCACGCCGGGTGAGGTGGTCGCCCGCGCCCTCAATGCCAACGTGCCCGGGGAACATGACGATCTCAATGCCGAGGGGCTGCGCTGGCGGTTGTATGCCGCCCTGCGAGACCCGGTGTTGATGGCGCAGCCGCCGATGGCGGCGCTGCAGGCGTATCTGTCCGCGGCCGATCCGCTCAAGCCATGGGCGCTGGCGGCCGAGCTGGCCTCGGTGTTCGAGAAGTACCAGGCGTGGCGTCGCGATTGGCTGCTGCGCTGGGACGCGGGCGCAGCGCCGAACGACCCGCAGGCGATCCTGTGGCGGCGCATCGCCGGCGGCGAGCAGTACCGTGCGCGCCGCATCGATGCCTACCTGGCCCGCTTCGAGGGTGCCGGGCAGCCGTTGCCGCAGGGCCTGCCGACGCGCGTGTTCGCCTTCGCCACCCTCAACATCTCCCCGGACGTGCTGCGGGTGCTGGCCACCCAGGCGCGGGTCGGCACGATGCACTTCTATCTGCCGACGCCGACCCAGGCCTATTGGGGCGATCTGCAGACCCTGGGCGAGAAGCTGCGCAGCGGCGCGCCCGATCCGTTCGGGGAGGCGGCGGGCGAGAACCGCCTGCTGCAGGCCTGGGGCGCGGCGGGTCGCGATTTCATGGCGGTGCTGGGCAGCTACGAGGTCGTGCACCCCTCCGGTGAGATCGCCGCGTACGACGATCCCGAAGAGGATGCGCGCCCGGACATGGCCGACGGCGGGCTGTCCGACAGCCTGCTGCACCGCCTGCAGCGCGATCTGTTCCACCGCCGCGGGCAGCCGGCGGGGGAGCTGCGCGAGGGGCTGCGCTACGACGACCCCAGCCTGCAGGTGCATGCCTGCCACACCCGCCTGCGCGAACTGCAGGTGCTGCATGACCAGCTGCGCGGCCTGCTGCAGGATCCGCGCTTCGATCCGCCGCTGCAGGCGCGCGACATCGCGGTGCTGGCACCGGACATCGATCCCTACGTGCCATACCTGGAAGCGGTGTTCGGCGGCCGCAGCGGCGGCGATGACCACATTCCCTATGCGCTGGCCGATACCAGCCCGCTGGCCGGCGAGCCGTTGGCCGATGTGTTCGTGCACCTGCTCGGGCTGCCGGTCTCGCGCTTCGGATTGAACGAAGTGCTCGATCTGCTCGCCAGTGCACCGTTGGCGGACGCCGCCGGCCTCGATGCCGTGGCGTTCGACCGCCTGCACGACTGGCTGCAGGCCGCCGGCGCGCGCTGGGGGCTGGATGCGGCCCATCGCGGCCAGCATAAGGCCCCGGTGGACGATGCGTTTACCTGGCAGTTCGCGCTGGATCGCCTGCTGCTTGGCCACGCCAGCGGCAGCGACGGCGATATCGCCGGGGTCGCGCCATGGCCGGAGCTGGAAGGCAGTGCGCTGGACGCGCTGGACCGCCTGCTCGGCCTGCTGCGCGTGCTGGCGCGCTACCAGCGGGCGCTCGGTGAGGCCATGTCGCCCGGGCAGTGGCGGCAGCGCCTGCTGGCCCTGCTCGATGCGCTGCTGCCCGAACCGCCGCAGGCGGCCAGCAGCCAGCGCGCGCTGGAGCGCCTGCGCAAACTGATCAACGAGTTCGCCCGCGATGCGGAGACCGCCGGCTTCGAGGGCGACGTGCCACCAGAGGTGCTGCGCGCCCATTTCGCCGGCGTGCTCGCCCAGGCCGATACGCGTGCACCGCTGTTGACCGGTGGCGTCAGCTTCGGCCGGATGGTGCCGATGCGCCTGCTGCCGTTCCGGGTGATCTGCGTGCTTGGCCTGAACGATGGCGACTTCCCGCGCCGCGATCCGGCCGCCGGCCTCAACCAGCTCACCGCCGAGCTGGGCACCGACAAGCGCCGGCATGGCGACCGCTCGCTGCGCGAGGATGATCGCTTCCTGTTCCTGCAGCTGTTCGCCTCGGCGCAGGACGTGTTCTACCTGAGTTATCTGGGCGCCGATCCGCGCGATGGCAGCGTGCGCGAACCCTCGGTGCTGGTCAGCGAGCTGATCGATGCCGCGGCCGAGTACCACCTGGATCCCCCGGCGGCGGCGCGCAGGATGACCGTGCGCCATTCACTGCAGCCGTTCGCTCCGGCCGCGTTCGGCGGGGGCGAGGAGCCACGGCGTTTCAGCTATCGCCGCCAATGGCACCCCGCCGCCGGCTCGCTCGGCGGTGCACGTCGCGCGCTGGCGCCGTGGTTCGCCACGCCGCTGCCGCCGATGGAGAGCAGCGCTGCCGAGCCGGAACTGAGCGTGGATGCGCTGCGTCGTTTCCTCACCGATCCGGCCAGCCAGTTCCTCTCGCAACGGCTCGGCCTGCGCCTGCCCGATGACGTGGACAACGGCGACGACGTCGAGCCGCTGGTGATGGCCGCGCGCGGCGGTGACACGGTGCTGCTGCAGCAGGCCGTGATCGAGGCCACCCTTGGGCAGGACGACACGCCGCTGTACCCACGGCTGCGTGCGCGGGCGCTGCTGCCCTCCGGCGCCCTGGGCGAACGGCAGTTCGCGCTGCTGCAGGCCCAGACCGAGCCTTACGCGCAGGCGCTGGCCCAGTGGCAGGCCGGTACCACGGCCGACAGCCGCCGCTACGAAGTGGATATCGACGGGGTTCGCCTGCACGGCCGCGTGGACGGAGTACATCCGCACGGGTTGGTGCGCCTGCGCCCGGGTCCGCTCAACGGTCGTGCCGCGATCCGCCAGGGCCTGGACTGGCTGCTGGCCAATGCCGCCGGCGATGTCTTGCCCCTGGTGCAGTTCCACGAGGCAGGCGATGACGGGCTGGGTCCGCACACGCTGCCGCCGCTGGGCGCCGAGCGCGCGCAGCAGGTGCTGCGTCGCCTGCTGCAGCTGCGCAGCGAAGGGCTGCGCGCGCCGCTGCTGTACGGCCCGTCCACCGGCTGGGTGCTTTACACCGCCGCCGAGGCCAGGCGCGAGGCCGAGGGCCGCGCCAAGTGGCACGGCAGCGACCGCACCTGGGGCGAGTCCACCGGCGCCGGCTACCAGCTCGCGCTGCGCGGCCACGACCCCTTCGCCAGTGCCGACAGTTACCGGCAACTGCTGCACAACAGCTTCGTGGTGTTCACCGCGGTGCGCGAAGGCCGGGTGTTCCCGGGCTTTGACGAGCAAGGAGCCCTGCGATGACCGACCACGACCTGCTCAACGATCCCTACCTGGCGCTGCCGCTGGACGGCGTGCGCCTGATCGAGGCCAGCGCCGGCACCGGCAAGACCTTCACCCTGGCCACGCTGTTCACCCGGCTGGTGGTGGAGAAGGGCTGGCGCATCGGCCAGATCCTGGCCGTCACCTTCACCGATGCCGCGACGCAGGAACTGCGCAAGCGCATCCGCGAACGGCTGGCCCTGGCCGCACAGCTGGTCGAGCGGGTGCCGACCGATCAGGACACTCCCGATGTCGCGTTGACCCGGGTGATCCTGCAACGCCAGCTCGCCCTCGGTGAAGAGACACCCGCCGCGCTGGCACGCCGGCTCCAAACCGCCGCCGACGAGATCGACCTCGCCTCGATCTTCACGATCCACGGCTTCTGCACCCGGGTACTGCGCGAACATGCGCTGGAGAGCGGGCATACCTTCGATCCGCCGACCCTGCTGCCAAGCGAACGCGAGCTGCACGAAGAACTGGCCGCCGACCTGTGGCGCCTGCATGCCAACGACCCGGCCACGGTCGATGCGCTGACCTGGCTGTGGTCCTCGCCCGAGGCGCTGGCAGGCGATCTGTCCACGCTGATCAAGCCGTTGCCGCTGCTGCCAGCGCGGCCCACGCGTACCTTCGACGATCCCGCCCCGCAACTGCGGCTCAACGCGGCTGCGTTGGCCGAGGCGATCCAGACGCACGTCGAAGACGCCCAGGCGCAGATCGCCGTGGCCTTCGACCGCAAGATCTTCGACGGCCGCCGTGCCAAACGGCCGAGCTTCGACAAGGCCTTCGGCGAGCTGTTGGCCGGCCGCAGCGCCCAGCACTGGCCGCGCGGCGAGAAGAGCCATCTGGGCAAGTTGTTGCCGGTACAGCTGCTGGCCTTCTGCAAGGACGGCATGGAAGGCCAGTGCCCGGCGTCGCCGCTGTTCGATGCGTTGCAGGCCTGGTGGCATGCCGCCGATGCTCGCGAGCAGTGGCTGCGCCAGCAGGCCACCGCGTTCCTGCATGATCTGCGCGACGAAGCGCGTGCGCGGCTGGCCGAGCTCAAGCGGATCGGCCGCGTGCAGACCTACGATGACCTGATCGATGGCGTTGCCGATGCCCTGGAAGGCCCGCACCGCGCCACCCTGGTGCAGCAGCTGCGCGCGCAGTATGCGATCGCGCTGGTGGATGAGTTCCAGGATACCGATGACCGCCAGTGGGGCATTTTCCAGCGTGTGTTTGGCGACTCGGAGGAGACCCGGGACGCGGGCCTGGCACCGGCGCTGTTCCTGATCGGCGACCCCAAGCAGGCGATCTACGGCTTCCGCGGCGGCGATATCCACACCTATCTCAAGGCCAAGCGCCAGGCCGATGCCGCGCCCGCGCTGGACCGCAATTTCCGCTCGCGTCCGGCGGTGCTGCACGCGATCGAAGCGCTGTACGCCAACGCCGGTGAGCGCGCCTTCCTCGAAGCCGACATCGCCTTCGAACCGGTGCACCCCGGCAGCACCCGGATGGATGCGGATTTCCTGCGCGACGGTCTCCCCGCACCTGGCCTGACCGTGCGCGTGCTGCACAACACCGAGGGCGGCGACCTCAAGGCCGATCCCTCGCGGCAGCAGGCCAGTGATGCCTGTGTGGCCGCGATCCACCAGATCCTCAGCGAAGCCCGGCAAGGGCGCGCGCTGCTGCGCGACGTGCCGGTGCAACCCGGCGACATCGCGGTGCTGGTGCGCTCGCACAAGGAGGCCACGCGCATCCAGCAGGCGCTCGGTGCGGTAGGCATTCCCGCCGTCGCTGCGGGCAAGCAGAGCCTGTATGCCACGCCCGAAGCGCACGACCTGCGCCTGTTGCTGCTGGCGCTGCTGCAGCCGGCCGACGAAGGGCGGCTGCGCGCCGCACTGTCGACCGTGCTGCTCGGCGAAGATGCCGAGGCGATCGATGCGCTGGAGCGCGAAGGCGATGCGCAGCGCTCCTTCCAGGTGCGGCTGCTGGAATGGCGTGAGCGCTGGCAGCGCGGCGGCCCGTTCGCGGTGATCGCCGATCTCTGCGCCGAACACGCCGAGCGCCTGCTGGGCCTGCTGGATGGCGAGCGCCGCCTGACCAACTACCTGCAGCTGGGTGAACTGCTGCAGCAGGCGGCCGGGCAGACGCTGGGCATGCACGGCCTGCTCGACTGGCTGCAGGTGCACATGGCGCATGCCGACCAGAACGACGAACAGCAGCTGCTGCGCCTGGAATCGGATGCGCGCCGCGTGCAGATCATCACCCTGCACAAGAGCAAGGGGCTGGAGTATCCGCTGGTGTTCCTGCCGTTCGTCGGCATCGGGGGGGGCGCACCGAACACCGAGGCCAACTGCACGGTGTACGCCAACGGCCGCCGCGAGCTGCACTGGAAACTGGACAAGGACGACAGCTGGAATGCGGCCAGCACGCGCAGCACCCAGGAACAGGACGCCGAAGACGCGCGCCTGCTCTACGTCGGGTTGACCCGGGCCGAGCACGCGCTGTGGATCGCCGCCGGTGATCTGGCCGGGCTGGCGAAGACCCGCCTGGCACCGATGCTGTCGGACCTGGAAGCGCTGCGTGCGCATCCGGACATCGCCGTGATCGAGGGCCCGGTGGAACCCCGCCCGGCGCAGCTCGCGTTCGAACGCGAGGGCGAACTTCCGCCGGTGCGCGCGCTGACCCGCCGCGTGCCGCACGACTGGTGGGTCTACAGCTTCACTCAGTTGGCGCATGCCGACGCCGGCCACGACACCGATGCCGCTGCCACTGAAGTGCCGGCCCCCGCCGCCGACGAACCGGCCGGCGTGGATCTCACCCTGGACGCCGAACAACCGGTCACGGCCAGCGACGAAGTCGACCCGCGCTTCATGGGCAGCCGCTTCGGCAATGTGCTGCACGATGTACTGGAAAACACCGATTTCGCGCTGTGGGCCGGCTGGCAGGCCGGGCAGCCCGCACCCGGCGAGGAAGCCGAGGTGCTGCGTGCCTCGCTGCGCGCCGAAGGCTATGCCGAGGAAGACCTGGACGATGGCGTGGCCATGTTGACCGGGCTGGTCGGCCAGACCCTGACCGTGCCCCTGCCGGAAGGCGGCGCACTGCACGACCTGCCGGCCGATGCACGCCGTGCCGAGATCGAGTTCCACTTCGCGATGCAGCCGACCGCCGTTCCAGCGCTGCTGAGCCTGCTGCACGCGCACGGGCTGGTGCGTGACCGCCATGGCTTCGGCACCCGCCGGCGGCTGGAGGGGCTGATGACGGGCAAGATCGATCTCACCTACGTGCGTGCGGACCGCTGGTACGTGCTCGACTACAAATCCAATCGCCTGCCCGGCTACGACGCGGCGCGGCTGGCCAGCGCCATGCAGCACAGCGAATACGACCTGCAGGCGCTGATCTACACCGTCGCGTTGCACCGCTGGCTGCGCTTCCGGCTGGGCGCGCAGTACGACTATGCGCGCGACATGGGCGGTATCCGCTATCTGTTCTGCCGCGGCCTGGATGCCCGCCGCGACGACAGCCCGGGCCTGTATGCGCATCGCTTCGATCCGGCCCTGGTCGATGCCCTGGATGCCCTGTTCGCCGGGGGCGAACACGCCCAGGCACGCATGGCCGCGCGCGCACGGGGGGAGGCATGAGCTTGCTCACTACGCTGTACCGCGGCAATGCGCTGCGCACGCTCGATCACGCACTGGCGCAGAGCCTGCGCCGGTTGCGCCCGGATACGCCCGACGCAGTGTTGTTGGGTGCTGCACTGGCCTCGCTGGCGGTCTCGGAAGGGCACGCTGGTCTGGACCCGACCCAGCCGCAGCGGCTGATCGACGCCGAGATCGCGTGGCCCGCGCCCGAGGGTTGGCTGGCGCAGCTGCGCGCCTCGCCGTGGGTGGATGTGCCGTCCGCAGATGACGTGGTCGCCGGCGATGCACCGCTGGTGCTGGAAAACGGGCTGCTCTATCTGCGCCGCTACCGCGAATACGAACGTCGGCTCGCTGAAGGCCTGCAACGCATCGCCACGCATCCGCTGGCCGAGGCCGATCCCGGTACCTTGGCCACCCTGTTTGGCCAGCTGTTCCCGCAGGCGCGCGAGGGCATCGATCACCAGGCCCGCGCCGCCGCCGTCGCGCTGCGCCATCCGCTGGTGCTGGTGACGGGTGGTCCCGGTACGGGCAAGACCACCACCATCGCACGCCTGTTGGTGCTGCTGGCCGCCCAGGCAGTGCAGGCGGACCAGGCATTGCCACGGGTCGCGCTGGCCGCGCCCACCGGCCGTGCCGCCGAACGCATGGCCGAGAGCCTGCGCCTGGCCGTGCAGCGGCTGCGCCTGGTTGGCATCGCGCCGGCCCTGTGCGATGCGATGCCGAGCACCGGCACCACCCTGCATCGCCTGCTCGGGGTGATCCCGGATTCGCCGCGCTTCCGCCATCACGCCGACAACCCGCTGCCGTATGACGTGGTGGTGGTGGACGAGGCCTCGATGATCGATCTGCCGTTGATGACCAAGCTGGTCGAGGCGGTCGCCGATGGCAGCCGGCTGGTGCTGCTCGGCGATCCGGATCAGTTGCCCTCGGTGGAAGCCGGCGATGTGCTCAGTGCGATCCTGCATGCCAGTGGCGATGGCCTGGGCACCCAGGCTGACGACGCGCAGGCATTACGCGCGCTGCTCGCGCCCGACGCGCTGCAACCGCTGGCACCGCCACGCCGGTTCGCGGGCCGGCGCGTGCAGCTGCAGCGCGGCTACCGGCAGACCGACGCGCTCGATCTGGCGCCGCTGGCGCATGCCGTGCGCGAGGGCAACAGTGCCACCGCACTTGCCCTGCTACGCGTGGGCACGCTGGCCGGTGTGCACTTCCACGAGGACCAGAGCGACCCGCTGCAGCATCATCGCGAGCACCTGCTCGGGCATTGGCGTGGCCTCGGCGAAGCCGCCGATCCCGGCGTTGCGCTGGCCAATGCCGGCCGCATCCGCCTGCTCACCGCCGTGCGCGAAGGCCCACAGGGCGCGCGCGGGCTCAATGCCCGCATCGAAGCGCTGCTGGCCGGTGTGCCGCGGCCGGGCATGGCGCCGGGTTACTTCCACGGCCGGCTGCTCCTGATCACCGAGAACAGCTACCGGCACCGCCTGTTCAACGGCGACATCGGCATCTGCCTGATGGATCGGCACGGCAGTGTCACGGCGTGGTTCCCCGGTGAGACGCCGGACCAGCCGCGCGGCTTCCACCCGGGTGCGTTGCCCGCACATGAGAGTGCGTTCGCGATGACCGTGCACAAGGCACAGGGCTCGGAGTTCGATGAGGTCTGGCTGCAGCTGCCGCGACGCGACAACCGCGTGCTGTCGCGCGAGCTGATCTATACGGGTATGACCCGCGCGCGGCAGGCGCTGCACGTGCTCGGCAGTGCGGAAGTGTTGGAGGCCGCCTTGGCGCGGCATGCCAGCCGTTTGTCGGGCCTGGCGGCGCGCCTGCAGGGCGGCCAGGGAGACGCAGTAGCCGACGCCGTCGTGACGGCGCCGGCCCAGGGGCAGTTGTTCTAGCCCCGTGTCCGGTCTTACTCCGGAATCACCACGGTGCCATCGGGGAACACGATGGCGCCGTCACCGCTGACATCGAAGAAGCCCAGCTGGTGGGTGTTGGCCAGCACCTGCACCAGGCCATGCGCGTTCTCGGCCACCTCGTCATCGAACGAGGCGTAGACCACGTGCTGGCCGATGCTGTAGTCGGTCACCTCCGGGCGGTCGTCTTCCTCATCGGACAGCGGACCGTCCATCGGCGGGTAATGCTCGGCGAGCGCGGCGAAGAACGCCTGCAGCGCCGGCACCGACACGGCCGGGTCGTCGTAGTCGTGTGTCTCGTTCCACTCGGTCTGCGCGTCGTACCACTGCAGGAAGGCCTCGGCCTCGCGCGGCGCGACGGCGGGGTCGAACACCATCAGGTCGTAACTCATCGGGAATCACCTTGATCCATGCGCAAATGCATGCGTCAGGATAGCCCTGATCGGCGCGGACCGGCCGGCGCGCGCCGGGGCCGGTTCAGCGCGGCGCCGGCAGGCCCGGTGTTGCCGCGGCGGGATCGGCGGCGGCCTCGATGACCGGTGCCTCGGGGAACAGCGCATAGCGCAGCCCGATCAACCCCATCAGGGCCTCGTCGCGGGCCTTGCCCGCCTCCACGGTCTGCACGCGCTTGAGCGAGGCCTCCAGCCGTGCCTGAAGCCCGGGCGGTGCCGGCAGGGGGCGGCGTTTGGCCGCCTGCGCGCGGTAGTACGCGGCGATGTCGTCCAGGATGGCCTCGATCGCGGCCACGCTGGCCGCCGGCAGGCCGTGCCGCGAGCGGCGCAGCTGCAGGATGTTCAGGCCGATCCGCGCTTCGGTGAGCATGTCCACCGAGGCGATATCGCTGCCTTCCGGGGTGGCCGCCAGGCGCGGTGCGAGCAGGCCGAGCAGATCAAGCATGCGCGCGGCGAACTGCTGGCGGTCCTGCTGGCCACGGCCCTCGGCCGCATCGGCCAGCGTGTTCCAGCCCTGGCGTACCAGCCGGCGTGCGGTCCACTCGGCACCCACCGAGCGGAACAGCCGCGTCATCACCACCGCAAAGCCAATGCCGATGAACATCGCCACGGCCGAATTGATGAAGCTCTGGATGTTGGCGCTGTAGGTGTTCTGCACATTCAACAGCGCGACCAGATTCACCGTGAGCGGCAGGCCGATCAATGCCGTCTTGGGCCGATGCAGCAGCAGGCCCAGCGGCAGGAAGATCACCGCCAGCACCAGCACCAGGCTGCCGAAGTCGTGCACGGCCGGGAAGATCCCGAACAGGTACACGCCGGCCACCAGGCTGGCCACGATTGCCCAGAGCAGGAAGGACAGCATGCTTGGCGCCGGATCATCCTGCGCGGCGAAGAACGCGGCGGCCACCGCGGCCATCATCGCGCCATTGCCGCCGCCCTCCCAGCCGAGCCCGATCCACAGCACGCAGTAGGTCATCAGGGCGACACCGGCACTGGCCGCGGAGAACAGCGCCATGCCGTAGTCCACATGGCGCACATGGTCCACGCGCTGGGTGCGCACGCGGTAGTGCGCGGTATCGCTCGGCGCGGTGCCGGCGTCGATGGCGGCGTGCAGGGTGGTGCAGTCCTGCCAGAGATCGACCAGCTCTTCCAGGCGCAGCAGCAGGGTGACCAGCAGCAGGTGATCCAGCTCGCCATCCACCGCCGGCTTGAGCGCGACGATGCGCGCGCGCAGCGTGGCGTAGGCGCTGGCACTGGAGCGGCCGGGCTGCTCAAGCCACTGCGCCAGATCGGCGATCAAGGGCTCCAGCCCCGGTGGCAGCGCGCGGCCACCCGCGCGCAGCGCACCGAGCCGGTCGGCGATCGAGGACAGCACCGGCAGCATCAGCAGCATGCGTTCGCGCAGGCGCTCCATCGAGACCGCCGCCCCGGCGTGGCGCGGGTCGTCGCGACGCATGAACTCGATCAGCGCTTCGAACTGCACCAGATCGGCCGCCAGGCGGTTGCGCGGTCCATGCGCGTGACCGCGCGAGAGGATCTGCCGGCACCAGTCGGCGGCATCGGCCATCCAGCCGCCGATCCGCGCGCGCAGCATCGGCCGCACCGAGGCGGGGAAGAACAGCGAGGCGAACAGTACCGCCACCACGGTGCCGAGGATGATCTCCTCGCTGCGCGCCACCACGGTGTCGAAGATGGTGTCCGGCGAGGTCACCGCCGGGAAGCCGATGAAGGCGGTGGTGTAACCGGCCAGCAGGAACGCGTAGCCGCGCGGGCCTCGGTTGAGCAGGGCGATGAACAGGCAGGTGGACAGCCACAGCGACATCGCCGCGCTCAGCAGCAGCGGGATTTCCACCAGGTGCGGCAGCATCCACAGCGTGGCCGCGCCGGCGATCAGCGTGCCGAGGATGCGGTAGGCCCCCTTGGCGCGGGTCGGGCCCAGCATCGGCTGGGTCACGATGTAGACCGTGGCCATCGCCCAGTACGGGCGCGAGAGATTGCCGGCCAGCCCGATGTACAGCGCTGCCAGCGCCGCCAGGAAGGTCTTGACCGAGAACAACCAGGCCTGTCTGTCCAGCAGCAGCATGGCTTACCTCGCGGCCGTGCCGGCGGCGACGGCGTCGGCATTCCAGCCACCGCCGAGCACCAGGAACAACTGGATCTGGTCGCGCGAGACCTGCGCCTGGGCATCGGCGAGCGTCGCATCGGCGCTGGCCAGGCTGCGGTCCGCGTCCAGGCTGGCCAGGTAGGGCGTGCGCCCGCCCTGGTACAGGCGGCGGTTCTGGCTGGCGGCCAGGTCGGCCTGCTGCTGCGCCTGCTGCAGGAACTGCAGGCGCTGCAGGTCCTGGGCATAGCGGCTCAGCGCGGTCTGGGTTTCGCGCAGGGCCTGCAGCACGCTGTGGTCGAACTCGGCCAGCGCCGCGTCGGCACCGGCTTCGGTGGCGTGGATGCGTGCGTGCGTGCCGGAGGAGGGCAGCGTCCAGGAAATCAGCGGACCGATCGACCACTGCTGGGTCAGCGGCGTGCCGAAGTCTTCCAGCAGGCCGGCCGCACCGAGCGAGGCGCCGAGGCGGATGTCCGGGTAGAGCTCGGCGGTGGCCACGCCGATCCGCGCGGTGGCGGCAGCCAGCCTGCGCTCGGCCTGGCGGATGTCCGGGCGGCGCTGCAGCAGCGCGCGGCCATCGCCGATCGGCAGCGCCTGGGCCAGGGTCGGGGCCTGGCTGCAGTCGCTCACGCCGTCGGGCAGCTGGCCCGGGGTGCGGCCGAGCAGGGCGGCCAACTGGTATTCGGAGGCCTGCCGGTGCGCGCGCAGCGGCGGCAACGCGGCCTGCAGCATCGCCACCTGGGCGTTGGCACGCGCCAGCTCCGGCGGGGTGCCGCGGCCGGCGGTGATCAAGCGCTGGGTGACCTCGCGGCTGCGCTGCTGCAGCTGCAGCGAGTGCTCGGCCACATGCAGTTCGTGGTTGGCGTGGCAGATGTCGACGTAACTGCCGGCCACCTGCGCCACCAGCGACACGCGCGCCAGGTCCATCGCGGCGGCGGTGGCCTGCTCGTCGGCATGCGCGGCTTCGGAGGCGCGCTTGAGCTTGCCGAACAGATCGAACTGATAGGACACCGCGAACTTGCCGTCGGCCAGGTTGATCGGCGGCAGTTCGTGTTCAAGCAGGAATGATTCGGCCGACAGCTGCGCGCGGCTCACCCCGGCCTCGGCCTCGTATTCGAACCCACCGGCATCCAGCGCCTGCTCGTACACGGCAGCAGCGCGACGCAGGTTGGCATCGGCCACCTTGAGTTCCACGTTGTCGCGCAGCGCCTGCTGCACCAGGGCGTTGAGGGTGTCGTCCTGGTACAGCTCCCACCAGCGTGCGGGCAGCGCGGCGCCAGCGGCGACCTGCGGGTTGCCGGTGTCGAGGAAGGCGGCATTGGCCTCCGGCCGCTGGAACGCGGAGCCGGCCGGTACCGCGTAGTCCGGGCCGACGGTGCGGCACGCGGCCAGCGTGGTCAGCGCCAGCCCCAGCGCGATGCGGTGCAGCGCCGGGCGGTTCACAGCGCCGTCCGTGCCGGTTGTGCCGGCGTGGCCGGCGCGGTGTCCGGCTGGATGGTAACGGTGGCGGTGCGCCCGGCGATCAGGTTCACGCCGGCCGGCACGCGGTCGATATGGATGCGCACCGGGATGCGCTGGGCCAGCCGCACCCAGTCGAAGGCCGGGGTCACGTTCGGCAGCAGGCTGCTGCCTTCGCTGCGGTAACGGTCTTCGATGCCGGCGGCGATGCTCTGCACGTGGCCCTGCAGCGGCTGCGCCTCGCCCATCAGGCGGATGTCGACCTTCTGGCCGGCATGCACGCCCTGCAGGCGGGTTTCCTCGAAGTAGCCGTCCACGCGGAACGAGCCGGTATCGAGCACGGCCATCACCGGGCGCCCGGCGGTCACATAGTCACCGGCACGCACGGTGCGGTCGTTGACGTGGCCATCGCTGGGGCTGCGCACTTCAGTGCGCGCCAGGTTGAGCTTGGCCAGATCCACCGCGGCCTGTGCGGTCGCCATCGAGGCCTGCGCGGCGAGCAGCTTGGCGCGGCGCACTTCGGCATCCTCGGCGGCGACCAGATCCTGCAGGCTGCGGTCACGCGCGATCTCGCGGCGCAGCTGGTCCAGCGTGGCGCGGCGCTCGCCCAGGGCGGCCTGGGCCTGCTCCAGCGCGATCTCATAGCGCGCCCGGTCGACCACGAACAGCACCTCACCGCGCTTGACCGGCTGGTTGTCGGCCACCTTCACCGCCTCCACCAGCCCGGACACATCCGGCGCCACCTGCACCACGTCGGCGCTGACGTGCGCATCGCGCGTCCACGGTTCGTCCATGTAGTACGCCCACAGGTGGCGCAGCACCAGCACGGCGGCCACCACGGCCACGACGGTCAATACGACCGGGAATGTCTGCTTGAGGATCTTGTTCACGATTGCATCCAACGCATCAGGGAAAACAACGCGCCGAGCACGATCACGTACACGGCCAGGTTGAACAGGGCGGGGTGCCAGATGTGGCGGTAGGCGCCGGTGCGCTGCAGGACCACGCGCAACCCGCTCTTGAGCAGGTAGGCAAGCAGCATCAGCCCGAGCAGGGTCGGGACGAACACACCATAGAGACTGAATTCACCGTACATCGAGGCAAAGGATTCGCAGGGGAGCGGAAAGGGGATCGCCCGGCGTCGAGGGACGACACCGGGCGGCACAACGGGGGAACAGGCTTACGTCACGCGGTCGGCAGCGTCGGCCAGCAGCTGCCACAGCTTCAGCACGGTGCGCAGTTCATCCATGGACAGCTCGCCGAACACGTCCTGGCGCAGGCCGATCAACTGGGTTTCCAGTTCGCTGACCAGGGCCTGGCCCTTGTCGGTCAGCCACAGCAGGTTGGCGCGGCGGTCGCTGGCGTCGCATTCGCGGCGGACCAGGTCGCTGGCGGCCAGCTTGTCCAGCAGGCGTACCAGCGACGGGCCTTCCATGCCCAGCTGATGGGCCAGTGCCACCTGGCGGATACCCCCGCCGGCGCGCCCGATCATCAGCAGCGGCATGGTGCAGGCGGCGGAGATGCCGTAGCTGCCCAGGGCCTGGTCGGCCAGGCGCTGCCACTGCCGCCCTGCGTACAGCAGGCCGGAACTGAGCTGCATCTGCAGCTGGGTGCGTTCGTCGAAGGATCGGTTCATCAGAATAGATAGGATACTACTAATTTCCATCCTATCAATACCTCCGGCACAACCGTCGCCCAACGAGGGCCTGCGCGGGCAGGGCCACCGAGCCCCGGCGCAGGACGCCCGAGGGGTCTGTCGGGTACGATGCTCGCCCCCCTTCGGGTGCTGTATGTAATGAGCAAGCAAGACAACGACGCCAACCCCGTCACCCAGGCCGAGGCCGAATCGGCGGTGCGCACCCTGCTGCGCTGGGCCGGTGAAGATCCGACCCGTGAAGGCCTGCTGGATACCCCGCGCCGCGTCGCCGAAGCCTATGGCGACTGGTTCAGCGGCTACCGCGATGACCCGCGCGCCTACATGGAGCGGACCTTCGAGGAAGTGGCCGGCTACGATGAACTGATCGTGCTGCGCGACATCGAGTACGAAAGCCACTGCGAACACCACATGGCGCCGATCATCGGCCGCGTGCACGTCGGCTACCTGCCGGCCGGCAAGGTGGTGGGCATCAGTAAGCTGGCCCGGGTGGTCGAGGCGTACGCACGCCGCTTCCAGGTCCAGGAAAAGATGACCGCGCAGATCGCCCAGTGCATCCAGGACGTGCTGCAGCCGGTCGGCGTGGGCGTGGTGGTGGAAGGTGCGCACGAGTGCATGACCACCCGCGGCATCCACAAGCGTGGCGTCAGCATGGTCACCTCCAAGATGCTGGGCAGCTTCCGCGAGGACGCGCGTACCCGCGCCGAGTTCCTGCGTTTCATCGAAGTGGGCGGCAAGCGCTGATTCCCCGCGCCGTCGCGCGCGGCCGGCAGGTGCTGGGCTTCGGCCCGGCCCTGCGGGTGCGTGCGCGTCCCGTTTCCCTCCCGGCCGCTGCGACCCGCGCGGCCCGTCTTCCTGTCCCCGGTCTCGAATGAAGCATCGCGAGCGCATTACCCGTTACCGCCACCTGCGCGAACAATCGCAGTGGAAGCTGCTGGCGGCCGATCACGCGCCGGAGATCATCGGCCTGCTGCAGAGCCTGCTGATGCAGGACGAGCGCACCCTGTCCACCGCGGTGCTGCACGAACGCCTGCAGCGCGCGCTGGACGATCTCAAGGCCGATGAACTCTCGCGCGATCTGCCGCGCACCGCGCAGGTCTACATCGCCCACTGGCTGGCCCAGGGCTGGCTGGAACGCCGCCTGCCCGAGGGTGCCGACCAGGAACAGTACGAACTGTCCACCCAGGCCGCGCAGGCGATCCGCTTCGCCGACAGCCTGGAGCAGGCGCGCGCTGCCGCCACCGAGAGCCGCCTGGCACTGGTGATCGAGCAGCTCTCGCAGCTGGCCGCGCTGACCGAATCCAATCCGGACGCACGCCTGTCCGCGCTGCGCGACGAGCGCGACCGCATCGATGCCGAGATCGCCCGCGTCAGCGGCGGCAAGGTATCCTCGCTGGATGGCAAGCGCGCGCTGGAACGGACCCGCCAGATCATCGGCCTGGCCGACGAACTGACCGAAGATTTCCACCGCGTGCGTGACGACTTCGAACGCCTCAACCGCGAATTCCGCGAACGCATCATCGATGACGAAGGCGAGCGCGGCGACGTGCTCTCCAAGCTGTTCGAAGGCGTGGATGTGATCGGTGACAGCGATGCCGGGCGCAGTTTCGACGCGTTCTGGCGCCTGCTCAACGATGCCGAACAGAGCGCCCAGCTCGACGCCGCGCTGGAGACCGTGCTTGCCCGTGGCTTTGCCCGCAAGCTGGACCGCAACGAACGCACCTTCCTGCGCGGCTTCACCACCACCATGCTCGAGCGCGGTGGCCAGGTCCACGATGTGCTGCAGCACTTCGCGCGCAGCCTGCGTGGCTTCGTGCAGAGCCGCGGCTACCTGGAACAGCGCCGCCTCAACCAGCTGCTCAAGCAGGCCCAGGGCGAGGCGCTGGGCCTGCGCGACCACATCCCGGCCCAGCGCAGCATCGGCCGCGACCTGCAGCTGACCACCAGCCGCCTGCGCTCGCTGTCGCAGTGGAAACTGCACGACCCGCGCCAGGCGCAGGTCGATGGCAGCGTGCAGCGCAACGACACCGCCGCGATCTCGCTGGAGAGCGTCGGCGATCTCGTCGCCGCCTCGGAAATCGACTTCCGCACCCTGCGCCGCGATCTGCACGACCTGCTTGGCGAGCAGCCGCGGCTGTCGATCGCGCAGGTGCTCGACCACCGTGAGGCCCCGCAGGGGCTGGGCAGCATCATCGGTTACCTCTCCCTCGGCACCCGCCATGGCGAGGTCGCCACCGATCAACAGGAGATCGCGCAATGGCGCGGCGGCGATGGCCAATGGCGTCGCGCCCGCATTCCGCTGATCTGGTTCACCCAGGAGAAACGCCATGAGCTGGCATGAACAATCCACCGACACCCCGATCGATGGCGGCGCCGACGAGCATGACGACGAGCCCGTCGTGGTGACGCCGGTCCTGCGACGCAGCAACGATGTCTTCTACATGGGCGATACCGGCCGGCTGCCGCTCGATGGCCGCCGTGCGCTGTGCCAGCTGCTGATCGGCCCCAGCATCGACCAGCTGCGCCACGCCAAGCTGTGGCCGGCGCTGATCCGCAGTGAAGCGGCGATCCGCTCGGCGCTCTCGGACCTGTTCCTGGAGCTGGTGCTGGACCGCGAGAGCGGGGTGGCCTTCACCCGCCAGGCCGATACCGAAGATATCGACGCGCCGGTGCTGCTGCGTACCTCGCCGCTGACCTTCATCGACTCGGTGCTGCTGCTGCACCTGCGCCAGCAGCTGGCCGAAGCCGATGCACGCGGCGTGCGCGCGGTGGTCGAGGATGCCGAACTGGCCGAAGCACTGGCCGTGTACGAGCGCCACCTGTCCACCGACCGCGCCGGCTTCAACCGCCGCGTCGCCAGTGCCGTGCAGAAGATGAAGGACAACCACATCCTCACCCGCCTTGGCGGTGACGATGCGCGTCATGAAGTCTCGCCGGCACTGAAACTGATGTTCTCCGCCGAAGATGTCGCCGCCCTGGCCCAGGTGTACCGCCGCCTGCGCGAAGCGCCGGCCGACCTCGACGCCTGAGCGCGCGCCCGCGCGCCGCTGCCCTGCCTGGATTGCTAGCCCTGCCATGACCGTCCACATTCCCGCACCCGCTCTGTTCCCCGGCGACCAGCCCGACCCGCGCGCGCAGCAGTTCCGCATGCGCCGCCTGCAGGTCCACAACTGGGGCACCTTCTCCGGCCTGACTGAAGTGCCGATCGCCGAACGTGGCTTCCTGTTCGTCGGCCGCTCCGGCTCGGGCAAGTCGACCCTGCTTGATGCGATGTCCGCGCTGCTGGTGCCGCCGGCCCTGGTCGACTTCAACGCCGCCGCGCGCGAAGCCGAACGCAGTGGCCGCGACCGCAACCTGGTCTCGTATGTGCGTGGCGCGTGGGCTGACCAGCAAGACAGCGGCACCGGCGAGATCGCCACCCAGTACCTGCGCAAGGGCGCCACCTGGACCGCGCTGGTGCTGGAGTACCGCAGCAACGACGGCCGCATCGTCAGCCTGGTGCGGCTGTTCTGGATCGCCGGCAACGGCGCCGCCGCGGCCGATGTGCGCAAGCACTACATGGTCGCAGAGCGCAGCTTCGACATCGCGCGCGACCTCGGCGGCTTCGACCTGGACCTGCGCAAGCTCAAGCAGCGCCTGGGCGATGTGCATCACTTCGACAGCTTCGCCAGCTATGCCGAACGGTTCCGCCACGTGCTCGGGATCGAGAACGAAATGGCGCTGCGCCTGCTGCACAAGACGCAGTCGGCGAAGAACCTCGGCGATCTGAACGTGTTCCTGCGCGACTTCATGCTCGATGCGCCGCGCACCTTCGATGCCGCCGAGCGCCTGGTCGATGATTTCGCCGAACTCGATGGCGCCCACCAGGCCGTGGTCACCGCGCGCCGCCAGGTCGAAACCCTGCTGCCGGCGCGCGGCCACTACGCCGATCTGCAGGCACTGCGCCGCCAGCGTGAAGACCTGGACGAGATGAAGCTGGGCATCGACGGTGTGCGCGAGCAGCGTCGCCTGGCCCTGCTCGAGGCGCGCCTGCTGGAACTGGACACCCGCGACCGCGGCCTGTCCGGTGAAGAAGGCCAGCGCCGCAGCGCGCTGGAGAACCATGAAAGCCACCTCGCCGAACTGGAGGGGCAGCGTCGCCAGCAGGGCGGCGAGCGCATCGAAGAGCTGGAGCGCGAACAGGGCCGTGTCGCCCAGGAACGCGACCGCCGCCTGGCCAAGCGCAACCAGGCCAACCATGCCAGCCGCGAGCTCGGCGAAACCCTGGCCGAGACCGCGCACGGCTTCGCCGAACAGCTTGCCCGCGCCCAGGCCAGACTGGACGACGGCCAGCGTGCCGCGGCCGAGCTGGATGAAGCCATCGCCGAGCGCATGGGCGGCAAGCGCGACGACGAGCGCCGCTTTGCCGAGGTGCGTTCGGAACTGGAGGCGCTCAAGCGCACCCCGTCCAGCATTCCGGCGCCGATGCAGCAGCTGCGCGCGCGCCTGAGCAGCGACACCGGCATTCCCGAGGCGGCGCTGCCGTTCGTGGGTGAACTGCTGCAGGTCCGCGATGAAGACGCCGCATGGCAGGGCGCGATCGAGCGTGTGCTGCACGGCTTCGCGCAGTCGCTGCTGGTTGACGAGCGCCACCATGCCCAGGTCTCGGAGTGGATCAACCAGACCCACCTCGGTACCCGCCTGGTGTATTACCGCGTGCGCCGCAACGACGATGCCCTGCACGTCCGCGAGCCCGGTGCACGCTCGCTGCTGCACAAGCTGGTGCTGCGCGAGCACGGCTATGCCGGCTGGCTGCGCCGCGAGCTGGGCAAGCGCTTTGACTACGAATGCGTCGATGCGCGCCACCTGCGCGATACCGACCGCGGCATCACCAAGGAAGGCCAGGTCAAGCACCCGGGCGAGCGTTTCGAGAAGGACGATCGCCACAACATCAGCGACCGCCGCCGCTGGCTGCTCGGCTTCAACAACCGCGACAAGCTGGACCTGTACGAGCGCGAAGCGATCGAACTGGCGCAGCGCATCGCCGCCTGCGACAGCGACGTGGCCGGCCTGCGCGCGCAGCGCGAACAGGATGGCAAGGCCCGCCTGGCCTGCCATCAACTGTGCACGCTGGGCTGGGACGAGATCGATGTGGCCGCGCCGCTGCAGCGCCTGGACGACATCGCCCAAGCCCTGCACGACCTGCGCGAAGGCAATGCCGACCTGCGCAGGCTCGGCGAACAGATCGAAAAGACCCGGGCCGATGTGGCCCAGGCCAAGCGCACCTATGAAGACGTGCGCGTGGAGCGCGGCCAGCTCGGCCGTGAGCACGAACGCCTGGCGCGCCTGCACGAGCAGTGCGCGCCGCTGGCCAAGCGCGTGGTCACGCCCCTGCAGCAGCAGGGCCTGGACGAACGCCTCAAAGCGCTCGGCGTGCTCAGCCTGGAAAACCTGGAAGCGCACTTCCGGCAGATCAGCAACACCCTCAACGAACAGCTCGGCGGCTCCCAGGCCGAACACAACCGGCTGGAAAACCTGCTGCTGGGCTGCTTCCGCCGCTACTGCCAGGCCTGGCCGGAAGACAGCGGCGACTTCACCGTCAGCCTGTCCAGCGCCGACGATTTCCTGGCCCGCCTGCAACGGCTGGAGAACGATGGCCTGCCGCAGCACGAGGCGCGCTTCTTCGATCTGCTGCAGAGCCAGAGCAAGAACAACCTGCTGGCGCTGCAGCGCCACACCGCCGAGGCGCGCAAGTCGATCGCCCAGCGCCTGGACGAGGTCAATGCCTCGCTGGAGCAGGTGCCGTTCAACCGCGGCACCCTGCTGACCATCGAACTCACCGACCGCCGTCTGCCCGAGGTGCTGGATTTCCACCAGCGCCTGCGCGATGTCCTGTCCCAGCAGCAGACCGAGCAGCGCGAACTGGCCGAAGCGCAGTTCGCGGTGCTGCGTGAGCTGGTCGCCAAGCTCGGCTCGCAGGAAGGCGAGGACAAGCGCTGGCGCGAGCTGGTACTCGACGTGCGCCTGCATGTGGAATTCGTCGGCGTCGAGCTCGATGCCGCCACTCGCCAGCAGGTCGAGATCTACCGCAGCGGCGCGGGCAAATCCGGCGGCCAGCGCCAGAAGCTGGCCACCACCTGCCTGGCGGCCGCGCTGCGCTACCAGCTCGGCGGTGCCGATGGCCAGCTGCCCAGCTACGCGGCAGTCGTGCTCGATGAAGCCTTCGACAAGGCCGACAACGAGTTCACCGCGCTGGCGATGAACATCTTCGACAACTTCGGGTTCCAGATGGTCGTGGCCACGCCGCTGAAGTCGGTGATGACGCTGGAGCCGTTCATCGGCGGTGCGTGCTTCGTGGAGATCAGCGGGCGCCACGACTCCGGCGTGCTGCTGATCGAGTACGACGACGAAGGCAAGCGCCTGAAGCTGCCCGAACGCGCCCGCGCCGGCGGTGAGGCCGCGGTGGCGCCGGTAGCGGCAGCGCCCGTGATCGCAGCGCCGGCGGAAGTCGAGGTGCCAGGACAGGCCGCCGATGCCGTGATCGCCGAACCGGCTGCCGGGCAGGCCGACGCCGCCACGGCGACGCCGGATGCACCGGCACCGGTATCGCGCCCGAAGAAAGCCGCGGCCAAGGCACCGGCCAAGGCACTCGCCAAAGCGCCGGGCAGGAAGGCCGCCAGCAAGGCGGCGGCCAGGCCGGCGCCCAGGACCGCCGCGAAGAAGCCGGTCAAGCCCAAGCGTTGAGCAATCGACGGGTCAGCCCCCAGGGCTGGCCCGTCCTGTCAGCCGGCGAAGGTATCCCAGCCCATCCGGGCGATCAGCACCACCACCAGGCCGACGAACAGCTTGCGGATGAAGGGCGTGCCACCGCGCAGCGCCATCCGCGTGCCGACCACCGAGCCGATGATGTTGGCCGCGGCCATCGGCAGCGCGAACAGCCACAGGATGTTGCCGGTCGGCACGAAGAACGAGATCGCCGCCACGTTGGTGGCCAGGTTCACCACCTTGGAGGCGGCCGAGGCGCGCAGGAAGTCCAGCCCGAAGAAACGCACGAACAGGAAGATCAGGAAGCTGCCGGTGCCCGGCCCGAAGAAGCCGTCGTAGAACCCGATCACCGCACCGATCGCCAGCGCGGTCACCAGCTCCTTGCGGCCGATCTCGCGCGGGCGGTGCAGGGCACCGAAGTCCTTCTTCCACAGCGTGTAGCCAAGCATCGCCACCAGCAGCACCAGCACCAGCGGGCGCACCGCGTCCTTGGGCAGCAGGCTGACCGCCGTGGCGCCGGCGAAGGAGAACACGAAGGCCGTGCCCGCGGCGAACAGCACTGGCCGCCACGGGAATCGCACATTGCGTGCGTAGCGGAACGCCGCCGCTGCCGTACCGAACATCGAACTGAATTTGTTGGTGCCAAACAGCATGGCCGGGGTGTGCTGCGGCAATACGGTGAACAACCCGGGCAACTGCACCAGCCCGCCGCCGCCGACCGCGGCATCGACCAGACCGGCGATGAAGGCGATCGCCACCAACCACAACAGCTCAGGGGGAACCAGCTCAAGCACGGCGGGACATCGCGGCAGAAGGCGCGCCAGCATACGCCCGGTCATCGCGCGACAATACCCCCATGACCACCGCCAACTCCGATCCCTGTCCCTGCGGCCGCCCCTTGGCCTACACCGCCTGCTGCGGCCGCTATCACGCCGGCGCGCCCGCCCCGGATGCCGAAGCGCTGATGCGTTCGCGTTACAGCGCCTACGTGCGCCACCTGGCCGACTACCTGCTGGCCAGCTGGCACCCGTCCACGCGCCCGGCCGAGCTGTCGCTGGAGGAAGCGCCCGGCCAGCGCACCCACTGGCTGGGGCTGACGATCCAGGCCCACACGCAGTCGGATCCGGACCACGCCCAGGTCCGGTTCCTTGCCCGTTACAAGGTGGGCGGCGGCAGTGCGGTGAAGATGCTCGAGCACAGCCGCTTCGTGCGCGAAGACGGGCGCTGGTTCTACCTCGACGCGCTGCCCTGACCCAAGGCGGCCGCACGCACCCCCAGCGCCGTCGCCCCGGCCGCGTACGGGGATCGCGTATTCAACTTGAACGCTGTCACCAGACCGATGCCGTGCCATGACGTGGCACTCACTCCGGCTGGTCGATCCTGATCGCAATGAATACCGCCGTTGCTGCCGCACCACCGCTCACCGCCGCCCCGCCGTCGTCGCTGGCCGCCCGCTACGCCGGCGTGCGGGCCCGCACGGTCGCGTTGGCCGCCCCGCTGAGCGCCGAAGACGCCATGGTGCAGAGCATGGCCGATGCCAGCCCGGCCAAATGGCACCTGGCCCACACCACCTGGTTCTTCGAGCGCTTCGTGCTGGCCACCCGGCCCGGTTACGCACCGATCGATGCGGACTGGCATTACCTGTTCAACAGCTATTACCAGAGCATCGGTCCGGCACATGCACGTCCGCAGCGTGGCCTGCTCTCGCGCCCGTCGCTGGAGGAGGTGCTGGAGTTCCGCGCCCGGATTGACCAGCGCGTGATCACCGCCCTGCAGGCCGGCAGCCTCAGCGAGCAGGCCCGGCACCAGTTGCTGCTCGGCCTGCACCATGAACAGCAACATCAGGAACTGCTGCTGACCGATATCAAGCATGCGTTCTGGTCCAACCCGCTGCAGCCAGCCTACCGTGAGGATCTTGCGGTGGCGCCGGCCCGTGCGCTGCCCCTGCAGTGGCTCAGCAGTCCCGAGCAGATCGTGGAGATCGGCGCGCCGGTCTGGCCTACCCAGCCGACATTCGCCTACGACAACGAATCGCCCGTACACCGCGCCCTGGTCCCGGCGCATGCGCTGGCCAACCGCCCGGTCAGCAATGATGAGTATCGCCGGTTCGTCCAGGCCGGCGGCTACCGCGAGCCACGCTGGTGGATGAGCGAAGGCTGGACCTTGTGCCAGGACCAGCGCTGGCAGCATCCGCTGTATTGGGACGACGCACTGGAGCGCGAGTTCACCCTCGGCGGGTGGCGCCCGCTCGATCCGCACGCCCCGGTCTGCCATCTCAGTTACTTCGAAGCCGACGCCTACGCGCGCTGGCAGGAGGCCCGCCTGCCCACCGAATTCGAATGGGAGGCGGCCACCGCCGGCCGCCCGCTGCGGGGTCGTTTCGCCGATAGCGATCAGCTTCACCCCGGCGGGGCGGAGGAGTCAGGCGATATCGTCCAGTTGTTCGGCGATGTCTGGGAATGGACCAGCAGCGCCTACGGGCCGTATCCGGGGTTCCGCACCTTCCCGGGCAATCTCGGCGAGTACAACGGCAAGTTCATGTGCGGGCAATGGGTCCTGCGCGGCGGCAGCTGTGCCACGCCTGCCGATCACCTGCGCGCCAGCTACCGCAATTTCTTCGCGCCGTCGGCCCGGTGGCAGTTCGCCGGCCTGCGCCTGGCCCGGGACGCCGCATGAGTTCGGTCCGTGATGCACTCCAGGCGCTGACCGATCTGCAGCCGGACCGCGACCAGATCACCGCCGACATCCTGCGTGGCCTCTCCGCCACGCCGCGGCAACTGCCGTCGAAGTATTTCTACGATGCCCACGGCTCGGCGTTGTTCGAGCAGATCACCCAGCAGCCGGAGTACTACCCGACCCGCACCGAGCTGCAGCTGCTGCAGGACTGCGCGCGTGACATCGCCAAGGTGGTTGGTCCCCGCCTGCACGTGGTCGAGCTGGGCAGCGGCAGTGGGCGCAAGACCGAGCTGCTGCTGCAGGCACTGCGTGACCCGGTGGCGTACACCCCGATCGAGATCTCCCGTGCCGCACTGCTGGACAGCATCACCCGGTTGGCCCCGTTGCTGCCGGAGATCGAAATGCTGCCGGTCTGCGCGGATTTCACCCAGCCGGTGCAGCTGCCATCGCCGCAGCGCGAGCCGGCGCGCCACCTGGTGTTCTTCCCGGGCTCGACGCTGGGCAACTTCGCGCATGACGAGGCCATTGCGCTGCTGAAGGCCATGCGCCAGACCATGGGCCCCGACGGCATGGCCCTGATCGGCATCGACCTGCACAAGGATGCGGGGCTGATCGAAGCGGCGTACAACGATGCGGCCGGCGTCACGGCCGATTTCACCCTCAATCTGCTGCGCCGGCTCAACCGCGACATCGGCAGTGATTTCGATCTCGACGGGTTCCGTCATCGCGCGCGGTACAGCGTGCCGCGCCTGCGCATCGAAACCGAACTGGTCAGCCAGCGCGAGCAGCGCGTGCAGGTGGACGGGCAGAGCTTCGATTTCGCCGCGGGCGAGGCGATGACGGTCGAGTACAGCCACAAGTACACCGACGCGGTGTTCGCAACGATGGCCGCAGCCGCGGGCCTGCGCGTGACGGCCCACTGGAACGCCACCGATCCCGCCTTCGGCCTGCGCCTGCTGCAGCCGGTCTGACCTGCGCCGCATTGCCGCTATGATGCAGGTCCACTGGCTGCAAGGATTCCGCCAATGCGATGGTCGCCCCTGTTGTTGGCCGGGCTGTGGCTCGGCGCACCGTCGTTGGCGGTGGCCGCCCCGGATGCATTCTCCACCTGTCTGGCCACGCTCAAGGCGCAGGCCGGCAAGCAGGGCATCGGCGCCGAGCGCTTCGATGTGCTCACCGCCGGGCTGACCCCGGATCCCAGCGTGCTGCCGCTGCTGGACGCGCAGCCGGAATTCACTACCCCGTTGTGGGACTACCTTGCGGCGCTGGTGGATACCCAGCGCGTCGAGGACGGGCGTGCCCGCCTGGTCGAGCACCGCGACCTGCTGGCCCGGGTCTCGGCCGAGTACGGGGTCGATCCGGCCACCATCGTGGCGGTCTGGGGCGTGGAGAGCGACTACGGCCGCGTGTTCGGCAAGCGCCCGCTGCTGCAGTCGCTGGCCACGCTCTCCTGCGAAGGCCGCCGCCAGCCCTTCTTCCGCGGCGAACTGCTCGCCCTGCTCAAGCTGATCGATGCCGGCGACCTGCGCGCCGAAGGCCTGACCGGTTCGTGGGCCGGCGCGTTCGGCCATACCCAGTTCATGCCCTCCACCTATGCGCGCATCGCGGTGGATGGCGACGGCGATGGCCGTCGCGATCTGGTCGCCTCGATACCCGATGCGCTGGCCTCCACCGCCAATTATCTGAAGAAGGCCGGGTGGCGCACCGGCCAGCCCTGGGGGATGGAAGTGACGGTTCCGGCCGGCTTCAACGCCGGCCAGGCCGGCCGCACCCAGCGCAGGCCACTGGCCGACTGGCGCGCACAGGGCATCATCCCGGTGGCCGGCGGCACGCTGGCCCCGGCCGGACTGCCCGCCGACAGCAGTGCCGCGCTGCTGCTGCCCACCGGGATCAAGGGACCGGCCTGGCTGGTGTTCCGCAACTACGACGCGATCTACGCCTACAACGCCGCCGAGAGCTACGCCCTAGCGATCGCCACCCTGGCCGATCGCCTGCGGGGTGGTCCGGGTATCGTCGCCGCCTGGCCGACCGACGATCCCGGCATCGGCCGTACCGAACGTCGAGAGCTGCAGACCCTGTTGCTGGCCCGCGGCCACGATATCGGTACGGCCGACGGCATGATCGGTACCGCGACCCGCCGCGCCATCCAGGCCGAGCAGCAGCGCCTGGGCTGGACCCCCGCCGATGGCCGTGCCGGCCAGCGCATTCTCACCGCCCTGCGCGGTGCTCCTCCTTCTTCCACACCGACCATGCCCGCATCCACCGTATTCACCCTGCCGCCCAATCACGCCCAGTATGTCCAGTCCCCGGCCGCGCCGCGCGCTGCCCTGCCCAAGGTGCCTGGCCTGAGCCTGGCCGACATCCAGGGCTTCCCCGCGTGGACGGTCCAGACCCCGTTCGCCACCGCCGCGATCAGCGTGTTCGGCGGCCAGCTCCTGTCCTATGTGCCCAAGGGCGGGCAGGACGTCATGTGGCTCTCGCCGAGCGCCCAGCCGCTGCCGACCCCGATCCGCGGGGGCAGCCCCGTGTGCTGGCCGTACTTCGGCCGCCAGGGGCAGGGCAATGACGTGCCCTCGCATGGCTTCGTCCGCAACGTGCCATGGACCCTGCAGCAGGCCCGTCGCGAGGCCGACGGCACCATGGTGCTGACCCTGGCGCCGCCGGTGCTGGAGAACCTGGACCTGCGCCTGCGCATGGAGCTGCGCATCGGCCGGACCCTGGAACAGCGCCTGATCACCGACAACACCGGCCGCCAGCCGGTCGCCTTCACCCAGGCCCTGCACAACTACTTCCATGTCAGCGATGCGATGCAGGTCAGCGTGGAGGGCCTGGATGGCCTGTCCTACCTGGACAAGTTCGAGAATTACGCGACCCCGCGCCAGCAGCAGGGCGACTGGAACCTGCGCGACCCGCGCGATCCCGGCCGCAGCGACCGCATCTATACGCAGGCCGGCGGCCGCTACGTGCTCAAGGACCCGGGCCTGAAGCGCCGCATCGAGATCACCACCACCGGCAGCCGCTCGCTGGTCGCCTGGAACCCGGGTGAGGCCGGCGCCAGCAAGATGGCCGATGTCGGGGCCGGCTGGCGCAACTATGTGTGCCTGGAAGCGGCCAACGCCGGTCCGGATGTGGTGACGCTGGCGCCGGGCGCGCAGCACGTGCTGCAGCAGACGCTGGCGGTTCGCCCGCTATGAGTACGGTTCCACCCCCGGCCCGGCCGGACGAGACGGCCGAGGATCCTTATCGCGCGCCCAGCACCGCCCTGCACGAGGCCATGATCGACGCCCAGATCGATGCGGCCGTGGCCGTGTATGACCGCCATCCGTCGTGCTGAGGCGGCTGTAAGGCGCGTGAGGCGTCAGCGGGCGGCCGGGCGCGGCCGCAATGCCAGCAGACAGATGCTGCCGGCGACCAACCCCCAGAATGCCGAGCCGATCCCGGCCAGCGACAGGCCCGAAGCGGTGACCAGGAACGTCACCAGCGCCGCTTCACGATCGGCCTCCTCGCGCAGCGCCGTGGCCAGGCTGTTGGCGATCGTCCCGAACAGCGCGATGCCGGCCACGCAGGCGACCAGCTCCTTGGGGAAGGCGGCGAACACGGCCGCCACCGTCGCCCCGAACAGGCCCACCACGATATAGAAGGCGCCCGCGGCCACCGCGGCGGTATAACGGCGGGCCGGATCCTCGTGCGCTTCGCGCCCCATGCAGATCGCGGCGGTGATCGCGGCCAGATTGAGCCCATACGCACCGAAGGGGGCCAGGATCGTATTGACCACGCCGATCCAGCCGATCACGGGTGAGACCGGCGTGTCATACCCGGAGGCACGGATCACCGCGACGCCCGGGATGTTCTGCGAGGCCATGGTGACCACGAACAGGGGCAGGGCGATGCCGAACACCGCTGCCCACGACAGCGTTGGCCAGGTGAACACCGGCGTGGCCAGTTCCAGTCGCACCTGTTCCATATGAAGCAGGCCCTGACCGGCCGCCACCAGGACACCGACAAGCAGGGTGGCGATCACTGCATAACGCGGGAACAGCCGTCGCCCGATCAGCCAGGTGGCGAACATCGCCAGTGCCATGCCCAGCTGAGTGCCCATCGAGACGAACACATCCAGCCCGAAGCGCAGCAGTACACCCGCAAGCATGCCCGCGGCCAGCGCCATCGGCACACGCTTCATCAGCTTCGCGAAGATCCCCGAGAAGCCGGCCAACATGCCAAGCACGGCAGCAAGCACGAACGCACCGATCGCATCGCTGTAGCCGACCGCGCCCGCACCGACCACGAGCATCGCCGCACCGGGCGTGGACCATGCAGTGACGACCGGCATCCGATAGCGCAGTGACAGACCAATACACGTCACGCCCATGCCAAGCCCCAACGCCCACATCCACGAAGCGATCTGCGCCTGGTCTGCGCCGACCGCGCGTGCGGCCTGGAACACGATCACCGCCGAACTGGCGAAGCCCACCAAGACGGTGATGAAACCTGCCATCACCGCAGGCAGGGAGAGATCGCGCCACAACGAACGTTTGCCAACCGCAGACATCGCATGCATTCCTGATGACAAGAGATGCATTGTTAGCAAGCCTGCGGCAGCACGCGCAACGCGCGTGCTGCCGCGCTTGTTGTCGAGCAGCACGCACGGATGACGCGATGATGAAAAAGATCGACGAAAACGCTTGACGAATTTTCAGAAGTCTTTAGTATTCGCTCCCTCGCTGCGACGCGGTCTTCACCCCGGTGAACACCCACCCGCAGCGACGGCAACAAGCTTCGAAAGAAGGTGTTGACGGAAACGAAAAGCCTGACATAATAGGCGGCTCGCTTCGACGAAAAGACCTTCGGGTCGCACGACGAAGCAGCATCGGCAACAACGTTTCACTTCGGTGAAACGGCCTTGAAAAAAGGTGTTGACGAGGCGGAAAAGCCGGCTATAATGGGCGGCTCGCAACGACGGAAACGTCGGGGCACACGGAGGAAGGCGCTGAGGCCGACTCCAAAGTTCTTTGACAGTATGCGCAGGTATCTTGTGAAGGCGCCTGCAGGAAGGATGATTGTCCATCTTGCAGACGTTTGATCAAGCAACATATCAATTGT